>JAPLCQ010000126.1 GCA_026392115.1 Armatimonadota bacterium | reverse complement strand
CAGCTCGTCGCAGGCCGCCTGGTCGCCGGAGATGAAGATCACCGGCACGCCGAAGGCCCCCGCCGTGGCGGCCAGCAGTCCCACCTCGCCGATGACCTGCCCGTTCACGGTCACGCCGTGCCAGCCGTCGGCGTTGATGGTGTGATTCAGCACCCCATCCGGCGTGCCGGCCATGGCGTGCGCGCCGACAAGGGCCACCGCGCGGGCCGCGTAGCGCTCCTCGCCGGCGCCGTCGGGGAAGGCGTTGGCGCGGTCCGTCAGATCCTGCGCCATCGACTCCGTGTAGCATCCCCAGCGGTATCCCCGCACATACTCGGCGCCGGCCTCGAGCTGGTCGGGGATCCAGTTCATGAACGAGCGGCCTCCGGGGTAGCCGCCGCCGTGGCCGTCCATGGCCACCACCTCGTGGGCGCGGGCCTCGAGGCATCCGCGCACGGCCGCATTCACCTCGGCCGTGTAGAGGCGCCGCCCCTCCTCATAGAGCGGGCCGCCGCCGCCGGTCTGCTCCCATGAGTTGATGCCGCAAACGCCCTCGATGTCGCCCAGGATCGTGATGTGCATGGCGGCTACACCTCCGCCTCGACTGTGATGATCTTCTTGGCGCCAACGGGCAGTGACAGGCTGTCGCCCGACGTCCATTCGCCCTGCGGCTCCTCATCCAGGTTCACCACGCGGAGCCGCTTGGCGCCGGGCACGCGGCAAGTCGCCTCGGCCACGTCCTCATCCGTGGTGTTGAAGAAGCGGATGATGAGCGTGTCGCGATCCTCGGCCCGCTTGAGGGCGCTGAGGATCAGCTGGTCGGGGCCCACCTCGACGTAGGTGCGGCAGGCGGGCCGGGCGGCGGCGGGGCACTGGAGCGGCTTGAGCGGCGTGGCGAACTGGTGCGCCTGCTTCCAGACCTTGCCGGCCTTCCAGTCGCCGGCGTGCGGGAAGAGGGCGATGCGGAAGGTGTGCTTGCCGGGGCACTGGCCGCCGGGCGTCTGGATGCCGGGTCCGTCGCCTCGGCCGCTGAGCTGGCCCACGCAGCGCAGGAGCGTGATGGCCAGGCTCCGGTAGGAAGCCTCGCCCTGGCCGTGCTCGTAGACCTCGTACTCGTAGAGGCCCGGCGCGATCAGGGTGCGGCCCTGCTCGGACCTCTCGTCGTCGCCATCGGCGGCGGTGTCGACCCAGAGCAGCATGGGGTGGAACGGCGAGGCGCCCATGGCCTCGTGCTGGGCGCGGTTGGGCCGCACGACGGCATCGTAGGCGCTGGCCGCGGTGACGGTCTCGCCGCCGGAGGCGTCGAAAACGGCACGCAACCGGTGGTCGGCGGCCTTGTTGTCGACGGTCAGCGTGTACTCGGCGCGGGGCACGCCGGCCCAGACCGTGCGCTTATGCTCCACGGGACAAGCCACCAGGTCGGCGGAGCGGCCCTCGGCGGCCGTGCTACGCGGGATCAGGTAGTCGGCCAGGTTCGTGGCCGTGCTGCGGACCGGGGTCTGCTGGATGGCCCAGCTCTTACGGCAGGCCAGGCAGTCCTCAAGCTTCTGGTCGTTCAGCGGCGCCCGATAGAGGTACTCGTCGCCGATGTCGCCGCCGTCCTCGAGGGCCGGGTCGTAGTAGTAGAGGTCGGTCGGGCCGGGCTGGTCCACGGGCGGGTAGGCGGGCATGGAGGGGCGCCGTTCGATGCGGTACTCCTTGTAGCCGCAAGCCGGCACGCCCTCGGCCACGAACTCCACGGTGATGCGCTGCACCCACTGGTCCAAGGGCAGATCCAGCGGGTTGCAGACGGTGGCGATGACGGTCTCGGTGGCGGTGATGCCGAAGGGGACCTCGGCGCCGTCGGGGTCCACAAGGGCGAAGCCGTGGACCACGCGAGCCGCATCTTTCGGCGGATTGCCCCGCGTGAAGCCGCCCAGCGGGAATTCCAGGGTCACGGTCACCGGGTCGGTGCGCTCCCAGTTCAGGGTGTTGAAGATGAGGAGGCGGTCCGCCTCGTCGGTGGCGCCCTTGGTCCGGTCTCGCCCGCCCAGCGTGTCCATCGCGCGCTCGGCGAAGAAGTCTGCCACCTGCATGACCTGATCGAACCGGGGCATCATCTCGTCGTGCACCTGGTCGATGGAGCAGCCGCAGATGCTGTCATGCGGGTGGTTCTGCATGAGCAGCTTCCAAGCGTATCGGAGCTGGTCCTGCGGGTAGGCGGCTCCGTGGATGCGGGCGAACGCCGAAAGCGGCTCGGCGTAGCGCTCCAGCGACTGCTCGGAGGCGTGGTTGGCCTGCTTCAGGTAGACGCGCGTGGACAGGACGCCAGCCAGGCATGCGCCGTGGCGGTCCTCGCGCAGTTCGCCGGAGACGGTGGCCAGCGGCGCCTCGGCGGCGGCCTCGCGCAGGGCGTCGACGTAGGCCGGCAGCGTGGAGTGGACGATCTCATCGCCCGCGCCGTCGGCCTGTAGACGGGCGTTGACGGCTTTTACGGTGCGACCGATGTGCGGGATCGCCTCCAGGTGATCGACGCCGTTCATGAAGAGCAGGTCGCCGATGGCCGAGTTGGCCGCCATGACGTCGCGCAACGAGGCCACGGCCTTGAGGGCGCCGTCGCCGTCCTCGGGGATGTACTGGGCGTTGTTGTACCAGTAGGCCATGAGGGAGGCCACCACGCATGAGCCGTCGGGCGCCACCCACTTGAACTCCATCTTGCGGTCGTCGGCCAGCTGGTAGCCGCGACCCATGATGGCGTTGTCGATGCCGAAGCCCTGGAAGATCTGCGGCATCTGGCCCAGGTTGCCGAACTGGTCGGGTAGGTAGCCGATCTTCATGACCGCGCCGAACGAGCGGGCGACGCGGTGGCCGATGAGCAGGCTGCGAACGGTCGACTCGCCGCTGGTCAGGAACTCGTCGTTCAGCTGGTACCAGGGCCCGATGGTGATCTGACCGCTGCGGATGTGCTTCTCAATCCGCTCGCGGGCCTCGGGCCGAATCTGGAGGTAGTCCTCCAGCACGATGGTCTGTGCGTCCAGGTTGAAGTGCCGGAAGTCCGGGTCGTTCTCCAGGATATCCAGCAGATGGTCGACGAGGTCCACCAGCCGCAGGCGGAACTGCTGGAAGGTCTGGTACCACTCACGGTCCCAGTGGGTGTGCGAGATGACGTGCATTCGGGAGGGCATTGCCGGTCTCCGGGCTCAAGGTTGGCCGCATTATGGTGCGGGCGGGCGATGCGTGTAAAGGAGTGGGCGCCCCGGGCGGTCAGCGGCCCAGGATGGCGTCCATGGCCCGTGAGGTGTTCTGGATCAGCACCTCCGGGTAGTGCTTGTAGCCGGGGATCATCTCGGCGGTGACGGGGCCGTCGTAGCCCACCTCGTTCAGGGCGGCCACGACCTCGGGCCAGTTCACGTCGCCCGCCAGGAGGTCCACGAAGCCCGAAGCGCCGCCGCCGTCCCGGCGGTAGTCCTTGAAGTGGACGCGCTTCAGGCGATGGTCCAGCATGCGGATCCAGTGCTCCGCATACCCGAAGGCGGTGCAGTTGCCGGTGTCCAGGTAGGCGCCCACCCAGGGCGAGTCGAAGAGGTCGATGAATGAGCACATGGACGACGGCTCCATGAGAAACCGGTTCCAGACGTTCTCCAGCCCGATGGCCACCGAGCGCTCCTGGGCATAGGGCTCCAGTTCGCCGATGGCGTCGATGGCGCGCTCGTAGACGTCGGCGTAGGGCGTGACGGGCGCGCCGGGCATGAAGAAGACATCCACCGCTCCGGGGATCACGAGCACGGCGCCGGCGCCGAGCCACGCGGCCACATCGATCAGCTTACGGCAGATGGTCAGGCCCCGGGCGCGGACGGCCGGGTCGTCGGATGTCAGGGGCGATGCCCAGAGCAGGCCCGTGGCCACGGACTGAATGCGCACGCCCTCGGCGTCGGCCATGCGGGCGATGGCCCGGACCGATGCCTCATCGGTCTCCAGCCCCAGTTCCCCGCCCTCCGCCAGCGCGGGCTCCAGCGCCTCGTAGCCCGCGGCGCGGGCCTCGCGCACGGCTTCGATGATCGGCTTCGCGCCCTCCAGCCCGCCGGGAAACGACCAGTAGTTGATGGCCTTGGTTAGCATATCGCCCTCCGTAGCCCGGCAGTTCGCCACCGCACCGGTCGTTTCCTGCCCGGGTCTGGGCGGAGCTAGAGCCCCAGGTCTGCAGGCGACCGCGCGTCGAGCAGCCTATCGCTCATCGTCTCGGCCTCAGCCTCTGTGAGGGCTTCGACCGCTCTGCGTTGGTGGGTGGTCAAGGGCCCGAACCTTCGCTCAAGCAATCGGCTCAAGAGCCTTCGACAGCCCTCCTGAATGCCCTCGTGTATGCCTTCGCGGCGGCCCTGGGCCAGCAGCACCTGTGCATCCGTCATCGCCATCTCATCAAACTCCTCTCTTTGCTCCGGGGCGGCGCCGTCCGACAGGGCCTGATACAGGCACTCCCGCTCCGACGGCTTCCGCAGATGCCGCACCAACAGCAGCAGATAGTGGGCTGCCCGGCGCCACTCCGCCCGGTCCTCGGCAGGTAGTTTGCCCAGCTCGTGCATCGCCGTAACCAGTGCTTCCTGCAGCTCTTCCGCCGAGGCGTGTGCAACCTGCAGGGCGCGCAGGACGGAGCCCAGCGCCGAGCCCTTCAGCTCCTCGGTCCCAAGTCCGGCCAGGTTGACGAACAGCGTGTCAAACCGCGGCACGAAGCGCTGTAGGGGCCGCGGCGCCTCGATGATCGAAGCCAGGTCCGACACGCGTCGCCATCGTCGCGTGCCCGTGTAGAAGACGATGGGCACAATCGGAGCGGGCCTCCGTTGAACCGCGGGCATGTGGTCGCGGTCCCACGCCTCGCGCTGCAGGTCCCACACCTGTACCATATACGACAACAGGCGCAGCGACATGAGCCGATCAGGCTGCGATTGATGCTCAACCAGCACGTAGACCCAGACCTCGGCTCTGCCCGCGCGAAACGGCACCCGGTAGAGGAGGTCGGCCTCCTGCTTGTGCAGGTTGGCGGGCACGAACGAGCGGTTCACGCGCTCCGCGCGGCTGAACTCCAGACTGTCGGCGATATCCTTGGCCGCCATGGCAACGAGATCGCGCAGGTTGGCAGGCGAACCCAGAAGCCAGATCGTACCCCGGTCGGCGAACTCGCGAACCGGCGCATCGTCCTGCTGTGTCATAGCCGATCATCTCCCACCAGCATATTATCCGCAATGTCGCCGACTTGGTGCGCGCCGCCCGCGCCAAGTGGGTACGTGGCATAATGTGCTCGTCGAACGGGCCGCTCGGGTCCGCGACCACTACTGACGATCAGGCCAGGCGCTCTCCGTGGATATTGCCCTCGAATCGCTCATCGATACCCTCAAAGCCCTGCCCCTGCTCTTGCCTGCGTTCGTCCTGCTCGAGTGGCTGGAGCACCGCCGGCGCACGGGCGCCCCCGGCTGGTTGGACCGCATGCAGACCAGCGGGCCGTTGGCTGGAGCCCTGTTGGGCGCGGTGCCTCAGTGCGGCATCTCGGCCGTGGCCGCGGCGGCCTATGCCCGGCGCACGGTCACGGCGGGCACGCTGCTGGCGGTCTTCATCTCCACCAGTGACGAGGCGGTGCCCGTGCTCATGGCCCACCCGCAGCTCTACGCCGCCATGCTCGCGCTGGTCGGAGCCAAGGCGCTCCTGGCGGTGGCGGCCGGGTTCGGCCATGATGCCGTGACACGGACGCGGCGAGCCGTTACGCCCGACGAGGAGAAGGAGGCCTGCGAGGAGGGCCACCACCACCACGCGTGCGGCCACGAGGGGCCCTGCCTCACTCCCGGCTGGCCCATGCTGCTATGCGCCCTGAACCGCACGGCCCAGGTGGCGCTCTTCCTCTGGGCCAGCAGCTACGCCATCGGGTTCGCCATGCGATCAGCCGGCCCGGCGGCTGTGGACCGCTTCCTGCTGCACGGCTCGGTCTTCCAGCCTGCGCTGGCCGGACTGGTGGGGCTGATCCCCCATTGTGCATCGTCCGTGGCCATCACGGACCAGTTCATCCGTGGGCACCTGACGTTCGGCTCCGCGCTGGCCGGTCTGGGTACGGCGGCGGGCATGGGCGGGCTGATCCTCTTCCGCGACAATCGCCCCCTGCGAGACAGCCTCCGCATCGCCCTCCTGCTCTACCTCATCAGCGTGGCGGCCGGCACCCTGACGCACCTGGCCATGGTGTAGCTGTTCTGCACATGCGACGCCGACTCTGTGCGGAAACAGCCCTCGGTGTTGCGCAACCGCCCCTCAGGGCATGGGATCGCCGGAACGAACTGCATAGCGGCCTGCGTTCCGCACACGGTCTCGCCGCTCGAGCCACGCTCAGAACGCACAAACGCAGCCCCTTCACCGTCTCCGCCACAAGTCTATAGAGTCTCTTAACGTCAACGACACACGGCAAGACCCTGTACACTGACCGGACCGGGAAGAGGCGGGCGCCTGATCCCGGCCCGGTTGCTTCTACGAACGAGCCCTACTCGGCGAGGAAGCGATGCGCCTTGCCGTCGGTCTGGTAGAGGAAAACCGAACTGAACGTGCCGTCGGGCAGCACGGTGGTCTGGTAGCCATCCTTCTGCCCCGGCTGAGAGTGCGGGACGAGCCGCTTCCCTTGGTCGATGCAGGTGAGGCGGAGGCCGGAGTAGCTCCTGGCTCCCTCCACGATGATGGGGATTCTGTCGAAGCCGCCGGTCACGGTGAACTGCGCCTTGCCGGATGCGTCCAGGCGGACGCGGGTCGGGAAGTCCGCTACCTTCTTGCCGAGCGTGACGGACGTGAGCTTCGGAGCATTGGCGCCGAAGTCGAACGCCGCCTTGCGTGCAGGCAACGGGTCCTGCGGCGCCGGGCCGCCGTAGGGCATCAGGAAGAGGTCTGTCTCGATCCAATCGCCGGCGCGCATGGATGTCGCCTCAGTAACGGGCGCCAACGAGAGCACGGTATCTCCCGGCTGGCGCATGGGACCGCGCGCGCCGTAGCCGACCACCGTCATGCCGGGCCGAACCGGTTTGCCTGACAGCCTGCCTCGGAAGCCGCGTACCACGAACGCGTTCGCGCCTTGCCGATGCGGATAGACCACCATGTAGCCGTTGGGTGACGGGATCGGCTCGGCTGCCGTGGTCGGCGTGCCGTCGAATCGGATGTCGAAGACCTTCGGCTCACCCTCGGAGCCGCCGATGGCCGCCTTGTCGTAGCGCATGCCCTGCACCCAGCTGGCGGCATTGAGAAGCAGAACGTTGCGGGCCAGATCGCCCTCGTAGACGCCCACATCCTTCAGGAAGTCCACGCGGAGGCGGATGAAGTTCCGCAGTTCGTCGGATGCCGGCAGCTCGAAGACGTCGGCGGTGACGCGCGCCGAGCCGTCGTCCATCAGGTAGTGCATGCTCATGTCGGCCCAGTTGGGGCCCGTGCTGCGGAACGTGGTGCCGGTGTACTCGGCGTAGCGCCACTTGCCGCCGGCGTCCCGGTACCGCAGGAAGCTGTGCCCGGCCACGTTGTCGTGCTGGGGCTGGCTGGACCAGTAGGGCTGGCTCATCCCCCGGAAGTCGGCGATGCTCACGCCCGGAAGACCCGCGAAGTTGAACGGCACGTAGCAGGTCGTCTCCGTCACGCCGGTGGACATATGGTAGTAATCCATCCAGGCGCCCAGCGACGAGAACTGCTTCAGCGGCTTGCAGCCCCAGTTCTGGTAGAGGTGAAGGCTCGTCATCCGGCGCGTCTCACGGGGCTTCAGGTAGAGCGGGAAGAAGGTCTCCGAGAAGGGGATGTCGGTGGGGTTGTAGAACGGCTCCTCGATCTCACCGGCGAAGTTCTTGGAGATCTGTACCGTGATCGGCAGCGCATCGCCCCGCTGATCCAGCAGGATGCCGCACTCCACCGACCCCGGGCTCACATCCGTGTCGTGCATGACATAGACCTTGCGCGGCAGGCCGTCGTTGGCGATGGAGAAGGTGGCCGTTTCGTAGTCGTTCGGGTTGGCGAAGTGGTGGTTGAAGCCGCCCGGCGTGGAGGTCCGCACGGTGTAGCATCCCCGCACGGGGTCGTAGCCCAGCGCACGGCCGGAGGAGGCCTTCAGCGCCGAAGCCGGCAACGGGTGGAGTTCGGCCTGCAGCCGTCGTGCGGTCGATGGGCCCTGAACCGGGATGAACGCACAGTGCAGCGTGTGCTGCGAGCCCTTGGCCCACGCGCCCGAGGCGCCCAACGGCATGTGGACCGCAACGCGCTTGCCGCCGCTCACCTCGACGGACGATGCCGAACCGGGAGCCGGGAAGAAGAGGGCGCCCAGCGTGCGGTTCGGGGCGTCCCCAGTGATGACGGCGCTATCCGGACCGGGCGCGCCCGAGGGGCCGAAGCGCTGGAGCGCCGCGCCGTGCGCCAGATTGAAGACCAGCGCTGCGTCGCGCACCTCGACGTCGCCCGTCACGTGCAGGATGACGCTGATGTGCATCTTCTCGGGGTAGCTGGTGAAGACCACCTCCCCCTTGATGGGCAGCGCCCTGCCGGAGGCATCGGCCAGCGGCACGTCGAGCCAGTGCGTCTCGATCGTGTAAGGGCCCCGCCGGTAGATGTTCACCCGCGAGGGTTGGCGCGCGTTGAGGCTGGTGCAGGAGGTCCCGTCGGCGGTGGTCAGGCTCAGGTAGGCGCCGTCGCCGGTGAGCATGTCTCCGACGCCGTGCGCCGTCAGGGATCGGATGCGGCTGCCCCGCTCACCCTTGAAGTCGAGCGCGAGCCGGTAGTCCTGGGCCACGACCTCCAGCGCCGAGCGCGTGGCGTCAACGTAGCGCGCCTCGATCTTCGGGCGGCGGACCAGGGGCTGGTGGCGGAAGTCCTCGGCCCATGCGGCCGCCACCGGGTCCGTCGCCGGTTTGGCAAGCGTTCGACCGGCCGCGCAGAGCCCCGCGCACGCCGCCGCCGCGAGCATCATCGACTGCTTCCAGTGCCTCATGTTGGCCCCCCTTGTTAGCGTCAGTCTACCGAACCGGCCGCAAGCCGGGCATGGCGCCGCCTCGGTGGGCCATAATAGGGCAACGCGACTGCGCTGAGGAGGTTCCGCCATGCTCGATATCCGACTGATCCGTGAGCAGCCCGACCAGGTGAAGGCCGGCCTGGCATCGCTGGGCGCCGACCCGGCCCTGGTGGATCAGCTCCTCTCGCTGGACGAGGATCGGCGGCGCACCGAGGGCGAAGTCAGCGAGATGCGCGCCCGCCGGAACAGCGGCTCCAAGGAGATCGGCAAGGCCAGGGACAACGAGCAGCGCGAGGCCATGAAGTCGGAAATGCGCGCCCTGGGCGATGAGATATCCGCCGGCGAGGCGCGCCTGAAGCAGGCCGAGGCCGACCAGCAGACGCTCCTGCTCGACATCCCCAATCTGCCGCTGGCCGGCGTGCCCGTGGGCGCCGACGACCGCGAGAACATCGTGGTCCGCAACGTGGGCGAGCCCCGCGTCTTCGACTTCACTCCGAAGCCCCACTGGGAGCTGGGCGCGGCCCTGGGCATCCTGGACATCGAGCGCGGCACCAAGATCAGCGGCTCGCGCTTCTATGTCCTAAAGGGCGCCGGCGCCGCGCTGCAGCGCGCGCTCATTGCCTTCATGCTGGACCTGCACGTCCGCAAGCACGGCTACACCGAAATCTACCCGCCGGCGGTGGTCAAGGAGCAGTGCCTCGTCGGCACCGGCAACCTGCCCAAGTTCGGCGACAACCTCTACCGCGACATCGAGGACGACCTCTGGCTCATCCCCACAGCCGAGGTGCCCGTCACCAACCTCCACCGCGAGGAGATTCTCGACGGCGCGCAGCTGCCCATCAAGTACGTCGCCTACTCGCCCTGCTTCCGGCGCGAGCAGATGTCCGCCGGCCGCGACGTCCGGGGCATCAAGCGCGGCCACCAGTTCGACAAGGTCGAGATGGTCAAGTTCGTCACGCCGGAGACCTCCGAGGCCGAGTTGGCCGCCCTGGTGGACAACGCCGAGGATGTCTGCCGCGAGCTGGGCCTGGCGCACCGCGTCATCCAGATGTGTACCGGCGACCTCTCCTTCGTGGCGGCCGTGAAGTACGACGTGGAGCTCTGGGCGCCCGCTTGCGGCGACAACGGCGGCGAGTGGCTGGAGGTCTCCAGCTGCTCCTGCTTCACGGACTACCAGGCCCGTCGCGCCGGCATCCGGTACCGCCCGGCGCCCGGCGTCAAGCCCGAGTTCGTCCACACGCTGAACGGCTCCGGCCTGGCCCTCCCGCGCACCCTCATCGGCGTCATCGAGAACTACCAGAACGAGGACGGCAGCATCACGGTCCCCGAGCCGC
Organism: Armatimonadota bacterium; assembly: GCA_026392115.1. GTDB lineage: Bacteria > Armatimonadota > Chthonomonadetes > Chthonomonadales > CAJBBX01 > CAJBBX01. Next base: position 9,295 of record JAPLCQ010000126.1, on the reverse strand, counting down.
TGCGCGGGTACATGGGCGGCATGGAGAAGATCGGGTAGGGGCGACGAACCCTCAGGATCGGGGCTTTTCGAAGTAGCGCACTCCGGGGAGCCCCTCCATATGCTCGTCCTGGGTCAGGAGTGTGGCGCCGTGCCTCCGGGCTGTGGCATAGATCAGGCTGTCGGCCAGCGGCAGCGGGTATCGTGCGGCCTCCAGCGCCAACGGAGTGTCCAGCTCCACGACGGTCCCGGCGTGCATGGCGGCCGCTACTCCGAGGGCGGCATCCTCGCCCGCCTCGCGCAGCACCTTCTTGAATACCTCGTATACGCTGATCACCGGGACCAGGAGGTTGTCCGTATCCTCGATGGCGGACGCGTATAGGTCAGCCCTGGGACTGCCTGCCAGGTACTCCAGCCAGCCCGATGAGTCCACGACGACCGCGGCGCTCACGACCGATCCCCGTCGCGCGTGAGGTCGGTATCCAGCCCAGGCAGCGAGCCGCGCAGGGCCGACATGGGACGCACGGGCACCAGCTCAACTCGGTCACCGTACCGGAAGACGCGGAACTGCTCGCCAGGCGTCAGGGACATCTCCTCCCGGACTGCTTGGGGGATCACTACCTGGTACTTGGCGGAGAGTGTGACGGTAGCCATATCGATACCCCTATCGTTTGACGGACTGTAGATGCATGAATGCATCGTACCCCATGCCGTATCAGCAACCCAGGGCGTTGCCCCGGGCTGATGACAATCGCCCCTTCAGGGCTCGGGTCTATGCTGGCCTGAGCGCCAACGGCGCGGCCCAACCCGAGCCCGGGGCAACGCCCTGGGAGCGACGCCATATACACATCGCCGGCATGATACGTGGCGGGGCGGCGCACCGGTCGCCATCCCGAGCGCCAGGTTCCCAGGGCGCCGCCCCGGGCTGATGACAATCGCCCCTTCAGGGCTCGGGTCTATGCCGGCCTGAGCGCCAACGACGCGGCCCAACCCGTGCAGGACCGCGGCGAACCGGCGGCGAATGGTGCTGAGACTGCTTTCCGCTTTCCGGGGCGTTGAGGCAGTATCCATGCAAGGTGCTATCGCAGAGAAGGGAGCAGCCCATGCCGACGCCGCACTACGCCCATACGCCGCCCGAGGGAGACCCCGGCCGCTGGCACTTGCTGTCGGACCACCTGAACGCCGTGGCGGAGATGGCGGGCGGGTTCGGAGCCGCCTTCGGTGGCGAAGGAGAGGCGCGCCTTGCAGGGCATCTGCACGACCTGGGCAAGTATGGGGCGCTGTTCCAGGACCGGTTGCGGGGTCTGGCGGGCGGGATCGATCACTGGTCCGCCGGAGCCTGGATCGCGCTGACCCGCTATCGGTGCGTGGCCGCCGCCCTGGCGATCCAGGGACACCACTCCGGTCTGCCCGCAGCCGATAAGGGGTCGCTGTCGTGCCTCAAGCCAGAGGCCCTGTCGGGATCACATCCGCAGGGCCTTCGGCTCAGCGATGCCGACTACGGCCGCCTCATGGAGTCGCTGGCAGGGGACGGGGTCGCGGTCGAAGCGCCCGCCTCTCCGATGATCGCGCAGCCGCCGCACGGCGCCTCCGGCATGCTCGATGTACGTATGCTCTACTCGGCGCTGGTTGATGCCGACTTCCTAGACACGGAGGCGCACTTCCGTGCGCCGCGCATACCGGGCGTGCCGCTACGGGCCTCCGAGGCCCTCGACGTCGTCAGGCGGCGCACGACCTTGCTGAATGCCTCGACGGGCGGATCACCCGAGATGCAGGCCGTTCGGCGCGAACTGTGGGATATCTGCCAGGCGCGGGCCGGGCTACCGGTCGGCTCCTACACGCTCGCCGCGCCGACAGGGGCCGGCAAGACGCTCGCCCTCCTCGGCTTCGCCCTGGCCCATGCCGCCCGGCACGGCCTGCGGCGTGTGATCTTGGTGGCGCCCTACCTCAGCATCATCGATCAGACAGCCGCCACCTGCCATGACCTGTTCGATGCCCTGTTCGGGCCTGACTACGTCCTCGAGCACCACAGCCTGGCCGGGACGCGGACCGAAGCGGCGGACGCCGAGGCCGATGAATCCCCGGCGGGCCGGGCGGCGCGGATGCGGCAGGCGCAGCTCTGCGAGGCCTGGGATGCGCCGCTCGTGGTCACCACGAGCGTGCAGTTCCTCGAGTCGCTCTTTGCCAACCGGCCCGGGGCCGGCAGGAAGCTGCACCGGATCGCCGACAGCGTCGTGGTGTTCGACGAGGTCCAGACGCTGCCGGTGCATCTGGCCGTGCCGACGCTGGCGGCGCTCTCCCGGCTCGCAGAGCGCTTCAGCGTCACAACGGTCCTCTCAACCGCCACGCAGCCCGCGTTCGGCCACCTTGACGAGCATGTCCGCAAGCTCAAGAGCGCCGGGTGGGCGCCCACAGAGATCGCCCGGCGCGATGCGTCGCTCTTCGGGAAGCTGAAGCGCGTCCGGGTTCGGTGGCCGGCGACCGACGAGCGCATGACCTGGCAGGCCGTTGCGTCGGAGATGCGCGGGGACGGGCAGGCCGTCTGCATCACGAACCTGAAGAGGCACGCCGCGGAGCTGGCCGAGGCGATCGGGGGCGGGCATACCGACGGCGTTTTCCACCTCTCCACGAGCATGTGCCCGGCTCATCGCGAAGCGGTCCTGGCCGAGGTTCGCCGCCGCCTGGAGGGGAACGCCCGTTGCCTTCTCGCCGCGACCCAGTGCGTCGAGGCAGGCGTCGACTTGAGCTTCCCGGTCGGCTACCGGGCCTTCGGCCCGTTGGAGGCGATCGCCCAGGCGGCGGGTCGGGTGAACAGGCACGGCAAGATCGAGCAGTCCGAACTGATCGTCTTCCGGCCAGACGTCGAGGGCGCGCTCTATCCGCCGGGGGCCTACTGCCAGGCCGCCGCCGTGACCGAGTACCTCCTCCGAAGCCGCGGCGCGGGTTGGATGGACATCGACAATCCCGGCACATTCGACGCATACTACCGTGAGTTGTACAGCATCGCCAGGCCGGCGGAACTGGCAGGCGAGCTTACCAACGCAATACTCGCCGCCGACTTCCCCGAGGTCAGCCGCCTCTACCGGCTCATTCCGGGGGGCTCTGTGAATGTCTTGGCGCCATACCGTCATGGGATGGCACTCTACGACGAGTTGGTGCTGGAGGCGGACAACCGCGGCATATCGGGATCCTGGATGCGCAAGGCGCGTCCCCTGACGATCAGCCTGTTCCGTCCCGGTCCGTCTGATCCGGTCGGCGCCTACCTGCGGCCTGTGCGGGTGGCCGGGCGCGTCGATGCCGCCGACTGGTTCATCTACTGGCAGCAAGAGCATTACCACGATCTTCTCGGCCTGGTGCCGCCCGCCGGTGCGGCGGCGCTGTTTGCGTGACGATACAAGGAGGTTGCGTATGACGCCTAATCGACTAGCGCTGGAAGTCTGGGGCGACCTGGCATGCTTCACACAGCCCGCCCTCAAGGTTGAACGGTTCAGCTACCCTGTGATCACGCCGTCCGCGGCGCGCGCCGTCTTCGATGCCATCTACTACAAGCCCAAGTTCAGGTGGCAGGTCACCGCCATCGAGGTGCTCGCGCCGCCCCGGTACATCGCCTTGCGCCGCAATGAGGTCAAGGAGCGCGCGCCCGGCGCGGACACGATCATGCAATGGGCGTCCGGTCGAGCCGAGCCGCAGCCGATCATCGCCGACGCGGACAAGGACATGGTGGGCACCGACCAGAAGGGCCGCACGCAACGCCAGACCATGGCCCTGAAGGACGTGCGGTACCGCCTCCACGCCGAGGCTCGGCCGTGGGCCGGCGGCGCATCCGAACAGGCCGCCATCGAGGCCCAGTTCCGGCGAAGGGCCGGCGCCGGGCAGTGCATCTACCAGCCCTACCTGGGTTGCCGCGAGTTCCCGGCCTTCTTCGAGCCTTACGATGGTCCGATTGTCGGGAACCGGGACCTGCCCGATATGGACCTGGGATGGATGCTCTACGACGTCTTCGACCTGGCGCAACAGGGCACGCCCTTCAGCCCGCCGGCGATCTCGCTGTTCCACGCCAGGGTCACGGATGGCGTGCTCATGGTGCCGGACTACAGCAGCCCCGAGGTCCACAAGCCGGGAGAGCAGGTGAACGATGATTGATCGTCTCTGTGACTATGCCTACAAGCGGGGCCTTGCGCTCCCGCCGGGCCTCGCATCCCGATCCGTCCGATGGGCGCTCGGGTTCGACGCCCAGGGCGCCTATGTCGGCGTGCTGCCCCTCGGCGACACCTCGGACAAGCGCAACGCCGGGCAGGCTTTCCCCTGCTGCCCGGATCTGACCCAGGGCGAGCTCGTGACGCTCAAGGGCTGCCACTTCCTCGTCGAGGCCGCCGAGGTCGTCGCCCTGCACCAGCCGTCCGGCCAGCCGTCGGCCAAGTCCGAGGCGAAGCATGCCTTCTTCGTGGGCCTGCTTCAAGCCGGCGCGGCGGCGGTGCCGGGGCTTGCCGGCCCGGCGGCCGCGCTGTCCGACCCCGATCGCGTCGCGGCGATCCAGCAGGATCTGGCGCGCTGCAAGGCCAAGGCCACGGACAAGGTCACCATCCGCCTCCAGGAGAGCTTCGTCGTGGAGGAGACGTCGTGGCACGAGTGGTGGCAGGAGTACCGGCGCACCCACCTCGGCGGCCCGGCCGACGATGCCGCCGAGAGGATGGTCTGCTTCGCCACGGGTGAGCGCGTGGCGGCTGCCGCCACCCATCCCAAGGTCAGCGGCCTCTCCGATGTGGGCGGCATCGGCATGGGCTCGTCGCTGGTGGGGTTCGACAAAGACGCCTTCCCCTCCTACGGCCTCAAGCAGTCGGCGAATGCGGCCATGTCCGACGACGCCGCGGCCGCTTGCCGGGCGGCTCTGAACGACCTGCTGGCCCACCACGCCAAGCGGTTCCCCGGATGCAAGGTCGTCCACTGGTTCCGAGCGCCGGTGGAGGAGGCCGACGACCCGCTCGCGTGGCTCGAAGCGCCCGACGATGCCGCGGAGCTGAGCGCCCAGCGCCGGGCCGATGAGTTGCTTTCGGCCATCCGGGCCGGCACGCGGCCGGACCTGCTCAACAACCAGTACCATGCGCTCAGCCTCTCCGGGGCCGGCGGGCGCGTCATGATACGCGATTGGATGGAGGGCCGGTTCGAGGAGCTCGTCGTGCGGGTGCGCTCCTGGTTCGACGACCTCGCCATCGTCCGCCGCGACGGCCTCGGCCTCGCCCCTCCGCCCAAGTTCCTTGCCGTGCTGGCTGCCACGGCGCGGGAACTGGACGAAGTGCCCACCCCCGCAGCGGCCCACCTCTGGCGCGCCGCCCTCGCAGCCCTGCCCATCACGGAGCCGCTTGCGGCGCGCGCCCTGGCCCGCTGGCGCATCGACTGCATTACGGGAGGCCCGGCCAACCATGCCCGCATCGGCCTCCTGCGTGCCTACATCGTTCGGAAAGGAGACGCACACCTGATGCCCACCCTGAATACCGCCCATCCCCGACCCGCGTACCACTGCGGCCGACTGATGGCCGTGCTCGCCGACCTCCAGCGCGCGGCCTTGCCCGGCGTTGACGCCGGGGTCGTCCAGCGCTTCTACGCCTCCGCCAGCGCGACCCCTGCGCTGGTCCTCGGCAGGCTGACCAGAACCAGCCAGTTCCACCTCAACAAGCTGTCCGGGGGCCTGGCCGCCATGTTCGAGCAGCGGATCGCCGGCATCTGGGCCCAGCTCGGCGACAGCGTGCCCTCCGTGCTGACCATGGAGGAGCAGAGCCTCTTCGCACTTGGCTACTACCAGCAGATGGCCGCCGACCGCGCCGACCGCGCCGAGAAGTCCGCGGCGCGCAAGGCCGGCGCAACCGAACCGATCATTGAAACGGAGGAGACTACCCATGAGTGAGCCGATCATGAACCGCTACGAGTTCGTCCTGCTGTTCGACTGCGAGAACGGCAACCCCAACGGCGATCCCGACGCAGGGAACGCCCCGCGCGTGGACCCCGAGGACATGCACGGGCTGGTGTCCGACGTGGCGATCAAGCGCCGCATCCGCAACTACGTGCAGATGGCGCGCGGCAACGAGGCGCCCTTCTCCAGCTTCGTGCAGAACGCCACCAACCTGAACCGCGAGGTGCTCCGCGCGCACGAGCAGACCGCCGGCGGGCATCAGGAGGCCGTCAAGACCAAGGACAAGGTGAAGGCCGCCCGGCAGTGGATGTGCGACACCTTCTTCGACGTCCGCACGTTCGGCGCCGTGATGAGCACCGGAGCCAACGCCGGCCAGGTGCGCGGTCCCGTCCAGGTCTCCTTCGCCCGGTCGATCGGTCCCATCGTGCCGGTCGACGTGGCGATCACCCGAATGGCCGTCGCCAAGGACGTCAAGGGCGCGGTCACCAGCGCGGACTACGCCAAGTGGGAGAGCGAGCAGCCCGAGGACGAACTGCGGACCATGGGGCGCAAGTCGATGATCCCCTACGGCCTGTACGCGGCCAAGGGGTTCGTGAGCGCGCACCTCGCCGCGGGCACCGGCTTCTCAGATGCCGACCTGGGGCTCCTCTGGGAGGCCCTCTGCGGCATGTACGATCATGACCGCTCCGCCAGCAAGGGCGCCATGGCCACCCGCCGCCTGGTCATCTTCAAGCATGTGGGCACGGATCAGGTGCCCGAGCAGCGCGCACGCCAGGCGATCCTCGGCTGCTGCCCCGCGCAGCGCCTGCTGGACCTGACCGGCGACGCGCCCGTCATCGAGATCGTCGGTCCGGCCGGTCCGGCGCGGGCGTTCAGCGACTACAAGGTCACGGTACACGCCGACCGCGTCCCGTCCGGCGTCGAGGTCACCGTCCTGCCGGATCCGCGGGCCTAGCCGTCGGCGTCCGTCCCGGCTCCACCGACGGGGCCGGGACGGACGCTTATCCCCGGGGGGCGGCGATGTTCACAGACGACGACCTTGTCATCATCTCGGCGATCAGCCAGTATGCGTACTGCCCTCGCAGGTGCGCTCTGATCCATGTTGAGAGCATCTGGGAGGATAACGTCTTCACACTGAGGGGCCTGCACGACCATGAGCGAATGGACGCGGCAGGGGTCGACGTGCGCGACGGCCTGCGCATCGAGCGGGCCCTGCCCGTCTGGTCGGATCGGCTCGGTCTGATCGGGCGAACCGACGTGGTGGAGTTCGACCGCGCCGGGACGCCCTACCCGGTGGAGGCCAAGCCCAGCAAGACGCGCCACCAGCGCTGCCACGACCTTCAGCTCTGCGCCCAGGCCATCTGCCTGGAGGAGATGATGGGCCTGGCCGTGCCGTCCGGCGCCATCAGCTACCTCGGGTCCAAGCGGCGGCGCGAGGTGGAGTTCACGGCGGAGCTCCGGGCCGAAGTGGAGCGGGTCACCGAGGCGATTCGCGCCCTCATCCGGCAGGGCGTCACGCCGCCGCCTGTCGACGACTGGCGCTGCGAGAGCTGCTCGCTGGCCGACGCGTGCGTCCCGGAAGTCCTCGCCGGCGCCCGGGCCGCCCGGATGGGCAGGGACCTCTACCTTCCGCCCTCGGACGAGGAGGATTCATGAGCCGGCAACTGCTGAACACCCTGTTCGTGACGACCGACGGGGCCTACGCCAAGCTCGACGGCGATACCGTGCGTGTGGACGCCGACGGCAAGCGCCTGATCCAGGTTCCGCTGCTGCATCTGGGGTCCATCGTGCTCTTCGGCGCCGCCGCCATGTCGTCGCAGCTCATGATGCGCTGCGCCACCGACGGCCGCGCGGTCACGCTGCTGGACTACGGCGGCAGGTTCAAGGCGCGCATCGTCGGACCCACCTCCGGCAATGTGCTGCTTCGGCAGGCCCAGTACGAGACGCACCGCGACGCCGACAGGGCCAGGGAGGTGGCCAGGGCCATGGTGGCGGCCAAGGTGCGGAACGTGCGGCAGAACCTTGCCCGCGCATCGCGCGAGTGCAAGGAGGAGGAGGGCGCCCTGGCCCTGCGGGCGGCCGTGGCGGACCTCGACATCCTGCTGGGCGAACTGCCGGCCGCAGAGAACCTGGACAAGGTGCGGGGTCTGGAGGGGCGTGCGGCGGCGGTCGCCTTCGCCGTCTTCGGACGCCTGATCACCCGCGACAAGGCGGACTTCGCCTTCACGGTGCGCACCCGGAGGCCCCCGCGCGACAGGGTCAACGCGCTGCTCTCGTTCGCCTATACCCTCCTGATGCTCGACTGCACAGCCGCTCTGGAGGGCGTGGGCCTCGACCCGCAGTTCGGGTTCCTCCACGTGCTGCGCCCGGGCCGCCCCGCTCTCGCGCTGGACCTCATGGAGGAGTTCCGGCCCGTGGTGGCGGAGCGGATGATCCTATCGCTGATCAACCGGCGGCAGATCCAGCCGTCCCACTTCGAGGACCGGGGCCAGGGCGCGGTCTACCTGAACGAGGAGGGCCGCAAGCTCTTCCTGGTGGAGTACCAGAAACGCAAGCAGGAGGAGGTGACCCACCCGTTCCTGAAGGAGAAGACCCCCATGGGCCTCGTGCCGCACCTGCAGGCCCGCCTCCTGGCCCGTCACCTCCGGGGCGACCTCCCCGAGTACCTGCCCTATGTGGCGGGCCGCTGACGTGGACCTCCTCGTCTGCTACGACGTCGCCACCGAGGAGCCCGAAGGCAAGCGGCGCCTCCGCCACCTCGCGAAGGCGTGCGAGGGCTACGGGCAGCGGGTCCAGAAGTCCGTCTTCGAGTGCTCCATCGGCGACGCGGACATGGCCCGGTTCCGGCACCGGCTGCTCAAGATCATCAACACCGACGAGGACAGCCTGCGAATCTACCGCTTGCAGGGCGGAAGGGATCAGGCGGTGGAGGTGCACGGGCGCGACCACTATATGGACTTCAGCGGCGCGTTGGTGATATGATGCGCCGTGCGCGAACCCCGAGCGGTGCGGCCTCAAGCGTGAGGTCCGCGCATGCCGTTGATCGTGGCCGGCCGCTCCCCGGTGGTGACACCTCCGGGAGCCGGGCCGGCCGGTTGTACCCTCATCGCCGTTTCCACGCTCAGGACGGGCCTCTGAGCGCGGAGTGAGGTGAGGCTCACCGGCCCTTCGGGGCCGGTGTGGATTGAAACCAAACCAAGCTCATCGTGCCGCGCCTTCAGTCCGCAGGGCTCACCGGCCCTTCGGGGCCGGTGTGGATTGAAACTCGACTACGCGGGGCAGGGCCCTGGGCGAGTTCAGGGCTCACCGGCCCTTCGGGGCCGGTGTGGATTGAAACCGCAGGCGTACGACGGGACGCTGGACACGCGCCTGGCTCACCGGCCCTTCGGGGCCGGTGTCGATTGAAACC
>JAPLCQ010000005.1 GCA_026392115.1 Armatimonadota bacterium | reverse complement strand
CCGAGCGGTTCGTTCGCGGTATTCCCAGACCGGCAGAGCTTCCAGCAGCCGTCTACATCAACCCGCCGGAGCACAACAACAACCAGCCGTAGCCAGCAACCAGTCAGAACGAAAGTGTCTCAGAATCGTTGACACGCACCGCACGGTGATGCTGTTGCCCACGAGTGCCATGACCTCGCCGCGAGCAGTGCTGATCACCGCTTCGCTCACGGTCGATGACATCGCCTTGCGCCACCGCACTGACCTTGACACAGCATCCCACAGGAAGACACGACCGTCGTCACCATATCCGGCCACGAGCCTGCCTTCCGCATCGGCGCATAACCAACGCGTCAGCCGCTCGCCGCCTGGTAGTGCATCAACCCAGGCTACATGTAACGTCCGTTGCGCAACGGAGGTTGGGGCGTTGGTTAACGAGACCCCTGTAAACGCGAGCACCTCGCCACGCGCAGTACTGGTCACAGCGCTTCCCGGGCATGCGGACACAGAGGCGCGCCACCGAGTCGACTGCGTGATGGCATCCCACAGCGCGACATGGCCGTCGGCGTCGTATGCGGCGACAGCCCTACCGCCCGGATCGGCGCACAGCCACCGGCCCAGCTTGGGGATGCTCGGAAGCGCATCTACCCGGACACTACGGGGCGGGCGCTGTGCGACGGAGGCGCAAGAGCCAGCGACGGCGACCGTCACCCAGACGAGGGCCGCGCATCGGCGCCCTACCGCCGGGTATGCCGAGCTGGGGCAGTGCAGCCCTGCGTCGCCCGGCTTGGCGCGGACGTAACCGCGGGCGCCGGTGCGGCTCTTCGTTGCGGTGGTTCGGAGCGGCATGGCGCCCCCTCTGGCGGCCGCTGGGCGGTCGGCGGCGACACTCGTTTGCGAAGCGACAGACGATACTACTACGTTACCTGAGCCACTCTCCGTTTTCGCTGGATCGCCGAGCCCGCCGCCGCAGGCCTGATCCGGAAGCCGAGACAGAGCCGAAGGCCCGCCTGCGACCACTCCCGGCCGGGCCTTCGCTGTGGTTGTGGCCGTGCCCCCTGAGCGATGGTCGTCGCGTCGCCGTGGATCGGCGGCAGCGGCCACTCCTTGATCGGTCGCCCGCGTACCGGCAAAGGGAACCGCCCGGCACATGGAACCGTAGTGTTTAGCATGGCTGAATAGTTGGTGAGCGCTGGTCCGCACGACGCTGCCGTACGATGAACCCGACAGTACCATCATCACGCATTACCTACACCGACAGTGAGGTAACAATATGGACAGCACAGCAACCGGCGCGGCGACGGACCAGGCCGCGCACTCCAACGATGCAGCCGCGCAGCAGATGCTACTGAACCGCCGAGGCGTCCTCGGTGTGGGCGTCGCAGGTGTACTTGGCCTTGCGTTCACTCAGATCGCCGAGCAGAGGGCACAGGCTGCCCCGGGCGGCAGCGACGTGGCGGAGGGTACTTGCCTCCTTCTGCCGGCTGAGATCGGCGCCGGCATGATCGGCAAGTTCATGCAGGACCCCGGATTTGCCACGCTTCACAAGTACTTCTCCGGGCAGGGCTTCGAGTTCATTCCGAGCCGGGCCAAGGTATCGGTCTATCTCGCGCCGCCGTCGGCGCCGGGCGTGGCTCCAGCGCCTCCGTGCCTCCACATCATCATGCCGTCGTTCCGCCAGTTCGACGCGACGGCGCCGTCGCATGAGGCCGTCAGCATTGTTGCCGTCTCTGTCGGCGATGCAGTCGGCGGCGCGTCGGCCGCGAAGGTCGTTGTGGGTCATCGACCGTACAACCTGCGCAGCATGAGCTTCTTCGACGTCTACGCCGACGGCGCCATTCGCGAGCGGGGAGCGAGTCGGCGGCAGCTTCAGCGTCTCTCGGTAGATGAACTCGTGAAGTTGGTGGGACCGCCTCCGCCGGACCCGGTGGACGGGCGTCCGGCGCCCAATATGAGCAGCGACGTGATGCAGGACCTGGCTGCGCTCGCCTACCGCCGGCTGATCCATGACGCTTACGCGCGTCCGCTGTACCCGACCAGCGGGCTCGCCACGATGCTCGCGGACACCGACCTCGTGCAGAAGTGGACGGAGGTACAGAGGACCCGGTATGCCGCCGGCGGATCCATCGGCTGGTGCTCGAGCAGCACCTCGTCGAACGCCTGCACGTCCACCAGCTCGTCCATCATCATAGACATCAGGCTCTAGCCGGAGCGGCGACTAGTGCAGAAACAAGGCATCTACCACTGCCCAATGCTGACAGGGGCCCTTCTTCCGGGCGTTGCACTTGCCGGAGACGGGGCCCCTGCGCCCTTGGTGGCGTCCGCTCTGCTGCCGATGCTGGATGGCGCGCATCGCCTTGAGGAGGTCTATGGACGCCTCATCGCGTCCGGGGTCGCGGTCGCCGACATTGTTTCGGCGATGCGCTGGCTCGACGATCATGGCTACCTGCAGGAGGCCGGTGATGCCGGAGGACGTACCTTCACGGAGGCAGAGGACCGTCGCTACCGGGCCCAGAGGGCCACGCTGGCCACGCTGACGGGCGGCGCGGCGGGCATGTCCCCCGATGATCCGCGCCTCGGGCACGACGAGCAGGCTCGCCTGAAGGGCGCCACGGTTACGCTGTTCGGACTCGGCAAGTGCGGCGCCTCTGTTGTGCGCTCGCTGGTCATGGCGGGCGTCGGCAGAATCGTAGCCGCGCCATGCGACGCGGCCGAGATGGACGACCCGCTTGCATGCGGTCTTGCTGACCGTTGCCGGGAGTGGAACCCGTTCGTGCGTTTCGATCTGGTCGCTCAGCCCGATGAGATACCGGCGTCGTTGGGTGATGTCTCGCCCGACCTGCTGGTGTACTTTGCCGACAGCTTTGACGACACGTTTTGCGACTGGATCAACCGCATCTGTCTGCAACTTCGCGTCCCCCTTCTGGTTGGGCGCCAGAAGGCGTTGGAGGTCGAGATCGGTCCGCTGGTGCTGCCTGGCGAGACCGCCTGCTGTACGTGCTACAGGCTGAGGCGTCGCGCCGCGCTGGCGATTCCGGCGGACCTGGACGCGGAGCAGGGCCGTAGCCAGGGCGTCGCCTTTCCACTGGGCGCCGATCTCCTGGCTCTGGAGATCGTCCGTTTCATCATCGGCGCAGAGCCGGCGACGCGGGGGCGCATGCTGCACCTGGACGTTGCGACGGGGCGCATGGGGACGCACTCCGTCCTGAGGTTGCCGCGTTGCCCAGCCTGCGGCGTGGTCCGGTCGCGGCCGTCGCGCAAGCTCTGGGAAGAAGGGTGACGTCCATGCCGGCCGCTGAACCGGCCTCCGCAACGTTCTTCGCCCGTGGCGCAGGCGGCACAGGTCCGCCCGCCCTCGGGCCGGTCGATGCCATGACCGGGCTCGTGAAGTCGGTCATGATGTCACAGCGTCATCCTGGCGATCCCGACGTATTCATCGCGGTGTCGGACCCGGCCGACACAAACGCATACCAGCTTCCGCACCCGGTTCCCGCCGACGGCTCGGGCGCCGGCCTCACGCACGCCGCGGCCTGGCAGTCTGCGGTGGGTGAGAGCCTCGAGCGCTACGCCCTGGGCAACGTGGACGCCGACGAACTGCTGGTGGGAACCGAGAAGGAGATGCGCCGGGCCGGGCATCGGCCAGTGGGTTCCGGCCGGTGGGCGCTCTTTGACGCGACCCAGCAGCTGGATGAGCAGTTCGTCCAGTTCTGTGAAGACACGCCCATCGCCTGGCGCCCTGCCCAGAGCCTGACGAACCGCAGGGATTGCCTGGTGCCGGCGTGCATGGTGCATATACCGTACGTTCCGGTGCGATCGGATACCGGCGAACGGCTGGTGGCGCCTGCTATCTCAACGGGCGCGGCCTGTGCCGCCACGCTGACTGAAGGGATGCTCAAGGGCCTGTGCGAGCTCATCGAGCGCGACGCCTTCATGATCGTGTGGCGCAACAGCCTTCCAGTTCCCAGAGTGCGCTTCGCTGCCGACACGCCGCTCGGACGGCTGTTTGCGGAGAAGTTCCAGCGACCGGGGTTGGATTACGCCGTCTTCCACACGACTCTCGACCTGGGTATGCCCTCGTTTGTCGGTGTCCTGATCGACTCGCGGGAGGACCCTCCGTCGACGCTTGTCGGCGGCGCCGCCCACCCGGATCCCGAGCGCGCGGTGATTAAGACGCTCCTGGAGATGTCTCAGGGCCTCAAGTGGAAGGACCACATGGAGGCGCCGCCGCCGGTTGAGCCGGGGTTCACCGGCATCCGGTCGTTCACTGATCGAGCCTACCTGTATGCTTTGAATGACATGCGGCCGGCATTCGATTTCCTGTTCCATGGCGGGCGGGATGTGGACATCTCCGGGATCGCGTCTCTGGACCATGGCGACCCTGGCAGCAACCTGCGTCGCTGTGTGGACACTCTGGCCGGTCGGGGGCTCGAAGCCCTCGCGATGGACCTGACAACCGTCGACGTCGAGCAGTGCGGGCTTCACGTGGTCCGCACGATGGCGCCTGGCTTGGAGACGATGGAGGGTGACCACCTGCTGCCGTTCCTGGGCGGGCGCCGGTGGCGCGATGTTCCCGTGGAGCTTGGTTACAGGCAGCATGCGCTCGATGCCGGGTCCGTGAACCCTTACCCCCATCCCTATCCCTAGTGGGGCGGGCAAGCCTGCCGGTCTCGGTCGCGCGCCGTCTGGCCGGTTGAGGAAGAGACTGAAACCATGCAGACGCAATGGCCCGATAGCAACCTGGTAGACAGCTCCTTCGGTCCAGACGGCCCCGCGCCCGACGATCTGGTGTCCCCGAGCGAGGTGTACCACGAGGCGTCGAAGTTGCGGCTTCCCGATCGGCCGCTCTATGCCTGGATCGCCCACGTTAACACCTCGCCGGAGGTCAGGCAGACGATCTCGCGGCCGCTGACGCACCTCAGGGGCGCACCCACTGTGGAACTGCCACGCGTTGCGCCGACAACCGCCCGTTCGTTTCGGAGCATTCTTGAGGGCCGGCGGTCGGGCCGTGACTACTCCGGCGTGCCCATCGGCCTCGAAGCGCTGGGAAGCCTCCTGTATCTGGGCGACGGCATCGTCGTCCGGATGGACATGGGCGGCGGCGCCACGTGGGGTCTCCGTACAGCGCCATCCGGAGGTGGCCTGTATCCGATCGAGTTGTACTGCATCGTGCTGAACGCCCTGGGCGTGCCGCCGGGCGTCTACCTCTACGCGGCCTCGACCCACCGCCTTGAGTGCGTGCGCGCCGGAGACGTAACGGAGGAGCTCGTTGACGCGGTTCCCGCGCAGGCCGAGATGGTCCGGAGCGCCGGTGTGTGCATTGTGATGAGCGCGGTCATGCCGCGGATCAAGTTCAAGTACGGCGAACGGGGCTACCGCTTCGCGCTCCTGGAGGCCGGGCACATAGCGCAGAACCTGCTCTTGGCCGCGGAAGCCCAGGGGCTGAGTGGTGTTGCCATCGGCGGCTTCATGGACGACCCGCTCAACCGCCTGTTGGGACTGGACGGAGTCGATGAAGCTGCGCTGTACGCAGTGATGGTTGGTACGCCGTCGCCGACCTAGGCGGAAGCGGACGGCCGCTCTCGCGAACGGCGTTGGGCGGACCACGCCACTGACCGGTCAGTTGCGGCGCCCCGCCGCGTCCAGAACCACGCTGGTACGGTAGCCCAGCGGGTCCACCGACGCCACCGCCCGCCCGGCAGTGTGGTGGACGGTGCTGTAAAGATGGCCGAAGGCGTCCTCCGCCTGCGCCTGCCTGCCGGCGAGGTCGTAGCCGAACGAGGTCCGGTAGCCCCGCGCCGAGACCGTGGCCGCGGTCCTGCCGCCGAATGTCGAAGCCATGCTTGGCCCCATCGACGTGCCCAGAGTCGGACAGCAGAAGCCTACGTCTGGTCCGCCACTACGAGCACACGGGAAAGGTGCCCGCTGCGGAACTCGAACGTGGCGGTCCAACGCGATAAGTGGCCGATTCCGTCGGTCAGGTGAGCTTTCCCACGCTGATGCACAACAAGCCCCGCACCGACCCGCTCGGGCGGAACGCCCAGAGCGCGAAGACTTGCTGCCAGCCTTCCTTTCATCATCCCAGGACCGACATGCCGCGCAAGGTCGCCGTGCCAACGGTGAAGCCGTCCTCGCGGGGCGTGTCGTCAATCGGGTGCGCGCCGCCCCGCTGCTCGCGCGTGAGCTGGCTGGCCGCGTCGTGCGTGTAGGTCACCCGCGTGCCGTCCAGCTCCAGCACCGTCAGCCTGTTACCGGCGTGGTCGTCCAGCATAGAGTCGATGCGCTGCCCACCGCCGACGCGACTCTGGCGGAGAGCCGGGCCGCAGTTGGCGGCAATTGGTCGTACCCACCTCGACACGCGCCATACCCCGGCCCATCGCCTGATCCATGCCTGTGCCGCCAGCCCATGGCGCTCCGGCGGACCGTAGCCTAGGACAGGCAGACTGGGCCTCATGTGGAAGCACGCGCAGCACTGCGCTGGCACCCGGGGCGAGTAGTCCATCGTCAGCGCCGTCCCGGCGCGGCCAGCCCGATTACTGCGCCAAGCAGGGCACCAACTGCTGGCCATGCAGAGAAGCCAGGAATGCCAAATGGGCACACCGATGCGAGTCGACGCAAAGGGTCACCACCCATGGACATCCCGGCACCGTAGTACCGCAACACGATTTCGGTGACCAACATCAGCGCGAAGACCACCAGTGGCAGGCAACCGGGCGCCTCCGCCACCTTACGGTGGGATTCGACGAGCATGGCTGAACTGGCCCCGTAGGCCACTAGAGCGCACAGCGCGTCAACTAGCGCCTGGAGCACCGTAGTGCGGGCTGGCGTAAACTCGGGCACTTGCAGTTCCCACGGGGCCAGGACGACGACGTACAGCGTCCACCACACCGCCACAGGAGCAACCGCCCACATATGCCTCATGGTTCGAGCCCTACGGTTGTGACGGCGACCCAACCCGGCCATCCCAGCGTGCAGTCGGTCCGCTGCCGACTCGGTGCCGAGAGCACTGCGGCGCGCAGATAGCCAGCTGTTTCGCACCGCGCAACCACACCGCCTGCCACCTCTATGGACCAATGGCGGAAACGCGGCGTTCCGCGATGTGCGGCACTCATCATGGATGTCCGGCCATCAGTAACCGAGTAATGTACTCCCGCATCTGATGGCGCCACTGGTCCTTACCCGCGAGTTCCGACTGTCCATCGAAACTGACGTGAGTGAAGTATGGCCCAGACCGGTAGCTTGGCTGTATGACACGATCGCGGTCGCCCTCAATCCAAGAGAGTGCGCCGCTTAGGCCACGCGTGTTGTAGTTGGTGGGTAAGCGTCAAACCATCCCCACGTTCCCTTCGCCGTCTCGGATCCGGATAATGCCTCCATCACTTGCATGGAGGTTGACATGGCGAGCAGGGCTCTGGTGGAGACTGCGTGGCGGGAGCGGCTGGAGCGCTTCGCCGCTG
>JAPLCQ010000042.1 GCA_026392115.1 Armatimonadota bacterium | reverse complement strand
GCGCCACGTTGTCTGCGGGTTTTGCTCAATGACTGCCATGATGCTGAGGAACTCCTTGATCGTGTTGCGCGGAGTTCTGAAGTAGGCATCTCCCACCAGCTTCGCTCATTGCGCCATGAAGGCTTGCACGCCCTCGTCGGGGATCAGGTACCGAGAGGGATCGCCATACGCATGAACGTGCTGCAGCTTGTGCAGGAGAATGTACATCTCCTCGGGTGTCAGGCTGGCAAGACGCAGGATCGGCCCTGAGTAGTCCACAAGGCCCTTGGTCGCGTACGGGTTCTCGGCCAGTCTGGACTGCAGTGCAGGATAGCTGAACAGGCCCTTGCGCTGATCCATGAGGAACTCAGGGGTGCCACCGAGAAGGAACCCGCAGCCTACGGCCGTGCCCTGGAAGCAGTCATTGATCATCATAAGTATCTGTTCGTAGTTTGATTGTCTAGCTGTTGTGTTAGACAGTTTATACAGATTGACCATTTCATCAAAGCATACCAGAAGGCCCGAGTACCCGGCCAAGCGCACAAAGCGTGCGAGGACCTTGAGGACCGCGTAGACGTTGGCGTCGTCCACAATCGATCGAACGCCCAACGCGCTTCGCGCATCGGTTCTGGTGGCATACTCACCGCGTAGCCACCGGATGGCATTGGACCTAGCGTTGTCGTCGCCATCCTCGTGCCCTCGCCAGTACGCGCACACAACGTCGGAGAAGTCGAAGCCGAAGGGCAACTCGGTGAGCGACGCCAGTTGTTCGCGAAGCACGGTCTCAGCGGGTACCGCGCGCTGCCGGGCCTGCGCCACCGTGGTACTGATAAAGCGCTCGACCACCGCGCCCAGGGCGCCGCCGGCAGGCTTGGCCCTCGTAGCCGCGCTGGCCACCAATGCGGAGTAAAGAGCACGCGCCACCCCGTTTGTGCCCTGCAGCCTGCGGTCGGGCGACAGGTCCGCGTGCAGCGTGACGAGCTTCTTGTTCAGCGCGATGGAGCGAGCCAGAGCCAGGAAGAAGGTCTTGCCGGACCCGAAGCTACCTACCACCAGACGTAGAGCCGAGCCGCCCTCTACAATGCGATCGATGTCGCTGACGACGGCGCCCACTTCACTGGCCCGACCGACCTGGACGTGATGGTGGCCGGAAGTTGGGACTACACCGGCGCGAAGTGGCAGTAAAATGGCGTCTCTCTCACGAGCCTTTAGCGGCGTATCAGTACTCACTTCAGCATCACCTCGCTGATATCCCGGTTGATATCGATCGGATCATCACCTTCGGTCACGGGCTCATCAGCGACCTCGAACGCGGCATCGTTCAGCGTCTCAAGCACGCCGTCAAGGATTAGCCCGAGTTCCCTGGCCAGTATCTCGGCCTCCGCCCTGAGCCATGACGGGCGGGCGGACAGCCGCCTCAGCAACTCCACATGAGACAGGTCGAGGCGCGCGCCCCCGCTCACTTCATCGTCGATGGCACTAGGTAGCTCTGCCGCCTCTGCCTCCTCTGCGATGCGACGGAGCGTAGCCGACGCCCTGGCTGTGTCCTCGTGCAGCCTCTTTATAACGCTGGGATCGAGGTTAAGTGCGTCCTTCGCCGGTCGCGCCGGTAGTGCATGGCCAGCCCTCCGTTGAGGTGCCGGCCGCACCACGACAGGCCCGGGGTCCTGTGCGGAAGACGCAGAACGCTCGTGGATGTGGCTGTACAGCTCCTTGGAGTCGAGCCCCAACGCGTCGTGTATCCTTGCCAGGACCTGCACCTCCGATGGGGCCACCGCACCATCGGCCGATGCCAGCCCGAGGACAAAATGCGCGATCGCTCGACGCTCATCCTCTGGGCGCTGCAGCAACGTGCGGCGAGCAGGTCGGATGGCCGGTCTGGCGGTGAGTAGCCAGTGCAAGTGTGCAGACAGCCGCCGCTGATCGTCAGGGGCCAGGCCTGCTGCAAGACCGATATGCTGCTCGATGTGCGCGGTCTCCTCGCGGCTGACGATGCCGTCTGCCGTCGCGACTGCGGCAGCCATCGCCATGACCTCGACCGCACCGGAGAACGCGGGCGATACCTCGCCTGCCGACTTGGCCGGGAGGCGGAACACCACCAATGGACCGCCGGTCAAGGGGTACTTCGGACCATGGCGCGGATCGGGCTCAAACCCATATCCCAGCTTGCCCAGAAGGGCACCAAGGAGCTCGGCGTCCGCCGCAGCAATGCCGTCGGCGCATGGCACGCCAACCTGCGCCCAGAGGTCCTCGGCTGGGACATCGGCCTGCGCACTGGGCCCGAGTGCCGCCTCAACCACCGCGCAGAGACCGGCCAGGCTTGTCTTGCGCCTGCTCTGAACAAGCTCAGCCGGCAGCAGCCCCTGAACCAGCGGGCGGTTATCCTGCGGGTGGCGTCCCATCCAGCGGCTGAATGGCTCCAGCTCTGTGCAAGCTGCAGTCGCCAACCGAGCCAGCTTCTGCTCGGTCGGCGTAGGAATGGCAGCGTCGGGGACGCCGAGGTCCAGCCGGATCGCGTCGGCGAAGGAGGGACTCGCCGGGCGGTACGAGAAGCTGAGCTTCGTCTTGGCCGGCCGCACAGTGAATCCATCATCGTAGTGTCGACCGTAGTGAAGCCCGAAGAGCTCCCGTAGCTCTTGCGGGCACCTTTTTGCCGGTGTACCCAAGCGGCATGCCGGGTTCGAGCGGATGCATTCCAGTGCTAAGTTCGAAGGCACGGGAGTGTGGGCCATAGCCAACGCCCCGAGTGCGTACCGGTATCGGATCGGTAGCGTGTCGGACCCTCCGGTGTCCGGCAAAGTGGTCCATGCATTGGCCCTGCCCAGCCGCAGGGCGCACAACGTCAGAAAATCATCGGCATACCTACCAAAAGACCTACTAGATTTATACGATAGTTTAAGACTTTGAACTTCCGCAATGATGGCGGACAGCTCCGCCGGTCCACCTCCAGGCCGGCATGAGTCGACGATCACCCGTCGCTCAAGCCCATAGAGGAACAGGAAGACGTAGCCGATGTTGGCCTCGGGGTCGCGTCGGCCTTCCGCCAGCCACATCAGGTACGCTGCCCGGCACTGCTTCGAGAGGTAGCTATAGCATGGCCAGTAGGCAAGGCCCGTGCCGGCGCGATCCGGGTGGGCCAGATCGACGGGCAACTGCGGATTGATCAATGCCGGATCGGGCCCGTTGCTGCCGACGGCGCGAAGCTGGTCACCGACATGGACCATGCCGCCGGGTATCACCAGCCCATGGATCCGCACCTGTTGACCGGGGCTCACCCAGCAACAGCCGGCGGGTCGCGGCGGCGCACTCGGCGCCTGGGCGACAGGGATCGGTACCGGCGTAGGCTGCACGACCGTGGTTGGTCGTGACGGTGGCGTGGCCACCCGTGGGTTCGATCGGCGCGGTGGTGGCTGGGCGGATCGTGCTCGCGACACGATGCGCGCAATGGCCGCGCCCAGCGCCAGGGCGCCGATCAGCGCCAAACTCATCGCGCCCATGGCTGCCAGCAAGATGACGATAACGGCGCCGCCCAAACCGAGCAGACCGAGCCGTGGCCCAAGCCGTGGCACCGGAGGCGCAGGCTCGAGGCCCTTCAAGAGGTCCTCTGGCCGCGTGCGGAAGATATGGGCGCACTTGGGGCAGACGGTCGCGCCCAGGCCGGCTGGCTGGCTGCAGGTTGGACAGACCTTCTTTGTAGGTGCCATGTCCGTTGGTAGTCCTCGGAATGCCGGCGCTCATGGAGACCAACTGCGGGGCCGGATGGCCAACGCGACGAAGCAGCCTATCTGGAGCATTCTGGCACCGCTATGGCTTGATGTCAATCATTGGTCATACAGCATCGGTACGGCGATAAGACCCCTTGGCCGTACCACGGGGCTGATCATCGTGGGTAGCCTCGTTAGCGTAGGCGCGCGCGCCCTTTCGTGTGCCACCATTTCGGGCATGAACGCATCGACTCCGACTCAGGCCTCCCCGCGCGACCTCGCACTGGCCGTGCGGCTGGAGGCCTTGACGCTCGTCTGGATGGTTGCCGAGGCCACGCTGGCGCTCTGGGCCGGGATCGCCTCGGGCAGCGTGCTGCTGGTGGCCTTCGGCGCAGACAGCGTGATCGAGTTGGCCTCGGCCGTGGTGCTTATGGCGCGGTTGGCGGGCCAGTCGCGCGGGCGCCTGGACGAGCCGGGCATCGAGCGCGCCGAAGCCCGGGCGGGGCGCATCGCCGGGGCGCTCCTCTACCTGCTGGCCGCCTACGTGGTGATCGAGAGCGGGCTGGCGCTCTGGCAGCGCGAGGCGGCGGGCGAGTCGTGGCTCGGCATGGCAGTGACGGGTGTGGCCGCGCTGGGGATGCCGGTGCTGGCGCGGGCCAAACTGCGCGTGGCCGCCCGGATCGGCAGCGGCGCCCTGCGTGCCGACGCCATGGAGACGCTCACCTGCGGCTACCTCTCCTGGGCCGTGCTGGCAGGGCTCGCGGCCAACCGGCTGATCGGCTGGTGGTGGCTCGACGCGGCGGTGGCGCTGGCCATTGTGCCGATCCTGGTGAAAGAGGGCCGCGAGGCGCTCTCGGGCGGTTGCTCCTGCGGGCACGGGGAGGAGGGGTAGGACGCGGCGCCACGGCGGCGGTCTGCGGGCGCGGGGCCAACCGCCCGCCTACGGGGGATCCTTCCGCTTCGCGTCAGGATGACGTCAACGGCACCCCCGGCCGCCGTCCCCACCGTCAGCCGCCACGCGCAGGCAGGAACACGGCGCGGCGGCGGCGAAGTGTGGGGCATCATTGCCGTAGGAGACCAGCCATGCGCAACGTGAACATCGGGGGCTGCGCCGTCAGCCGCTTCATCCTGGGCAGCAACCCCTTCAGCGGCTTCTCGCACCAGTCGCCCGAGACCGACATGGCCATGAAGCGCCACTTCACCACGGCTCGCATCAAGCAGACCCTGCGCGACGCCGAGGGGCTGGGCATCAACACGCTCATCGCCCGCACCGACCACCACGTCATGCGCGTGCTGCTGGAGTACGGCGACGAGGGTGGCGGCCTCCAGTGGTTCGCCCAGACCTGCCCGGAAGTCGGTAGCCACC
>JAPLCQ010000020.1 GCA_026392115.1 Armatimonadota bacterium | reverse complement strand
GCCGCCGCCCGGGAGTTCCTCAACGACCTGCGTCTCAAGGTATCGGGTCACGGCGCCCAGGACGGGGTAGAGTTCCGCCAGCGTCCTCGGGTCGCGCTCCATCTCCCAGAGCGCGGTGATGCAGGCTGCGAACTGCCCCAGGTGGAAGCGCTCGGTGAGCCAGTTGCCGTGCGGATCGCGCTCCTCGCCGGCCTCGGTGCTGCTCCATGGATAGAGCGCGCCGCGGCCGAGGCCACGGGCGACAGCCTTGGGCAGCGTGGCCAGACGAAAGTAGCAGCAGCGCTTGGCCAGGTCGGTCTGGCCCGCGCTGAGCATGGCCATGAAGGGGTACATCTCGTCGTGGAAGGCTCCTCCGCCCCAGTAGGGCACGGAGAGCGAGGCCGGCGCCGACCACGGTGTCCACTGGCAACGCAGCGTGTAGAGCCCCATCGCCCGGAAAGCGTCCACCTCGGCGCAGCCCGTCGCCATCCGACTGTGTGACGCGAACTCCGCCCAAGCGTCGGACTGCTGCGCCTCTGCAGCCGCCGCCCGGGCTCGGGAGAGCGGCGGCGTGTAACGCAACCGGTCGCTGAACTGCACCGCCGTGGTGACCACCATGCCCGAACCCGGTTCGGCCTGTAGCGCGTGGGTGGCCGTGCAGCGTTGCGCCACGGTCTGGAGCGTGCTCGTGTCCGCGCCCTCGGCCCAGGCCGTCACACGGACCTCGCCGAGCATCTCCTCGATGGAGTAGGCCAGGACCGCCCCGTCGTTCTCGGTGCGCCACTCGGCGTGGTCCGCCTGCCGCCCCAGCGTATAGGCGACCGTGACCGCAAGTTCACCCACGGCATCCCCGGTCCAGAGCGCGGTCGTCCGAGCGTAGAACAGGTTGTCCGCCAGGGAGACGAAGCTCCGTGTGCGGAGCAGCAGGCGACCGAAGCTGCACGTTGAGTGGACGATGCCTGTTTCCGGGTCGATGGACTGCTTCCAGTCTCCCAGCGTCAGGTCGCGCCCGTCCAGCGTGACCCGTGGAGTCAGTGTGCCAAAGTCCGCGAGTTCGTGGTGCGGCCCACTCAGGCGTCGACCGGCCCACACGAAGTGCTGGGTGAGCCGTGGCGGCGATCCCTCCCGGCTACCGCCCGAGTGGTAGCCCGTGGGACCCAGCGTAGTGCAGATCTCGCCGTTGCCCGTGAGCGCGGAGACGGCGCCCTCGGTCGTGCTCCCCTGGTTCTGGAAGAGATTACCCATCGAGCCTCTATCGGGTACGCTTTCGGCGCGATCCCCAATCCGTTTGGTCCGTTATTTCGCCGGCCGCCCCGCCGTTTCCTTCGCCGGCAAGTGGAGGTATGCCCATGCGACGCGTCATCTGGTCGGCCCTGGCACTGCTTGTGGCCGCACTCGGGGCCACCTGTGCCCATGCGGACGGCGCGGCAGACCGTCTGCGCATGGCATTCTTCGACTACGACCCCGACCTGAAGCTGGCCGCCGTAGTTGGCGCCGGCCCGGTCCTCAAGAACGAATCGAAGCGCCAGACCGAACTGCGGCGGCGTCATCGGGTGGAGTTCACTTCGGCGCACGACCAGCGCGTAGCGGCCATCCTCACGCTGCCTCTGGCCGGGGCCAAGCCCTATCCGGCCATGGTGCTGCTGGCAGGTTCGGGTGGCCACAAGGATACCGACTATATCCGCCTCGTGGCGGATATGCTGGCGGGCATGGGATGCGCCTCCATCTCCATCGACGCGCAGTACCACGGCGAGAGGTCCAGAAAGGACCGCTCGGGCGACATCCATCTCATCAATGAGACGACGTCCCGTGATGCCTGGGTCCAGACTGTCATCGACCTGCGGCGGGCGGTGGACTACCTCTGCAGCCGCCCCGACATGGATACGGCGCGCATCGGTTATCTCGGTTTCAGCCAGGGCGGCATGATCGGCGCCACGTTCTTGGGCGTCGAGCCCCGCATTCGGGCTGCGGTATTGGCCGTGGCGGGCGGTGGACTGGCGGACTGGGGCGCCAAGCTCGGGCTCACGGCGTCGCCAAGGATGCTGACCAACGCCGAGATCGTGGAGCCCGTGCTGCACATCGGCCGCTTCGCACCAAGGCCGCTCCTGATGCTCTCTGCCAAGCGCGATGAGTTGATCCCGGCGTCGGCCACCCAAGCCCTCTTTGCCGCCGCCGGTGAGCCGAAGAAGCTGGTCTGGTACAACGCGGGGCACATCCTGACGCCCAGCGCCCTGGTGGTTGACGCACGACAGTTCATCCTTCGAGAGGTGATCGGTGGCCCTGCAACGCGCTGATTTGAGTCGATTCTGCCGGATGCCTTTCCGGTTCTGCGGCGTGTCTGTGAGTCCAACCAACGAGCGTCGTGCTAGGGTCGCCGTATGGTGACAGCCACAGATAGCCAGACCCCGCTGCGGCGCTACGACATAGAGCAGAAGGTGCTGGAGCAGGTGAGTTACCTTGAGTCGTTGGGCCATCGCGAAGCCATGCGGCGGATACGCGAGGCGCCGAACACGGAGTACCAGCCCGAGGCAATGGTGCTCCTGGCCAGGCGCTATATGCACGGCGCACAGCGGGACGTGGGCTGGAGCCTCCTCACAGTGCTGGCGCAGCGCATGTCGCACCGTGTCCGACGCCTGACGGAACGCATGCTTCCGGGCGTCGCGGACCGTGCCGGGTTCTGTGACGACCTGGTTCGTGATCTCATGACCGCATGGTCAAGCATGGAAGCCGGACATGAGTTTTGGGCCGTTCGCTTCTACGTGGCATTCGACCGCAAGGTGGTGACCTTGTGCAAGCGTGAGCAGAATCGGCTCGGCCCGTCGCTTGACGAACGCTACGCCGGAGACGCCGACACGGTGGGCGACCGACTGGCCGCATCGGAGGCGGTCTCCCTCATCGACTCCATTGCCGGCAAGCAGGCGCTGATGATGCTCTCCGAGAAGCACCGGCAGGCCTTCGTCTTGCGGTACCGTGACCAGCTTTCGGAACTGGAGATCGCCGACCTCCTCGGCGTCACGGACCGGACGGTGCGCAACTACCTTCGAGGGGCCGAGAACGAACTGAAGCGGTGGCGCGCCAGCAACACAAGGATACCGACATGAGTGCACCCCTAGAGATGGTGCTGGCGCAGTACGCCGATGCGGCTGCCTCCGGCGACGCCAACGTGGCGCGCTGGCTGGTGGCGTACCCACAGCACGCCCGTGAGTTGGCCGGCTTCGCGGCCGACCTGGCTTGCTACTCCGACCTCGGAGACGCGTGCATGGAAGAGCCCGACTCGGATGACGCGCCCTTCATGGCGGCTCTGGCGCGCTTCACGCCGCCACAGCCATGCGCACCGATCGCCAGCCTCTGCCACGAGGCACAACGCTCCGGCCTCTCCCCGAACGAGCTTGCCGCAAGGCTTGCCCTCGATGTCTCCGTGCTGGCCAAGCTCGACAAGAAGCTGATTCGCCCTGCCACCTTGCCGAAACTCCTGGTGGCTCTCGTGGCCGAGGCGCTCCAACGGTCGGTGGATGAGGTTGCAGCCTACCTCCGCACACCCTTGGCGCCGGCAACGGCTGTGCGGGCGCTGAGTTTCCGTGCGCCGTCTGCTCCCGCTGTAACCAAGGGCGAAACGTTCGCCGATGCAATCCGGTCGGCGCCGGAAATGCTCGACGAAGCGCGGAACGCCTGGCTCACCGAGACCGACCTGCTCGGATGAGCGCCCCGAAGCCGCCGGTCGGCCGCAGCAGGCGCTGACGTGGTCCGCGAGGCGCGCATTCGCTCGCTGGCCGCCGCGTTCCGTGAGCGGCTCGGCGTGCCGGAAACGGCGTCAGGCGCCGTTGTGGTTGCCGCGGCGTTGGCCCACCTGGGCATGACCGCCGTACCATTGCGTCCTGCAGACCCGTTGCTCGTGGGCGCCGTGGCGGTTCTTGATCGCTCCTGGCACAGCATCTGGCACTCTACCGCGCTCGCCGGGCCCGCCCTCGTCAGCGTCCTGGCTCATGAGATCGGCCATGCCGTGCTCGAACCTGACGGCGAGGCTGGCGACCATAGTCTGGCCGATGCCCCCGGCTGGTGCGACGAGCCCGTGGAACTCGCCTACAGTCCGGCACAACGCGGCGAAACTGAGGCCAACCTCTTCGCGGCGGAGCTACTGGCGCCGCGGCAATCGGTTCGACGCATCATGCTCGGCGACCTGACACTACAGGCCGCGGCCGAGGCATGGGGTGTGCCGGAGCGCATGGTGCTCTCACAGTGCGTCGCGCATGCCGAGAGCCCTGGGATCGGTCCGTACGCAACTGCGCGCGGCGGGGCGGCACACCTGGATGCCGACCAGTGGGCGGCGGTCTCAAGCCCGTCACACCGCCTCATGGTCCACGCCGGGCCGGGAACCGGGAAGACGCGCTGCATCATTGAGCGCGTCACCTACCTGCTCGAACACGGCGCCGCACCGGGGCGAATGCTGGTGTTGACGTTCAGCAACAACGCGGCGGAGGAGCTGATCGAGCGCCTGGGCGCCCGCCTGGGCGGCAACGGGCGGCTTGTCCGGGTCTTCACGTTCCACGCTTTCGGTCTGGAGCTCCTCCGCACCCATCACGCGGCCGCCAGCCTGCCGGCGTCCCCGAGGGTGCTGGGTACGGTCGATGCCATCGAGATGCTGTTGGCTCATCCCGACGCTTTCGAAGCGGCCATGCCCGCCGGCAGATCCGAGGTCGCCCGGGCCCACGCCCTACTTTCCACGCTCAACCATCTGCGCGAGGCAGGGGTCAATGTCAGTGGCGCAAGGTTACGGGCCGAGGCCGGTGAGATGCCGCCGGAGGTGGCCGAGGCCTTCACGGCATGGAACTGTCTCCTGGCCGACACAGGCGCCATCGATTTCGCAGGCATGGTGACCGGCGCGGCGCGCCTGCTTCTTGCTGAACCGAGCGTGGGACGCGCTGTGGGGCAGTCCCTCGACCATGTCCTGATTGATGAGGCCCAGGACATCAGCCTCATGGATGCCGTCATGGTGCGCGCTATCTCGGACCATGGCGCATCGATCTGGGCGGTTGGAGATAC
>JAPLCQ010000109.1 GCA_026392115.1 Armatimonadota bacterium | reverse complement strand
CGCGCCGCCCATCATGCCCACGGCCCAGACGGGCACCGTGGCCAGGGGGTCGGCGCCCGGCGCGCCGCGATGGAAGGCCGAGATGATGGCGTCCTGCCCGTAGGCGAAGGCGAAGTTCGGGAAGCTCGACAGCACGCCCGCCAGGGCCGCCAGCGCCAGACCGGCCTGGAAGCCGGGCGCCCGTTCGCCGCCGGCTCCGGCCATGCGCTCGCGTAGGAGGCCCGCCGCAAGGCAGAGGCCCGCGCCGCCCGCCAGCAGCCCCACGGCCACGAGCGTCGCAAGGCCCGCCGGAGTGCCCGGCCCCGGAGCACGGGAGAAGAGGCCCGAGCCGCGGAAGAGCATCGGCACCAGCACGCCCATGGCCATGCCCAGACCGCCCAGGATGCCGCCGGTGAGGGCGACGCCGATCCGCACGAAGCAGAGCGCGCAGAGGACGTTTGCCACGCCCCAGCCCACCGAGAAGAGGTTGCTCAGCACCAGGTTGCCGAGCGGGATGCGCCCGACGGCGGCAAGGGCGTCAGGGTAGGCCCCCAGCGTGATCGCCCAGGGCAGGATCACCAGTCCCACGGACATGCCCACCAGCAGCCAGTGCTCGAACCGGTAGCGGCGCATCTCCTTCAGCGTCCAGGAGCCGCTTCCGATGCAGAGGCCGCCCAGCGCCGCCAGCAACGCGCCGGCTACCGGCCCCAACACACACTCCGCGCCCCGCGGGTCGCGACCGTCACGACGACGCCTCGGGCGGGGCCATGCCCAGGGCCTCGGCCGCGAATGCCAGCACATCGGCCGCTTCCTGGATGCTCTTGGCGATGGGCTTGCCCGCGCCGTGGCCCGCGTCCACCTCGATACGGATCAGGGCGGGCGCCGGTCCAGCCTGTGCGGCCTGGAGCGCCGCGGCGAACTTGAAGCTGTGGGCGGGCACCACGCGGTCGTCATGGTCGCTCGTCGTCACCAGCGTGGCCGGATAGCGCGTGCCGGGCTTCAGGTTGTGCAGCGGCGAGTAGCGGAGCAGAGTGGCAAAATCCTCGGCATTGTCCGGGTTCCCGTAGTCGCTGGTCCAGCCCCAGCCCACGGTGAACTTGTGGAAGCGTAGCATGTCCATGACGCCCACGGCGGGGAGGGCCGCGCCGAAGAGCTCCGGCGCCTGCGTCAGGCACGCGCCCACGAGGAGGCCGCCGTTGCTCCCACCGGCGATGGCGATGCGCTCGGCCTGGGTCCAGCCGGCATGGACCAGATGCCGCGCAACCGCCTGGAAGTCGTCGAACACGTTCTGCTTGTTCTCCAGACGGCCGGCGTCGTGCCACGCCTTGCCGTACTCCCCGCCGCCGCGCAGGATGGCCAGCGCAAAGACGCCGCCCTCGTCCATCCACACCGGGCGGTTCGGGTGGAACCCCGGTTGCAGCGAGATGCGGAAGCCGCCGTAGCCGGTCAGGTAGACGGGCCGCCGGCCGTCGCGCTGGGAGCCCTTGCGCATGCATAGGAAGACCGGGATGCGCGTTCCATCCTTGCTCCTGGCGAACTCCAGCGTGGTCTCGTACTGCTCCGGGTCCAGGTCGAGCCCCGGTCGGCGGAAGAGGCGGCTGACGCCCGTGGCGATGTCCAGCGCGTAGACCGCCGCGGGCTGCGCGAAGCTGCTGTAGGTGTAGTAGGCCGTCTTGTCGCCCGCATGGCCGCCGAAACCGGACGCGGAACCGATGCCGGGCAACGCCACGTCGCCTCGGGGCCAACCGGTGAGGGTGTACACCCAGACGGCCGTGTGCGCGTCGTGAAGGTAGCCCGCGTAAATCCGGCCGCCTGCCGAAGTCGCCCACTCCAGCGTCTCGCCGCACTCGGCGACCACCTCGGAGAGCCCGGCCGCGCCCTCGGCGGCTGCGTCGATGGCCACGATCCGGCCCAGCGGGGCATCCAGGTCCGTGGTGAAGATGAGGCGGCTACCGGCGTTGGTGATAAACCCGTACTGCGCGTCACCCTCGGCCAGCAGCGGACGGACCTCGGCGCGCACGTCGGGCTTCGTCGGCGACCCCAGATCGGCCACGAAGACGCGGTTCTCCGGGTCCGTGCCCCGCGAGGCGTCGATGAGCAGGTAGCGGCCGTCTTCGGTCACATGCGCGCCCAGGTACCGCTCGGGTTGGTCCGGTCGCGAGTAGACCAGCAGGTCCTGCGCCTGCTCATCGCCCAGCCGGTGGTAGAAGACCTTGTGGTTCAGGCTCTGCTGCTGGAACTCCCGCCCCTCCGCGGGCTCATCGAAACGGGCGTAGAAGAAGCCCTGACCGTCGCGGGTCCAGGCCGCGTCTGTGAACTTGGCCCAGCGCAGCAGGTCCGGCAGGTCGTCGCCCGTGTCGGTTCGGCGCACGCGCCACTCCTGCCAGTCCGAGCCCGCGGAGCTCAACGCATAGGCCAACAGGCTTCCGTCCGGGCTCGCGCTGAGGCCGGAGAGGGCCACTGTGCCGTCGGTCGAGAGCGCGTTCGGGTCGAGCAGCAGGCGTCCGTCGGCGTCCGGCCGGTGCGCCGTGAAGAGGATGTCCTGGTTCTGCAAGCCCTCGTTGTGGAGCCAGAACCAGCGCCTGCCCGCCCGGAACGGACGGCTGAACCGCTCGTAGCTCCAGAAGGCCGTCAGCCGGCTCCGCATGCGCTCGCGCCACGGGAGCGACGCCAGATAGTCGAACGTGACGGCGTTCTGGTCGGTCACCCACTGCCTGGTTTCGGCGGAGGCTCCATCCTCCAGCCAGCGGTACGGGTCCTCTACTCGGACGCCGTGCAGCATCTCGGCGCAGTCGCCGCGGCGGGTAGCGGGCACACGCATGGTTCGGTTCTCTCCTTGGTTCTGGGGCAAGCGAGGCTCAGGCGCCTGGCGGGTGCGGCTGGTGCTGTGGCGGACCATCCACGGGCAGTCGAAGCGTGAAGACGGCCCCCCGGCCCGGCTCGCTCTGGACGGTCAGGCTGCCGCCATGGTCGCGAACGATGCCATGGCTGACGGAGAGCCCGAGCCCGGTGCCCTTGGTCCGCTGCTTGGTGGTGTAGAACGGGTCGAAAATGCGCTCGAGATGCTCCGCAGCCACACCGTGCCCGGAGTCCTCCACCTCCACGTGCAGCCATGCCCTGCCGTCCTCGGTGGTTTCACGGGCGCGAACCGCGAGGCGCCTCTCCGTCTCGGTGGCCGCCATGGCGTCCTTCGCGTTCATGATGAGGTTCAGCAGCACCTGCCGGATCTGCTGCGGCCGGCAGACGACGGTGGGCATGGGATCGTCGACCTGCACATCGACGCGCACGCCCGCTCGGCTCAGCGCATGCCGCGCCAGGTCGAGCGTGTTGTTGATAAGGTAGGCAACGGTGGTGGGCGCCAATTCATCGGCCTGCATCCCGGCGAACTCCAGCAAACGCCCCGCGATGGTGGCGATCCTCGCGCCTTCGGAAGCGATCCCCCGGGCGCTCAGGTTGACCATCTCGTCGTCGACGCCGGCATCCTGGATGATTTGCGCGTAGTTGATGATGCCCATGAGCGGGTTGTTGATCTCATGCGCCACGCCGGCCGCCAGCGTGCCCAGCGCCTCGAGCTTCTGAGATTGCCGTAGCGCGGCATCCTCGCGCCGGGAGCGCTCCTCGGCCTCGACCTTGGCTGTGATATCGTGGATGGCCGACATGAAATACATCGGCTCGCCGTGGTCGTCGTAGATCAACGAGACGCTGATCTGGTTGTAGCGGGTCTTGCCCTCCTTCGTGATGCACCGGCGAACCGCCTGGTACTGCTTCGGTCCTCCCTGCATGGCGGCGTCCGAGTCGGCCCGGCCGGTCTCCACGTCGTCGGGGTGGACGATGGCGCTGGGCCCAAGCCGCATCAAATCCTCCGCGGGCCACCCGGCGTTCTCGCAATACTTGCTGTTGAGCCACAGGTACCGGCCGTCGAGCGAAAGGTAGCAGATACCGATCGCCGCCTGCTCCATGGCCGCCCGGAACTGCGCATCGGTAGCGGCAAGCATGGTCGATGCCAGCGTCTGCCGGTCTTCGGCCGGAAGGCCATCCATGACGGCGCCCCAGCGTCGCATAGAGGCCCGAAGCGCCTCGGCGTGGTCGTCGGTCAGCGCGATGAAGCCCTCGAGCGCCTCGACTTCGCCCCGGGCGCCGATGATGGGCCGCCCGCGCTCGTGGACCCAGGCCTCCCTGCCGTCTGCCCGCCGGATTCGGTACACCAGATCGAAGCTCGCGTTCCGGCCGACGGCCGACTGAACAGCGGACCAGACGCGGTCGCGGTCCTGTGGCGCGATCAGATCGCCGTAGCAGGTCGCCTTGCTGGCAACCAGCGCGTCGGGCGCGTAGCCGGTCAGCTCCAGACACCCGTCGCTTACATACTCCATCGTCCAATCGGGATCATTGGCGCAGCGGTAGGCGAAGGCGGGCATGTCCCTCAGCATCCGGCTCAGGGTGCCTCCGCCATCCTGCGCGGCCGGCACTTGGTCGCAGTCCATCAACCCACCTCACACCGATGCCGCCGGCGCAGAAGCCTGGCTCATGCCGCAGATGATACCTACTCCCGTCCCGTTCGGCGCCGCGATCAGGGGTAGACTCCCTTGGCGCGTACAGGGCCCAGGCCCCGTTGCGGCAACCTGCAACCAAGGAGTTCGACATGCCTGATCCCAACGTCCTGCTGGTCGGCTGCGGCGGCATCGGCGGCGTTCACCTCGAGCGCTGGAGCAAGTGCCCGGGCGCGAAGGTTCTGGCGGTGTGCGATACCGACGCGGCGGCCGCGCAGAAGGCCGCCGACCAGGTCGGAGCCGCCGCGTTCACCGACCTGGCCGAAGCGCTCAAGACGCCCGGCCTCAACGTGGCGGACATCTGCACGCCTCCGGTCGGCCACAGCGAAGCGGCCCTGGCGGCCATCGGCGCCGGGCTGCATGTGCTCTGCGAGAAACCCCTCGCCCGCACCCCGCACGAGGCGCAGCAAATCTACCACGCGGCGGCCGCCGCCCAGCGCCTGCTGATGACGGCGTTCTGCCACCGATTCGAGCCCGGCATCGTCTACGCCAAGCGCCTGCTCGAGGAAGGCAAGCTCGGATCCCTGGTGATGATCCGCAACCGGTTCAGCGGCCTCTTCACCGGCGTCGAGGACCGATGGTTCTCCAAGAAGGCCATCGCCGGCGGCGGCACGCTGCTCGACACGGCGATCCACTCCATTGACATCTATCGCTTCCTGGCAGGCGAGGTCGTCTCCGTGTCGGGGCGCGTGACCACCCACATCCCCGGCATCGACGTCGAGGACACGGCCATCGTCCTGCTTCAGGCCGAGAGCGGCGCCCTGGGTGTCATCGAGGCCAGCTGGGCCACGCCGGGCGGCCGCAACATCGTCGAGATCTACGGCACGGCGGGCGCCTGCTTCGTGGACTACAACGACGGCTCCGTGACCGTGCACGACGCGTCCACCGGCGCCACCGAGACCGTAGAACCTGGTGCAGGCGACCGGTTCCAGTCCGAGGTGAACCACTTCGCCGAGTGCGTTCGAACCGGCGCGCCGCCCGCCGTCACGGGTCATGACGGCCTGCGCGCGGTAGAGATCGCCGCCGAGGTCTACGCCCAGAACGGGCTGTAGGGAGCGCCGAAAAAGACATCGGGCTTGTTGACACTCCGACAAGCCCGATGCTATAATCAGGACGCCATGCGGCGATCGCCGTTCATCGTGGGCGAGTGGTGAAATGGCAGACACGCTGGCCTTAGGAGCCAGTGCCGGAAGGCGTAGGAGTTCGACTCTCCTCTCGCCCATAAGAGCCGCACGTAACGTGCGGGAGTAGCTCAGTGGTAGAGCGCTTCCTTGCCAAGGAAGAGGTCGCGGGTTCGAAACCCGTCTCCCGCTCCAGTCTTACGAGTTTCACGCTCAAACTGGCAACTTACTTACCGGCGGACGCCTTCCCGGAACCCCCATTCCGGAGGGCGAAATGCAGAACTGGCAACTTACTTCCCCTACGCGGGACTTCGTGCCGACCGATGAACTGGTCCGGCACGTTTCCTGCTGGCTGCTCGATTGTGAGATCAGCAGCCACTCCCCCGCGACGATCTCGCTTCGCCGCCTGATCACCAGCAAACTGCTCTGGTTCCTCAAGGAGCAGGGCATGCAGGAGTGCGGCACCAACGAACTGCGCGGCTTCATGGCCTACCTCACACGCGGCCACCGTGATGCTGACGGTCGCTTCGGCAACGCCAAGAACGTCAACCGATTCAAGGCGCCCAAGCCGGGCACCATCGCCACCTACCGGCGCCACCTCAGTACGTTCTTCCGGTGGCTCGTCAAGGACGGCCAACTCGACGTAGACCCCATGGCCCGCGTAGGCACAGTGGTCGACCGCCCCGACGAAGTGCAGCCGTTCACCGACGACCAGGCGCACGCGCTGCTCAATGCGGCCAAGGACTCGAAGCAGGGGCTCCGCAACTACGCCGCGCTCCTCATGCTCTTCGATACCGGCCTGCGTGCGTCCGAACTGTGCGGCCTGACCATCGTCGACCTTGACCTGTCGCAACGCACCGCAACCGTCGAGGGCAAGGGCGGCAAGAAGCGACAGGTATGCTTCGGCGCCGCGGTGGCCCGTGCCCTCTGGGCCTACCTCAAGACAGGTCGCCAGGATCCCTCGGAACCCGTCTTCGCATCCGAGCGCGGCGGCCGCCTCACCACCAACGCCCTGTACCACATCGTGGAGCGCCTGGGCGCAGAGGCCGGCATCACCGGCGTTCGCTGCTCCCCGCACACCGCAAGGCACTACGCCGCCATCTCCTTTCTGCGCGCCGGCGGCAACACGTTCACGCTACAGAAGATGCTCGGCCACACCGACCTCAAGCAGACGCGCCGCTACTCGCAGATCGCAGACGCCGACGTCGCCACGCAGCACCGGATGTACAGCCCAGTTGAGCGCCTGATGAAGAAGGGCGCCAAGTGAAGTAGCACAGTCGGCGCGACGCCAAGGTTATCACGTCCCTCTACCGTGACGAGTGATAACCTTGCATAGGAGCACAGCGATGAACAACGACCTCACCATCCACGGACCAGCCTCGCTTACCAAGCCTGTCCGTGCGGCAGACCGGCCATGGGAGCGCCGGCCCCCTGTGTGTGCCCGCCCCGGCTCCAGTTCCGTCAGGGCGGCCCAAGCTCACGCCGCTCCGCACACCGGCGCCGGCTGCCCGGGCGCCTGCATCTGTGCGGTGGCGGTCCAGGCCAACGCCATCGCGGTGTTCTGGGCGCAGATCGCCGGGCAGATGCCGCAGGAGGCCTGGTGACATGCAACGCCCGCACATCGTGACAGACGCGTTACTCCGCCTTGGCCATGCCCTCATATGCCCCGACTGTAAGGCGCCCGTTGTGCTCCAGCACCGCAATCCCGACACCGGCGAACTGGACGGCGTCCACGTATACGGCGTCCATGGGCGCGGCTTCGCGCAACCATCAATCCGGTGTGGACTGCGACTCTGGGACCGCACCCTGAACCAGGACACAGGCGCCTACAGCGACTACGGCGCCGGCAGTCTGCGCCAGGTGCTCCTGCCGTCATACATGCTGCACGGGCTCCAACGCCCCTCCGGCCGCTTCGTCGGCACGGTGGGCATTCAGCACAGACACCCGTCCGCCCGTTGCGAACGCCTGATCGATCTCCACGGCCATCAGCTCAGCGAGCTCTACGCCACCTGGGTACAGGGAGACCGCCCCAAACCCGACCGCTACTGGGCATGGCGTGGCAACGATCGCGCCCTCCGGTGCCCCGGCCCCGATTGCCCCAAGCTCAAGCTGCTGAACTTGGCGCCCTCAGTCGGAGGCCCCCAGGAAAAGAAAACCGAGGAGTCGTGCCCATATATGCAGTCACGATCCACGGTTGGGTACAATATGTAGACACGTCGCCCAACAGGACGCCACAATCTACCGACGCCGAGAAGGCGGTACGGTCGCCGCTGCAAGTAGCGGGGAGTGTGCCACCCTTGGACTGACCGCGAAGAGCGGCCACCAGACCACGACAGGCCCGGCCCATCACGAGGATTTCCCCTCGGGTGGGCCGGGCCTGTCTGCGTTTGAGCCCCCACAAGGGGCAGAAAGGAAGCCGATGATCCCGGACCAAGCAAGTCTGACGCCGCACCGCGACCGACCGCGCCAGTACGCCGTGTTCCTCACGCCCGCACTGGTCAAGCACATCGACGCCGCCGCCAAGCACGCTGGCGCGCTCTCGCGCTCCCAGTTCATCCGCCTCGCTCTCACCGACTACATGGTGCGCCGACACCGGGGCCTGGCATGAGGATGCACAGCCACGCCCAGAAACCACGCCCACGCGGCAGAACGCAGAAGCTGCGCCCCATCCTCATGCCAGACGCCCTCAGCAGCGCCATCGACCGCGCAGTCGATGCCGGCCTGGCCGACTCGCGTTCCCACCTCGTCCGGGATGCAGTGCGGATGTGGTTGGCCGCGCGGTCGTCGGCGGCGGTGGATGCGGCTTCGACATGAGACGGCCGCGCCGCAAGGGCGATCCGATGCCGGATGGCCCATACCGTGCCGCACGCGTCGCCGCCGGCCTCACTGTTGCACAGGCGGCGCGTGCAGTCGGAGTCAGTGACGGTTACCTGCGAGCCATAGAGGGGCATGGGGGTGCTTCCTATGGCCTCGCGGTAGCGTTGGCGAGGCTCTATCGCGTCAACGCTACCAGCTTCATCTTCGGGACGGCGTCCGCCTGTACCGAGTTGCCGAGAGCGTGAATAGCTGATCACACACCACCGGGCGCGGCTCAACCGCTGCGCCCACTCACAAGAAGGCGCTCCGCACCGGAGGCGCCAGCCATGGTGCGAAGCGCCTAATGGAATGTAATGATTACACATCATGTCACCGAACTAGTTGACATGATGCCGACGCCTGCCGAGGTCACCCACGCCATGGCCTGCCAGGAGGCGATCCGGCTCATGATCTCGCCGTGGCGAGTCGAGGGCGACGAACTCGTCCTGGAGCACTACCGAATCCCGCTCGACAGACTCCTGCGGGAGCCCGACTGGGAAGCCCACATCGCCGGTAAACGTTGGGGTACGGCGTCTCCGTGGAGCGCCGTGGGCGGCTTGCACTGCGCCATCGGCCTTCTCATGGGCGGGCTCATCGAATGCCCGCCAACGGAACGGGCGTCGTGGCCATGAGCAACGGCACTGTTAACCTGGAGATGAAGGGCGACGCGAACCGCTTTTTCTCGCGGCACGGGCAGACGGCCGAGTCGTACGGGGCCATGCTGTCCACGTTCGCCGACGGCATGGGCGGGCCCGCGATGGTGGCGACGTTCGCGAAAGCGTGGGCGGCAGCGATGGGCGCCGGCGCGCTGCCCCCGGCCATCTGCTTCGACGACATCGAGGCCACGGACATCGACTGGATCTGGCCGAACCACCTCGCTCGCGGCAAGCTCACCATCATCGAAGGCGACCCCGGCAAGGGCAAGGGCCTCATCACCATGGACATCGCAGCCCGGCTAAGCCGAGGCGAAGCCATGCCGGACGGGTCCGCAACCCCGAAGTGCAACGTGCTCTTCCTCACCGGCGAGGACGACGCGGCCGACACGGAGAAGCCCCGCCTCGAAGCCGCTGGGGCGGACGCCAGCAGAGTCTTCCTCGTCCCCGCCAAGGGCGGCGGCGCAGGTTGGAACCTGGGCGACGACGCCGACATGCTGGCCAAGTACATCACCGACAACGACATCGATCTGCTCATCATCGACCCGCTCACGGAGTTCCTGCCGGCGGTGGACACTCACCGCGGCAACGACGTGCGCGTCATCCTCGCCCGCCTCCGCGATGCCGCCGTCAAGACGCGCTGCGCCGTCCTGGCTGTGCGCCACCTGAACAAGGGCTCCGGCGCCGCCGCTCTGTACCGGGGAGGCGGTAGCATCGCCTTCACTGGAGCGGCTAGGTTTGTCTTCACCGTGGGCATCGACCCTGACGACAAGTCGTGCCGGGCCCTGGCTTGCACGAAGTGCAATGTGGCCCGCGAGGTCCGCACACTGCTGTACCGGCCCGTGCAGTCCGGCAGGGCCGCGCGTGTCGAGTGGTTGGGCGAGTCAGACCTCACCGCCGACCAAATCCTCTCGACTGCCAGAGACCAGCCGAGCGATCAGGCCAAGGCCTTTCTGCTCGAGCTGCTCGCGGACGGGCCGGTCGGCTCAAAGACCGTGACCGATCGCGCTACCCAGGCCGGGCTCAGCACGGCGACGCTGAACCGTGCGAAGAAGGACCTCGGCGTGCAGAGCTTTAGAACGGGCACGGTCTGGGAATGGGCGCTGAAGGACTGGGTCCCGCGCAGCGACCCGTTCGCCGACGACCCGCGGCAACCGACGCTTCCAATGGAGCACGCGTGACGCCCCGTGTGCCTGGCATCGGCGGCTGGGTCCGCGTGCCCGCACCGTCAAGGTTATCACTGTTGCCCTCGGGTGATGGTGATAACCTTGGCGCGGGACGGGTGAACTGGAGTGTGCAGCCTGGGGTGGGGGGGGCCTGGGGGGTGCAACTGGTTCGGTGCTCCTGCCCAATCCTGGGTCCGGCCCTGTGGCCCGCGCTTTAGTGTGGCGCGGCCGGCGCCGGCGAACCTGCGCTCAGCGACGCGCCCCGCCCACCGGTGACGCCCGTCACCACGCTGCAAGGGCAGCCAGCGGTCGCCATGGTTCGGAGACGCGCGGAGTACGACCGACCCCTCAACCGTACCCGCAGGGCCGCCCTGCGCCTCTCCAGAGCGGCAGCGCGCCCACAACCGCCTTCCTGGCCACTGCCCAAGGCCGAGCCAGTGGACATGCCTGTGCATCGGCTCATGCCGCACTCCGTCCTGCGCGGGATCGCGTGCGCACGCACGGTTCCGCGCACGCGCGCACGACGGCGCGCGCGCCACCAAGGCCCGTCCTGAGCCGCAGCGGGCAGCGCGGCCCGCGCCACCGCGACGTGCGTTGAGCTTGCCGCCCAGAACGCAGCACCTCGCGAGGCCCGCCGCCAGGCGGCATATGCGTGGTGCCAATGGTCGGCAACATGGCGCCCCACAGCCTCGCTCTGAGCGCCGCCGGGCACGCGGCCGCACACGCAGACGCGGGGTGGGTTCGCGTTCCAGTGCCGATCCGGACGACGGCCCAAGAACGTCGTCTTTCGGATACACTGACGCCACCCGCAGCCATTCAATGGCGGCTTGGCGCCGCTAGTGCGCGGCGTTGCGCTGGGCAAACCATGCCACTCTTGGAATGCGCGCGCACACACGGGCTGTGCTACAGCCAGAAGCCTTGGGCGCGGCTGGCAGCGAGAGGCTGGTTGGCCAATGGTTCCCAATAGGATTACTGTATCATCGCTATCGGCTGGCGGCGTCCTCGGGCGGCTACGGAGTCTCGATCCTCGCGTAACCGCTACGCTCATCGCCTTTGCCATAGGTGTCGTGGGAGAGCGCTGTGCGGGAGCCCTGATGCACACGGTTCCCTATGTGCCTCCGTTACCGGAATTCGTGTGGGTCATGCGGCTCACCGGTGAGGCGTTGGTCATCGTCACCGTCGGCCATAGCGTGGTCGCCCTCTTGGCCGCTGGATGGAATGCCACATGTACAAGGTTTGATCTTCCGTGGCTGGTGCTACCAGCGCTATACGCCCCCTATCGTGCATCGATGCAGCCGCCGCTGGGCGGTCTGAACTGGTTCCGCGACGCGAGCGGCGGCATCGCTCCCCATGCGACGCCGGCGCGGGAACGCACGGAGGAGTCCCGACCGTCGCACATCTGTCGCGACGGCCTGGAGGGCACGTCAGTTCGCTCTGTCCTCGCGCTGCACTTCGTTGGCGCTGCCGCACTCGTGCCGGTCATGCAGGTTCTGCAATTGCTGTGGGCTCGGTGGTTGGTCGTCCTGGCAGCAGCCGCTGTGATCATAGTCCAGCACGCCGCGCGGCGTTGGCCGATCGATGATCACGCGCGGAGGGCGCCGTCTTCGTTCCGGCGGCAAGCGTTGGGAGTTGCCCGGCTAGCGTTGGTCTGCGAGCCCATCGCCCTGCTCGCCGGCGCCGCAGCCCTGATCTGGTCCACGACCTCTCAGGGAGTGTTGGCACAGCACTGGGGGCCGTGGCCACTGGCGATGGTCCTTGGTATCGAGGCGACTCGTTCACTAGCTGTCTCGAATCTGCTGCTGGTTGCCCTGGCTACGCAGGTCATGAACTACCTGTTGCCACGGCGCCATGCGGGACCCCGGACCAATCCGACGCATGGACTGTCAGACTCCGATGTACAAGCGTTCAACGAGTGGGTAGGTGGCGGCTGTGCTGTCGGCGCCGCAGGGCAGACCGCACTACGCGGCAGAGACGCGAGCGGGCAGACGATCGCTGGACAGGTCATCGGTGCCGATGTCCGCGGAACGGACATGCGCGGCGCTGATCTGTCGGCCGTTCATGGGCTTGAGACGTGGCTTGTGGGTGGTGCCAACCTGGAGGGTATCCGCACAACGGCACCGCTATCATGGGATTCGCACTTTGCGATAATTGACAAGGACATCAGTAACATAGGGAAACAGATGGTCGCTATGCTGACCATATGTGCTTTCGCTGTGGTGACTTGTGCGGGCATCCGTGCTAGCGAGTTATTGGCGCAATCCGGCACGACCACGTTGCCGGCCTTGAACGTTCAGATCCCGCTATCGCTATTTTCATGGATCGCACCATTTACAATATGGATTTCGGCAACAGTATTGAACATCAGCAACCAACGTCTCTGGGAGCTATACGCACGTCTTCCTGCTGTACTGCCGGACGGAAGTACACCCGAGCAGCAGACGCCTCAGTGGCTGCTCTGGGCGCTGGTACCCCAGTCCGTGAGAGCTGGCAGACAGCGGCCTGCATTCCTCAGACTGCAGCGATCATTTGCACGTGCCGCAGCCTACTGGATACCATGCTGGGCAATCCTGTACTGCCTTGGCACTTTCATGACCAACTATTCGATAGCTTTGACTTGCGTGCACCTCGTTGTGGTAAGCCTCGCGGTCACGTCCGCAGTCCAGTTCGAGGCTGCGTCCAGGGCATCGTTGGCGGCTCCGTCATGCCAGACGACGCCCATGCCACAGCGATTGCCGTTCTGGCATGGCAGACGTTGCGTTGCTAACTGTCTCCGCGTCGCTGTGGCGGTGTGCCTGCTTGTCGAGACGGTTGCGACGAACCGCGGCGCTCTGGTCCCGGTGAGCGGTATCGCGGCAGCCGTAGGAATCCGCTCTGTAATCGACGTCAGCTACCAAGACCTCTCGACCAAGCCCACGGGTTGGTACAACGAATGCACGCTCAACACCGCCCTTCTGCAGTACGTCAGGCCCGCTCGCCTGGCCGGGCTTCGAGCGCCACTACTGGTCGCTCGCCACGCGTTCCTTGCGGAGGCTGAGCTGACGTCTGCCGTGCTATCGAAGTCCGACTTAAGGTGGGCGGACTTGCGTGGGGCAACCCTTGCGTCCGCTGACCTTGGTAGCGCGGGAGTAGACGGAGCAGACGCTGCGGGTGCTGTTCTGACGCGAGCACGCATGGACAGGGCAACCCTTGTTCGAACCAACCTACAGGGCGCACATATGCGCCGCGCCAGCCTTCGGGCGGCCAACGCGCATGGGGCCAACCTCACCCGCACCGATATGGTCAGTGCCGACCTGACTGGCGCCAACCTGAGCGGCGCGGTCCTGGTAGGTGCCAGCCTGGCCGAAGCCAATCTGATGGGTGCTGACTTGCGAGGCGCCGACCTTACCAATGTGTCGGGCCTAACCGAACGTGCGTTCCGGTCGGCGCGGTCAGACCTCGCCACGAGACTTGGCCCAGGCATGCAGTGGCGGCGCGGCGCCCCCTACCTGGTCGGTCTCGACCTCAAGCGCAACGTCGTTACCGGCGACTTCACTGGGGCCGACCTGACAAGGGCCGACCTCACAGACGCCACCGTGACGGCCGCGACCCTCGTTGGAGCCAGGCTAACCGGCGCCAACCTGACGAGGGTAACACTAAGGGACGTTGATCTACGGGGGGCCAAGGGCCTCACGGCCGCGCAACTCAGCACTGCGCGTTTGGAACGGGGATTACGGCTAGACGGAGCGCTGGCCGACACGCTCTCCAGAGAGCATGACCCATAGCCTGAGACGCAGCCGCCACTACAGGTTTGTACTTGAGGAGGTTCGCTACAGGCGAGATGGACCAGCCACAAGCGTCGCGGCACTATGAGGCCGCGGCGCTTTCCGTGCGAGCGGAGCCCTGCGCCCCGCCGGCGCCGGTCCCGCCTGCTCCGTTCGCGTTGCCCGCCACCGGCGTATTGGACCTCCTGCAGACGCCTGGCGCACACTACCTGAAGAGCCGCGGGATACCCGATGATCTCGCCGGCCGGTGTGCCCGGTACGCCCCGTCCTGGTCCGGCTACCCGGCAGTCCTATTCCCGGCGCGCAACCTGTCGGGCCTGCTGGTCGGCGTCCACGGCCGCTACGTCGGACAGCCTACAGGCCCGAAGGCGCGCTCGTCGGGCGCCATAGTAGACGGCGTGTTCTCGACACCGGGCGCTCTGGAGGCCCCGGTGCTTGTCATCACCGAAGCGCCCATCGACGCGCTAAGCCTGGCGGCTGCCGGCATGCCGGCGGTGGCCCTCTGCGGCACCGCGTTTCGTCCGTGGCTTGCCGACCACTACGCCCGAAGGACGGTGCTCCTGGCGTTTGACGCCGACGATGCCGGTCGGTCGGCTACGGACCACTGGTCCGCAGAGCTTAGGCGCGTCGGCGCTTATGTGCGGGCGATGCTGCCGGGCGCGGGCGCCAAGGACTGGAATGACGTTCTACAAGCTAACGGAGCCAAGGCATTGCGCATCAGTCTGGCCGAGATCACCCAGGGACTGACGGGCCAGTCCGCCCCGCCGGTGCCGTCCGCGCCCCTCCGAGTCTGCGCCTACGACCGGTGCCGGGCAACCCTTACCGTGGGGTACTACTGCGAGGAGCACGACCCTTTCGGACCGGCCATGGGCGAGTAGGATGCCTCATCTCGAAAAGGTCCCTTCTGCAACAATTAGCCACGTCGATCAATAGAACTAATAGCATCGACTCACTATCATATCACTAACACTCCGATATAGTGCGCACGCGCGGCACATCGAGCCGAAGTGCGCTCGCGTGCGCGCGCGAGGCGGGCGCCTCCCACAAACTGGTTCGCCGGCGTCGCCGGTAGGTTCGCTTCGAGCGCCGTAGCTTCCGTGATGTCAGTGTGGGGCGACGGCTCTCCAGTCGCTGCCTCCGGCTACGTCATGCGGCTCATTGCTGGTCGGGCCCTCCCTCTACACCGCGCTTGATCTCGCCCACGGTCGCGTCGAGCCTTGGTGGGTCGGCATCCGTAGCATAGCCCATGGTCTGGACTGACAGTCGGGGCAGATCGACCTTCACCCGCAGCCGAATGAGTGGGTACGGATCGCCTCTGCGAACCGCGCATGCCAGATAGCTGACCTTCCCCGAGTAGCGGTGGAGCTTAACGACATTGGCGGTCTCCACCTCCCCCAGCACCGCCCTAGCACAGCCCTCAAAGGCGCGCAACAGCGGGACCAACCGCGGCACATCCGCCCGGCGCACCAGCAGGCCGTTATCTACCAGAGCCCCGAATGACGAGGCAGTACGCGCGGCCACGGCTGGAGCCGGTGGCATCCGGTACCATAACGCAGTGAACAAGCCACCACGGCAGGCAGACGATGCGGCTGGTGCCTGTCTCAAACCGCGTTCAGCCGTGGAGCAGGAGACGCCCTGATGCCGGCAGCCGCGCCATATCGGACCGAGGAACGCTTCGTTGAGCTGTTCACCGACGTGTTCGGTCCGGCCGCAGCCGGGCTGCTTGTGGAACAGCGCGACTACGTCGATATTGAGGGCCACGATCGTCGGATCGACTTTGCGCTAGAAACGCTCCTGAGCCGATACGCCATCGAGATCGATGGCGAGACCTACCACCATCCGGGCGCGGTCTCAAGCGAGGATTACGCCGATCAGCTGGTGCGGCAGAACAGCCTGACTCATCTGGGCTGGAGTGTCCTCCGCTGGTCTGACTGGCAACTCGCAGAGGAACCTCACCGTGTTAAGGAGCACCTGTCGATACTGCTCGACACAGGCGTACGCTTAACCATCCCGGCTGACCACCTGCCATGCAAGC
Organism: Armatimonadota bacterium; assembly: GCA_026392115.1. Classification (GTDB taxonomy): domain Bacteria; phylum Armatimonadota; class Chthonomonadetes; order Chthonomonadales; family CAJBBX01; genus CAJBBX01. The sequence goes on along the minus strand of JAPLCQ010000109.1, from coordinate 2,993 downwards.
GCGGCACCCGGATCGAGTTGATGGACCATCAAGAGGAGGCGCTTGGGGCCCTCGCTGCCCTGCGCGCGGAGGGCAACCAGATCGCCCTCCTGTCACACGCGGTGGGTTCCGGCAAGACAACGACAGCAATCGAAGACGCCCGTCGACTGGGTGCCAGGACGCTCTTCCTTGCACATACTCACGAGTTGGTCGACCAAGCGATCGCGCGATTCGGCGACCTATGGCCCGAGCAACGCGCCGTGCGGCTGGGGGATGCAGATACGTCCCTTGCGCCCGTGGTGGTCGGAACGGTGCAGTCCATGGTGAACCGGCTGGCGGACTTCGATCCCGGCCACTTCGGCTACATCGTGATCGACGAGGCGCACCACGCAACTGCCCGGGAGTACCAGGCCGTCCTGCGGTACTTCGATCCGGACTTCCTTCTCGGGCTAACGGGTACCGAGGAGCGCGCTGATGGTCAGAGCGCCCTTGACGTGTTTGTCCAAGCCGCCCATCGGCTCGCCCTCGAGACCGCCGTCAAGCAAGGCATCCTGTGCGACGTGCGGTGTTTCCGTGTCGAGACGAACGTCGACCTGAGGAACCTGCGGTTCGGCGGCGTCAACTACAAGCAGGCAGACCTTGAGAAGCGCGTCACGATACCGTCTCGCAACGATCTGCTCGTCAGAACCTACGCTGATAACGTTCCCAGCAAGCGCGCCGTCTGCTTCTGTGTCACCGTGGAGCATGCCGAGGCTATGGCGCGTCTCTTCCGAGCAGCAGGCTTTGGTGCGCAGGCTGTCAGCGGCCGGTTGGACCGCGGCGAACGCAAGCGCATACTCGACGCGTACCGATCGGGCGAGGTCCGTGTGTTGTGCGCCCGGGACGTTCTGAACGAGGGCTGGGACGCACCCGAGACCGAGGTACTCCTGATGGCCAGACCCACGCTCTCCAAGGTCGTGTACCAGCAGCAGTTGGGCCGCGGTATGCGAAAGTACCCGGGGAAGGAGGCGCTGATCCTCTTCGACTTCGTCGATGTCTTCGGCCGCCACAACCAGGCACTGAGTGTCCACCGACTCACCAAGAAGCCCCAGTATCGCGCCGGATCACGCGTCTTCGGCGATGATGACGGCGCCACGCCTGCCGATCTTCCGCTGCACCTCTGGTGCCGCGATCTGGTCGACGTAGCCATCTTCGACTGGCAGGAGCGCGTCGAGGGCATGGTCACCGCCTGTGGCCTCGCGCGTCTCCTCCGCGTGTCCGAAGGCTGGGTGATCGACCGGGTAAAGAAGGGGCAGATACCCGCGGATGAAACAGTCGATCTGGGTGGAGGGGCTGCAGTGGCCTACTTCAGTCGCGAGCGCGTCCCAGGCCTACGGCAGCAGTTCGGGCTCAGCGAGGTCACCGAAGACAATCTGTACGACGACCTGGTCCGGTTCCTCGCCGAGATGGACATGTCGGCATCATACAAGCCTGTGTGGTTCGACGCGCTGCTTCGCCTGGCAGACGAGCATGGCCGAGCAAAGATCGCGGACGTCGCCGCCGAGTTCCATCGCTTCTATCTGGCTCGCGACGGCGCAGGACTGCTGGCGGAGCGAGGCGCCCGCGTGCTGTGCAACCCCGCCGGGCTGAGCCCCGCTCGCGTGCAAACTGCCATCAATCAAGGGCCACTGAACCGGTTTGAGCGGCTCGGCTTCGTCCGGTACGCGCGAGATCGAGCCTACTACGAGATACCGCCCACCGTCTGGAAGAGGCTGCATGAGCCGGCGGCGAAGGCCGAGGCTCTGCGCCTGTGCGAGGAGGGTGTGCGCAGGTACTTCGGGTAGCCGAATCCCGAGGCCGCCTACCCGTGTGCCCCGCCAGCCACGAGTGGTATGCACGGCACGGCCGATCCACGCGCGTTGTTAGGACTGCCTACTGTATCTGGCCACCATAATGGCTCACTGCCTCCCGGACGCAAACGACGGACTCCGCCAGGGCATCGCGGATATCTGCGGTACCGAACCTCAGGATGTGCCATCCGCTGGCGTTAAGGGCGTTGTCGCGGCGCCGATCCTTGGCCGCAAGGTCGACGCCCACATGCCAGCGATCACCGTCGCATTCGACATTGAGGTTGGCATTGCGGCAGAAGAGCGCCATATCCAGGCACCGCATGGCGCCGCGAACCCGCCGGTCACCGGGGTTTGGTACCTCTAGCCAGAACTCGCGCTCGGGAAGGAGTCCAGACTCGCGGAGGCCGTTGAAGAGGCGATCCTCGATGGGGTTCCCCGCGATGAGGTCGTTGATGTCGGTGGCGCTTGTCAGTCGGGACCGCGTCGTAGGCACGAAGAGCATCCTGCGGCCGACACGACTGATGATCGGCTCCGCTAAGCGCTCTAAGGGCTCCAAGCGGAAGCAATGGTACAGCGCATCGGCCCGCCGGTGGTCCGGCTCGTCCGGCAAGAGACCGACGCGGTTGACTTTCTCGTATCCGCGTACTACGGCGCTGTACTCGATCCGGCGGCGCTCAGGACCGAACGAGTCAGGCTGGTAGAACAGCAGCTGCTTGAATGCGCGCATATCACCCAACTGGGTAGCGGATCGTCCCGGCCGGATCCGATACCAGCCCTGCTTGTCCGCGATGATGCGGTCCTTGGGCTGCGGCCAAAGCACAACAAGGACGTCTCGGAGCTCCCGAGGGCGGCGTGGCTTCAGCGCGGATTGCGTCGGCATCGTGCTTACCCTCCAGGTCGGCGGCCAGGCACGTCCTGCCGCGGACCGCACAGGGATGCTATTCACCATCTCGGGCACATGGTCCTGCACCGGAGCGCAGTGGGGAGCGCGACCCAATGCTTGCCAGGAACGGCTCAGTGGTATGCTCAGTGAACGATCGTCGCCGGTGCGTGTCAACGATTCTGAGACACTTTCGTTCTGACTGGTTGCTGGCTACGGCTGGTTGTTGTTGTGCTCCGGCGGGTTGATGTAGACGGCTGCTGGAAGCTCTGCCGGTCTGGGAATACCGCGAACGAACCGCTCGG
>JAPLCQ010000047.1 GCA_026392115.1 Armatimonadota bacterium | reverse complement strand
GGCGGCGCCTGCCGCCGATGTGCCGTAGATTCTCCGCGATCCGGGATTCGTCCTGCCCGATATGCGGCGCGCCATGCCCTCTGCACGCGATATACTATGCCCACAACCCAACTGAGCGCAGGCTTGCGAACCCCTCCGGGTCCGCAGGACCGGCGCGCTCCCTGACCCACATCGTATCACACCGTTCCGGCTGCAGTTGACGCAAAGGGAGGCTTTATGCGAACGCTGACTCGGCTCCTGCCGGGCCTGGTGATGATCATCGTCGCCTCGGCCATCCTTCTGGCGATGGACGGCTCTCGCCGCAGGGCGCCGAAGGCCGAGACGATCGCGTTGTTCCAGATCACCGAGCGGCCCGCACTCGACGAGACCATCGCCGGCGTGCAGATGGGCCTCGAGGAGTCCGGCTTCCAGTTGGGCCGCGACCTCCGCATCCAGAAGTTCAGCGCCGCCGGCGACCTGGCCACGGCCAACAGCATCGCCAAGCAGATTCTCGAAGGCGGCTTCCGGATGGTCGTCACCGCCAGCACCCCGGCGTTGCAGGTCATGGCCGCCGCCAACGGCAAGGGCAAGATGCAGCACGTCTTCTGCACCGTGACCGATCCCTTCGGCGCGGGAGCGGGCATCACCCGGACCGGGCATCCGGCGCACCTGGCCGGGATCGGCACCTTCCAGCCCGTCCGCGAGACCTTGCGGCTGGCGCGCGAGATGCTGCCGTCGCTCAAGTCCGTGGGCGTCGTCTGGAACCCGGCCGAGGCCTGCTCCGAGGCGTGCCTGCGGGAGGCTCGCGACGAGTGCTCCAAGCTGGGCATCCGGCTGGTCGAGGCGACCGTGGACAGCCCCACAGGCGTGGGAGAGGCCGCGGCCGCGGTGGCCGCCAAGGATGTCCAGGCCCTCTGGGTGGGCGGCGACAACACGGTGGAGGCCTGCATCTCCGCCGTGGTCAAGGCGGCCCGCGACGCGCACATCCCGGTCTTCACCAACGGCCCCTCCCTCGCCAAGGACGGCGCCTTCGTGGGGCTGGGCGCCGACTACCTGGAGGTCGGTCGCACCGCCGGCAAGATGGCCGCCGAGGTCCTGCGCGGCAGGGACATGTCCTCCATCCGAATCGAGAACGTGGTCCCCCAGCAGCTCGCCATCAACCTCGGCGCCTTGAAGGGCCTGGAGGGCGGCTGGACGGTCCCGCCCGCGGTCCTAAAGCGCGCCGCCGTCGTCATCGACGCCAACGGCAAGAAGACCACCCGGGCCGCCGCGGCGGCTCCAACTCCGGCTCCGGCGCCAACGCGCAAGTGGCGGATCCATGTGATCGAGTATGTGGACTCCCTGACCATGGCCGAAACGCGCAGGGGCGTCTTCGACGAGTTGCCGAAGCTCGGCCTGGTGGAGGGGCGCGACTACGAGATCCACCGAGGCTGCGCGCAGGGCGACACGGCCACGCTCAGCGGCCTCGTGGATGCCGCCCGCACGGCGCAGGCCGACATGATCGTGCCGACCGCAACCCCCGCCCTGCAGGCCGCCATCGGCAAGGTCAAGGACGTGCCCATCGTCTTCACCAGCGTGGGCAGCGGGGTCGCGGCGGGCGCCGGCAAGTCCGACACCGACCATATGCCCAATGTGACGGGCGTGACGGTGGCCAGCGACTTCGTGGGCATGATGGCCCTGCTGAAAGAGTGCCTGCCCCGGGTGCGGCGGATCGGCACCCTCTTCGTGCCGTCGGAGGTCAACTCCGTGCTCTACCGCGACCTGATGGCGGCGGCGGCCAAGCAGGCCGGGCTGGAACTCGTCACCGTCCCCGTCTCGGGCATGTCCGAGGTGGCCGACGGAGCGGACGCCCTGGCGGGCCGGGTGGAGGCCATCTGCCAGCTCTCGGACAACGTGGCGCTCACCTCCTTCTCGGCGATCTCAACGGCCGCGCGGAAAGCGCGCATCCCGCTCTTCGGCTTCGCCACGGGCACGGTGACCGAGGGCGGCGCGGCTGTGGCGCTGGCCCGCGACTATGAGGACGCCGGCCGCTCCTGCGCCCGGATGATGGCCCGCGTGATGCGCGGCGAGAGCCCCGCCGGCATGCCCTTCGAGCCGCTCAAGACCTCGCGCATCGTCGTCAGCCGACGCAACGCGGCCGCGCTGGGCATGCGCATCCCGGACCCGGTGATCAAGCGAGCCGGAAAGGTGGTGGATTAGCCCATGGAGATCACCAAGCAGCAGACGCCGGGCGCCTGGGTCGTCGGCGCCACGGGCCGTCTGGACGCCTCGACGGCCGATGCGCTGGATCGCGAACTGGCCGACGTGGTCCGCGCCGGCGCCAGGCGCGTGCGGCTCGACGCATCCGGCGTGGACTTCCTCAGCTCGGCGGGCATCCGCATCCTCATCAAGTCCGGCAAGGACCTTAAGGCCATCGGCGGCCTGCTGGAGATCGTCAGCCCGTCCGACGCCGTCTACCGCGTGCTGGAGCTCTCCGGCCTGCTCGACGCCCTGAACGTGCGGGCCCCGGCGGCCGGCGAGCCCTCCGCGGCTCCCGACGAGGAGGCCGCGCCCGAGGCGGTTACGCTGGAGGCCGAGGGCTGCAAGGTCATCGTCACGCCGCTGCCCGGTTCCGGCGGCTTCCGATGCCGCCTCGTGGGGCGGCCCGGCGACCTGGCCGAGGGCCGCCTCTCCGCCGACGCGTTGACCACGCTGCCAGCGGGCGTCGAGGAGCTGGTCGTGGGCATCGGGGCGCTGGGCGACGACGCCAGGGGCGCCGACGCACGGTGCGGCGAGATTTTGGCGGCGGGCGGTGCGGCCATCCATCAGCCCTCCGGCAAGGCGTCGGCCCCGGACTACCTGCTCGCCGCCGGCGCCTTCGTGCCGCGGGTGCAGGCGCTCTACGCGCTGGCCTGCCGCGGCGCCTTCAGCCACGCTCTCACGTTCGAGCCGTCGGACCCGGAGGCCACCCTCTCGCTGGCGGGCCTCACGGCCACCGCGCTGTCGGCCGTCGGCGTCGACGCCGTGGCCGTCCTGATCATCGCCGAGTCGGCCGGCCTGGTCGGCGCATCGATGAAGCAGTCTCCCACCGAGCCCGGCGACGGCGCCTTCTTCGACTTCCCGGGCATTCGCCGCCGCGTCAGCTTCACGCCGGACGTGATCTGGCCCCGGTCGCTGGCGCTCGTGGCGGGCGTGGCGGCGCGGAAGCCGGACGGTGCGCTGGGCGCCTTCCTGCGGCCCATGGGCGACGACTGCGACGACCTGCACGCGCACTACCACGCCGCCGCATTCGCCTACCGGGCCATGCCGGTGACGCTCAGCGCCGCGGCCACCGCCGTGGCCAGGCTGTTCGAGGTCGGCGGACCCGACGGCGCCCTGCACCTGCTGCGGGACGACCGGGGTTCGGCGGGGGCCGGCGACAGCCGCTTCGTCCGCGGCGCCGCCTGGATCGCGCCCATCACCGCGTGCGAGGCCGAAACGCCGGGCAAGGAGGGACCCGCGTGAACCTGCTGATTGGAGCGTTGACCATCGGGCTGGTCCTGGCCCTGCTCGCCATCGGGGTCTACATCTCGTTCCGCATCGCCGACTTCGCGGACATCACCGTGGAGGGCTCGCTCACCCTGGGCGCGGCCGTGGCGGCTACGCTGCTCGTCGCCGGCGTCCCTCCGATCTGGGCCACGCTGGCCGGGGCCGTGGCGGGCTCCGCGGCCGGGGCCGTCACGGGCATTCTGCATACCCGCTTCAACATCCACGGCCTGCTCTCCGGCATCCTCGTCATGACGGCGTTGTACTCCGTGAACCTGCGCGTCATGGGCCGGAGCAACATCCCGCTCCTCTCCGTGCGCAACGCCACTGACTACGCCGACGGCCTCGCGAGCCGCCTGACGCCTTCGGGCCGGCCGTTGAACGTGATGGGCTGGGACGTCGCCACCCGCGACGCGGCCATCCTGCTCAGCGCGCTGGGGCTCGTGGCGATCATCGCGGTCATGCTCTACCTCTTCTTCCGCACCAGCCTGGGCACGGCCATGCGCTGCACCGGCGACAACCCGCAGATGGCCCGGGCGCTGGGCGTCGACACGGGCCTGATGATCATCATCACGCTGGCCCTCTCCAACTTCCTGTCCGGACTGGCGGGCGCCCTGCTGGCCCAGTACCAGGGCTTCGCGGATGTGCAGATGGGCCTCGGCATGCTGGTGTGGGGTCTGGCCAGCGTCACCATCGGCGAGACGCTGGTTCGGACCCGACGGCTGGGCCTGGCCATCACCGGGGCCGTCATGGGTTCGCTGCTCTTCCGGCTGCTCGTGGCCATCGCCCTGCGGCTCGGGCTGGACCCCAACGACTTGAAGTTGATCACAGCGGCCTTTGTGCTGGGAGCGCTCATTCTGCCCGGCCTGGCCGCCAAGATCCGCACCCCCAAGCGCGAGGCGCCCCATGCTTGAGATCACGCACCTGAGCAAGACCTTCCACGCCGGTACGCGCAACGAGGTGCGTCCGCTGCAGGACGTGCAACTGAACGTCGAGGCCGGCTCCTTCGTCATCGTGATCGGCACCAACGGCTCGGGCAAGTCAACGCTGCTCAACGCCGTGGCCGGCGCCTTCCCGCCCGACGCGGGGCGCATCTCGCTGGCCGGCCACGACATCACGCGATGGCCCGAGCATCGCCGCGCCAGGCTCATCGGCCGCGTCTTCCAGAACCCCTTCAGCGGCACGGCGCCGGGCATCAGCATCGAGGAGAACCTCGCTATGGCCACCCAGCGCGGCACGCGCCGCGGCCTGGGCTGGGCCCTGCCGCGTTCGCTCTGCCGCGAGTTCCAGGAGCGCGTGGGCGACCTCCGCATGGGGCTGGAGGGACGCCTCGACACCGAGATCGGCTCCCTCTCCGGCGGCCAGCGGCAGGCCCTCACGCTGCTCATGGCCACCTGGCGCCGCCCGGAGTTGCTGTTGCTCGACGAGCACACGGCGGCGCTGGACCCGCGCAGCGCCGACAACGTGATCCGCCTGACCCAGCAGGTGATCAGCCGCGACAACCTGACGACGCTCATGGTCACGCACTCGATGCAGCAGGCGGTCCACCTGGGTGATCGGCTCATCATGATGCACGGCGGGCGCGTCATCCACGACGTGCAGGGCGCGGAGAAGCGGAACCTGCGGGCGAACGACCTGCTGGCGCGGTTCGACGAGGTCCGCCGCATGGAGGAGCTGGATCCCAACGCGGCCGAGATGCTGCGGCGCACGTACATATAGGGCCGCTCCCGGCCTGCGGTATCGTATACCCAGTCAGGGCGGATCGACCCGGCCCTGAGGGGAGGCTCACGATGAACGCGGTCCTTCAGCCCATCGTGGATTCGCCGCTGCTGGATGACTACATCAGCCGGCTAGTTCGCCTGCGCGACGACGAGCGGCTTCGGCGCGCCCGGTTCGTGGACGACGCGCCCGCGGACCGCAAGGTGGAGTTCATCAACGGGCGTGAGATCGTGCATTCACCGGTATCGCTGGCGCACAACGATGTGCTGACTCGCCTGGGCACGTTGCTTTCCGCGCATGTTCGCCGTCACGGGCTGGGCAGTGTCGGAATCGAGAAGCTCATGGTCTCGCTGACGCGCAACGACTACGAGCCCGACCTCTGCTTCTTCTCGTCCGAGCGGGCTGCCGGCTTTGCCGCCGACCAGCGGCGCTTCCCCGCGCCGGACTTCATCGTGGAGATCCTCTCCCACTCCACCGAGGATCGTGACCGGGGCGTGAAGCTCGTCGACTACGCCGCCCACCGCGTCGGCGAGTACTGGATCGTCGACCCCGACGATGAGACGGTGGAGAAGTACACCGCGGTCGACGGCGAGTACCGCCTCGCCCTCAAGCTCCACGACGGTAGCGTGACGTGCGACGCCGTGGCCGGCTTCACCATCCCGGTTCGCGCCATCTTTGCCGACGCCGAGAACCTGGCGGCGCTGTCCGCCCTGCTCAACCCGTGACCCCGCACCAGACCGCAAGAGAGGCGCCATGACCCCCGACGAGTTCCGCTCGCACGCACACCACCTCGTGGACTGGATGGCCGACTACCTGGAGAACGTCGAGGCCCACCCGGCCAAGGCGCAGGTGGCGCCCGGCGAGGTCCTGGCCAAGCTCCCCGCCTGCCCGCCTGCCCGGGGCGAGCGGTTCGAGGCCATCTTCTCGGACTTCCGCTCCGCCATCATGCCCGGCATGACGCACTGGCAGCACCCGCTCTTCTGCGCCTACTTCCCGGCCAACTCCTCGCCGCCCTCGGTGCTGGCCGAGATGCTCATGGCCACGCTGGGCGCCCAGTGCATGCTCTGGGAGACCTCGCCCGCCGCCACCGAGCTGGAGCAGCGCTGCATGGAGTGGCTCCGCGGCATGATCGGCCTGCCCGACGCCTTCGAGGGCGTGATTCAGGATACGGCCTCCACCTCCACGCTGGCCGCGCTCCTCTCCGCCCGCGAGAGGGCCACGGGCTACGGCGCCAACCTCACGGGCCTGGGCGGCGGGGCGCCCTTCACCGTCTACACCTCCGCCGAGGGCCACTCCTCCATCGACAAGGCGGTCCGCATCTCGGGCTTCGGCTCCGACAACCTGCGCCGTGTCGCCACCGACGCGAACCTGGCCATGCTCCCCGAAGCCCTCGACGAGGTCATCCGCTCAGACCTCGCCGCCGGGTTGCGCCCGCTGGCCGTGGTCGCCACCTTCGGCACCACCAGCTCCACCGCCGTGGATCCCCTGGCGGCCATCGCCCGGGTGGCCCGGCGGCACGGGCTCTGGCTCCATGTGGATGCGGCCTACGCCGGCTCCGCTCTCATCCTCCCCGAGGCGCGACCACTGGCGGCCGGGCTGGAGCAGGCCGATAGCCTGGTCTTCAACCCGCACAAGTGGCTCTTCACCAACTTCGACTGCTCGGCCTACTTCGTTCGCGACCGCGAGGCGCTCATCCGCACCTTCGAGATCCTGCCCGAGTACCTCAAGACCAAGCACCAGGCCGTGGTCAACAACTACCGCGACTGGGGCGTGCCGCTGGGCCGCCGCTTCCGCGCGCTCAAGCTCTGGTTCGTCATCCGCAGCTATGGCGTCGAGGGGCTGCAGGCCATGGTTCGAAGCCACATCGAGTGGGCGCGGGAGTTCCGGTCGTGGGTCGAGGCGGCCCCGGCGTTCGAGGTGATGGCCCCGTCGCCCTTCGGCCTCGTCTGCTTCCGCCACGTGCGCCCCGGCCTCGACGACGAGGCGCTCAACCGCCTCAACGCCGAGATCCTCGACCGCGTGAACCGCACCGGCGACCTCTACATCACCCACACCAAGCTCCGCGGCCGCTACGCCCTGCGCCTGGTGATCTCCCAGACCACCGTCACCCTCGACCACGTCCGCAAGGCCTGGGAGATCATCCGCGCCGTGGCCGGGAGCGTGCAGGCGTGAAGCTGCCTCCGGGCCTCATAGCCGCCGCGCTGGGTGCGCATCTGCTCACGGCGCGGGCATCTGCTCAGCCACAGGATCAGGTCTACCGGTACGTGGAGGCCGAGGCGCCGGCGGCCTCCTCCGGCATGGCGTTTCGCGACGAGGGCTTCACGTCGTAGATGGGCCATCCGCCTGCTCGACCTCTGAGCCCATGTCACGCCTCTCCCATCGGCTCGAACCTCGTCTGGAAGAGGCGCAGGCACTCCGGCTCGTGGACCAATCGCAGCAAGGACGTCCCGTCGCGTTCGGCGACGATCACTTGGCCTCCTGTTGGCACCGCACGAACTCGGCCTCGATGGGCCACTCAAGAGACGAGCGTAGAACGCCGAGTCTCCCGACAAGAGGCGGCATATCATGTAGCAGGCGATGGCCTGATAGCATCGCTGTAGCCGTAACCACGGCGGCAACCGGCCCAAAGTACTTACCCATCAGGGCAGATAGACTGGCGGTTCCGAGTGTCGAGAGCGGCCGCCCGAGTTCGCGCACAGATGGCCGCATGCCAAGACGGCTAGCGAACCTCTGCAGATTCCCTAGGACCTCTGCAGCGCCGTCTTGGGTCTGTAGCGCAGCGCGATCGAGTGGGCCCGCCAAGTTCAGTTCGCGGGCGAGGTGCCGCGCCTCGTGCAACTTGGCGGCGAAGCCATCAGGTGTCAGGCCATGCATGTCGAGGATGTAGCGCCCGAAGCTGATCCGAGGGCCACCCAGAGGCCGGTCACGGCGCTCCCGCCCGAAATACCGCATGTTGCGCCTGAATGGATCGCTGATATAATGGACATCTCCTGCCAGTTCACCCATATGGCGCATGGACATTTCAACCAAGAGTATTAATAAGTCGCGCGATACCTGCAACCTATGCATCGTCTCCTCAAACCGAGGATGACGCTCAGTCGAGTGTACATTGAACACATAATGTTTCTCGATCTGAGCGAACGGGGGATCAATCCCGTCGATGAAGCGGTGCTGGCGGACTACTGACTGCAGGAGAGCGAGATCGCACTCAGCACGTGCAGCGAACACGCTGAACTCATCGCGCAGGTCAACCGGGTACCTGGTGCGTCCGTCCGCCAGTGTGTAGGGGAGTGGTGCGAATACGGCAGAGTCGCGGGACGCGAGCCGTCTCAGCAGTGCAGTACGGTACGCCGCCTGGGGACCCGGGCCGTCGGTACTGAGGACGGGCACGTACATCTGATCGCAGCCGATAAACAGGTCGGCGAACGCGACAGCAGTCGAGTCCGCCCCGACGACCCGCGGACCCTCATAGAGCGACTCGACGACCTGCATTGTGCGCGTGTCCGTCATCGCTGTCAGTGCCATGTGTCGGTCAGTCCTTTACCCGGCAGATCGTCGGTGCCCGGCCGCCAGTGCCCTTGGGGACGCGCCGGCCGATCCGGCGCACAGAGCCCGCGGGGCACAGCCGCCCTAAGCACCTATCAACTAGACGGATCGTGTAGTGTCTCGGGTTTCGCACCCGCTCAACGGGGATGGCCTGGGCGCAGGAAGGGGCAATGCGCTGGCATCGAAGGACCGCCGCCACTGCGTCCCGCGAACCGAGCACACACACACTGGAGCGCATCCAGGGTCCGCTCTAGGACCGACAGGACCGGGACGTGGCCGCCGAGGCGTGCGATGGGGACGTCGGGCGCCACTCCCGCCTACCCCACCACCGCGTACACCGGCGAAGGCACCGTCGGATACGCATAGTACACGTGCCGGAAGACGTCGGCGCTCTTGGCCTCCACGTCGGCCTCCGTGTACGCCGGGGCGGGGAGGCCGACGATGTCGCTCCAGAGGAAGTCGCGGATTGTCACCTTGACGGCGTCGCGGGTTGCTTCCTTCTCGCGCCATTGGTCCACGCGGAGCTTTTCGGCCTTCAGGGCGTCCAGCAGGTCGACGGCGACCTTCTTGATGCGGCCGATGTCCTCTTTCGTCAGGTCGTCTTTCCGCAGCAAATCGAAAACGGCCAGCGACTCGGCGTCGAGGCCCTCGCGAGCCGCTCGCGTCCCCTCCTCGTCCAGCTCTTGGACGAACTTCAGCAGCTCCTCGAAGGTCTTCTCGATGGTCGCGCGGTCCTTTTCGGCGTTGTACTCCTCGATAATCCGCTTGTAGTGCTCCTCGAAGTCGGTCAGCAGCGGGTTGCGGGCGAGCAGAAGCGCCAGCCGCTTCTCGATGACGGCCTTCAGCTCCTGCACGGTCGTGTTCTTCCGGTCGCTCTTCTCGAACTCGCGCCGCAGCTTGTCGAAGTCGATCCGGCTGATGTTGTAGGCATCGCCCGTCACGGGCTGTGGCTCCGCCAACTGGACCGCTTCGCCGACCACCCCGTGCAGCCGCTGGATGATGTCGCTTATGTCCGCCGCCTGTGTGTCATCCTGCAGCATCTTGTACACCACGTCTACGGCGTCGTGGTCTCTCCGGTAGAGGTTCACGTCCATGATGGTAAGGCAGGCCTTGAACCGGCGGAACACCTCGCGGCAGATGACCTCGAAGCGCTTCCGGGTCTCGTCGGTCTGGTTGGCCGCCTCCTTGGCCCTGGTGATGGCCGCGTTACGCTCAAAGCCGACGCCGTGGGTGATGGCTTCCAGTGAGGCTCCGTTCTGGCTCAGGAACGTCCGCGCCATCTCGATGGCGGCCGCCAGCTCGGCGATCAGTTCGAACTGCGGCCGCACGGGGTCGATCCCGCCGCCGCCGTCTGGATCGTCAGTTCCGGCGAACGTGGCCAGGGCTTCCCGCAGCCCCTTTAGAATGCCGCAGTAGTCCACGATAAGGCCGTTGGCCTTGCCCTCATGCAGCCGGTTGGCGCGCGCGATGGCCTGCATCAGCGTGTGCGCCTTCAGGGGCTTGTCGAGGTAGAGGTTGGCCAGCGACGGCACATCGAACCCTGTGAGCCACATGGCGCAGACAATGGCGATCCGGAAGGGATGCTCGTCCCGCTTGAACGCGCTCTCCAGGTCGATCCGTTCGCCGCCCGGAGCGTCGAACCCCTCCTTGATCAGCTTGCGGTACGGCCGGATGTCCAGATGCCACCTCTCGAAGTGCTGGACCTCCCCCTGCTCCTCGCTGATCATCACGGCGATCCGGGTCTCACGCATCCATGCGACCTGGCGCTTTACGTACTGCGCCTCCTGGTCGTCGTAGGACCCGGGTATGGCCTCCAGCTCCTTGATCCGCTCCTGCCAGTAGAACTCGATGAGCTTGTGGAGCCGAACGCAGGTGATCTTGTCGATGCAGACCAGCATCGCCTTGCCCGTCTCCCATGATGTGGAGTAGTGCCGGACCAGGTCGCGGGCCACGGCGTCGACGCGCTTCGGCGCCGTGATGACGTGGTAGTCCCGCTTCAGCTCGGCTTCCAGCTTCTGTTGGACGTTGGTCCCTTCCGCCTCCACGCGCTCCAGCACCTCGGCGATCTTCTTGTTCAGCCCCTTGGTGGTGATCCGGAGCTTCTCGCCGCGGGCATCGTAGTAGAGCGGCACGGTGGCGCCGTCCTGCACGGCACGCTGGAAGTCGTACGTCGAGACGTAGTCGCCGAAAACCTGCCTCGTCAGCTCGTCATTCCTGAAGAGCGGCGTGCCCGTGAAGCCGATGTAGGAGGCGTGCGGCAGCGCGTTGCGCATGTTCAGCGCCAGGTTGCCGTACTGGGTGCGGTGCGCCTCGTCGCTGATGACGATGATGTCGTCGCGCCGGGACCAGGACGCGTCGGGCGCCACATCCTGGGCGAACTTCTGCACCAGCGTGAAGACGTGCGTCTTCTGCTGCCCAAGGAGGCTCCGCAGATCGTTGCAGGAGGCCGCGCGGCAGGGGTCGCGGTCGTTGTTCACCACGCCGCATCCGGCGAACGAGTTGTAGATCTGCCGGTCCAGGTCCTCGCGGTCGGTGCAGACCAGGAACGTGAAGTGGCCGCCCAGCTTGCGGTGGGCCTTCCGGGTGAAGAAGACCATGGAGTACGACTTGCCGGAGCCCTGCGTGTGCCAGAAGACGCCCAGCTTCCCGGCCCGCTCCTTGCGCTGGGTGAGCGCGGCGAGCGCCTTGTTCACTCCGAGGAGCTGGTGGTTCTTCCCCAGGATCTTCACCGGCTTGCCGGAGGAGTCGTCGAAGACGATGAAGTTCTCCACGATGTCGAGGAAGTTCGCCTTGGAGCAGACGCCCTTCAGCAGCGTCTCCATATCCACGGCGCCCGGGTCATCCTCCGCCAGGCGCTTCCATTCATGGAAGTGCTCGAACTTGCTGGTGATGGAGCCGATCTTCGCCTGGTGCCCGTTGGCCAGCATGACCACGGCGTTGTGGTGCAGGATGTGCGGCACCGTGTCCCGGTAGTCGCTCAGGTTCTGGTCGTAGGCCTTCCGCAGGTCCTTGTGGATGTTCTTGCACTCGATGAAGAGCAGCGGCAGGCCGTTGACGAACCCGATCAGGTCCATGCGCCGCCGGTAGATGTCGCCGCGGACCCATAGCTCGCGGACAACGAGGAACCGGTTGTTGTCGGGGTTGTCGAACTCAATGAGCTTCAGCGTCGGCTTCTCGACCTCGCCCTTGGCGTTGCGGTAGGTCACGCGCACGCCGTCGCGGATCATGGCGTACTTCTCACGGTTCGTGTCCAGCAGCGTCTGGCTGACCGACGAGCCAACCACCTGCCGAACGGCGTCGTCGTAGGCCGCCGCCGGCAGTCCGGGATTCAGCGTCTCCAGCGCAACAAGCAGATCGCGGGTGAGGACGACCTCGCGGTCGTTCTCCCTGCCCAGCAGGCTGCCCGGCCCATAGCTCTCGCTGTTGTACGCGACGAGGGAGTCCCAGCCCAGCGCCTGCTCGAAGTAGTCGGCAGTCGTCGTCTGGACTAGCGTGTCCTCGGTGTACTTCACACTTCCACCTCGCCGGACATGAGGCGCGGGAGGAGGAGGTCGCGGGCGCGCGCCGACCGCAGACACTGCAAGCCCAGCACGTCGATGAACGCGTAGATCAGTCCGACGCGCGCGGAGAACTCGTCTCGAACATGCCTGGGCGGGGCAATGCACTCATGCTGCTCGATCAATCTGGGGCTCAGGTGGACGACTGTCGCGCCAGATCCGAACTGGGCGACGCACGAACTGAACGAGGAGAATCGGAGATACGAGTACAGCCACGCGGAAGCGACGCCCTCGGCCGGCACCAGCTTCACAACATCCATTGAGAACACCGAACCCGGCTGTACCGTCCTGGGGACACGCGCAGCTTGGGCCACTATCATTCTGTCCTGGGTCATATCGGTCACGGCCATCACTATGTCGCTGGGACCAACGGTCTGCTCTGGTTTGGACTGCCCGGTGTAACGCTTGAGGCCGGTGTCTCGGAACCCACCGTACCGCTCGAAGCACTTCAGGTTTACAAAGTCCCGGCCGGTGGTATCACTGAGCTCTGCGCTCGTGTACGATCTACCACGGACGACCTCGGCCACGTCACGCAGAGCCACCCGCCGCCACCCCTCCGGCACGCCGTCCACGATCCTCGTCTGCTCATGGCCGGGGAAACGGAGGCGCACGAACCACTCGCGGTAGATCAGCCGCGCCGCCTCCTCCAGCAGCTTGATCCGCCGCCGGTTGTTCTCGATCAGGTCGTCGTAGGCGGCGAGGATGTCTGCGATGCGCGACTGCGTCACACGATCTGGAAAGGTGACCTCCAGCTTCGCCAGCTTCTCACGGGGCAGGTGCATGATTGTCGAGCCAGTGAACAGCGGTGCGAAGCGACCGGTCCTCCCCTTGTGCAGGAACGAATAGAACAAGAACCGATAGTCGATGCCACTGTGCGGACGGACTCGGTGCAACGCCTTCTGGACCATCATGCTCGGCGCCGCGTCCTTCCAGATCGCACAGCGGCCCGGCTCGCCCCCTTCACACATCACGATGTCGCCGTACCTGAGACCGTACCGGTCAATCTCACCGGGCAGGACGCGCATCTGCCGAAGGTCCACAAGGTCAAACTCGCCCCACCTAACATTGATGTTTGCTAGGTAGGGCATGAGGTCGCCACGGTTCTTCTGCTGATCCAGCATCTTCCCGAGACACAGGTCAGCTATTTCGCTCAACGGTCGGGTCTCCCAACTCATGCGATGATCTCTGCAAGGTTGGTGTCTATAGTCGCCGCAAGGTCCGCCGCCTCGTCGTTCAGCCCTTGCAGCTCCTCGTGGATCGCGCGCAGCGCCTCCTCGAAGTCGAAGTCCTCATCCTCCGGTTCCGGCGCAACGCCGACGTACCGGCCGGGGGTCAGCGACCAGTCGTTCTGCTCCAGCTCGGCGCGGTCTACCAGCTTCACGAGGCCCTCGACGTCCCGCAGCTTGCCCTCCGGGAAGCGCTCCAGCAGCCAGTGCGCCTGCCGGTGGTAGTACCGGACCAGCTTCAGTCGGTCCACGGCGATCTGTCGCCGCTCCTCGACGAGCTTCTTGGCGCGGTTCACGTCGGCGTTCGCCCACAGGTTGCTCGCCTTTGCGCCGAGCTCCTTCTCGGCCAGGTCCGTCAGCCGGTTGGCGAGCCTCGCGGCGTGGTCGGCGGTCTTCGCCGCGTCGCGGGCCGCGTCTGCAAGTTTCCCGACCTTCTCCGCGGCAGCGTGGTGACCCGTCGCGGGCAGGTCGCCGACCGCGTGTTCGGACTCGCTCAGGCATCCCTCGATGGCATCCGTGCTGTTCAGGACGTGCTCGATCGCGGCCCGGTATTCGGCCCAGACGTCGGCGTGGCTGCCGTCGGGCGCCTGCGCCTCGAACAACGGCGCGATGGCGGCCCGCAGGTCGTCCAGGGCCTCGAACAGGTCATTGAGGCGTTCCGCGCCCTCGGCACCGGGCCGGACGCACGTCGTGGCCGCCTCCATCGCCTGCGACAGGTGCGAGGCAACCAGATCCCAGAACCGCTCGCTCTGGCCCCGGTAGAGCCAGACGATTGACAGCAGGTTTTGTAGCTGCTCCGGCGAGAAGTCGTAGATCTTGCGGGTGACCTTGCGGTAGACGTTCCGCGCGTCCAGCATCAGCACCTTGTCCTGGTACTCGGCCGGCTTGGCCCGGTTCAGGAACCAGAGCTCGCAGGGGACGGTGCGCGTGTAGAAGAAGTTGCCCCGGATGGCCACCATCATGTCGACGGCGCCGCTCTCGATGAGCTTGGCGCGCACCTTGGCCTCGTCGCGGCCGGCGCTGGAGGCCTGGGACGACATGACGAACCCGGCCCGGCCCGTCTCGTTCAGGTAGCTGTAGAAGTAGCTGATCCAGAGGTAGTTGCCGTTGGAGACCTTCTTGGCCTTGTTCTCGCCGGGCAGGCCGAAGGGCAGGCGCGGGTCTTTCCGCACCTTGTCCGCGTCCACCTCGTCCACGTTGAACGGCGGATTGGCCATGACGAAGTCGCACTTGCCGCGTAGGTCCAGCGGGTCCTCGTAGTATGTGATGGCCTTCTGGATGTCGCCCTCAAGACCGTGGACGGCCAGGTTCATCTTGGCCAGGTTTATGGTGGTAGCGTTCTTCTCCAGCCCTCGGAAGGTGAGCCGCTCCGTCGGGTTCATGTGGTGCTGCTCGACCACCCGGGCCGACTGCACGAACATGCCGCCGGAGCCGCATGCCAGGTCGGCAACGGTGCCGGATTCGGGCTCCAGCACATTGGCGATGAACGAGACGATGGAGATGGGCGTGAAGAACTCGCCATCGTCGTGTGCCTTCTGGCCGGCGAACTGGGTGAGGAAGTACTCGTAGATGCGGCCGAAGACGTCGCCGGAGACCTTCTTGAGCTCGTCGGGGTTCAGCGTGCGAAGCAGGCTCCGGAGGACGTCGTCGTCGAGCTCCTGGTACTCCTTCTTCGGCAAGACGCCCTTGAGCGACTCGTAGTCGGCCTCGATGGACTCCATGGCCTTGCAGATGGCCTGAGCCATGTTGGTCCCGGTGGGCAGTGCGACCAGCGTATCGAACTGGGCCTCGGGCCGAAGGTAGATGGCCGACTTCTGGCTGAAGTCCTCCTTGGTCAGCGCACGCTTCACGCCGCCCCGGCTGGGCAGCCCCGCCTCGATGCCGTCCTTCACCGCCAGGTAGCGGCTGTAGGCATGCCGGAGGAAGACCAGACCCATGACGGGGAGGAAGTACTCGTTGCTGGCGTGGTTCGAGTTCGCCCGCAACTGGTCCGCCGCGCTCCAAAGGCGCCGCTCGATCGCTTCGATGTTCTCAAGTTGGGCCATAGGGGCGACTGCTCCTCTCGGCGCCGCGGTATGGCCGGCGCCCCTGCGACAGATCGGCTAGTGCGGCTCGCGCCGGGCGGGCGTCGAACCGGTATGACCAGCATAGCTGAAGGTTACGGAGGTTTCTACGGGTCCTGCGGTGAATCCTGCCTGCGGACGGAACGGCTCCATCGCCGCGTCACCCGGAGCGCCTCCAGATAAGGACCAACGCCGTGAAGCTGCCTCCGGACCTCATCGCTGCCGCGCTGGGTGCGCATCTGCTCATGGCGCGGGCATCTGCTCAGCCACGGGATCAGGTCTACCGGTACGTGGAGGCCGAGGCGCCGGCGGCCTCCTCCGGCATGGCGTTTCGCGACGAGGGCTTCACGTCGTGGATGGGCCATCCATCCGGCGGGCGCACCGCCATCTTCGACACCTCGCCCAACCCGTCGGTGACCTACGCGCTGGACGGCCTGCCCGCGGCCCCGCTCTACCTCTTTGTGCGCCAGCTCGCCTTCCCGGCCCCGCAGGCCAGCGTCGAGGCTACGGTGGACGGCCGCCCGGTCGGCATCACCGAGTTCGACAGGCCCGGCACCATGCTCGCGTGGAGCCGACGGCTGGGGCCCTTCGCCGCCGGGCCCTCCTCCACGCTGACGATCCGGCCCGCCGCAGGCAGCAGCCAGGCGCCTTACCTGGACGTGCTGCTGGTGACCAACGACCCCGACGCCGCGCCGGACAACACCGACCAGGACTACCGGAGCGCCACCGTGCGGGTCGGGGCCTCGGGTGTGGAGTTCGGGGCGTTCCGCCTGAACGCCATCGCGGGTAAGGCCGCCGTGCATCTCGCCGCCACCGCCGCGCAGCCCGTACAGGTCTCGCTGTGCGTCACGGCCCGCGAGGAGGGCTCGAAGGCCAGGGTCACCGCGGCCCGCGAGTTCCGCCTGGCCCCGGGTCCCAACGCCCTGGCCGCGCCGCTGAAGCTCCTCCGCGGCAAGCGCTACTCGGTGCTGACCGAGGTCCACGGGCCGAAGGGCCTCCTGCTCTTCATGCGCACGGCCTCGGCGCGGGTGACTGAGCCGGTCACGCTCCGGCTCAGCGGCGTCTGCTTCTCGCCCGGCGAGCAGGCCCGCGCCGTCGCGGAGATCAACGACCCCGACGCGGCCGCCGCCCGTCCCGTCCTGCGCCTGCGCGTCTCGTCAGGCGCCCGGACGCTTCTCACGGCCGAGGCCCGCTCCAAGGGCGGCTCGGTGCAGGTGGCGCTGCCTGTGGGCAAGCTGCCGCCCGGCCGGTACACGCTCACGGCTGGGCTGGCAGGCGCGTCGCTCTCGGCAGGCTTCTCGGTGATCCCGGCCATCCGCGACCGGCTGGAACCCATCCGCAAGGTGGAGGCAACGCCCGCCGGGCTGCTGGTGAACGGCAAGCCCTTCGTGCCGCGCAAGCTCTACCACGCAGCGGGGACGGCCGCCGTGAAGGCCCAGGGCTACAACAGCGTCGACTGCTGGGGCGGCGACACGCTGGAGGGCGTGCAGGCCATGCTGGACGAGGCGTGGCGCAACAACGTCTACGGCTACGGCATCCTCTTCCACCCCTACTTCTACAAGGGCATCGGCAAAGGCTTCGACCTGGCGGCGCTCGAGCGCGGCGTGGAGAAGCTCAAGGGCCACCCCGCGCTACTGCTCTGGGAGCTCTACGACGAGCCGGATGCCGGGGTGCCGGTGGCGGAGCTGGAGGCGGCGTGCCGGCTCGTGCGCAAGCTCGACCCCAACCACCCGGTGCTTCTCAACTTCTGCTTCCCGGCGAAGTTCGCCGAGTACTCCGGGCCGTGCGACATCGTCTCGGTCGATACCTACCCGGTGCCCCACGCCCCGCTCACGCTGGTGCCGGAGACACTGGACAAGCTTCGGGCGACTGCGGGCCGGAAGCCCATGCAGATCGCGCTGCAAGGCTACGGCGACGTAAAGGGCCGCATGCCCACGCCGCAGGAGCTGCGCTGCATGGCCTACCTCTCCATCAACCACGGCGCCACCGCCTTCGCGGTCTACTCCTACTCCGAGGGGAAGGGATACCCCTTCTGCCTGGAGGCCGACCCTATCCTCTGGAGCTTCACCCGCGAGCTGAACCGCGAGATGCTGCTCCTGCGCGATGCCATCGTGGCCCCGGTCGTGGCGGTTGCCGCGCCCGCATCGCTGGACGTCACCATGCGCCGCACGCCGACAGGCGCGGTGGCCATAGCCGTCAACAAGACCGGAACCAGGGTCAGGGCCACGTTCGGCGCGGGCGAGTTCAGCCGCGCCGCCGTGCTCTTCGAGGGCAGGGAAGTGAAGGCCGCCGCCGGGCGCATCACGGACACGTTCGAGCCCTACGCAGTCCACGTCTACCGAGCCGACCGATAGCCCGAAGGAGGGCCTCGCACCATGCGCAAATGCACACAGGCCGCACATCTGCTCGGAGCGGCGCTCGGCCTCTGGGCCGCGATGCCGGGGGCCGCCACGGCGCAGGATCGCGCGGGCTACACCGACACGCCTATGCTGCCCGGCGGCCGGTGGCACGTCCACGACCCGGCCCGGCCGGACCCGCCCGCCGCCAAGCCGCAACCGGGCGTTCCCGGCGCCAAGCCCAGGCCCGCGCCGGCAGGGGCCGTCGTGCTGTTCGACGGCAGGGGCTTCGACGCCTGGCGCACGCTGGACGGCAGGGAGCCGGGCTGGCTGCTTGAGGGTGACGCCATGCGCATCCCGCCGCACGGCGCGCCCAACGGCGGCGACATCGCCAGCCGGCGGCAGTTCGGCGACTGCGACATCCATGTGGAGTGGCAGCTCCCGCCCCGTGTGCCCGGCGAGGAGCGCTCCATGAACCGCGGCAACAGCGGCGTCTACGTCATGGGCCTCTTCGAGGTGCAGATCTTCGACTCCTATGGCCCCGATTTTCTCTACGCCGACGGCCAGGCCGGAGCCGTCTACGGCCAGGCGCCGCCCCGCGTCGACGTCTGCCGCGCTCCCGGCGAGTGGCAGTGCTTCGATATCCGGTTCACGGCTCCGCGGGTGCGCGAAGGGAGCGTGGTCGAACCGGCCATCATCACGGTGCGTCAAAACGGCGTGCTGATTCAGGACCGCGTCCGCATCCTGGGCCCCACGCAGCACCGCGCCCTGGCCGCCTACGCGCCCAACACGCCCACCCGGGGCCCGCTCCTGCTGCAGGCGCATGGCAGCCAGGTAGCGTTCCGCAACATCTGGGTCCGCGAGCGGAAGTAGGGCGGCAGGAACCGCCCCATCCGTCATCCTGACGCGCAGCGGAAGGACCCCTCGTGCGGGTCCGCTGCACCCTCGGTCCGGCACGGCCTAAAGGCCCGAACAAGCCACCTTGTCGACCGAGTCGGGGTCCTTCGTTTCACTCAGGACGACGGCGGAAGGCGGGCCACCGCGCCTCCTAAGATAGCTCGACGCAACCGGGCCGCCCTCTTGCACTCCCGCGGTGCGTCTGCGCCTGATCGTCTCGCGACGACCAGCGAGAACCCGCCGCCGTCCAGTCGCCGAAGGGCGACTTCCCGCCGTTCGTTGCAGCGGTTTCAACCGCCCGCACTCCGCGCAAGCCACCGTGCCGATTGAGTCGGGGTCCTTCGTTTCACTCAGGACGACGGCGGAAGGCGGGCTGGTCAACCCTCCCACTGCCTGCAAATTGACACTTCAGATGTCAATTTGCAGGCTCATCAGGTCCGCCATCCACACCCTTTGGCTCGATGGGCGGAGCCGACGCACCGGCCAACCCGTCCCTCGGCTAGGCGCCCGGCCACCGCAGGACCACGTCGCGGAACGGCTTGCCCGGCTGCTTCGGTGCGCCAGCGTACGCGCCGGTGGGGCCGACGCTGTAGACGACGAAGCCCTTGCCCCCGACCCGGTACCGCATCGGCTTTCCATCGAACGGGTCCGTTGGGACGGCCTTCATGCAACTCGCCAGTGTCTGCGGTAGCGCCTTGTGCCGGGCGCGGAACTCCAAGGCGGCGGCCATGGCCCGTAGCGCGCCCTGCTGAGCCGCCGCCCGGGCGGCCTGATCACCTGCGTGGGTGAAGACCGGCAGAAGAAAGGCCCCGAGCAGGATCGTCATGTCGCGCCGGGCGGTCCGCGCATCCACGTCGGCCTGCACCGCCGAGACGATCGGCGTGCCGACCGGGTACGGCTGCCGGAGCGCCCCCGCCATCATGTGGAAGTACCAGACGAGGTAGGCCGCGTTGGCATCAACCATGGCCGGCGACAGCTTCGGCCTGGCTGCGGCGCCCTTGGCGCGGCTCCCGGTGTCACCGGTCAGATCGGCTAGTGACGCCGGGTCCTTCCTGAGCATCTCCACGCAGACCATGGCCATCACGGCCTCCCCGCGTATGGCCTCACCGACGTGCCGCGTTCGGTAGCAGGCGATGGCGGCCGATGCAGCGCGAGCCGTTGCCTCTGTGGGATGAGCGCGGAGGACCGCCTCGATGCGGCTCATGCCCAGCGACTCGATGGCGTAGTCGACGAGGTGCGCGATCAGGTAGGGGTCCGACGAGGCATGACGAGCCACCTTGCCGATGGCTGCGCAGGTGCGCATCGCCCCCGCGACATCGCCCCGGCGCACCTGCACGTTGGCCTCGCAGGAGAGCAGTCGGCCGGCCTTGCGCAGCCGAGAGAACTCGGGGAAGAGCAGCGACGGGCCCAGGCTCCAGTTGCGTTGGAAGTCGCAGTCTGGCCTGGCGGCGGCCCGATGGATCAGGTCCATGAGGTCCTTGCGCCTGGCGAAGAAGGCGGCCGCGGCTGCGATGTCCGCGGCAGAGGCGTCCGGTCTGAGAGCGCGACCCTCCACGATGTCGGCCTCTTCCTGGGAGATCGGTTTGGCCATCAGCAGGGCGTCGAGCTTGCGGTAGAGCGGCGCGGCGTTGTCGGCAACACGAACGGGCGGGCGGCGGGCCAGTTCGCCGGGAGTGAGAGGGAGTCCCGCGCGCCGGGCGGCGGCCATCTCCTGCTTCAGCGTACCCGGAGGCGGCAGGCCAGGTCCGGCCACACAGGCCATCGGTGCGGCAAGGAGCAGAGCCACCCCCAGTCCGCAGCCGACCGAGTGCAAGCGCATGGCAGTCCTCCCTCTGGGCGTCCAGCGATGCCTGACGCAGCGCCAGCGCCCTACCGGTAGTACGGGTCCAACGTCGCCACGTTGCGTCCGTGGGCGTGTCCACGCCATGGCGCAACACGCCGCCCCAGCCGTCGTCCTGACGGTGCGGAAGGACCCCGCACGCGGGTCCGCCGCACCCTCGCACTCCACGCGCCTGAAAGGCGCCGAGCAAGCCACCTTGCCGCTCGAGTCGGGGTCCTTCGTTTCACTCAGGACGACGGCGAAGGGCGCGTCGGCGGCTGATCGTCTCGCGACGACGAGCGAGAGCCCGTCGCCGTCCAGTCGCCGAAGGGCGACTTCCCGCCGTTCGTTGCAGCGGTTTCAACCGCCCGCACCCCGCGCAAGCCACCTTGCCGCTGGAGCCGGGGTCCTTCGTGTCACTCAGGACGACGGCGAAGGGCGCGTCGGCGCCTGATCGTCTCGCGACGATCAGCGAGAACCCGCCGCCGTCCAGTCGCCGAAGGGCGACTTCCCGCCGTTCGTTGCGGCGGTTTCAACCGCCCGCACTCCGAGCCTGCGGTTCAGGACGACGGCAGGGGCGGGCCGCCATTACGCCGTTCCCATCGGCTCGAACCTCGCCTGGAAGAAGCGGAGGTACTTCGGCTCGTGGACCATCCGCAGGCCGGGCGTGCCGTCGCGTTCGGCGTAGACGGCCGCCACCGACTCGGCGGTGACGTCCATGTGCGCCTGGGTGTAGACGCGGCGCGGGATGGTTAGGCGGACGAGCTCCAGCTTGGGGTAGTGGTGGTCGCCGGTGGCGGCGTCGCGGCCGGCGGAGACGATGCCGCGTTCCATGGCGCGGAGGCCCGAGTCGAGGTAGAGCTGCGCGGCCAGCATCTGGGCGGGGAACTGATCCTGCGCGATGTGGGGGTAGATGGCCCGCGCGTCGAGGTAGACGGCATGGCCGCCCACGGGCCGCACGATGGGCACGCCCCAGTCGGCCAGCTTCGCGCCCAGGTACTCCACCTGGCCGATGCGCGCCCGGATGTGGTCGTCCTGCACCGCCTCGCCGATGCCGCGCGCCATGGCCTCCATATCGCGCCCGGCCATGCCGCCGTACGTGTGGAGCCCCTCATAGACCACGACCAGGTTGGACGCCTCTTCGTAGACCTTGTCGTCGTTCACGGCCAGCCACCCGCCGATGTTGACCAGCGGGTCCTTCTTGCCGCTCATGGTGCATCCGTCGGTCAGCGAGCAGAACTCCAACAAGATCTCGGCCACGCGCTTGTGGCCCTGCCCCGGCTCGCGCTGCTGGATGAAGTAGGCGTTCTCCACGGCGCGTGTGGCGTCCATGTAGACGGGAATGCCGTGGCGCGCCGTCAGCTCCCGCACGGCCCGGGCGTTCGCCAGCGAGACCGGCTGGCCGCCGGCCATGTTCACCGTGGCGTGGAGGCAGACGTAGGGGATCCGCTCCGCGCCGACGCGTTCGATGAGGGCCTCCAGCGCCTCCAGGTCGATGTTGCCCTTGAAGGGGAGTTCCGATGCGGGGTCGTGCGCCTCGGGGACGATGACGTCGACGAACGTGCCGCCCGCCAACTCCTGGTGCAGGCGCGTGGTGGTGAAGTACATGTTGCCGGGCACGAAGTCGCCGGGCTTGATGAGCACCTTGGAGAGGATATGCTCGGCGCCGCGGCCCTGGTGCGTGGGCACGAGGTGCTTGTAGCCGTAGTGGGCCGTCACGGCATCCCAGAGGTTGTAGAAGTTGCGGCTGCCGGCGTAGGCCTCGTCTCCCAGCATCATGCCGGCCCACTGGCTGTCGCTCATGGCCCCCGTGCCGCTGTCGGTCAGCAGGTCGATGTAGACATCCTCGGAGCGGAGCAGGAAGGTGTTCCAGCCCGCCTCGCGCATGGCCGCTTCGCGGTGCTCCCGGGTGGTCATGCGGACCGGCTCCACCACCTTCACCTTCCACGGTTCGGCCCACGAACGGCGGCGCGGCACGACGGGCAGATCGCTCATTGACAGGTTCCTCGGCTCACGGGAGTGTCGTCGACGCGGCAGGCGTCCGAACGCGGTCGAGGTTTCCACGTTGGGGCCGGGGAATCCTGCCCGCGGACTTGGACGCAGAGCCGCCGTCGCCCCGGCGCCTGATGCTGGGCTTCATGCAGGATGTTGGGCCATCTTCGCCGAAACTGCTCCTGCCGCCGCAGGGCCGCAGCCGCACAACCGCCACCAGGCGCGACGCAGCGCCGATGGGGCGCAGGAGGGTGACCGATGCCTGGCCCGACCGAGGAACGACTGCATGCGGCCATCCGCCTGCTGCCCGCCATCGACGCCCACACGCACCTCGTAGGAGGGCGCCTGTCCGCCGCGGGGCTGCACGATATCCTCCTCTACCATATGGCCGTCAGCGACCTCTACGCGGCGGGATGCCCCTCCGGCGCGCGCCTGACCCAGTACCCCGGCAGGCCCGACGACGCTGAGGCCAGCGACCGCCTGGCCGAAGCTGTGCCCTACCTGCCGCTGGTCGCCAACACGGGGATATCGTGGGGCGTGCGGATTATCCTCGGCGAGCTCTACGGCTGGACCCAGCCCGTCACCCCCGACAACTGGCGCGAAGTGGACGACCTGGTACGTCGCCGGAGCGCGGACCCGGCGTGGCCCGCCGAGGTGCAGCGGCGAGCGGGGATCGTTCGGTTCGGCACGGAGTACGCCCGCCGCGAGGGCTTCGCGGACCGGGATCGCCTCTTCTACTCGTTGGAGTGGGCCTTCTTCACGCGGTGTCAGTGGGGCGAGTACGACACGGCCATCTACGAGCTGGAGCGCTGCTGGGGGCGCTCGCCCGATAGCCCGGCGCCCATCGGAGGAGGCGGCCGCCCGGCGACGGAGCGCACCGTGCGCGCCGTTGGCGATGTGCTCGCCGCGGTGGACCACTATGTGTCCGCCATGCCGCTGGACTGCATCGTCTCCATGGCCACGCACATCTCCACCGATCTGGACCTGCGCCCGGTGCGCGACGAGGAGATGGCCGCCGCCCTGCAGCGCCGTCCGCAGGCGGGTCCGGCCGAGCGCGACGTCTATGCCTCCTACGTCAACGAGGCGTTCCTGGCGGCCTTGGAGCGCTTGCCCCGGCCGCCGGTCTTCCAGTTCAGTTTCGGCGCTGAGCCCCTTCCCTGCGAGACGGCAAGCCGGCTATCGCAGCGGAGCATCGCCCAGCTTGCCGAGATGGTGAGCCGCTGGCCGGGCTTGCGGTTCCAGTGCTTCCTGGCGAGCCGCCACGCCAACCAGTCGCTCTGCACGCTCTGCCGCGAACTGCCCAACCTCTCGCTGGCGGGATACTGGTGGCACAACTTCTTCCCGTCGGCCATCGGGCAGATCATGGAGGAGCGGTTGGAGATGCTGCCCATCAACAAGCAGATCGGCTTCTTCTCGGATGCCTACTGCATCGAGTGGGCCTACGCCAAGTCGCGCATGGTGCGGCGGCTCATGGCCGGCGCGCTGGCGCGAAAGGTGGAGCAGGGCATCTACACGGAGGCCGACGCTCTGCGCTTCGCCGCCGCGATGCTGCTGGAGACGCCGCGCGCGCTCCTGGGCCTGGACGAGACCGGCGCGCCGGTCGGCTTGCGGGGTCCGGCGTGAAGGCCGTCCACTGCCTCGGCGTGGCCGTCATGGACGCCCTGAGCGGCCCCATCGACCGCTATCCCGAGCCGCGCCGGCGGCCCCAGGTCAACACCGAGACCGTGAGGCTGCAGCCCGGCGGGGGCGCGGTCAACACCGCGTGCGCCCTTGCCCGCATGGGTCTGCCCGCAGCCCTCTTCGCACGTGTGGGGTGCGACCTGCTGGGCGACGCGCTGCTCGAGGGGCTTCGCCAGGAGGGCGTCGACGTCAGCGGCGTCTGCCGTGCGGAGGGCGACAGCACGCCGTTCACGTTCGTGGGGGTCCACCCCGGCGGCGAGCGCACCTTCATCCACACGCCGGGCGCCAACCTGTCGCTCTGCCCCGACGACCTGGACCTGAACCGGCTGGTCTCGGCGGATTACCTGCTCTACCAGGACCTCTTCGTGCTGCCGTCGCTGGACCCGCGGGCGGGGGAGATTCTGGCCGAAGCCCGCCGCCGAGGCGCCGCCACGCTGCTCGACGAGTGCTGGGGCCTGGGCCCCGACCGCCCAACGCTGGAGCGGCTGATGCCCTACTGCGACTACGTGATGCCCAGCCTCGACGACATGCGCGGCCTCTACCCCGGATCTGAACCCTGCGAGATCGCCGCGCGCCTTCACGAGGCCGGAGCCGGCACCGTGGTGGTCAAGATGGGCGCCGAGGGATGCCTCGTCTCGGTGGGCGGCGAGTGCGTGCAGGTCGGTGCGCTGCCGGCGTGCGTGGTGGATGCCACCGGGGCCGGCGACTGCTGGAACGCGGGCTTCATCGCCGGGCTGATGCAGGATCTGGACGCCTTCGCCGCCACGGACCTGGGCTGTGCCTGCGCCGCGTTCTGCATCGAGGCCGTGGGCGGGTCCGTCGGCGTTCCGCCGTTGGCCGAGGTCCAGGAGCGCGCCCGCCGGAGATAGGAGACGGGGGCGGGCCATGCCGCCCCCATACGGTCGGCTATTCGGTGGCCTTGAGCGAGGCCGGGATCGGCAGTCCGATCTTGGCTGCCTGCTTCTTGTTCAGCACCACGCGGGCATTGGCGATGTTCTCAATGGGGATGCCCGCCGGGCTCTCGCCGCGCAACACCCGGGCGGCCATCCTCCCGGCGGCCAGGCCGCTGGCGGGCCAACCGATACCCACGGCCGCCACGGCGCCGCGGTCGACGTACTCGGGGTCATTCATCACCACCGGAATCTTGGCGCGGCCCGCAGGCCCCAGCACGCCCTCGATGCCCTGCAGCAACGTGTTGTCGCCGGTGATCCAGACGGCATCGACCTTGCGCTCCAGGATGGCCTGCGTCGCAATGGTGGTGTCGGCGGTCGTGGCGACCGTCACGGCCTCCAGTTTGATACCGACCGCGTCGAGCTCGGCCTTGACCTCCTTGACGGCGCGGACCGAGTTGGCCTCGGAGGCGTTGTAGATCGTGCCCAGCGTCTTCAGGCCGGGCACAAGCGTGCGGATGACCCGGACCGTGTCCTTCATCGACGGGAACGATGCCACGCCCGTCATGTTGGGCAGGTGGTCGGTCAGGCTCTTGCCGGCGCCCGCGGCCAGCGGGTCGTATGTGTAGACGAAGACGGCGGGCGTCTGCTTCAGCTTGGACGCCGCAGCGGCGACGCCGGGCGTCGTCATCGGCACGATCAGGTCCAATCCCTCGCCGTCCAGCGACTGCATCATCGTGGGCAGCGTGGCGATGTCGCCGGCCGCGTGCTTCTTGATGACCTCCAGGTTCCGCCCCTCGACGATGCCCTCCGACTTCAGCCCATCCAGGTAGCCCTGAATCGCGTTGTCCGCCGCCGAGTCCGGCCCGAATGACGCAAAGGCCACCCGATAGACCTTTGGCCCCGTCGGTTTGACCTCGTCCTTCTTCGCGCAGCCGGATAGCGTCACGGCGGCGACCGCGAATACCAGCAGCGCGGGGGTTGCCCCGCGTTTGCCTTTGAACATGCCCGATGCCCCTTTCATGTCGATCTGCTAGCGTGGTCACGAGTACAGCGCTGATCGTGAGTATAGACCGTGGGGCGGGCATCCGCAACCGGGGTCCGACCGGGATTGTCGACCGGGAACCCGCGTCATGGCGTACTACCCCGCCGGCAGCCCCATATCGGCCAGCGTGCGGGCGTCAAGTATGCGGTCAGCCAGGGCTTCGAGTTGCGCCTGGTCCTCGATCGCCTCCACGCGCGCGACCACCTCAGGCGCCAGCGCGCCGAACCGGCGCTGCATCAGGCGAAGCAGGACCGCCTGCTCGCCGCGGGTCCTACCGGTGCTGAAGCCCTGCTGAATGCCCTGCTGCAGCCCTCGCTTCATACCACGCTCTTCGAATGCGAGCATCATGTGCGTCACCTCACTCTCTTTGGACG
>JAPLCQ010000108.1 GCA_026392115.1 Armatimonadota bacterium | reverse complement strand
GGCGCGTTCGGGCACTGCATGTCCGGCTTGGAGAGCGCCAACATGCGCGGGCCCGTATTGGACTTCATCGCCTCGGGCCGTCCGTTCCTGGGTATCTGCGTGGGCCTGCAGATGCTCTTCGCCGAGAGCGTGGAGATGGGCAACCGGCAGGGACTGGGCGTGATCGATGGCCGCGTTATTCGCTTCGGCGACGAGGTTGGCGCAGGCCTCAAGATCCCGCAGATCGGCTGGAACTCGGTGCGTTGCCGACCCGGTGCAGCCCTTTTCGAGGGCATCCCCCAGGACACGCGGTTCTACTTCGTCCATTCCTACTACCCGTCGCCGGGGTCTGCCTCGGTTGTGAGCGCTACCGCCGACTACGGCGGCGAGTTCTGCTGCGCGGTGGAGGTCGGCAACGTCCACGCCACGCAGTTCCATCCGGAGAAGAGCGGCTCAGCCGGGCTGGCCGTGCTCCGAAACTTCGCGGCGCTCAGCGCGTAGAGACAAACGACATGATCCAGATCATCCCTGCCATCGATCTACGCGACGGCGCCGTGGTCCGCCTGATCCAAGGCGACTACGCCCGCCAGGTTTCGTACTCCTGTACGCCCGCCGACGCGGCACGGCACTGGCGCGATCTGGGAGCCGAGCTGATCCACGTCGTCGATCTGGACGGCGCTCGGCTTGGGAAGCCGCAGGAATCGAGCCTGAGGGCGCTGGAGGCCATCGTGGGCGCCACCGACGCCGCCATCGAATGGGGCGGGGGCATCCGGAACGCCATGTCGGCACGCAGGGCGCTGGAAGCCGGGGCCTCGAGGGTGGTGCTCGGCACCGCCGCCGCCTGCGACAGTGATGCGGCAGCTTCCATGCTGTCCGAGTTAGCCGGGCGCGTTGTCATCGGCATCGATGCCCGCGACGGGCGTGTGGCCGTCAAGGGATGGACGCAGGTGCTCGACCTGACGGCCGAGGACCTGGCTCGCCGTATGCGGGCCATGGGTGCGCAGCGCTTCATCTACACCGACATCGCCCAGGACGGCATGCTCACCGGCCCCAACACCGCAGCGCTTCGCGCGTTCTGCGCGGCGGTGGACGCCCCGGTCATCGCCTCGGGCGGCGTCGCCTCGGCGTCCCACATCTCGGCCCTCGCCGCGCAGGCGCTGCCTAACCTGGAGGGTGCGATCGTGGGTAAGGCTCTCTACGACGGGGCGACCGACTACGCCGGCCTTGTCGCTGCCGCCGGCCCGCCGCAAGGGTCACCTCAGGAGGTCTCGAATGCCTGATCTCGTCGGCCTAGTGGCCGTAATGATGACGTTCGGCATACCCATGGTGGCCATCATCACGAGCCACCAGCGCAAGCTGGCCGAGATCCAGGCCAACAGACCGACAAACCAGGCATCCGCAAGCACATCGGAGATTGAGGCCCTGCGTCGCCAGATCGCCGAACTGCGCGACACCACAACCAATTTCGATCTCAGTTTCGACACCGCCTTGCAGCGCATCGAGCAGCGTGTGACGCATCTGGAGCAGAAGTCCACCTCGGCCGACGACCAGCCGCTGTCACAGAGGTCCTGAGCCATGCCATACGGGATGGTCTTCGCGCTCGCCGTCATGGCCACTATCATGGCCGTTCCCATCGTGGCCATCCTCACCAGCCACATGCGCGCTGTCCTTGAGCTAAAGCTCCAGCACAGGATGCAGGGAGGCAGCGCCTCCGAGGCCGTCGAGGCGCTCCGCCGCGAGATGGCCGAACTGCGCGATACGAGCACCCGCTTCGATGTGAGCTTCGATACGGCGCTGCAACGCATGGAGGAGCGGATGTCCACCCTCGAACAGCGCGTCAGCAGGGCGGACAAAGCAACGCCCGAAGCCGTCAACATCAACCGACAGGCGTAGCTCGGGAGTTGCCATAGGGCTCAAGGCCGTATTCACGGGGTAGTGTAGACGCCATCTGGAGGGGCCATGAGCATCTTAGTGAATCGCAGTACCCGTCTGCTTGTGCAGGGCATCACCGGCAGAGAGGGCTCGTTCCATACCGGCCAGATGGTGGCGTACGGCACACAGGTGGTCGCCGGCGTCGTCCCCGGGCGCGGTGGTCAGGCCACAGCCGACGGCGTGCCCATCTTCGACAGCGTGGCCCAGGCGGTCGCCGCCACCGGCGCCAACGCCTCCGTTATCTTCGTTCCGGCGCCGTTGGCGGCAGACGCGGCTCTGGAGGCCCAGGCATCCGGCATCGAGGTCGTGGTGGCCATCACCGAAGGCATCCCGGCCCGCGATATGCCCGCCGTGATCCGCCAGTGCCGCGCCGGCGGCACGTACCTGATAGGACCCAACTGCCCCGGCCTGATCACCCCCGGAGCCTGCAAGATCGGCATCATGCCCGGCGACATCTTCGCCGAGGGACCGGTCGGCATGGTCTCGCGCTCCGGGACACTCACGTACGAGATCGTGGACCACCTGACTCGGGCAGGCATCGGGCAGAGCACCTGCGTCGGCATCGGCGGCGACCCCATGATCGGCACCACGTTCGCGGACCTGCTCCCGCTGTACGAGGCCGACCCGCAAACCGAGGTGGTCGTGCTTGTCGGCGAGATCGGCGGCTCGGACGAAGAGACCGCCGCCGCTATGGTGGGTCAGTTCAGCAAGCCCGTCGTGGCCTTCATCGGCGGCCGCACGGCGCCCCCGGGCAAGCGCATGGGCCACGCCGGAGCCATCATCTCGTGCAAGACCGGCACCGCGCAAGCCAAGGTCGCGGCGTTCGAGGCCGCCGGCGTACCCGTGGCCGCGACCCCGCAGGAGATCCCGGGCCTCGTGGCAGAGGCCCTTCGGCGGGCGTAGCCGCGCGCCACCCAACTCGAGGAGACATGATGTACCTGACAGATCGAAAAGTGGCGGTACTGGGCGCGGCCGGGGCCATCGGCTCCAACATCGTGCAAGACCTGCTCTCCACCGGCACGGCGAGCCGCATCGCCATGTACGATCCCTTTGCCACCGCGCTTCAGGGCGCCGCGCAGGAGATCTACCACTGCGGCTATCCAGGCGCACGCGTCACCTGGACCACCGACCTGGCCGAGGCCCTGACCGACGCTACCTACATCATCACGTCCGGCGGCGCGCCGCGCAAGGATGGCATGACCCGTGAGGACCTTCTCAAGGGCAACTGCGAGATTGCACGCGATCTCGGAGTAGCGATCCGAACCCATGCACCAGAGGCGGAACTGGTGGTCGTCATCTTCAACCCGGCCGACATCACCGGTCTGGCCGTGCTCGTCCACTCCGGACTGCGGCCCGGCTACGTGACCACGCTGGCCGCCCTGGACAGCACCCGGCTGCAGTCGGCTCTGGCTGCCCACTTCGGCCTCCCGCAGGACGCCGTCACCGGTTGCGCCACCTACGGCGGTCACGGCGAGAAGATGGCCGTGATGAAGCGTGGTATTCGGATCGACGGCGTGCCGCTGGTCGATGTTCTGGCCGGGCGCGCCGCCAATGGCCGCTCCCTGAGCGCCGAACAGTGGAAGGCCGTGAAGGATGCCGTCCGGCAGGGCGGGGCGGCGATCATCAAGCTCCGCGGCCGCTCGTCATTCCAGTCGCCTGCACACCAGTCTGTGGAGATGCTCCGCGCCCGCATTCAGGAGGGCGGCTACCCATGGCCTTGCGGCGTCTTCTTCGGCGAAGGCCCCTTCGCCGGGGTCATGATGGCCGGCGACGCCGAGTTCACGCCTACCGGCCTGCACGGCTCTGTGCCTGCGATGGATGACGAGGACCGCGCCGAACTGGACGAGAGCTACCGGCATATCTGCGCCCTTCGCGACGAAGTGATCGCCGCCGGGCTGATCCCGCCTGTGGCCGAGTGGTCAAGCCACAATCGCTATCTATAGGGTGGAACGCGCCAGGAGATAACCGGATGGGGAACAGGCCCGACCTGGAGGCCGTGAAGGCCATCGTCGTGGAGGCGGGGGACCGCGCCCTGGCCAGGGCTGGCCATGCCACCGCCACGTTCAAGGCCGATACATCGGTTGTCACCGAAGTCGATATGGAGACCGAGCGGCTCTTATCGGAGAGGCTCTCGGTCCTCGATCCCGGCATCGGGTTCATGGGGGAGGAGTACGGGGTCCAGTCGGCCGGCGACGGCCGCACCTGGGCCTGCGATCCTATCGACGGTACGGCCAACTTCGTGGCCGGTCTGCCGCATTGGGGCGTCTCGGCGGGCCTGCTGGCCGACGGTGTCCCGGTGATGGGCGTCTTCTATCTCCCAGTAACCCGGGAGCTCTTCTGGGGCGAACTGGGCGGCGGCGCATGGCTCAACGGGCGCCGCCTCCACGGCTTCCCGAACCGGCCGATCGGCCCCGAGGATACGATCTGCTTCAGCAGCAACAGCGTCAAGACGCTGGAGGCCCGCCGCGTGCTTCCGCGCATCCGCTGCCTGGGCAGCATCGCCGCCGAACTGGCCTACACTGCCTCCGGGGCGCTGATGGGGACGCTGGGCGTCACTGAGAATATCGTCGACACGGCGGCGATGCTGTGCCTCTGCCATGAGGTCGGCTGTCGCCTGGAGTACCTGCAGGGCGGCTCGCTCACCATCACCGACCTGCCCGAGGCCAAGCAGGCGTTCCGTCACTTTGCGGTGGGTCTGCCCCATGTGCTGGACTACATCAGGCAAACCATCACCGTGGCGCATCCGGAGTGGCGGACAGCGGTAACGACTGCGGCGCCGGCATCCTGACGCGCTCGCGAGATGAGACCGCGGCGGCCTCCACGAACTCGTAGGCGGCCAGCAGGGCCTCCATGTCGGGGAGGGGCGAGGGGCCGCCTCGAACGGCCGATGCAAAGGCGATGAGCAACGCATCGGCGGCGGTCTGGCGCCCCAGGTTGCCGCCTACCGCCACCGGCGGAGCGGACGAGCCTGCGCGGGTCAGCGTGATGCGACCGTGCGGTAGGCCGGCCCCGCGTCCCTCCGCCGCCAGGCAGTGCAGGACGCCCTCATCGCCGTGGACGAAGTACTGCTCGACGGGAACTGCGCGCCTCTGATGGGAGAGATGCAGCACCGCCCGGCCATGGTCATGCTGCACCACGATGTTGGCGATGCGCGGCGCAGAGCCCGGAGGGTGGTCCTCATCCATATCGGCATTCAGGCTGACCGCCGGGCCCAACGCGGCGCTGCACAGCCGCACCGAACAGAGCACGAACTCCGCCAGCAGGTCGTACCATTCCGCTTCGCCTGGCTCGTCGTGGTTCCGCGGCACGGTCCATTCAGCGCGGACATGCGTGGCGGCTCCTACAGAACCGGCGGAGCATGCGCGTGCGGTTGCGGCCAAAGCGGGATCGGCAGTGCGCAGGCACCCCGGCATGAGGGCTGCGCTGCGGTGCCTGGCCAACGAGACGACTTCGCGCAGGTGTGGCAGGTCGAGAAACAGCGGAGCCTTGACCAGAACGTGCAGCCCCTGGTCGAGCGACAGGAGCATTTCGTCGCCGCGGGCTGCCTCGTCGGACCAGATCATGACGGCCGAGGCGTCCACGTCCGCCAGTAGTTCCACCAAGCTCGCGCGTACCACGGGGCGGCCCACCTGGCGCGCCCAGGACTTGGCCACGCTCAGGGCGGGGTCCACCAGGCCTACCAGTTGGTAGTCGGTCACGGCGGCCAGGCCGGCGCCGAAATCCCGGTAGGCGGCCACGGCGCCGGTGATGGCCGTCTTGATGGGACGCGGATGTGGTTCGGGGAGGTGATCGGCCATTGCAGTCGCCCATTCTACCCACTAAGGTCTCGGGGCAGGGGACGCGGGGGCGAATGCCGCGAAAAGCCAACGCGGCTTCTTGACAATCGTGCGACCCACAGCTATAATCTCTACGTTCCTCTCTTGAGCGGCCGCTCGTTCGCGTCGCCTCCGGTCTGCGTCTCCAACGAACCCTTCACTCCCGTGAACCCTTCCGACGAACTCGTCATAGTCCTGGACTTCGGCGCCCAGTACACTCAGCTAATCGCCCGGCGCGTCCGGGAGGCTAGCGTGTACTGTGAGATACTGCCGCATGACACCGCCGTCGAGGAGATCGCGGCACGGCATCCGGTCGGCATCATCTTCTCGGGTGGCCCGAACAGCGTATACATGGACGGCGCTCCTTGTGTGGACGAGGGTGTATACGGGCTGGGATGCCCCATCCTGGGCATCTGCTACGGCCACCAGCTGATGGCCCTGCAGCTTGGCGGTCGGGTGCGCCCGGCCGACAACCGCGAGTACGGTCCGGCGGTTCTGGATATATGTGAGCCGGGTGCGTTGCTCCACGGCCTTGGGGCACAGCAGGACTGCTGGATGAGCCACGGCGACACCGTGCTGGAGCCGCCGCCTGGCTTCCGCGTAGCGGCGACGACGGCCACCACGCCGGTGGCAGCCATGGCGGACCCGGCGCGCGGCTTCTACGGCGTGCAGTTTCATCCGGAGGTGGCGCATACGCCGTTCGGCGCCGAGATGCTCCGTCGGTTTGTCCGGGACGTCTGCAGGGCGTCCGGGCTCTGGACAGCCAGTTCGATCGTTGAGGAGAGTGTGGCTGCCATTCGGCGGCAGGTTGGCGATGCCGGGGTCGTCTGCGGCGTCTCAGGCGGAGTGGATTCCTGCACGGTGGCTGCGCTGGCCCACCGGGCGATCGGCGACCAACTCACGTGCATCTTCGTCGACCATGGCCTGCTGCGTGCTCATGAGGCCGACGAGGTCCGTCAGGACTTCGCGGCCGCGCTGGGCATTCGGTTGATCTCGGTCGACGCTCGCGACCGTTTCCTGAGCAAGCTGGCCGGTGTGACCGATCCGGAGGCAAAGCGCAAGGCGATCGGTGAGGAGTTCGTTCGCGTCTTTGAGGAACATGCCGGTGCGGTCGAAGGCGCGCTGTTCCTCGCCCAGGGCACGCTCTATCCGGATGTGATCGAGAGCGGAACCAAGACGGCGGCGACGATCAAGACCCACCACAATGTGGGCGGCTTGCCAGAAGATATGTGGCTGAAGGTGGTGGAGCCGCTCCGCTACCTCTTCAAGGACGAAGTGCGCGCGGTGGCCGCGGAGTTGGGCCTGCCGGCGAGCATCGTATGGCGCCATCCGTTCCCGGGCCCGGGGCTCGCCATTCGAATCCTGGGCGAGGCGACGGCGGAGCGTGTTGCGACCCTGCAGCAGGCCGATGCCATCTTCATCGAAGAGATTCGGTCGGCCGGTCTGTATCGCGAGATATGGCAGGCGTATGCCGCGCTGGCGTGCGACATTCGCAGCGTGGGCGTGATGGGCGACGCGCGGACCTACTCGCATCCCGTCATCCTGCGGGCCGTCAGTAGCGACGACGCCATGACTGCGCACTGGTCGCGCATTCCGTACGACGTGCTGGAACGTGTGAGCAGCCGCATCGTCAACGAGGTTCCGGGCGTGAACCGCGTGGTGTACGATATCAGCAGCAAGCCGCCGGCAACCATCGAGTGGGAGTAGGGCCATCGCCGGCGAGACCGATCCGGTACTGCTGACCCCCGACCAGATTCGGATACGCGTTACGGAGTTGGGCGCCGAGATCAGCGAGCGCTACCAGGGCCAGGTGTTGCTGGTCGTCGGAGTGCTCACCGGAGCCGCCCTGTTCGTTGCCGATCTGGTCCGGGTCCTGACTGTCGAGCATGAGATCGACTTCGTGCGGGCCTCTTCCTACCGTGATTGCAGCTCGACTGGCGAGGTAAGGATTCCCGCCACCGTTCAGACAGACCTCAGCGGCAGGCATGTCCTGGTCGTTGAGGACATCGTCGACACCGGTCGCACCATGTGCCGCTTGCTGGAGCACCTACAGGATGCCGGTGCGGCATCCATCGCAATCTGCACGTTGCTGGACAAGCCGTCTCGGCGCTGCGAGCCCGTGAATGTTCACTTCTGCGGGTTCACTATCGATGATCACTACGTCTACGGATATGGATTGGATCTGAATGGCAGGTATAGAGGCCTGCCGCACATCGCCTATGTACCCAGAAACTAACGAGAACGGTGTCTTCGACACCCCCATGAGCCCGCCGCCCCCGCCCGAGCTTCCGGGCCCGCCTGCCGAACTGCCGGCAGGCTCCATGCGCGGCGAGAGGCGCGCTCCGGCGTCCCGTCCCGTTCGCGCACCCGCCGCCAAGATTCGCCGCGGGGCCAGGCCGACACCCGCGGCGCGCCCAGAGCCTGTCGTCCGCCCACCGGACCCCGACGACCATCCGATCTATCTGGCCGAGCTGGACGGCAAGGCGGTCGAGGATCTGCAGTCGCTGGCCCGTGAGATCGGCTACGTGGGCGAACTCACCGGGCGTCGCGATGACGTCATCCGGCGGATCATCGAGACGCAGGTGGCGCGCAACGGCGCCCTGTTCGCGCAGGGCGTCCTGGAGATCCTGTCCGATGGTTGGGGCTTCCTGCGTCGCAGCAACTTCGCGCCAAACGCCGAGGACATCTACGTCTCGCAGACGCAGATCAAGCGCTTCGGGCTGAAGACCGGCGACCTCATCAGCGGGCAGGTGCGGCCGCCCAAGGAGTCCGAGAAGTACTTCGGGCTACTGCGCGTGGAGCAGATCAATGCGCTCGACCCGGACGTGGCTCGGTCACGCAAGTCCTTCGACGACCTGACACCCATCTACCCGGACGAGCGCATCATCCTGGAGACGACGGCCGACGAGATCGCCGGCCGCTTCATCGACATCATCGCGCCCATCGGCAAGGGGCAGCGCGGTACCATCGTGGCACCGCCCAAGGCGGGCAAGACGACCCTGCTGAAGACCATCGCCAACGCTGTGGCGCTCAACCATCCCGACATGGTGCTTCTGGTGCTGCTCATCGACGAGCGGCCCGAAGAGGTCACCGACATCCGGCGGTCGGTTCGCGGCGAGGTGATCAGCTCCACGTTCGACGAGACGCCCGAGAACCACATGCGCGTGGCCGAGATGGTTCTGGAGCAGGCCAAGCGTCTGGTTGAGGCGGGGAAGGACGTCGTCGTCCTGATGGACAGCCTGACCCGCTACACGCGCGCCTCCAACCTCACGGTGAACCCCAGCGGCCGCACGCTGTCCGGCGGACTGGATCCCGCGGCGCTCTACCGCCCGAAGCGATTCTTTGGCGCGGCGCGGAACATCGAGGAGGGCGGTAGCCTGACCATTCTGGCCACTGCGCTCATCGAAACAGGCAGCCGCATGGATGACCATATCTTCGAGGAGTTTAAGGGAACGGGCAACATGGAGCTCGACCTGGACCGCAATCTTGCCGACCGTCGCATCTTCCCGGCGGTGGACATCGTGAAGTCCGGTACGCGCCATGACGAGTTGCTCTATGATGAAGAGACCTTGAAGCGCCTGACGCAGTTGCGACGCCTGCTTTCCGGGCTATCGGGTCCCGAGGCGACAGAACTGCTGATCGACCGCCTCAGGCACACTAAGTCCAATAAAGAGTTCTTCAAAGTCGTTGATAGGACTATGAAGAGCGGAGAATCCAGCTAGGCCCGCAAGGGCCTGAGCGGCGCGCGTACCATGGGGCACGATCTGCGAGACCTGTTCGGCGAATGGGACGGCGATCCCGCCGATCTGCACGGCGAACCAGCCATCCCTGAAGAGGCTGACGAGACGCGGCGCCGCAAGGTCGTCCTGCGTGAGGCCCACGTGGTGGGGGTCTTCGAACAGAGACGCACGGGCGCCGGACCCGGCAAGGCGTTCGTCCTGCTCGAAGACAAGCACGGCAGGCGGGTCCCGATCTGGATCGGTGAGTTCGAGGCCTATGCCATTGCCTCCGGGGACACCAAGCCCAGCGATCGGCCTGCCACGCACGACCTGCTGCGCCGCGTCATCGAGCATCTGGGCGCCCGGGTGGTCCGCATCTATGTGGATGACATCTGGCAGGAGACGTTCTACGCCAAGGTCACCGTGCTTCAGGACGGCGTCGAAAGCGACATCGACTGCCGACCCAGCGACGCCATCGCGCTGGCGGTGCGTGCGGGTGCGCCGATCTATATCGCGGAGAACGTGCTGGAGGCAGCCTCCAAGCAGACCTGAGGGTACACGGCACTCCCCCGGCGATTCCACATAACGGGCATTATCGGACGTTGCGACAGGCTACCGGTACAGCCCGAGCGGCGACCTGAAATGGTGTCACACGCAGTGAAGGAGGGTCCCTCGCACAGGCGATGGACCCTCCTTCTCGTGCAACCATGGCCGCAACCGGCGCTTACCCCTCAGGCCTGGTCCAAGCTCCGCTGGAGACCCTCCATCTTCGCATGGCAGTCGCTGAGGAGATCCTCAACCTTGCGTCGACCGGGATCCTCTGCGGCTTCCCATTCGGCCGTGATGTAGGCATACGCGCCAATCGCCAGCGCTGCCGCCAGCATGATCGCTCCCACCACCACCACCGGTCGTCGGACGCTGTCGTTCACGAAATCCTCCAGGGAATCTACAGTTGGAACCGCTTCTCGGACGTGTCGTCCTCAAGCGACTTGAAGACGCGCTTCACGAAGGCCAGCAACTCCATGGGATTGAAGGGCTTTGTGAGGTAGCAGTCAACGCCGGACTGCCAGCCGCGGAACACGTCGGCATCCTGCGCCTTCGCCGTCAGCATGATGACAGGAGTGTCGCGCGTCTCGGGGTTCTTCTTCAGTGTCTCGAGGACCTCAAACCCGTCCATGTACGGCATCATGACGTCCAGGACGATCAGGTCCGGGCTCTCAGACGCCACCTTCTCCAGGGCCTCACGGCCATCGTACGCTGTGACGACCTCATAGCCTGCCCGCTCCAGGTTGACCTGGACGAGGCGCACGATGGCTCGCTCGTCATCAACGGCCAGAATCTTCTTTGCCATACTGGTCGCATCTCCCTTCGAACGCCCGCGGGACAGGCGCGAATAAATCCGGCCATGAACCACAGCGGCTCACGACACACCTTCAGATGATATCACAGTCCTGCGCCGCTGTCAAACCGGCTCCCTCGGCGCATCGACGTCAAAGGCGCCCCTGGCCTCTTCAGCGTCGGCCCAAGCCTGCTCTTCACCGGTCATGCCCCCTTGTTCCAGTGGCATGCCTGACGCCGTTTCGATGCCGTCCAGCAGACGCCGCACGATGTCGCCGCGCGGCACGTCGGCCACCGGATAGCTCGCAGGCGCGGCGTCGACGAAGACGACCGCGGGATCAACGTCGGGCTTCCGCCACCGCAGCGACATCTGGATCAGCGCGGCGCTCTGCCCACGGCGCTGGGCGCTACCCAGTAGCTTACCGCCCGCAGCCCAGAGATCGGCAGGGGTGGCTGAAGCGAAGCAGTCCCCTGCCCTGCCCGCGTATCTCGCGCTACCCACCTCGACCGGCGTCAGGGCGCGAAGACCACTGAGCAGGGCTTCATTGCACCAGCGGTACAACGACGCCACGCTGGCCGCCCGAACCCCCAGTACCGAGAACGGCAGACAGAACGTCGCCGTCAGGTCCGACCCATGCAGCACTCCACGACCGCCCGTGGGCCTGCGCACGAACTGGACGCCGAGCCGCCGGCACTCGGCGACATCAATGCCTCGATCAGTGGCTTGGAACCGGCCCAGCGAGAGCCACGAGCCGTCCCACTCGTACACGCGGACCGTGGGCGGCGCCGCGCCGGACTCAACGGACCAGAGCAGCGCGGCGTCGGCCGCCATGTTGCGGTGGCCGGAGGCCGGTCCATCGACGATCAGCCGCCAGTGTCGCATGTCACCGTGCGCCGTCAATCCTTGGCGGGCCGCCACCGGACATCCAGGTTGCGCACGGCCGCAGTCTCATCCATTCGGGAGACAGCCGTCGTGTGGGGCGCACCCTTCACGACCTCGGGGGTCTCCGAGCACTCACGCGCAATGGCGGCCAAGGCGTCGCACAGCACGTCCAGCGCCTCTTTGCTCTCCGTCTCCGTGGGCTCGATCATCAGCGCCTCAGGGACGATCAGAGGGAAGTAGTTGGTGGGCGGATGGATGCCGTAGTCCATCAGTCGCTTGCTGATGTCGAGCGCGCGCACGCCGTTCTCGTTCTTCTGACGCGTGGCTGAGACGACCACTTCGTGCATACAGGCGCGGTCCTGCGGGATGTCGAAGAGGCCCCGCAGGCGGGTGCGGACGTAGTTGGCGTTGAGTACGGCCATCTCAGCCACGTTGCGCAGGCCGTCCGGCCCCAGGGTCAGCATGTACGCATAGGCGCGCAGCGCGACCAGGAAAGCCCCGTAGAACGAATGCACGGCCCCCACGCTTTGCGGACGGTCGTAGCATAGCGAGTAGACGCCCTCTGAGCTACGGCTCACCACCGGTACCGGCAGGAAGGGCTCCAGCCCGGCGCCGACGGCAATCGCACCGCATCCCGGGCCACCCCCGCCGTGGGGCGTGGAGAAGGTCTTGTGCAGGTTGAAATGCATGACGTCGAAGCCCATGTCGCCGGGCCGAGTCAGGCCCAGGAGGGCGTTCATGTTGGCGCCGTCGCAGTAGACAAGCCCGCCTGCGTCATGCACGATGCGGCAGATCTGCGAGATGTCCGACTCGAAGAGGCCGAGCGTATTCGGGTTCGTGAGCATGACGGCCGCGGTGTCGGGGCCCGCCGCACGTGCCAGGGCCGCCACATCGGTCAGTCCCCTGGCGTCGGCCGGAATGGCTTTGACCTTGAACCCGCAACGGGCCGCGCTGGCGGGATTGGTGCCGTGGGCGGAGTCGGGGATCAGTACCACCTGTCGCAACGGCTCCCCGCGCGACAGGTGGTACTCCCGGACGATCATCAGGCTCAAAAGCTCACCATGGGCGCCGGCAGACGGCTGCACCGTGGCAGCCGCCATGCCCGCTATCTGCGCCAGCATGGTCTGAACCTCGAACAGCACCTGCAGGGCGCCTTGTACCGTCGCCTCGGGCTGGAGTGGATGGAGCCGAGCGAAGCCGGGCAGGCGTGCACAGACCTCGTTCACTTTGGGGTTGTACTTCATCGTGCAGGACCCCAGCGGATAGATGCCCGTGTCGATGGAGTAGTTCATGTGCGAAAGCCGGGTGAAGTGTCGCACCACATCCAGCTCGGAGACCTCGGGAAGGTCGAGCCGTCCGCGTAGCCGTCGGCCGGCCAGCAGGCCGGCAACGTCGCGCAGCGGCACATCGCACTCCGGAAGGCGCGCCGAACGGCGGCCCGCGGAGCCCTGTTCGAAAATCAGCGGTTCAGGCGCCATCTAGAGGCTCTCCACGATCTGCCGGGTCGCATCGACGAAGCGGTCGATATCGGCCCGGGACTTCGTCTCGGTTACGCAGACGAGCATGCAGTCGCTCAACGCGGAATAGTCCCTGCCGAGCGCGTATCCGCCGATGATGCCCTGGGCGGCAAGCGCCTCATTGATGCGCTCAGGAGGCGCGGGACATCGGATGGCGAACTCCTTGAAGTAGGGCGCGTCGAAGGCCAAGGTGCAACCGGCCTTCAGGCAGAGCTGCTCCGCCGCGTAGTGGGACTTCTGCAGGCAGAGGCCGGCCACTTGCCGCAGCCCCTCGCGGCCCAGCGCGCAGAGGTGTACGGTGGCCGCCAGAGCCATGAGGGCCTCATTGGTGCAGATGTTGGAGGTGGCCTTCTCACGGCGGATGTCCTGCTCACGGGTGCGCAGGGTCATCGTGTAACCGCGGCGCCCCTCCTTGTCCACGGTGGCGCCGACGATGCGCCCAGGGAAGCGGCGTTGGTGCTCAAGGCGGCAGGCAAAGAAGCCCAGCAGCGGCCCGCCAAAGCCCATGGGCACGCCGAGGCCCTGACCCTCGCCCACCACAATGTCAGCGCCGAACGAACCCGGCGGCTCCAGTAGCCCCAACGAGACCGGATCGACCGCCACCACGGAGAGGAGTTTGGCCACCTTCAGCGACGCGATCAGCGCCTCGGAGTCCTCTACTGCGCCGAAGAAGTTCGGGCTCTGGAATGCCAGGCACGCCGCCCCGGCCTCGGCCGCCCGTCGAACGGCGTCGGAACTCGTGAGGCCCCCTTGGGACGGTACGGTCACCAGGGCGCAGTCGGAGGTGCGCAGGTAGGTCTCCAGCACGAGCCGGTAGCGCGGGTGCACGGCATCAGAGACCGCCACGACCGAGCGGCCGGCGATCTCGCACGCCATGAGGCAGGCTTCCGCCAGCCCGGTGGCGGCGTCGTACATCGAGGCGTTGGCCAACGGCATGTCCGTCAGGAGGCCGATCAGGCTCTGGTACTCATAGATCGCCTGAAGCACGCCCTGACTCAGCTCGGGCTGGTAGGGCGTGTAGGCGGTGGCGAACTCGCCGCGGGAGACCAGGGCGTCCACCACCGCAGGCGTGAAATGGTCGTACAAGCCGGCGCCGAGGAAGCAGAGCGTCGAGTCTACGTCCAAGTTGGATGATGCCAACTCGCGCAGCCTTCGCACGAGCTCGGGCTCCGACATCGCCGCAGGGACATCCAGCGAACCCGCGAGTCGGACGTCAGATGGAATGTCGGCTATCAGTTGCTGGACGCTCTCGGCCCCGATCACGGCGAGCATCGCCCGA
The DNA here is from genome assembly GCA_026392115.1 of Armatimonadota bacterium. Taxonomy (GTDB): domain Bacteria; phylum Armatimonadota; class Chthonomonadetes; order Chthonomonadales; family CAJBBX01; genus CAJBBX01. Next base: position 21,030 of record JAPLCQ010000108.1, on the reverse strand, counting down.
ATGTCGGCGGCCGTGTGGGGAGTGTAACTCAATGCGCGCTCTCCGCGGCGAACGCGCCATACTGCTCCGCGTCGAGCAGCTGCTGGAGCTCATCGGGCTGGGTCATCTTCAGGCGGACCATCCAGCCCTGGCCGTAAGGGTCGCTGTTCACGAGATCGGTGGCCGAAGTAGCCTCAGCATTCACCTCGATCACCTCGCCGCTCAGCGGGCTATAGAGGTCCGAGACGGCCTTGACCGACTCGACGGCGCCGAATATCTCGTCATAGGCCAGCGCGCGGCCCACTTCGGGCAGGTCCAAATAGACCACATCGCCCAACTCGGCCTGAGCGTGGTCGGTGATGCCGATCTCGGCTACATCGTCGACAACTCGCACCCACTCGTGCGTCTTGCTGTACAGCAGACCCTCCGGCGTCGCCATTGTGGTGTCCTTAGCGTTGTTCGATGGGTCGCCGGCGAACGTTACGCGGCCGGCGCTCCCTTGGGCAGAAGCAGTTCCTTCTTGGGGATGACCCGCAGTTCGTGCCGCTGGCCGCGCACGTCCATCTGGACGCACCCGCCCTTGACATGATGCGGAGGCCGCACATAACCCATGGCGATGCCGCAGCCCCTGGTAGGCGTGAACGCGCCGCTCGTCACCGTGCCGACGCACTCGTCCGCCGACCAGAGAGTATACCCTTGACGGGGTACGACCCTCCCGGATGCCACAAGCCCCACGAGCCGCTCCTTGGGGGCCTCCTGGCGCGCCGCCGCGATGGCCCCGCGACCCACGAAGTCGCCCTTGTCCATGCAGACCGCCCACATGAGCATTGCCCCAACCGGGCCGTGCTCGTCGTCGATCTCGTGTCCGTAGAGCGGGTAGCCCGCCTCCACGCGCAATGCGTCACGCGCACCGAGCCCGCAAGGCACGACGCCTGCCGCCAGGAGCGCCCGCCAGAAGAGAGGCGCAACGGCAACCGGCACGATCACCTCAACGCCGTCCTCACCGGTGTAACCCGTCCGGCAGACGGTCACATGAGCCTGCCGCCACTCGTAGAACGCTACGCCGAACCGGGGTAGACCCCCGAGCGCCCGTCCGAGCACGCTTCCCGCAGCTTCCAGAGCATCAGGGCCCTGAACTGCCACCATGCCTGTCGCGCCGCTCTGGTCGGCGATTTCCACTTCGGCTCCGGCGTGTTGGCGCAGCCACGTAAGGTCCTTCTCTGCGTTCGAGGCATTGACCACGACGAGGAACTCATCCTGTCCGATCCTGTAGACGATAATGTCGTCGATGATGCCGCCGGCCTCGTTGGTCAGCATCGAGTAGTGACCGTGGCCGACCTCCAGCGCCGCCACGTGGTTGGTCGTCAGCGCGTCGAGGAACGCCGCAGCGCCACGGCCGCTCACGATCAGACGGCCCATGTGCGAGATGTCGAACGCGCCGGCGTGGTTCCGTACCGCCTGCGTCTCCTCGATGATGCCCTTGTACTGAACGGGCATGTTCCAGCCCGCAAAGGGCACCATGCGGGCGCCCAGGGTGCGGTGCTCATCGACCAAGCAGGTGCTCATAGTGCCTTCGCTCATACTATCTCCTCGATCCGATCGGCGCCGTCCCGGCCTCAAGAACCAGCTCGCCCGGCAGCAAGCGAACGCCGCGCAGCCTGAGCTCAAGGCCCAGCTTCAGGTCGCGCGACGGGCTCAGCGCGGGGTTCATCGTGGTCTCCAATCCCCGCAATAGCGCGCCGACTGACGGGCTTCCGTTCATCGTGGCCCCGACTACGTCCAGGTACAGGTCTCCGTTCTCCGTCACCCGCGGCCGCAGGATTGTGGTGGACCGGCCCGCCGCGCCGAAGAGCGCGATGCGCCCGGTGACCTCGATGGCGGTCGGCGTCACCGTCACCACCGCGTCTTTGAGCGCCGGCATGCGGGCAGTCACCAACGACGCCAGAGCCTTCTCCGTGATGGAGGCGTGCACGACGCCCGACCCCGCGGACCGCACCTTGAGCCTGCGATCGCGCATCAGGGCACCGGGGTCGACGCGGACATCTGGAATCCAGGCGTCTACCTGCTTCAGGGGGATGCCGGCGAGGTCGGAGTTGGCCAGCGAAATGCGGAACAGGCGCACATCGGCGCCCGGGCCGCCCGGTGAGCCCAACTCAAGCGGGAGTGCCTTGATCGACATCCCGGCGCCGGTCATCGAGACGACGGAGCTTCGCGCGAAGAGCTCACCGACGGGCCCGCTACGGGCCGAAGTCACGCGCACCGCACCCAGGTCGGATGAGCGCCTGAACGCCGCGGCAGTCGCCTCTTCCAGCCTGCCCCGAGCCATCCCGGATGCGAAGAGAAGCCCGAAGAGCACCCAGCCGGCATCGCGAATATCCATGCCCCGCGCCCCCTACTCGCCCAGGTAGGCGGCCTGCACTTGCTCGTTGGCCAGCAGCCGCTCGGCGGTGTCCGACACAACGATGCTTCCGGTGCCGAGAACGTAGGCGCGATGGGCCACGCGGAGGGCCTGGTACGCGTTCTGTTCCACAAGCAGGATCGTCACGCCCTCCTTGTTGATCTCCCGGATAATCTGGAAGATCTGCTGCACTAGAAAGGGTGCGAGCCCCAGCGACGGCTCGTCCCGCAGCAACAGCTTCGGGCGCGCCATCAGCGACCGGCCCATAGCCAGCATCTGCTGCTCGCCGCCGGATAGGGTACCGGCCGACTGGTTCACGCGTTCCGAGAGCCGCGGGAAGAGCTGGAAGACGCGGTCGATGTCCTGGCGAATCTGCTCGTGTTTGCCGTGGTGGATGAAGGCGCCCAGTTCCAGGTTCTCGCGCACCGTCATATTGGCGAAGATGCGCCGTCCCTCGGGCGACTGCGCGATGCCCGCATGGACGAGCCGGTGCGCGGGCGTCCGTGTGATCTCCCGGCCCTCGAAGTGGATCGATCCACTCGAGGTCGGCACTTGGCCGCAGATGGCTCGGATCGTGGTCGACTTCCCTGCCCCATTGGCGCCGATCAGCGTAACGATCTCGCCCTGGTTCACCTCCAGGTCCACTTGCGAGAGGGCCTCAATGGCGCCGTAGCGCACCGATACCGAACGAAGCGCCAGCATCAGATGGTCTCCTCGCCAAGGTAGGCGGCGATCACCTTGGGGTTGGCGCGTATCTCGGCAGGCGTCCCTTCAGCGATCAGCTGGCCGTAGTCCAGTACGTAGATGCGCTTGCAGATGCCCATCACGACCTTCATGTCATGCTCGATTAGCAGCACCGTCACGTTGAACGTCGTCTGGACCGTGCGGATCAACTGCATCAGGTCTTGCTTCTCGAACGGGTTCATACCGGCGGCGGGCTCATCCAGCAACAGGAGCTTGGGCCGCGTCGCCAGCGCGCGCGATATCTCGAGGCGGCGCTGCAGACCATAGGGCAGGTCGCAGGATCGGTTGTCCCCCACGTGCTCAAGGCCCATGGCGGTGAGGCACTCGCGGGCAAGGGCCTCCAACCGGGCGTCGTCGGCGCGCTGTCCCATGGTATCGATGACGGCCGAGAAGAGCGAGGCCCGTGCCCGGAGGTTGACGGCCACCTTCACGTTCTGGAGCGCCGTGAGCTCCCGGAAGAGGCGGATATTCTGAAAGGTCCGCGCGATGCCCAGGGCGGCGATCCGGCAGGGGCGCATCCCGCGCGTGTCCCGACCGTCGAAGACGACCGCGCCTTCCGATGGTGCGTAGACGCCGGTGAGAAGGTTGAACAGCGTCGTCTTCCCGGCGCCGTTCGGGCCGATGAGCCCCACCAACTCGCCGGTGTCGACGTGCGCGGTGATGTTGCTGACCGCCGCCAGGCCGCCAAAGCGGCGAGTGACGCCGCGAAGCTCAAGGAGGCTCATGGCTTCGCCCCGCCCGCCGCCCGCCGCCCAAAGAGCTGCTTCAGCTTGGCGAAGCTGATCTCGCCATGGCCGAACATGCCCTGCGGTCGGGTCAGCATCACCACGACCAGCATCGTCGAGAAGATCACCATGCGGTAGTCCTGCATGAAGCGCAGGAACTCGGGCAGCGCCGTCAGCACGATGGCCGCCAGCAGCGAACCTGATACGCTCCCCGTGCCGCCAAGCACCACCATCGTGGTGATGATGATCGACATGTCCATGCCAAACACGTCGGGGCTGATGGAGGTGAAGTAGTGCGCGTACATGACCCCTGCTACGCCGGCGAATGCCGAACCGACCACGAAGGCCGATACCTTGACGCGGGTGGTATCGACTCCCATCGCGTCGGCGGCGATCTCGTCCTCGCGCACGGCCAGCCAGGTGAGGCCCCGCGTAGTACGCATGAGGTTCCGTGATAGCGCGACCACGGCCAGGACCAGGCCGAACACCCAGAAGAAGGCCAGGTCGCCCGAACCCACCAGCGTCGGTATGCCGGTGAGGCCGCGCGCTCCGCCCACCGCGTCGATGTTCAGGATGACCACCCGGATCACCTCGCCGAAGCCCAGCGTTACGATGGCCAGGTAGTCGCCGCGGAGGCGCAACGACGGCAGCCCTACCACGACCCCCGCCACCGCCGCAGCGGCTGCGCCCACCACGATGGCGATGAGCAGCGTGAGAGTGTCGCCTACAGGGGCGCCCAACTGCAGCAGGGGTACATGCCGAACAACGATGGGCTGCCAGAGCACGGTCCACGCCGCACCGACATAGGCGCCTGCCGCGTAGAAGCCCGCGTGGCCGATGGAGAACTGGCCGGTGATACCGTTGATCAGGTTCAGGCTGGCCGCCAGCGTCATGGCCACGCCGCACTGGATGACGACCAGGAAGACGTACGTGTCGAGGTTGGCGCTCAGGAGTTTGCTGACGACCGCCAGCGCCGCGAGGCAACCGAGCACGGTGAGCGTTCTAAGTGCGAGCCAGCGCATGGGCTACACCTTCTCCGGGACGTGCCGGCCCATGAGGCCCGCCGGACGCACGAGAAGGATGATGATCAGGACGCAGAAGGCGATGGCGTCGCGGAACATGGAGAGGCTGGAGCCGGCCACAAACGACTCGGCGGAGCCCATCAACAGACCGCCCACCATGGCGCCGGGCAGGCTGCCCGCACCGCCCAGGACAGCCGCTACGAAGGCCTTGAGGCCGGGCAGGAGGCCGAACAACGGGGTGATCTTCACGTGGGTCAGCGCAGCCACCATGGCGCCGCCCGCACCGGCAAGGGAGCCGCCGAGCGCGAATGTGAAGGCAATGACCCGATCCGTATCGATCCCCATCAGCTTGGCGGCCTCGATATCGTGCGAGATGGCGCGCATGGCCTTGCCGGGCCGCGTGTACATCACGATATACCTGAGCGACAGCATGAGGACCAGGGACACGCCCAGGATGGTCAACTGGCTGCTTCCGACCATCACGCCGCCCGGCAGCATGTAAGTGCGCTCGGGCAGGATGTTTGGGATGAAATTGGGGTTTGCCCCGAACACCAGGAGGCCACCGTTCTCCAGCAACAGCGACACGCCGATCGCGGTGATCAATGCGTTGAGCCGCGACTCGCTCAGCTTCACCCTTCGGGCCAGCCAGGCGACCAGTGGCCGCATCGCGAAGCCCACGCCCACGCCGACCACCACGGCCACCAGTGGGCCCCATCCGTTGAAGACGGGCATGAAGAGGCCGGTGATCGGGAAGCCGAGCACGAGGCCCCAGAAGTGCGCGTCGGCCTTCTGCAGCCCGTTGCGCAAGGGCCTGTAGGCAAACCGCTCGATGAGTACTCCCATGGCGGAACAGATGGCCATTGCGAGGAGCAGGGCCACCACCGCGAGGGCGATATTGGCGCCTGCAGCCTCGGGATGGACCGCCAAATCCTTGAACGGAAGCCAGCGCGTGCATGCGTAGAAGCCGACGAAGGCGCCGACCATGTACACGTCGCCATGCGCGAAGTTGATCAGGCGCAGGACGCCGTACACCATGGTGTAACCCAGGGCAATGAGCGCATAGAGGCTCCCCAGCTGAATGCCGTAGATGAGCTGCTGGGCGATCTGCTGCATCCTACTGGCCCAGCTCCTCGGGCCGATAGGTCTTCTCCACCCGGAAGACGTCGCCGTCGATGCGCAGGATCAGGGCTTCCTTCCGAGCGTTGCGGTTCTTGTCCAGGGTGATGACGCCGGTGACGCCCTTGAAGCCCTCCGTCCGGGCGATGGCGTCGCGGATGCCTGGGCCGTCGAGTTTGGCTGCCCGCTTCATGGCGTCCACCACCAGGCCCGCGGCATCGTAGCCCAATGCCGCAAGGGCGTCGGGCTCCTCGTTATACTTCTTCTTGAAGTTGGCGATGAACGCCTTAACCTCGGGCAGGTCCAGCTCACGGGAGAAGCGGTGGTTGCTGAAGTAGCAGCCGTTGAGGGCTGTGCCGGCGCCCGGCACCAGCTTCGGCGAGTCCCAGCCGTCGCCGCCCAGTATGGGCACGTTGAGGCCGATCTCGCGGGCCTGCCGACCGATGGTGCCGACCTCGCTGTAGTAGCCGGGGCAGAGGATGGCGTCGGGTCCGGCGGCCTTCAGGGTATTCAGCTGCGACTTGAAGTCCGTGTCGCCTTCCTGATAGGACTGCTCCCCGACCACCTTGCCGCCCTGCTTGATGAAGCTCTTGGCGAAGTTGTCGGCGAAGGCGACGCTGTAGTCGTTCTTCATGTCCTTGAAGATGGCGGCTTTCCGGTAGCCCTTGTCGTAGGCGAACTTGCCCACGACGGCGGCCTGGAAGTCGTCCGTGAAGCAGACGCGGAAGATGTAGTCGCCCTTCCGCGTGACTTCCGGGTTGGTGGACGACGGGCTGACCATGGGCACCTTGTACTGCTGGCAGACGGGGGCGGCCGTCATACTACGGGTGCTGGCCACTTCGCCGAGGACCGCAACCGCCTTGTTCTGCGTGACGAGCTTGGTGACGACCACGCGCGCCTCATCGGCCTTGCTCCGGTCGTCCTCGGTGATCAGCTTGATCTTCTTGCCGTTGACGCCTCCGGCGGCGTTGGCCTCCTCGATCGCGAGCAGGACGCCGTTATGCGTGGACACACCGAATGTAGCCGTCGTCCCGGTGAGCGATGCATACTCGCCGATGATGATCTCGTTGGAGTCCGCAGCCGAACCGCCCTGCTGCTTGCATCCGTTGAGCCCGATAGAGACGATCAGGGCCGCCAACAGCCATCCTCGGCGCTGTCGGTCTCATCCAGGGCGCATACGCTGCGCATCGCGGCGCCCACCGCGGTGGCGGGGCCCAGGCCCGACCTGAGCGCCGCAGCAACGTCGTCCGCCGTCAGCCAACCCAGCAGGCGGACATCGGCGTCCACTACCGGTAGTTCGCGAAGCCAATAGGTATCCATCAGGCGGATCGCCATCAGCAGGGAATCGTCGGGGCCTGCGGTGGTGGGGTGCGCCTTCATGCAACCGAACACCGTCATGCGTGCCGCTCCCCTGATCCGCCGCGCGTGTCTGGCGCAGACAGGATACCCGCTCCAAGCGACCGACCTGAAGCAAGGCCGCCGAACAGCGACAGGCTAAGCAACGCGCAGAGCACAGTGACGCCGGTACAGGTGAGGTAGATGCCCACCTCGAGCGATGGCGGCCGGTATCGCAGCGAGACCTCGAATGCGTCCGACGGCACACGTACGCCGATAAACGCATGATCCGCTCGCACAATGCGCGCGGGGCGACCATCGACGCGAGCCGTCCAACCGGGAGCCAGCGCGACGCTGACGACCAGTAACCCCGGCCAGGTGCGCCGCCCCATGAGCACTTCCATCTGATCGGCGCACAGCAGGCGCACGCGCGCCTCGGCTGGCTCGCCAAGACCTGCGCCGGGCGCGGGCCTCGGCAGGTCCACGGACTCGGACACCACCGCCGTCGTAGCGATATCGACATCCGGCAGGCCAACGGCTCCAGCCGCCCAATGAGGGTCGCGCACCAGTGCCGTCGGGACCAACCGGGCGCGCGCTCCGTGTTGCGGCGGCGCCGCGAGCGTCACGCCCGGTAACCGTTTCGTACGGCCGTCGGAAACGTTGGCTCGGTCCCCGAGAGGTACGGCGACGGCCCCGACGTCCATCAGCGCCAGCAGTTTGCCTAGCGTGGGGCTCGTCCGAGCGAAGGCTTTTCGTGTTGCGCCATCGATCTCCGTTGCGGTATGCAGCGGAACCGGCTCATACCCGCCAGCCTCCTCTATCCCCCATCGGGACGCCAGGTTGGGCGTGGCGCTTCCACGCAGGGCATCGATGTAGTGGCCATTCGGCGGGCCGTAGCCTTCGTAGTTGACCAACCGGCGCCATACGCTCTCCCGGTTCACGCTGTAGAGCCGACCGGCGGGCGGCGAGGTCAGGGCCTGGGGTCTCAACGCCATGCGGGCGGCCAGGTTCCGGGCGATGAGCGGGTTGAGGGTCGAGGAGAACGCCCAGAGGTCGACCAGCGCCACGGCAACCACGACGGCCCTCAACCACCTCGGGACGCCCGTCTCGCGCACTCGCCGGACCCCGACAGCGGTCAAGACGGCCAGACCGAGGGTAACGAGGAACGTGAACCGGGCAGGGTCGTGGAACAAGCTCAGCCCCGGCAGGACGTGGAACGCAATGGCGTAGAGGCCGCCCCACTGGCCTATCGCCAGGATCATCGAGATGATCGTTAAGGCCGCGTAGAAGCGAACGGCTCGGCGCCGACGGCCGCTCCACGCCCCAAAGACCGCCAGTCCCAGCGGCACGATGCCGACGTAGACGCATGTCTCCCACATGTTGCCCGGGCCCCAGTAGTCGCCTGCTGCCGGATCGCCGAAATGGCGAGGCGCGAAGAAGTTCACGAACTGGGACGGGTGCATAACGAACCGGTCGGCCTGCCGCAGGCTCATGTGCTCCCGCGACGATCCGGCCGCCATCTCGAGCGTGGGCGCCATCTGCGCGCCCGCCAGGAGGCAGCCCAACACGAACCCGCCGGCAAGGACGCGCAGGCACGAGCGCGCGGAGCCGCCATGGCGGCGTACCGACAAAACCCGCAACGCCGCGTATGCGCCCGCGGCCAACAGCGATAGGTACGCGACCTGGGCGTGGCCCGCAAGGAGCAGCAAACCGAGCGCAAGACCGACGGCTGCGGCGCCCATGGCGTTGGGATGGTCGATGGCGCGGCGTACGGCGAGCAGCAGCCAGGGCGTCCAGGCGATGGCCTGCGTCATCGTCGGGAACTGGAGCTTCGAGATCGCGAAGCCGCCCGTCGCGAAGACACACGCACCGAGGAACGCACCCAGGGCGGTCCCCGACAGCCGTCGCAGGTAGAGCATGGCGCCCACGGCGCAGATCACCACATGGGCCAGCGCGCTGATGGTAAGGTAGACTTCCGGCGACCTACCGGGAAGCATGGCGGTGCCCGGGTAGAAGAGCCAGCACTGGGGATTGGCCGCCAGCGGCTGCCCGCACAGGACGTAGGGGTTCCATAGAGGCAGCCTGCCCTGGCGCAGTGCCCGGGCAACAAGGTCCTCCATGGAAGCGAAGTAGAGCGAGATGTCGCCCCAGTAGAGGACTTTGCCTTGCAGCAACACGGGCCAGAGGAGGGCGCAGCAGAAGAGGCAGACGCCTGCCGCCGCCAGTGCGACGTGGACGGTTCGCCGGTCTAGACGGAGCAAGAACGGAACTCCGCGCGGAGGGGCCCATGCGAGCGACAGTGGGGATCATCCTGGGCACAGGAGCTGAGTCGACGGTGCAGCGCCTCGGCGCCGAGGGCGACAGGTTGTGCACGCCCTATGGCGACACGGTGGTGTACCGCGTGTCGGTCGAGGGCGCCGACATCCTGCTCGTCCCCAGGCACGGTCTGGACCACTCACGCCTCCCCCACCGCCTGAACTATCGGTCGACCATCTGGGCGCTACGGACCGCAGGAGCGCGCAACGTCTTCGCGACCAACGCTTGCGGGTCTCTGCGACGTGAGGTCGCACCCGGCGCCCTTGCCGCGCCCCACGACCTGATCGACCTCACGCGCACACTGGTGACCTTCTGGGACCATGACCAGACCGGCGACGTCGCGCATGCGCACAACGATTTTACCAAGCCGTATTGCGGGGCCATGCGAGCCGCGCTGGTCGAAGGGGCGCGGGTCACCGGCGCTTCACTCCAGCCCGGAGGCGTCTATCTCTGCGTGGACGGGCCGCGGTTCGAGACGGCGGCCGAGGTGCGCCTTTTCGCCTCCTGGGGCGCCGACCTGATCGGCATGACCGGCGGCCCCGAGGCCGCGCTCGCCCGCGAGGCCGGGCTATGCTACGCCCCGGTGGCGATCATCGGCAATCTGGCGGCCGGGCTGGGAGACGGCGGCGTCTCTCATGCGGCAGTAGCCGAGGCGTGCCAGACAGCCACGGCGCAGGCCGTGAGCGTCATCCTGGAGGCCGCGGCCCACATTATCCCTCAGGCATGCGACTGCCCGACCGTCGTCCCGCCGATCCCGCCGCGGGGTTGAGCTAGGCTTCCGCTTCTTCGGCGGGCTGCTCGCCCACCAGGGCCTTGAACTCGCGTACGTTGGAGGCCTTCTCCAGGCCGGCTTCGTAGGTGACGATCCGGCGATTCACTAGATCGGCCAGGCTCTGGTCCAGCGACTGCATGCCGTGCCGCTGTCCGGTCTGGATCAGGGAGCCGATCTGGTACGTCTTGCTCTCGCGAATCTGGTTGCGGACCGACGAAATGGCCACCAGCGTTTCGAATGCCGCCACGCGCCCCGTTCCGTCCGCCTTCCGGACCAGCGTCTGGCTGATGACGCCAACGAGGTTGACTGCCATCTGCATCCGGACCTGTTGCTGCTGGTGCGTCGGGAAGACGTCGATCACGCGGTCGACTGTCTGTACGGCGTCCGTCGTGTGCAGCGTGCCGAACACGAGATGCCCCGTTTCCGCGGCGGTGATGGCCAGGTGGATCGTCTCCAGGTCGCGCATCTCGCCGATGAGGATCACGTCGGGATCTTGCCGCAGCACGAACTTGAGCGCATTGGCGAAGGAGAGCGTGTCGGTGTCCAGTTCGCGCTGGTTGATGAGGCTCTGGCGGTCTTCGTGGATGAACTCCAGCGGGTCTTCGACCGTTACGATGTGGAGCGGGTAGTTCTTGTTGATGTAGTCCACCATGGCCGCCTGAGTGGTGGACTTGCCTGAGCCGGCCGGGCCCGTGACGAGCACCAGGCCACGGGGCCGCTCGGCGAAGTACTTGCACACCTCGGGCAGCTGCAGTTCCTCCATCGTACGGATGGTGAGCGGGATCACCCGGAAGGCCGCCTGCACAGCGCCGCGCTGCTGGTAGATGTTGCCTCGGAACCGCGCCAGGCCCGGTATCTCGTACGCGAAGTCCAACTCCAGTTCGTCCTCGAACCGGGCGCGCTGGACCTCCGACAGCACGCTGAGGGAGAGCATGCGTGTCTCCTCAGGCGTGAGGGGGTCCATCTCAAGATGGATCAGGTCGCCGTGGATTCGGACGAGAGGCGGGCTGTCGGCCTTAATGTGCAGGTCCGAGCCCTGATGGTGAACGGTTGTGTAGAGCAGTTGGTCGACGGTTACCATCGCCTATCCTGCTTCCTGCGCCGCCGCCTGGCTGCGCTCGATCTGGCGCTTGTACCGGTGCTCGAACTCGAACGGGTTGGACGCCTTGGCCTGCGCGTCCTCGAAGGCCGCATAGCCCTGCACGGTGAGCTTGAGCAGATGCGAGTCCAGGGTCTGCATACCGAACTGCGAACCCGTCTGGATATCCGTGTACATCTGGTAGGTCTTGCCCTCGCGGATCAGGGTGCGGATGGCCGGTGTGCAGACCATCACCTCGAAGGCCGCAACCCGCCCGGCGCCGTCGGCCTTGGGCAGCAGCGTCTGCGAGACGACGGCCTGCAACGTCGAGGCCAACTGCGTACGAATCTGCTGCTGCTGATCGGGTTCGAAGACGTCGATGATGCGGTCCACGGTCTGCGGCGCATCCGTGGTATGGAGCGTCGCGAACACAAGGTGGCCCGTTTCCGCCGCGGTGATCGCCAGGTGGATCGTCTCCAGGTCGCGCATCTCGCCAACCAGAATGATGTCCGGGTTCTGCCGCATCACGTGCTTCAGGGCGCCGGCGAAGCTATGCGTATCCACGCCGATCTCTCGCTGGTTGATCGCCGCCATCAGGTCGCGGTGGAGGTACTCGATCGGGTCCTCGATGGTGATGATGGCCTTGGGCCGCCGCTCATTGATGTGGTGGACCATGGCCGCCAGCGTGGTCGACTTGCCCGATCCCGTGGGTCCGGTGACAAGGATGAGGCCGCGCGGCAGCATGCAGAGGTCCTTGACGATGGGCGGGATCATCAGCTCGTCGATGGAGCGGATGTTGAATGGGATGACCCGCATAACGGCGCCGATGTGCCCCTGTTGGCGGAACAGGTTGACGCGGAACCGCGCCAGGCCCGGCACCGCGTACGACATGTCCAGCTCCATGTTTTGCTCGAAGCGGGCCTTGCGGTCGTCATTGAGCATTACATACAGGATGTCGTACATGTCCCGGTCACTGAGGGGCTCCATGCCAGGGACCCGACGCAGCGAACCGTGAATGCGCATCATCGGAGGCTCGGCGATCCGCAGGTGCAGGTCGGACGCCTCGCTCTCCACCAGCATTCGGAGCAGATCGTCGATATGTAACATGGGTCAGTGATCCTGCCGGCCGTTGGTTAGGGTCGGACGTTATCGGCGCAGCATCTGGCGCATTTCGGTGAAGTTGCCCGCATTGGCGAGGGCCTCTTCGTTGGTGATGACGCCGGCGCGGACATAGCGCATGAGGCACTGGTTCATCGTCTGCATGCCCCAGTACGTATCCGTGCCCGCCTGGCGAATCTGGCCGTAGATGTCCTCGGACTTCCCCTCTTCCAGCATCTTGGCGATGGTCGGAGTGGAGACCATGACCTCGACCCCGGCCACGCGGCCGGCGCCGTCCGCCCGGGGGATCAGCTTCTGGGAGACGACGCCGCGGAGCGAGACCGATAGGCGGAGCCAGAGCATTGGGCGCTCGTGCGGCTGGAACATGTTCGAGAGGCGGTCGAGTGTTTCAGCGGCGCTCGAGGTATGCACCGTGGCGAACACGAGGTGGCCGGTCTCGGCCGCCTGCAGCGCCACGTTCATGGTCTCGATGTCGCGCATCTCGCCGATCATGATCACGTCGGGCGCCTGCCGCAGGACGCGGCGAAGCGCTTCCTGGAACGAGTCGGTGTCGATCCCCGCGTGCTGCTCGCCCGCGGAGATGTTGATTCGCTTGAGGTCGTACGGCACCCCGAGCTCCTCGAGCGAACGGATGCGCATGGGGATCAGGCGGAGGGCCAGGCCCACGGAGCCGCGCTGCTTGAAGATGCTGCAGCGGATGCGAGACTCCGTGCCGAGCGCGAAGGCAAGGTCCATCTCGTGGTGCCGGTCAAACTCCTCGACCTGGCGCCCCGTCATCTTGCTGTATGCCAGCGCACGGGTCTCTTCCGGCGTCGAGACCGGGAACTCGGTATCGGCGATGCGGCCGTGGACGCGCATGGCAGGGCGTGCATTGGCGCGGATGAAGAGGTCGGAGGCGTCCTGGGCATGCGCGTAATGCAGCATCTCGTCGAGGGTGGCCAAGGGTTGGTTCCTTTCAGTGGCGCCCCGCGGGGCGCCCTACTCGATCCGGCCGAGCGGGTCGCCGCAGCCGCCGCTGCGCCGACAGGCCGGCGATAAGCACAAACAACGCTGCCAGCGAGCCGAGAAAGACGGCGGCGGCAGCGATGCGAGAAGCTCCGAATGAGGCTCTACCCGAACCATTCGACACCATCGGCGCCGATTCCTGCGTCAGCGGAAGCCGCGCCGGCCGCACACCGGGCTTGAGGTTGGTCACCTCATAGCGGTAGGGCGAACCGGCATGGGAGAGCTCGACGCGTGTGACACCATCATCGTACTTGCGCAAGCCCCTGAAGGCCGCATCGACGCCCACCATATACAGAATGGTGTACCGCGACTCGTCCGCCAGGGCGTCTACGATGGGTTGAAGCACCATGGCTCCGGCAACCACGGCAGGCGCCCCTTCCAGGAGGGCGGTGACGGCGGTTTGGACGTCGGCTTTTCGGTCATGAGCCGCCGACTCCATGGTCTGGTCTTCGATTAGGGGCTCTTGGGCTCGCCAACCTCCGGCGATGCAGAGCCGCGCCAGCCGCTTGGCGGCCTCGGGCTTGGAGACCCGCTTGGAGAACGTGATGCAGACCATCTGGCCCCCGGGCATGGGCCGGATCAGGACGATGCTCGAACAGCAAGCATAACTAGCTGTTCAAACAAGGCGCGCATACGGTCCTTCCAATATGGAGTGGAGCTGAGGGGATTCGAACCCCTGGCCTTCTCAATGCCATTGAGACGCGCTCCCAACTGCGCTACAGCCCCACAATGCTGGCTCATTATACACCATCGTTCGGAACGCGCGCAACACCCCGCCGGATGTCTTGCGCAAGTCGTGCCTACGCCCGCCACTCGGCGCGCCGCACAGCAGTGAGTATACCCACGGCCTCCCGGACGCCGCTTGTCGTGCCGCGGCGGGCACGGCTATAATGCGGTCCGGAGCAGATGCCACATGCCACAGTCGCCCACCCATCCCCTACTCGCCGGCCTGAACGCCCATCAGCGCGAGGCTGTCGAACGTACCGACGGACCTGTGATGGTGCTGGCCGGAGCCGGATCGGGCAAGACGCGCGTCCTGTCCCACCGGGTCGCCTACCTGATCGCCACGAACAAGGCCCCGGCCTGGAACATCCTGGCGGTGACGTTCACGAACAAGGCCGCCAACGAGATGCGGGAGCGTATCGTGAACCTGGTGGGTCCGGCGGCCAAGCGCATCTGGATCGGCACCTTTCACTCGGTCTGCGCCCGTATGCTGCGCGAGTGCCCCGAAGCGGCCAATGTGCCGCCCGGCTTCGTGGTCTACGACGATTCGGACCAGATGACCGTGGTCAAGGATTGCATGAGGCGTCTGCAGGTCGACGAGGCGCGGTTCCAGGCCAGGGCTCTGCTGGCCGGCATCGGCAAGTTGAAGGAGAAGCTGGCCGACCCGGCCGAGGCGGCGAGGTCCGCCGGCGGCGCCATGGATCGCGTGGTGGCAACGGTGTACAAGTGCTACGAGGCACGCCTCAAGGAGAACGGCGCGCTGGACTTTGACGACCTGCTGGTGCGCACCGTGCAGATGCTTCAAACCAGCCGCGAAGCCGCCGAGAAGTTCCAGGAGCGGTTTCGCTACGTGCTGGTGGATGAGTATCAGGACGTCAACTACCCGCAGTACCTCCTTGTCCGCTTGATCGCCGCGCGGCACCACAACCTCTGCGTCGTAGGCGACGACGATCAGTCGATCTACGGCTTCCGCGGCGCCAACGTGGACCTGATGCTGCGTTTCGACCGCGACTTCCCCAATGCCCACATGGTGAAGTTGGAGCAGAACTACCGTTCAACGCAAAGAATCCTCGAGGCCGCGCATGGCGTCGTCGCCCGTAACCCGGAGCGCAAGGACAAGCGGCTCTGGACCGAGAATGCCGACGGCGCCCCCATCACGGTCTGGGAGGCGGGCACGGAGCAGGACGAGGCGCTCTTCGTACTGCACAAGATCCGCGAGCTCGTCCGCACTCGCCGCCGCCGATGGTCCGACTTCGCGATCCTCTACCGCACCAACGCGCAGTCTCGGGCCTTCGAAGAAGCGTTCATGCGCTTCGCGACGCCATACCTGATAGTGGGCGGGTTGCGGTTCTACGAGCGCAAGGAGATCAAGGACGTGGTGGCCTACCTTCGGGTGGTCCACAACCCGTACGACGCGGTGAGCCTCAAGCGCATCATCAACGTGCCCGCCCGCGCCATCGGGCAGAGCACCCTGTCCGTTCTGGACGCGGCCGCGGATGATTCGCAACGACCGCTCTGGGATGTGATCAACGATGCATCAGTCACCGGGCTCCTGCCCACTCGCGCCCGGACTACCGTTCGGGGCTTCGCGGCCATGATCGGGGGGCTTCGGGCGGAGGATGCCGGTACCGTCACGCAACTCACAGAGAGCATCCTCGACGCCTCCGGCTACCTCGCCATGCTGCAGGCCGACCCCGGCCCGGCGGCGATCACACGGGTTGAAAACGTCAAGGAGTTCCTCAGCGTCACCGCCGACTACGATACTACGTTTGCCGATCCATCTCCGTCTGGCTTCCTTGAGCAGGTAGCACTCGTGTCCGACATCGACTCGCTGACCTCTGACTCGGATGCCGTCACGCTCATGACGCTCCACTCGGCCAAGGGGCTGGAGTTTCCCATCGTCTTTCTGGCGGGAGCCGAGGACGGTGTGCTGCCCCACACGCGCTCGATGCAGTCGGAGCGCGACATGGCGGAGGAGCGGCGGCTCTGCTATGTCGGTATCACCCGCGCCCGCGAAGAGCTGATCATCACGCACGCCTACCGGCGCACCTTGTTCGGGGTGACCAGCAACTTCCCTCCTTCACGCTTCCTCCGTGACATCCCTGCCACAGCCCTTGACCCCGGCAGGGAGCGCTCCACCGCCGACAGGAGGCCGATACCGCAGCCTGCCCACGTTACGTCGCCCGCGCAGCCTCGACGGGCTGAGGCGCCGCCGTCCGCTCGGAACGATGCGGGTTCGGCAAGGCTCCGCGTGGGCCAGAAGGTCTCCCATGCCACGTTTGGCGTCGGCGTGATCTTGAGTGCGAAGGAATCCGGCGCCGATATGATGGTTTCCGTCGCGTTCCCTGAGCACGGTATCAAGCGCCTGATGGCTGGCATCGCCAAGTTGACGCCCGTCTGACGCGCTCTGCCATGGGTCCCCTCACCGACACCATTGCGGCGCCCAGCACGGCCGTAAGCGGAGGCGCGCTGGCCGTGGTCCGCGTCTCCGGAGCCGACGCCGTCGCCGTCGTGGAGCGGTTGCTCACTCCCGGTGGCAGAAGGCTGAGCGGCCTGCGCACCTGGTCCGCCATGCGAGCCGTGCTCACCGAACCGGCCACGGGCGTCATCATCGACGACGCCGTGGTGACCCTCTTCCGTGCGCCGCGCAGCTACACCGGCGAGGACGTGGTCGAGGTCTCCTGCCACGGCGGGCGCGCCACCGTTGAAGGAGTTCTGGGCGCCCTCCTCTGCGCTGGAGCGCGGGCCGCCGAGCCGGGTGAGTTCACCTACCGCGCCTACCGGAACGGCAAGATGGACCTAACCGCCGCCGAGTCCGTGGCCGATCAGATCGCGGCCCTCACGGGCGTGGCGGCTCGAGCCGCCGCCGATAGCCGCCTTGGAGCGCTACGGGAAGCACTGGCCGACGTTCGCGAATCCCTGGTCGCGGCGCTGGCAGAGACCGAAGCCGACATCTCCTTCCCCGACGAGGCGCCGGACATGGACGCGGGCGCGGTGGAGCATCACATCAGTGCGGCGGCCGCGTCGCTGGCGGATCTGATCGCTTCGGCCCGATCCGGCGCCCTGTTGGGGCGAGGCGCGCGCGTGGTGCTGACCGGGCCACCCAACGCGGGCAAGTCGAGTCTCTTCAACGCGCTGGCCGGCTGTACACGCGCCATAGTCTCACCCCATCCGGGCACCACCCGCGACCTTATCGAGTGCGTGCTGGATTTGGAGGGCTACCCACTGACGCTGGTAGACACGGCCGGGTTGCGCGATACGGACGTGGAGGTGGAACGCCTCGGCGTGGAGCTCGCCGTGGCCGCGGCGGCGTCAGCCGACGTGATCGTGCGGCTGCACGATGCGGCGGACTCATCGGATGACGTTTGCCGAGCGACGGATGTGGGGCCGACGCTGCACGTTATCTCGCGATGCGACCTTACCGACCCCGACACGCTGCGGCGGCGCGCCGCCCGACTGCCCGACGGAGCGCTTCGGGTCTCGTCGGCGACCGGCGACGGCCTGGCCGAGCTGCAGCGGGCCATCGTGGAGCGGCTGGGCGGCTCGAACCGGCCGGCAGAGACGGCCACCCTCACGCGGGAGCGGCACCGCGCCGAGGCGGCGGCCGCGTTGGGGGCCTGCCAGCGAGCGCTGACCGCTGTCAGTTCAGGCCAAGAGCCCGATCTCGTCGCCGTCGACCTGCACGACGCCCTCAGCGCTCTTGATCGGCTCGGAGGCGCCGGTGTAACCGAGGAGGTTCTGGACCGCATCTTCGCTGAGTTCTGCGTGGGCAAGTAGCCGGCTTCGGACCTCCCCACCCGCCTGCCGGCTCTGTGCTAAACTAACCGAGTCCATCCTGTGCCAGGAGCATTCGCCACCGCCATGCCAGAGATTCGCACCATTCTTGCTACAGACTGCGGCAGCACGACCACCAAGGCCATCCTCATCACCAAGCAGGACGGCTCCTACAGGCTCACCAGCCGCGGCGAAGCGCCGACCACGGTGGAAGCTCCGTTTGATGATGTGACCGTAGGCGTCACAAACGCCGTCCGCGAGGTTGAGGAGCTCTCCAAGCGTAAGCTCCTGGATGCCGACGGGAAGGTCGCCGTGGCGTCCAAGGATGGCGACGAAGGGGCCGACCTCTACCTCTCCACCTCTAGCGCCGGTGGCGGCCTGCAGATGACCGTGGCGGGCGTGGTGAAGGCGATGAGCGCGGAGAGCGCACAGCGCGCGGCCCTCGGGGCGGGAGCCATCATCCTCGACGTGATCGCGGTGGACGACGGGCGCAAGGACTACCAGAAGGTTGAACGGATCCGCCAGTTGCGCCCCGACATGATCCTCATGTCAGGCGGCACAGACGGCGGCACCATCAACCACCTGGTGGAGCTGGCGGAGATGCTGGTCTCTGCCGACCCAAAGCCGCGGTTGGGTATCGGCCTGAACCTTCCGGTGATCTACGCGGGCAACAAGGACGCCTACCCGGCCGTTGAGGAGCTGCTGGAGGACCGCGTCAGCCTGCGCAAGGTCGACAATCTGCGGCCGACGCTGGAGCGCGAGAACCTGCTACCGGCCCGCGAAGCCATCCATGAGCTCTTCCTTGAGCACGTGATGCAGCAGGCGCCGGGCTATGGAAAGCTCTCCTCCTGGGTCAGCACCGGCATCATGTCCACGCCCAACGCCGTGGGCAAGATCATGCAGACCATCGCGGCCCAGCGCAACATCACCGTCCTCGGCGTCGACATCGGCGGAGCCACGACGGACGTCTTCTCGGTCTTCAAGAGCCTTCAGGGCGACAGCATCTACAACCGGACGGTGTCGGCCAACCTGGGCATGAGCTACTCGATCTGCAACGTGCTGATGGAGGCCAAGGCGGAGAACATCCGGCGCTGGCTGCCCTTCAACGTCAGCGACGCCGAACTCCGCAACCAGCTCCGGAACAAGATGATCCGCCCGACCACGATCCCCCAGCGCATGGAGGATTTGCAGATCGAGCAGGCCGTCTCCCGCGAGGCGCTCCGCTTGGCCTTCGAGCACCACAAGTCGCTGGCCAGGGGCCTAACCGGGGTACAGCAGACGCGCACCATCGGCGAAGCGATGACCCAGAGCGGCACCGGCCTGACCCTGGTCAACATGATGTCGCTGGACATGATCGTCGGTAGCGGAGGCGTGCTCTCGCATGCGCCGCGGCGCGCGCAGTCCGCCCTCATGATGATGGATGCCTACCAGCCCGAGGGCGTCACGCTGCTCACCGTGGACTCGATCTTCATGATGCCGCAACTGGGCATCCTGTCGACCGTGCAGCCCGAGGCCGCCACCGAGGTATTCGAACGCGACTGCCTCATCTACCTCGGCACCTGCATCGCACCCGTCGGCGCCGGCAAAGAGGGCGACGCCTGCGTTACGGTCGATGTGGGCGGCAGTTCCACGGCGGTCTCCTACGGTTCGATCAAGGTGATCCCGCTGGGTTTTGTCACCGGCGAGGACGGGGAACCCCAACGCGCCGAGGCCACGATCAACCCGGCCCGAGGCTTCGATGTGGGCAATGGCAAAGGGCGATCGCGGACGGTTACGGTGACCGGCGGCCTCAGCGGCATCATCATCGACGCCCGCGGACGCCCTCTGACGCTGCCTGCCGATGACCCCACCCGGCTCCGGAAGATCAAGGAGTGGATGGCCGCCATGGACATCCCGGTCGACGCGCCGAATGCCTGAGCCGGAGATTCGCCGAGCGACCATCCGCCTCGGAGCCCGCGAACGCTATTGGCTGCAATGGGGCGTTGTGGCGCTCATCTGTGCGATGCTGGCGGTGGTCCTCAAGCCCATGCTGGACCATTTGGTCCAGGTGCGCGAGTTCCAGTCGTGCCAGACAAATGTCTACAAGATTTCCAAGGCAGTCGCCATGTACTGTCAGGAGTGGGACGACAGCCTGCCCCAGGCCGCAAACTGGACCGACGTTGCCCTCGGGTTCATGGATTCCACGTCAGGCACCGGCTTTCGGGTCGAGAAGTACCTGAAGTGCCCGCTGGACCAGTCGTCCAGCGCTTCCTCGTACATCTTCAACTCCGCCGTCCAAGGGCTGAGCCTCAGCGTGCGTAGCGCCAACGCCAAGCAGGAGGCCAGCCGCCGGCGCCTCGGCCACGTGGCCCAGACACCCATGGTCGTGGAGCGCCACGGTAGCGCCGCCAACCAGAGCGCTCCCATGTGGGACTGGTCCGAGGTGCATGCCCAGATGACACTGCCCCACGCCTTGCCGGAGGCGACGGGTTCGTACATTCAGGCCGGCGGGCGCCCATGGCGGCGCACCAGCCAGGACCTGGCGCTGTTGCGCGACAAACGCTTCTAGCCTGTCGAAATCGCCCCAGCGCCGGACATAGGAGATTCCTTCATGGGAAGTGCATATACGCCCGGGCTGACCGTGAGCGGCCGAACCGTCATCGAAAAGACGCGCCGGTTGCCTCTCAAGGGCTCCGTGCTAGTCAAGGAGGGCGAACTCGTCGTGCCGACCACCGTGATCGCGCGCACCGAGCTCCCCGGACTGATGCAGACCGTCAAGCTGGCCGAGCAGCTGGGCGTTGAGCCCAACGAGCTGAAGAGCACCCTTCGGGTCGCTCTGGGCGATATGATCGAGAAGGGGCAGCTACTGGCCCAGACGAAGGGCCTTTTCGGCTTCTTCAAGAGCGAGTTCAAGTCGTCCGTGGCCGGTAAGCTGGAGATGATCT
>JAPLCQ010000072.1 GCA_026392115.1 Armatimonadota bacterium | reverse complement strand
CACGCTGACCAAGACGACCGGCGCAACCGCCGTCGCGGGCCTGCAGCTTGAGTTCCGCATCGGCAACAGCGGCGCCTGGACCGACGCCGCGGCCCTGACGGATGCCACGGGCAAGGCTTCGGCTTCGCTCACGGCCCCGGCCACGGCGGGCGACGCCACCATCAACGCCCGGTGGGCCGGCAGCACGCACTACGCCGCCTCGTCCGACACCGCCACATTGGCCGTGAAGACGGCCACCACCATCACGGCCGACGCGGTGACCTGCTACGCCTCCGATACCATCACGCTCACGGGCACGCTGAAGAAGACCTCGGATAGCACCGCCATCTCTGGCAAGACGATCCAGTTCAAGGTTGATACCGGCGGGACCTGGACCAACGCCTCGGCCGCCACCGGCGCCGACGGCAAGGCCACCCTCTCGGCCACGGCTCCGGCCACCACCGGCGCGCACACGATCTACGTCCGCTTCCAGGGCGACACCGACTACGCCGCGTCGGACGCGTCCAACACGCTGACCATCGACGCCGCCGACGGCACGACGCTCGTGGCCGACGATGCCTCTGCGGCCCCCAGCGCCTCGGTCACGGTCTCGGCCACGCTGACCAAGACCACCGGCGCAACCGCCGTCGCGGGCCTGCAGCTTGAGTTCCGCATCGGCGACAGCGGCGCCTGGACCAACGCCGCGGCGCTGACGGATGCCACGGGCAAGGCTTCTGCTTCGCTCACGGCCCCGGCCACGACCGGCGACCATACCATCAATGCCCGGTGGGCGGGCAGCACGCACTACGCGGCATCCTCCGACACGGCTACGCTCAAGGTGAAGACGCCCACCACCATCACCGCCGACGCGGTGACCTGCTACGCCTCCGATACCATCACCCTCACCGGCACGCTGACCGCGCTCTCCGGCAAGACGATCCAGTTCAAGATCGACGCCGGCGGGACCTGGACCAACGCCTCGGCCGCCACCGGCGCCGACGGCAAGGCCACCCTCTCGGTCACCGCACCCGCCACCACCGGCGCGCACACGATCTACGTGCGCTTTGAGGGTGACACGGACTACGTGGCCTCCAGCGCGTCCAACACGCTCACCGTGAGCGTGGCCGACGCCACGACGCTCGTGGCCGACGACGCCTCGGCCCTGCCCGGCGCCGCGGTCACGCTCTCCGCAACCATCACGAAGACCACCGGCGGGTCGGCGATCTCGGGGCTGCAACTGCAGTTCCGCATCGGCGACAGCGGCTCCTGGACCAACGCCGCGGCTCTCACCGACGCGACCGGCAAGGCTTCGGTCAGCCTGACCGCCCCCGCCACAGCGGGCAGCTACACGATCAACGCCAAGTATGCGGGCAACACTCAGTTCGCGGAAGCCACCGACAGCGCCAGCCTCTCGGTGGCCCGACCGACCACCATCACGGCCGACGCGGCAACCTGCTACGCCTCCGATACCATCACCCTGACCGGCACGCTGACCAAGACCTCCGACAGCGGCGCCCTGAGCGGCAAGACGATCCAGTTCAAGGTCGATGCCGGCGGGACCTGGACCAACGCCTCGGCCGTCACCGGCGCCGACGGCAAGGCCACCCTCTCGGTCACCGCGCCCGCCACCACCGGGGCGCACACGATCTATGTGCGCTTCGAAGGTGACACCGACTACGTGGCGTCGAACGCATCGAACACGCTGACGATCAAGGCTCCCGACGCGACTACGCTGACGGTTGACAACAAACGCGGTCGCGTGGGCGTCGCCGTGACCCTCACCGCCACGCTCACCAGGACCACGGGCGGCGCGGGCGTCTCCGGCAAGACCGTGGAGTTCCGCATCGGTTCCACGGGTCCGTGGACCGCCGCATCGGCCGCGACCGACGCCGACGGCAAGGCATCGGCCTCGCTGACGGCCCCTGCCGCGGCGGGCAGCCACGCCATCGAGGCCCGCTTCGCCGGCGACGCGCACGACGCCGTCTCGTCCGGCTCAGGGACGCTGGAAACCGTGGTCCCGCAGGCAACGGTCACCGTCTGCCAGAACCGCACCTGCGGCATGGGCGATACCATGGAGCTGCTGGCCTACCTCTGGAGGCCCGGCGGCACAGTCGGCGTAGCGGGGAAGACCCTCCAGTTCCGCTTCAACGGCGGGGCATGGAACGACGCACCGGCGGTGACGCAGGCCAACGGCAAGTCGGTCTACCAGATCACCGCGCCGTCCGCGGCGGGCGCGTACCCGTTCGAGGCGCGCTTCGCGGGCGACGTGGACGATCTGGACTCAGCCGGCTCGGCAACCCTGGCCGTCACCAAGCGGGCCACCTACATCACGGCCCCCGAGCGGTTCGGGGATGCGGGCACGACGGTGAACATCGCCGCCATCCTGTACCATGCCAAGCCCAACGGCGACCTTGTGCCGCTCTCGGGCAAGACCGTGACGCTGCAGATCCCGCTCCTGTCCATCACCAGGACCGCCGTCACCGCCGCCAACGGCAGCGTGAACATTCCGGTGGCCATCAGCCAGAAGACCGGCGGGTACATCCCCTTCACGGTGGCCTACGCCGGCGACGATGACTACCAGGCGTTCACCCAGCCGTCCGCGCTCGACATCAAGCACAAGACCCTCCTCACCGTCGTCGACCGGTCCGCCGGCCGGGGCGACAAGGTCACTCTCAGCGCCAACCTGGTCCGCGCATCCGGCGCTCCGTTGGGCGGCAAGACGCTCTACCTCCGCATCAACGGCGGGTCGTGGCTGGCCACGGCTCCCACCCAGCCCGCCAACGGACGCGGCAATGTCGATACGGTCGTCGACCTGCCGGCGGGCACGTACACCATCGACGCCAAGTTCGACGGCGACGCCGACGAGATGGCGTCGACGGGCTCCGGCGCACTCACGGTAACGGCCAAGGCGGCCACCTATTGCCTGACGGCCGCTCGCACCGCGAAGCAGGGGACATCGGTCAACCTGGGCGCATACGTCTATCGCCAGAGCACCATGGCGCCCCTGGCAGGCAAGCCGCTGAACTTCTACATCGACGGCACGAAGATCAACGCATCGGCGCTGATCACCGCGGCCGACGGCAAAGCCACCTGCGTCCACACGCTCGCCGAGGCGGTGGGCGCGCACAGCCTGGTGGTGAAGTTCGAGGACGGCGGCGATCCGGCCTTCTACACCAGCCAGAGCGCCCCGGTCACGGTGACCATCACGCCGTAACCGCGGCAGAACCCATCGCACACGCACCAAGCGCCCCCGAAGGCTTCCGCCAACGGGGGCGCTTCGGTGGGAGGCGACCGTCGGACGAGTCGGATTCGTCGGAGTTGTCGGACATCGTTGCCCGATGCCGCCGCCGCGCAGGTGCGTCGGGCGCCTCCGTCGAACTACAGGATGCGCGCGGGACGAACCGCGCCCATGGGAGATCGAAACGTGAGCCTGCCGCCGGAGATGGTCTGCGTCCTCTTCATCGCCGCCGCGTCGCTGGCGGCCCTGCCGGCCGGGGCCGGCACCCCCGATATCAAGACAGTCCGCCCCGACGGCACGCCCAACCGGGCCGCCTGGATGGCCCAGGGAACCTTCGGGGTCATGACGCACTACCTCTTCCATCCCAAGGGCGACACGCCCGAGGAGCGCACCGCCGACCTGAACCGGACCGTGGACGCCTTCGACGTGCCGTCGTACGTCAAGCAGGTCAAGGCGACCGGCGCCGACTGGGTCATCTTCACCCTGGGCCAAACCACGGGCTACCTCTGCAGCCCCAACGCCGTGCTGGACCCCAGGGCGCCGGGTATGACCCCGAAGCGCGACCTCGCGCTCGAGCTGGCCAAGGCCATCCACCGGGCGGGCAAGCGCCTGATCCTATACATCCCGTCGGAGCAGAACTCCGAGCAGGCCATCCAGACCGCGCTCCGGTCCGACCAACCGGGCTATGCCGAGCGCTACTTCGAGTTCCTCAAGGCCTACTCGCTCAAGTTCGGGAAGCTCTGCGACGGCTGGTGGTTCGATTCCTGCGGCCCGCACGACGACGCCTACTGGAACGCCTGGCTCACCGCCCTGCGCGCCGGCAACCCGCAGACGGCGGTAGCCTTCAGCGGCGCCGAGTTCTGCTGCGGCGGGCCCGAGGGTCCGATCTGCAAGCTGGAGGACTACCACGCGGGCGAGATCCACCTGCTGGAGGAGGGGCAGATTCGCCGCGACTTCCTGCCGCCCGGCGGCGATATCGTGGTGGTGGACCAGAAGCTGCGGAAGCGCGGTCAGGAGGCCCGCACCTACATGCCCGACGGGCAGTTCATCGACGGGGTGCAGTGGCACTGCCTGTTGCCGCTGGACCTCACCTTCAACCCGGCGGTTCCGAACCAGTACTGCAACTACACCGACAAGGAGCTATCCGGCTTCGTGGGCGCGGTGAAGTCCGTGGGCGGCGCCATCACCATCAACGTGCCCATCGAGATCGAGACCGGCCGCATCCCCACCGACAGCCACGCCCAGCTCGTGCGCCTGGGCAGGTCGATGAAGACGGCGGGGAAGTAGGCGCGTGGCAGTTGGTGGTGCGCCTCGGCGGCCTCAGGCCGGACCAAGGTAAGGTAGCATCAGTTCCAACCATGCGCGAACGAAGGTCACCCAACCCGAAACGCAGGCTCCGCCCCCGACCCGGCACTGACGAACAGGTGCAGCGGCCGGCCGGGCTGGCGGAGCGTGCTTCGTACGGCGGCAACCCGGAGCACAAACGCAACCCCGGCGACTTCGGACTGGACCCTCCGTCGCGGCCACGGCCCGGCAAGACCCTCTGCGACGGGGCGGGCATCCTGCGCCGCGCCGAGGCGCTTCGGTGGCTTCGCGAAGGCATGCGCCGGGGTCTGGTCAGCCTACAGGAGCACAACGGGTGGCCCCAGAACGTCTGGGCCGTCACCGAGGACGGGCACGCATTGGAGGCCCAGTTGGAGAACGAGGCGACCGGCGCCTATCACGGGTATCCCATGCAGCTCACCGACCCGCTACGGACGGAGGTGCTGAACCGGTGGAAGGTGGAGTGAGCGCCCTGCGGCTTACGATGGCGTGGGAGGCCGCGGAGCAGGGGCCCGCCGAGATCAGGATGACCACGGGTCGGCTCCAGCTCGCCGTTGAGGGCCGATGCGCGACGCGGGCCATCGATGACTGGTCGCGAACCGTGCAGGATGATGTCCGGCTGTCGGCCTATCCGCTGGCCCTATGGATCGCGGCGAACTGGTGGCGCCTGAAGTGCGAACCGAGGCGCTCACCGGGCGGGACGGCGGCGCTTGAACCCACAGGCTGGGCTATGGCCCACTGCCTGCAGGCGGCCGGTTACGGTTACGTCTGGCCCAACGTCACGTTGGAGTCGGACGGGCAGACCATGGGCGTCACGTCCCGAGCCGTCCCGCCGACGGCTGCGGAGCCGATCGAGTACCTCTCGAGCTTCGAGGCGCGCGTGCCGCTGGACGCCGCGGTGGGCGCCTTGCGCGACTTCGTGCAGGTAGTGCTGTATCGGCTCGCGGCGGTCGGCCTGGCAGGCGCCGACCTCAGTGCGCTGTGGCAGGAGGTGCTGCGCGAGGAGCGCTCGAACACCGATGCGGCCTACCGCGCCCTCGAGGCGCAGCTAGGATGCGATCCGGGCGACGCCTCGCCCGACCTCGTCGAGCGCCTCATCGAGCTGAGGCGGCAGGTCGGAGCCGAGTGCGTCGGCGAGATGGCCGCCGCATGCGCCGGCCCCGACCCGGCGCCGGTACTGGAGACGGTGCTCCGCCTGGCGGCTCAGGAGGGCCTGGCCGGCAGGCTCGCGGAGCGTCCGGGAAGCGCCGAGCGGCACAGGGCCGCCATCACGCCATGGGAGCGCGGTCGTGACCTGGCTCGGCTGGCTCGCACGCACTGGGGCATCAGCGCCGGGCCGGTAAACGATGCCGACCTGGCGAGCCTGATCGGGCTGTCGGCGGCGGAAATGTTCACCGGCGGCGCAGAGCCGGGTACACCGGCGCCGGCCTTTGCCGCGTATGAGCCGCAGCCGTACGCCGTGCGCTACCACCCGAGGGCGCGGAGCCGTCCGGGGCGGCGGTTCGAGGTCGCCAGGGTGCTGGCCGACCATCTTGCGGCGCCCGCCGGTGATCGGTGGCTCCCGGTCACGCACCTGGCCACGGCGCGGCAGAAGGTGCAGCGCGCGTTTGCCGCCGAGTTCTTGGCCCCTGCGAAGGAGCTCCACAGCGCCGCCGGCGCCGGAGCGCTCGACCTGGACGACCTGGCCGAGGCCTACGGCGTCTCGCCATGGGCGATTGAGCACCAGATGCGGCATGCCGCCGCTCTGTAGGCGCTTGCCCCGCCACCGCCTCCTGCCAGCCGCGCTCCTGGCGCTGGCCTCGGCGCCTTCTGCGGCGGCGCCTCTAACGCTCTCGGGCGTGGTGGGGGCGCAGCGGCTCTCGTTCCGGGTGACGCGGGTGCCTGGCGAGGCCTCGTTCGGGGTGACGCCTCGGGCGGCCGCGTATGTGGCGGTCACCGAGGTGCACGCGGGGGCCGCGACACCGGCGCCGGTGCGGTACCTGGTCACGGGCGACGGCCTGGCGCCCTATGAGCGTGCCTATGGCGCGCGGGGCTTCGGGCCAGTGACCTTCTTCATCCCCGTGGCGGGCGGGCGGGCGGGCGCGGTGCGAATCCGCAACCTGGCCGGAGCGGATCGCTCGCCATGCATCCTGGGCGTGCGCGGCGTGACGCTGGCCGAGATCGACGCCGCTCGGGCCGCCGATCGGTTCGCGCTCTGCGGCACGGTCATCAACCCCCTCCTCGGCATGCCGGAGGAGGAGCAGGCCCAGCGCCTGGCCACGGGCCTGCCGCCTATGCCGGGCCGCGCCGCGGGGCCGGGCTTCTCCTATGAGGTCTACTACGCGGCATGGACAGCGGAAGCCGTGCGGGCGCAGCTCGTCAAGGCGCGGGATTGGGCGCGCCGACACCGGATGAAGGCACTGCTGGGGTTCGTCTCGTGGTGGAACGGGACGCCGCGCCGCGTACCGGACGGCCAGGGCGGAGCCTTCGACGACCTGAAGTACCAGCAGGTCTGCTACACGCCCGGCTCCGAGCACCCGGAGAACCCCGAGCTGCGCGCGCTGCTGGGGGCGCGGTACAACCGCCACTACCGGCTCTCGGTGCCCAACATCTGGAGCAACACGCCCTGGCTCACCATGAACAGCGCGACGCTCAACGCCTACCGGGCGCGGCGCATGGCCGAGGCCGTGCAGGCGCTGAAGGAGGTCTCCGGCGGCGATACCTCCTGGGTAGCGGGCCTCTTCCTCGAGAACGAGTCGCGCTACTGGGACACGCAGTCGACCCAGGGCACGCCGCAGTGGGCCGGAGAGCAATGGGCCGACCTCAACCCCATGGCCGTGGCCGACGCGGCCAAGGAGGGCGTGACGCTCGACCCGGCCGACGGCATGACGCACGCGGAGTTGGTCTGGCTGCAGGGCAACGTGGCGCGCTACTTCCAGCAGACGGCCGACGCGGCCAACCGTGCCCTGCGCTCGGCGGGCATGGCCGGGCGCGTGCCGGTCTATACGCACTCATTGCAGCTTGCGGTCCTCTTCCCTTGCGGCGCGTTGAACCAGTCGCCAGCGGACTGGGCACGGGCCTCCGGCGCGCGTACCGGCATAGAGGGCATCTGGAGCAACCTGTCGGACTTCGACCGCGTGCGCGAGTGGGGCCGCTGGTGCAACCTGAAGCGCGAGGAGACAGACGGCCTGCCGCTGGGTACGCACCTCTGGGACCTGCGCGCGACCTATGCCGCGGGCGGGGAGTTCTACAACAGCTACAACTGGCACACGCTGAAGGGCGACGGCTACCCCGGCTACGCCCGCGCGTTCGCGGCGGCGCTGCCGGTGGCGCAAGCGAACCCCCTGGAGGCGGCGCGGGCAACGGACACGGAGTTGACCCTCAAGCCGCCCCAGGCGCTGCAGGCCTTCGGCGAGGTGGAGGTGGCCGTGGAGGCCGCAGGCGCCGCGTCAGTCGCGCTGGAGATGGTCTCGAACGCAGGAACGACGTTTTCGGCCCGGCGCGCTCCAGCGCAGGCTGAACGCACGCGATTCGCGTTCCCCGTGCCAGCGGAGGTTCACTGGTCCGCCACGGCGAGGCTATGCCTGCACGCCTACGACGCCAAGGGCCGCGAACTCCCCAACGGAGCCCGTTTCGCCCCCGGCGCCGAGAAGGCCGTCCAGCTACGCCTGGACCTCGGCGCGAGCAGGGCGCTGAGTCTCGTAGTCGTACGACGCGGGGTGGCCGCGGCTCGGTGAGGCCTACCCCCCGATCACCACCGTCCATGGCCGGATCTCCCAGCGCTTCACCAGCCCGCTGGCGACGTAGGGGTCGCTTGCCACGAAGGCCTCGATCGGGCCCGGGCCGTCGGTTCGCCAGATGAGTAGCGCCGTGTCGGCCGGGTCGGCGAAGGCGCCTCCGAGGAGCAGGTCGCCGCGCTCGTGGGCCGCCTGCGCCAGGTCCAGATGCTCCGAACGGAAGGCTGACCGGCGCTCCATGTAGTCGTCGGACACGTGGTAGATCAGCGCGTAGAGGGTCGTCATCGCTTCTCCTCCGCCGGGGCGGAGGCCCAGCGCAGCAGGTTTCGTAGTAGCCGTTCCGCGGCCGGATGCGAGCCGAGGTTCTCGGTGATGCGCAGCGTGTTAAGCACGATCCGGCCCTTGCCGACGCGGTAGACGCTGAGCATCAGCCCCGAGGCGTAGTCCTGCGAGGCCTTGATCGCCCCCGCCACGGCCTCGGCCGGCCGGTCCTGACCCGTGAAGACCAGGTCTGGTATCACCTCGCGGTAGAAGGTCGTGTCCATGAGCCCGCCGGCGGGCAGGCCCGCGAAGATGGGGTGCGCCTTGGCCCACTCGTCCTTCAGGTAGAGCCAGCCGTGGATGCCCACGAGCGCCCCCTTGCGCTCCAGCGGCAGCCGGGCCACGGGGTCGTCGCCCATGCGGAAGGCCTCGGGCGCGAGGAAGGCCGCCGTGGCGCCCTGGCGCACGCGCTCCAGCAGGTCCCGCCACGCGGCATCGTCAGCCGGGGCTCCCGAGCCGACGAGGATGACCTCCGACGTCCCGTCGAGTGGCCTGGCCGCGCATCCGTGGGCCGCGAGCCACGCCGCCAGCTTCTCGTCGGCGCCCCAGAGGGCCACGTGCGGCGGGAGCGCGGGCATGGCGGCCGGGTCATCCAGGTCGAACCGGATGTCGCCGCCGGTGGGCGCCCCGCCCTGCTCCATGGTGGCCGTGAAGCGATAGGCCCCGGCGGGGCCGTCCACCGCGACCTCTTCGCTGAAGAAGGGCAAGGCGAGGGGCGCCTCGGCTCCGGGTGTCGAGGGCGGCACGGTGACCGTCACGGTGCGGTCCAGCAGGCGGCGCATGTTCGGCCCGATCACCTGCAGCCGCACGGGGTAGCTGCCGGCGGGCAGGGCGTCCTCGTTGGCCAGCACGGCCTCCAGCCGCACCTTGCCGCCGCGATAGAGGTTGCGCGGCTCGGCGAAGAGGCAGAGTCGGAGGGGTGCGAAGGCCTCGTAGAAGGCGTCCGTGGAGCCGGGCTTCAGGTCGCGGAAGAGCGTGAAGATGCCCTCGCCGCAGTTCACATGGTCCATCATGCCCGTGACGTTGTGGCCGATGATCCTCGGGTTGGACCGGATCGCGTCGAGGCCCAGCCGCCGCTGGTCGGCCACCTTGGCAAGGCTGGCCGCGAAGAAGGCCTGCGGGTCGGCGAAGGTGTCGGCCAGGCTCCAGGCGGTCCAGTCGCCCATGAGGCGCCGGAGGAGGCCGGAGTAGTAGAGGGCGTCCTCGGCGTCGGCGTGGCCGATCTGCTCGAAGCGCCGCGTTACGCGCCAGAGGTCCACGGCGCTGCCGATGCCGTACTCGCTGAGCAGCACGGGGCCGCTCGCCGCGCCTAGCTCGCGGAGCCATGCCACGTCGGCGGCGGAGTGGGGCACGTGCGGGTAGGCGTGGACATCGCCCATGTCGGTGGTGTAGCCGCCGGGGTAGGCCATGCCGGTGGGGCCCCTGCCGGGGCCTTCGCCGCCCAGGTAGCCGTCCCAGCCCTCGGCGCCGGGGTTGCAGACGGAGCCGATGTCGCGCTGCCCGTCCCAGCGCCCGCTGTTGAGCATCACCGCGCGGGTCTGGTCCAGCGACCGCACCAGCGGCAGCGAGGCGGCCGCATGGCGGAAGACGGCGTTGTCGAAGGTCTCGTTGAGCAGGCCCCAGATCACGACCGAGGGGTGGTTGCGGTCGCGCAGGATGGTCTCGCCCAGCGAGAGGTCGAACCGCGCGGCCATCTGTGGGCCGTCCTCCATGGGGTTCGATGCGGCGTGCTCCTGGTACACCATGAGGCCCATCTCGTCGCACACGTCCAGTTGCGCCCGCGTGGCGCCGCCCCAGATGAAGCGGATGCAGTTGAAGCCCATGGTCTTGAGGTAGAGCGCGTCCTTGCGGAAGAGGTCAGGCTCCATGGCGATCTGCTGGCCCACGGGGTAGGCGTTCACGGTGTGCGTGGAGCGCAGGAAGAGGCGGCGGCCGTTCAGCCGGAAGGCGCCGCGCTCCAGGCGGAAGTCGCGGAAGCCGATCCGCACCGACCGTTCATCCCGCGATCCGCCCGTCGTGACGCCCACCGTGACGCGGTAGAGGAACGGGTCCCGCACATCCCAGAGCCGGTGGTGCGGCGCCTGCATGCGTAGCGTGACAACGGACGCGCCGGGGGCGACCTGCTTCCGCACCGCCACCCGGTCCACCGTGCCGCCCGCGGCGGCGGGAGCCAACGCGGCCTCCACCGCCACCGGTGCCTGTCCCGCCGCGCTGCTCGCGAGGCTCACCTGCACGTCGATGGAGCCGCTCTTCCAGTCCGGCACGGCGTAGAGGTCGGTGATGTGTATAGCGGGCGTGCAAGCCAGTT
>JAPLCQ010000032.1 GCA_026392115.1 Armatimonadota bacterium | reverse complement strand
TGTACGGCACCGCACTGCCGGGCCGGGAGAGAACGAGTGCTCCCCTGGTACAGGTGGGACGCGGCCGGCTGCACCCTGAATCGCAGCCACGCACGGCCCCCAGCACGAAGGAGAACGTGAGAAGGTGTTGCGCAGATCGATGCTGGCGCTCATTCCGCTGAGCCTGATCCTGGCGGGATGCGCCCCCAAGAAGTCGCCCCCCGGCCCCGGAGTCAGCAACAAGCCGCCGATGCCGGGCCAGACCGGCGCGCTGACCGCGGGCCAGGCTCCGGGTGGAACCGCCACCGCGGGCTCAGGCGGAGCCGGATCGCTGGGCAACGCGCCCGGCGGACTCACAGGCAAGTAGGTCACACCCGTACCGGGGGCGTCATGGCGACCCCACATGACCAAAGGAGCTAGCACTGCAGGTCCGCAAGCGAGGGTTCACCCTCATCGAACTGCTGGTGGTAATCGCGATCATCGCGATCCTGGCAGCCATCCTCTTCCCGGTATTCGCCCGTGCCCGTGAGCAGGCCCGCAAGACCACTTGCGCCAGCAACCTCAAGCAGCTGACCACCGGCATGCTGATGTACACCCAGGACTACGACGAGCAGTTCATGGCCGGCCGGCCGGAGTGCTCGCACGGCGGATGTCCCGGCGGCGACTTCCAGTGTTGGAACCAGGCCGACGGTCGCGGCATCGACGACTTCCACATGCAGGCCCAGTGGTATGCCGTCTGTGTCTACCCGTACGTCAAGAACGCCCAGATCTTCCAGTGCCCGAGCTCCGCTCCCGGGACCTACAAGGACTGGTTCTCCGGCGGGCAGTCGATGGCCCGCATGGCCGCCCTCGGCTACAAGTTTGACGGCATCAGCTACGAGTGGAAGCTGGCCAACGCCCTGGCGGCCCGCTGCAAGCGCGGCCTCGCCATGTACCAGGCGCCCGTCAACCGCGTCATGCTGATCGAGAACTGGCAGACCGGCGCGCCGCACTCCGGCTCCGGCCAGTGGGCGTTCCACAAGACCTCGGCGAACAACGCCTCCTTCGTGGACGGCCACGTGAAGTTCATGCGCATGAGCGCCCATCGCCAGATTCAGTGCAACCCGGCGGCGAACGACGTCGACATGCACTGGGCATGGAACGCGGATGCTTGCAGCAACGGCTGGGATCCGGCCCTGATCGACTTCCCGTAAGCTCGTAACCGCTCAACGGCCCCCGGTGCGCTGCAACGCCGGGGGCCGTTCTGCTTGTGCCCGCGCCCAGAAGGTTGCATAATGGCCTTCCATGAAGCGCACCGCCACCGCCTACATCTCTCTCGGCTCCAACGTGGGCGACCGCCAGGCCCATCTGTGCCTGGCGCTGGAACGCCTGGCTCGGCGCGGCGTGAAGCCGGTGGCCGTCTCCAGCCTGTATGAGACCGAGCACGTGGGCGCACCCGGCGAGGAGCGGCCCGCCTACCTGAACGCCGTGGCCGCGGTGGCGACGGAGCTTTCCGCACCAGCCATCCTTGACGTCATCGCGCAGGTGGAGCGGCTCGGCGGACGTGATCGGCCCACGCGCCACGCTCCGCGCACCATCGACATCGACCTGCTGCTGCTCGGCCGGACACGGCTCAAGGGCGACCGGCTGACGCTGCCGCACCCCCGCATGGGCCAACGCGCCTTCGTGCTGCTCCCCCTGGCCGAGGTCGCGCCGGGGCTGCGGCTGCCGGGCGGCCTCACCCCAGCCCAGGCGGCATCGCGAGGGTCCGTCGCCGCCCAGTCCGTTCGGAGGCTCGACTGGCCTTCAGCACGCCCATAGGAGGCGCCCCCATGCCGTCGCTAATCCGCAACCTCGCCGCCGCATTCGGAGCAGTGACGCTGCTCACGTGCTCGGCGGCCATCTTGGCACAGCCCGACGAACCCCGCTTCGTGCGGCAGATGGAGGGCATCTCGGAGTATGAGCTGCGCAATGGCCTGCGGGTGCTGCTCTTCCCCGACCGGTCGCAGCCGACGGTGACCGTGAACGTCACCTATCTGGTGGGGTCGCGAAGCGAGGGGTACGGCGAAACGGGCATGGCGCACCTGCTTGAGCACCTGATGTTCAAGGGGAGCGCCCGGCACCCGAAGCTGGCCCCCGAGATGACGGCGCGGGGCGCGCAGAACAACGCGACCACCTGGTACGACCGGACCAACTACTACGAGACGTTGAAGGCCACCGACGCCAACCTGGAGTGGGCGCTGGACATGGAGGCCGACCGTATGGTCAACGCCTTCATGGCCAAGGCTGACCTCGACTCCGAGATGACGGTGGTGCGAAACGAGTTCGAGATGGGCGAGAACGACCCCATGGGCGTGCTGTCGCAGCGGGTGCTCTCCACCGCCTACCTGTGGCACAACTACGGCAAGGACACCATCGGGGCGCGGTCGGACATCGAGAACGTGCCCATTGAGCGGCTGCGGCAGTTCTACCAGCGGCACTACCAGCCCAGCAACGCCGTGCTGCTCGTCACAGGCCGGTTCGTTGCCGAACGCGCGCTGGCGCTGGTCCAGAAGTCGTTCGCCCCCATCCCGCGGCCCAGCCGGGTCCTGTGGCCGGACTATACCGCCGAGCCGCCGCAGGACGGCGAGCGCACCGTGACGCTGCGCCGTGCCGGCGGGGTGCCCGGCGTGGCGGCGGCCTACCACGTCCCCTCGGGCGCACACCGAGACTATGCCTCCATCGACGTTCTCGCGCTGATCCTCGCGGACACGCCGTCGGGGCGGCTCTACAAGGCTCTGGTGGCGACCGGCCTGGCGGCGTCGGTAGGTGGCGGCGCCTACCAGATGCGCGATCCCGGCACGTTGACCTTCTCGGCGGAGATCCGGAGCGAGGCGGGATTGGAGAAGGCGCGGCACGCCATGCTGGCCGCCCTGGAGGGGCTCCGCGCGGCGCCTCCCACGCAGGCCGAGGTCGCGCGAGGCAAGGCGCGCCTGCTCAAGGAGATGGAACTGCGGCTGGCCTCATCCACGGACGTGGGCCTCGAGCTGAGCGAGTGGATCGCCATGGGCGACTGGCGGCTCATCTTCCTGCATCGCGACCGCCTGCGGGCCGTGACGCGGCGCTCCGTTGCCGAGGTGGCGGACCGGTACCTGCGCCGCGCCAACCGGACCGTGGGCCTCTACGTCCCGGGCAAGCGCGTCGAACAGGTGAGCATTCCCGCGCGGCCCGAACCGGAAACCGAGCTGAAGGGGCTCCGGCCCTCCGCAGCGGCTTCCGACGGCGACACATTCGACCCGACGCCCGACGCCATCGAGAGCCATACCTTACGGCGCAAGGCGGGTCTGGTGCGGCTGGCCATGCTGCCCAAGCGGACGCGCGGGCGCCGGGCTCACCTGGCGCTGACGCTGCGCTTCGGATCGCAGCAGGCGCTGCAGGGCAAGCAGACCGACGCGACGCTCATGGGCGAACTGCTGCTGCGGGGCGCCGCCGGCAGGACCCGACAGCAGATTGAGGACGCGCAGGACCTGCTCATGGCGCGGATGAGCGTCTCCGTGACGGGGGGCACGCTGACGGCCAACGTGGAGACCGCGCGCGAGCGCCTGGCGGGGTGCATCCGGCTCCTGGCCGAGGCGCTCCGTCGGCCGTCGTTCCCGCCCTCCGAGCTGAAGGCGCTGCAGCAGGAGCGGATCGCGACGCTGCAGCAGCAGCGCGACGACCCCGACGCCGTGGCCACGCTGATGCTCAGGCGGTTTCTGGCGCCCTACCCGGCGGGCGACGTGCGCCGCCAGCTCACCGTCGACGAGGCGCTGGCGGCAACGCGCGCGGCGACGCCGGAGCGCCTGCGGTCGCTGCACCGGGCGTTGCTGGGCGCCCAGACATGTTCGGTGGCGCTGGTGGGCGACTTCGAGCCCGACGCGGCCACGCAGGTCATCGCCAGGGAGCTGGGCGAATGGCGGACACCGACGACGGCGGTGCGCATCGCCCGCCCCTATGTCGACACGAAGCCCGCGCGGCAGGAGCGCGACCTGGCGGACAAGCCCAGCGCCGCCACGTTCGTCTGCCAGCCGATCCGCATGTCCGACGCCTCGCCGGACTTCCCCGCCCTGTCGGTCGCGGCCTACATCCTCGGCGGCGGCGATCTCGACTCGCGGCTCGGCGCGCGCATCCGCGAGAAGGAGGGGCTCAGCTACAGCGTCTACGCCTACCTGCTGGCGCCGCCCGAGGACGACAGCGCGCGGCTCACGGCCTACGCCATCTGCGCGCCGCAGAACCTGGCTCGGCTGAAGCAGGCCGCGGCCGAGGAGCTGGCGCGAGCCGACCGCGACGGCTTCACGCGGGAGGAGGTCGCCAAGGCGGTGGGCGGAATGCTGGACAGCCGCGAGGTACAGCGATCCGATGACCGCGCTCTGGCAGCGGACCTATCGGCCAACGAGTTGATCGGCAGAACCTTCGCTTGGGATGCCCGGTACGAGGCGCGGCTACGGCTGTTGACTGCGGCGGAGGTGACGGCGGCCTACCGGCGTGTGGTCAAGGCCGACGGGTGGTCGACCTTCGTGGCCGGGGACCTGAAGGCGGTCCCCGGCCCGAAGAACCCTAAGTAGCAGGAGTGTGCTTGGCCTGCGGAGGCGCGGGCCGCGCGGGCGGCAGAGCCAAAGGCGCGTCGCCTGCCGCCAGCAGCCCGCCCAGTGCGCCCGAGCCCTGCGGGATCAGCGTGACGGTGGCCGAGCTGGCGAGCAGCTGCTGGGTTTCCAGCACGAGGAAGAGGCCGTCGGCGATCTCGGGGTCCTTCCCGATCTCGTGGAGGGCGGCGCCGATGATCGCCGGTCGCATGGCGGCGGCACGGGCGAACTCCGTGGCCGCGTCCCGCTCGGCGGTGCTGGTGATGACCGAGACCTGGTTGGCGCCGGCCTGCTTGATGGCCGAGGTCACCTGGCGCAAGCGGTTCACCACCTTGGCCTCGATCTGGCGGATCATGCCCGCGTCGCGGAAGTGGACCTTGCGGACGTAGACGGATCCGATCTGGTAGCCCCACTCGCTGGACTTGGGCGACACCTCGGCGCGGACCGTCTGGCTCATGGTGTGGCGGTCCTCCAGCATCTCCTCGAGCGGCATGTTGCTGAGGCAGCGGACCGTGGCGCTGCTGACGTTGGCGGCCAGGGAGCCGCGGGGGTCGGCATTGCGGAAGAGGAACGCGACCGGGTCGCTGACGTACATCTCGTACCAGACGCCGATGCCCATGGGCGCGCCCTCTTCCGAGTTGACGGCCTGGCTACGGACGTACTCCTGGTCCATGCGCATATCCAGCACGTGGCACTTGCCAAGCCAGTTGACCAGCAGGCCGCGCCAGCCGAACTCCTTCCAGAGGCAGTGGAAGCCGGGCTCTTCGATGATCCCCACCACGTTGCCGAAGAGGACGTAGACGCGTTGCGTGGCCTCGTGGACGATCTCGTAGGCGCCCAGCCGGCGGGCGATGCCGCCGAGCATGGGCACAACGATGAAGCATGCGATGAAGGTCATGAAGGCCGCACTGAATGTGTTCATCGCCTGTCCGCCTCCAGGATGGCGCGCTGCGTCTTGCCGTAGAGCGGCAACCGCACATTGCGCAGGTAGTTGGCCAGGGCTTCAGGCCCCGTCCGCTTGAGCTCGGCGAGTTGGTTGGCCAGGGCCTTCAGCGGCTCGGCCTCGGCGTAGGCCTTCAGCGTTTCGATCTCCACGGCGCGCCGCGACTGGACGATGCGCTGGTCGGCGCTGGCCTGGGCGAGGCTTACCTCGCTGGAGACCTGGTTGTGCGCGGTGTTGATCGCCGCGAGGGCCGACTCCACGTCGGGCGGCGGATCAATGCCGGTGATGAGCGACGCCTCCAGCACGATGCCGTAGCGCGAGACCGACGACTGGCACTCGCGCTCCATGCGGTCGTTCAGGTCGCGGAGGTTCTTGCGCAGGTCGTTGATGGAGACGCCGATCTGCTCGCTTGAAGGGCCGTCCGTCGGCGCCAGGTTCTTGTCTTCCGGCGCACAGAAGTTGGCGATGCGCTCGCGCAGGATGGAGACGAAGTAGCCCATGACGTGGACGATGGGGCGCTTGACACCAAAGAGGTAGGCGTAGAGGTTCGCTTCGGCCACGCGATAGCGGATTTGCCCTGTGAGGCCGGTGTTGAGCTGGTCCTTGGTGACGGCCTCAAGCGTGGTGCCCGCGGCGTTGGCGCCGGGATCGTCCAGATCCATGGCCATGTTCATGGTCTGCGTGGCCACGGAGACCTTGTAAATGCGTTCCCAAGGCCAGCGGAAGTAAGGACCGCCGGGCGGGATGACCCGCACGACGGGGTAGTCGTAGCGCGGCTTCTCCTCGTCGCTGAGCGAATCGGAGATGGGGTCGTTCAGCGTCGAACGACCGGGAATCCGCTCGGCACGGCCGAAACGCGTCTTGACGGCGCGCTCGTTCTGGCCCACGGTGTAGAACCCGCCCAGACCGTACCGGACGAAGAACCAGACCGCGAAGCCGATGATGATGCCGGCAGGTACGTCCATAGTCACCTCCAAGGTCGGCGCTAGGTGCGCAGTAGAACCGTCTCGCGCCCGAACATTCGAGCGCAACCGATCATCGAGACAGCCGCGTAGGCGATCGACGCCGCCAGGGCCAAGCCGATGAATGCGATGTCGTAGCTCTGCATGAGCGCCTGCTTAATGATAAGCGATGCGTTGAGAACCGGGATCAGCGCCATCGTTTTCGGCGCCTCAGCCCCCTGGAACATCGACATCATGCTCGGCACGAGAATGAGCATCATCAGCGGCCCCAGGTAGGTCTGCGCCTCCTTCTGGTTTCGGGCGAAGGTGGAGAGCGTGAGGAGCAGGCCCGAGAAGAGCACGGCCAACGGCGCCTGCATCGCCAAGACCACGAGGATGGTCAGCGGCGTGACGGAAAGGCCGCCCTTCACGAGCCACTCAAACGCCTTGAGACCGCTGAAGAACGGGACGAGCAGGCCCGCGATGGAGAGCAGGGCGCCGGTGAGGCAGACGCAGGTGACCGCGGCAAACTTGCCGGCCACGAGCTCGGAGCGCGTGATCGGCGTCGCCAGGAGGGTCTCCAGGGTGCCGCGCTCCTTCTCGCCAGCCACGCTGTCGTTGGCCGCATGGATGCCGCTGGAGAAGCAGGCCAGGGCCAGCATATAGGGGAGCAGGACGGCCACCATACGCGCTCCCGGCCCGGCCCCCGTCTTGAGGGCGCCGTCCACCACGGAGAAGGGCGCGGCGAAGTCGGGCGCGAGGCCCTTCTGTTGGAGCCGAAGCCTCGCCACCGCCTGGCCGGCGGCCTCGACGGCGAGCCGCAGACGCATGAAGGCGCCGTTGGACTTGTCGCTGCCTGAGTCGTAGATCACACGCACGCGCACCGAGCGGTCGCCCACCAGCAGCGCGTCGGCACGCTCAGGCAGTATGATCGCCGCGGCAAGGCCTCGCTCGCGGACCCGGCGCTCGGCCTCGGCGGCGGTCACCGGCGTCCAGCGCACGTTGGGCGTGGCCTTCAGCGCCCGGGCCACTCCGTCGGCGCCGATCGGCTGGACCATGCCTACCCGCAGAACCTCGGTGCGCGCGCGCCTCATCTCGCCGTTCAGGAAGGAGCCGGTCAGGGCGAGCAGTCCGGGCGTGAGCAGCAGAGGCGAGACCACGACGCCGAAGACCGTCCGCTTGTCGCGGAAGATCTCGCGTATCTCCTTGAGGAAGACGATCATGGCGCCACGGTGAACGCCGGCGGGGTTCGAGCGTCTCAAGCCGATTCCTCCTCGCCGATCAGGCTCAGGAACACCTGCTCGAATGCAGTGCGACCGGTTCGGGCGCGCAGCTCTTCGGTCGTGCCCACGGCGGCCAGACGGCCCTTGTGGATCACCGCCACGCGGTCGCAGATGGTCTCGACCTCGCTCATGATATGTGTCGAGAAGAGCACGGCGCGGCCGCCGGAGCGACCATCGCGGATGAAGCCCATGACCGTGCGGGCCGCAAGGACATCGAGACCCGCGGTGGGCTCGTCGAGCAGAAGCACAGGCGGATCATGCACGACCGCACGGGCGATGTTCACCCGTTGGCGCTGCCCGGTGGAGAGGCGCTCGCACCGGCGATCGGCGAATGAGGCCATATCGAGGCGCTCGAACAGCTCCTCGGTCCGGGTCCGCACGGCCGAGCTCGTCATGCCGTGGAGCGCGCCGAAGTAGGCCAGCATCTCGCGCGGAGTCAGCTTGTCGTACGGCGCGGCGGCGCCGGTAAGGTAGCCGATCCGAGCGCGCACCTCGGCAGGATTGGCCCGGATATCCCAGCCCGCCACCGCCGCGGTTCCCGAGGTAGCGGTGAGCAGTGTGGAAACCATCCGGAGCAGTGTCGTCTTGCCCGCTCCGTTCGGCCCGAGGAGGCCGAGGACCTCGCCTGCGCGGCAGGCAAACGAGACATCCGCCACGGCATCAACCGCTCCGCCCTTCGGATCGACAAACGACTTCGATAGTCCGTTCACCTGGATCATGCTTCAGTTGACGGATGACCCAGCGCCGCCGTTTCGGGCACACGCCGGGAAGCTTGCCCGGTATAGTTAGGCGAATGGTCGGCCCGGACAACGGGCAGGACATCAGGCGTGGGCCTGCGGCACTCTACATAGAGCGCCGGTGCACCTCATGGGCGCAGCGGATACGAGAGGGCATGGCAATGAGCGCACCAAAGCAGCAATCGGACGCCTCCAGCAATCGCAAGCCGCGCGCGATTGCGCCTGAGCGCCTACGCGACGCGCTTCTCGATGAGGCGGCGGCGCGGGCCCATGCGCAGAACTCCGAGACCTACCTGCGAGCGCTGCTGGACAGGGCGCCGTTCGGCATCCACTCCTACATTGTAGATCCCAGCGGCCGGCTGATCTTCGATGCGTACAATCCCATGGCCGACTCGATCCTGCACACGGATCACTCCCGCATGGTCGGAATGCCGATCGAGGAGGCGTTCCCCGGCCTGGTCGGCACCGTGCTGCCGGCTCTGCACCGACGCGTCGCCACCGGCGGCGGCCCCGTGACGGTGCCCAACTTCCAGTACAGGCCCAACGGCAAGCAGTTCAGCCTGAAGCTGCAGATCGTGCATACCGGCTCCCGCCGTTCGACGGCGTTCTTCACCGATATCAGCGGCCAGGCGCCGAACCGCCGCGGAACGGACGACGGCAGCAGCCTCCTGCGCGAGATTCTGGACAACGCCCCGTTCGGGACGCTGACCTGCGAACTGGACGCCGAGGGCGCGCTGCTGGTGCAGAGCGCCAACGAGGCGGCCCGGAACCTGCTGGGCCGAGCCGCCGCGGACATCCTGGGCCAGCCCATCGAGGCGATCTTTCCGGCGCTGGGCGGCAAGGAGGCGCTGGGCAACCTGCGCAAGGCGGCGGCGGCGGGAGGTCGAGCGGAGCCCGCTCTCTACGCGGCACGGCGGGGCCTCGACACCGTCACCTACGAGGTGTACGCCTTCCAGACGGAGATGGACCACCTGGGCGTCATCTTCACGGACGTGACCGACCGAGAGCGGAGCGAAGCCAGGCTGAGGCTGAGCGAGGACCGGTTCAAGGCGCTGTTCGAGCAGTCGACGGACGAGGTCTTCGTGATATCCCGCAGCGGCGCCATCACGATGGCCAACAGCCGAGCATGCAAGGCGCTGGGCTTCACGCTGGCCGAGTTGACGGGAATGAACCTGCGGCAGATCGACGCCTCGACCGGCGCCGATGCCGTAACCAGCCATCTGGCCCGACTGGCGGACCATGGCGGATCGACGACCGTCACCACGTCGCACCGCAAGAAGAACGGCTCCGAGCACGCGGTGGAGGTAACGCTGCGGGCCATCGACGTGGGAACCGAACGGCTGATCCTGGCGGTGGCGCGGAACGTGGCCTACGCGCAGGCCGTGGCGCGCACGCTCGAGTTCGCCGCCCGCCTGGGCTGGGACGACGACGGGCCCACCTATCTCGACGCTATGGTGCACTTTCTCGGCCGCGAGCTACGTGTGGATGCCGTTGTGGTCGGCGAGTGGAACGCCGACGCCCGGTCCATCAGCGTCGTCGCCGGGTCGCCCGACGTGGCCGAACTGACCGACAACAGCCTGAGCGTCGATGCCACGGCGGCAGGCGAGGTGGTGACCGGCTACCTGGCGGTCCATTCGACCGGCGTCTGGCGGAAGTACCCGAAGGACGCCCTGCTGCAGCGGATCGGCGCCGAGGGATTCGCGGGCGCGCCGCTCTGGTCGACCGAACGAGGCGTGCTGGGTCTAATCGGTCTATACAGCCGCACCGAGATCGAGGAACCGGAGATCGTGCAGGCCGTATTGGAGATTGTGGCGGTCCGAGCCAGCCATGAACTGGAGCGGACGCGGTTCCTGGCCGAGCGGCTGCGCCATGCCGAAGAGCTGGAGGCCCGTGTCGCCGAGCAGACGGCGCTGCTCCGGAGCACCCTGAGCGCCCGGGCCCGCCTGATCGGCAACATGAGCCACGAGCTGCGGACACCGATGCACGGCGTGCTGGGCTGGGTGGCCGCCCTGCGCGACACGGAGCTGAACGAACAGCAGCGGGAGATGCTCGCGTTGGTGGATACGTCGGCACACTCCATGATGCGCCCAATTGACGACCTGCTCACCGTTGCCGCTTCCGACAGCAGCGACGACGCCGTGGCGTGGCAGCCTTGCCATGTGCGCCAGCTGATGGCGGAGACCGTCGATCTCCTTCGGGCCAGCGCCCGGCTGAAGGGGCTCGAGCTGATCTCCGAGGCCGATCCGTCACTACCGGAGTTGCTCTACGGCGACCGCGCGAAGATCGCCCAGATTCTGGCCAATCTCGTCGGCAACGCGGTGGAGTGCACAGAGACCGGTCGGGTGGAGCTATGGGCCGAGGCCGAAGCCCTCGCCGAGGGTTTGGTGCGCGTGGTCCTCCGGGTGACGGACACGGGCATGGCGGCCAGACCGGCCGGCGCGGGCGAGCCGACGGCTGATGGCGGGCTTGAGATCGTGCGGCGATGGGCGGAAGTCCTGGGTGGGACCGTGGCGGTAACCGGACACCCGGGCGGCGGCGCGGTGCACACGGTCTCACTGGCCTTGCGTGACTGCG
The DNA here is from genome assembly GCA_026392115.1 of Armatimonadota bacterium. Taxonomy (GTDB): domain Bacteria; phylum Armatimonadota; class Chthonomonadetes; order Chthonomonadales; family CAJBBX01; genus CAJBBX01. The sequence continues at coordinate 53,766 of JAPLCQ010000032.1, read as the reverse complement.
ACTGGCTCACCGAACCCCGCCGGCAGGAGGCCGTCTCCCCGGCAGCCGGCGCGCCCCGGCCGACCGTGGTCCCCGCGGGTACCGTGCGCGCGCTGGTGGTGGACGACATCGACGTGAACCGCGCGCTGGCCCGGCGAGCGCTGGAGAGCCACGGCATCATCGTCGATGAGGCTGACGGCGGGCTCATGGCCGTCGCCGCGGCCGAACGGACGGCGTACAACGTTATAATGATGGATATCCAGATGGCCGACATGGACGGCCTCGCCGCCGCGCGGGCCATCCGTCGGCGCGAGGCGGGAGGAACGCACCGAAGCCGCATCGTGGCCATGACGGCCTATGTCCAGCCCGGAGTCCGCGAGAAGGTGGCCGACAGCGGCATGGATGCGTTCCTGGCCAAGCCCTTCAGCGCCCGGGAACTCCTGGCCGCCATCTCCGGCGCCCAGGCGCGCCCCTCGACGGCGCAGGACCCCGACGCGGCGGAGCCCGACGGCAGCGCCATAGACATGGAGGATCTCCTGCGCCGCGTCGAAGGTAACGAGGCCTTCGCCATGGAACTGCTGGAGTTGTACCGGTCAGAGTCGCTCACGAGGCTGTCGGAAGCCATCAACGCCGTGGAGTCGTCCGACATGGCCGCGCTCAAGACGGCCGCCCACACTCTGAAGGGCACCGCGGGGCAGGTGAGCGCCAAGCGCGTGGCCCATCGGTCAAGGCTGCTGGAGCACGGGAGCGCCGATTCGGGCGCCGATTTTGCACCGCTTCTGCGGCGGTTGCAGGCCGACGTGGAGGAGTCCCACGCGGCCATCAACGCGATCCAGGCGGGCTACCGGACCTGAGCGGTCGCGTCGAAACGACAGAAACCCCGCAACTAGACGGCAGAGTCGCGCGCCATCGATTGGCATAGCCGCCATTTGGGGCACAATGGATGATGGTAATCGTGCCCCGGGCCGGTCACGGTGGAATGCGCCCGCCGCCCGTTATGTGCATACCGAGTGCAGGAGCCGCCTCCAGTGAAGCCAGTTGTCCTGATCGTCGATGATGATGTGATCTCGCGCCATCTCATTGCCAACGCGCTGGGCTCGGATGAGTACGAGCTGGTGCATGCCGGTGATGGCGAGGAGGCGCTACGGCAGGCAGCTCGCGTAGCGCCCGATGTGGTTCTGCTCGACATTCTGATGCCCCGCATGGACGGGTACGAGGTATGCAGGCGGCTCAGAAGCGACCCGAACCTCCGCGAAGTCCCCGTCGTCATGGCCACGGCGCTTGAGGACCACGATTCGCGCATCAAGGGGGTCGACGCCGGAGCCGACGACTTCCTGACCAAGCCGCTGGATACCGTGCTGCTGCGTAGCCGCGTCCGCATGATCACGCGGCTCGACCGGTTCAGCCGGCTCCGCGAAGAGCACCGGCGCTTCGACTGGATCGTAGAGCACGCCGTGGACGGCTACGTCGTCGTCGACAACGACGGGCGCATCCGATACGCCAACCCGGCGGGCCGGCGCCTGCTCATGGCGCGCGACGAGGAGATCGAGGCCGGCCCCGACTTCCTTGAGTTGGCCCACAAGCAGTTCAACTGCTTCCCCGAGACCTCCTGGCTGAACTGGCCGCAACTGCCCCAGAGCCCGGCGGCGCAGTTCCTGGTGCGTCCCGAGACGCCGGATTCCGGGAGCCTCTGGCTACTGGTGGAGTACCTGCCCATGGCCAGCAGGGCCGCTCCCAGCGCCACACTGCACCTGCGCGACATCACCGTGGAGCAGGCGCTGGCAGCGGGTTCCTCGTTCCTGCACGCCTCGGTGGCGCACAAGTTCCGGACCCCGCTGAACGCGGTGATCGGAGGTCTGGACCTCATCGTCAACGATCTGGCGGGGCTGCCCGCGGACGTGGTTCGGGAGACGCTCGACGACGCCTACCTTTCGGCGCAGCGGCTGCACGAGCAGGTCGAGGATATCCTGAAGCACCTGGAGTCGACGACCGGCATCTGGGTCGGCTCGTGCCGCGTGCAGGATATCACGGCGCTGGTGGCGGGACTGTGCCGATCGATCACCATCGCACCGGCCTCCACGATGATCGCCACCACCGTGCGCGACCGGTACCTGCCCATCAACAGGGCCGCCGCCGAGCAGATTCTGCGCGAGGTGCTGGAGAACTGCCGCAAGTTCCACCCCGAGCATATGCCGACCGTCACGATCCGGGTCACCTCGCCGGGCGACGGCAAGATTCGCATCAGCATCAGCGACGACGGCGCGCACATACCCGCCGCACAGATGGAGCGGGTCTGGCTGCCCGGTTTCCAGGCCGAGAAGCTCTGGACCGGCGAAGTGCCTGGCATGGGCCTGGGCCTGCCGCTGGTTGCCAACATCACCTGGAGCGTCGGCGGCGCGGTCACCATGCACAACAGGGCGGACGGCCCCGGCGTGGATGTCGAGCTGACTTTCCCCGAGGCGCCCGCCAACCGCGCCGAGACCTGATTCCGGCCACGCCGGGTCCCCAAACCCACGTTGAGGAGCAGCAAATGAGATACACGCCCTTCGGCACGACCGGCTTCGGCATCTCGCGGTTGGGCTTCGGTGCCATGCGCCTGCCCATGCGCGAGATCGACGGCAAGAACGCGGTGGACGAGGATGTAGCCATCCCCATGATCCACCGGGCGTTCGAACTCGGCGTGAACTACATCGACACGGCCTACATGTACTGCGACGGGTTGAGCGAGGCCACCGTGGGCCGGGCCGTCAAGGGCCGCCGCGACCGCGTTTGCGTCTCCTCGAAGTTCCCCGTCTCACCCGGCCGCTCGTACCGCGCGACGCTGGAGGAGCAGCTCGGCCGGCTGGACATGGAGTACCTGGACTTCTACCATTTCCACGGCATCGGCAAGTGGTTCCTCGAGCATGAGCAGCGCGACGATCTGATCGCCGAGGCCATCCGCGCCAAGGAGGAGGGCCTGATCCGGAACATCTCCTTCTCATTCCACGACAAGCCCGAGGTGATGGCCGACATCATCGAGCTGGGCATCTTCTCCTCGGTGCTCTGCCAGTACAACCTGCTGGACCGCGCCAACGAGCCCGCGCTGGCCAACGCCAAGGCCAAGGGGCTGGGCACGGTGGTGATGGGCCCAGTGGGCGGCGGGCGCATCGCCGGGCTGCCGCCGGACGTGGCGGAGAAGGCCGGGATTCACGCCGCCAGCAGCGCCGAGCTCGCGCTGCGCTTCGTGTTCGCGAACCCGAACGTGGACTGCGCCCTCTCCGGCATGAGCGCCCCGCAGATGGTCGAGGAGAACGCAGCGACGGCATCCAACGCCGCTCCGCTGTCGGACGCCGAGGTGGCGGGCATCAACGCGGCCATGGAGGAGAACAAGCGGCTGGCAGATCTCTACTGCACGGGATGCAAGTACTGCCTCGACCACTGCAAGCAGGAGGTCAACATCCCTCAGATCTTCCAGGCGATGAACATGTACCGCGTCTACGGCTTGAAGGCCCACGCGCAGGGCATGTACGACGCCATCGGCGGCCAGTGGGTGAAGGGCAAGAAGGCCGACTGGTGCCAGGAGTGCGGCGAGTGCGAGGAGCACTGCCCGCAGAAGATCGCCATCCGCGAGCAGCTGAAGGAGTGCGCCGAAGCCTTCGGCGCGGCCGGCGCTTAGGGCGGCCAGGAGAGTCCCATGTCTCACCTCGATCAGATGCGCTCGGCTCTGGCGGCCTCGGGCACACCGGCGTTCATCGTCACCGATCTGGCCAACCTGCGCTGGCTCACCGGCTTTACGGGCTCCTTCGGGCAGGCGGTCGTGTCGGCCACCGCGGCGGTGTTCATCTCCGACAGCCGGTACACGCTGCAGGCAGAGGAGCAGGCGCGTGACTTCGCGGTGCGGACCTTCGCCAACCCGGTGGACGGCGCGGACGTGCTTCTGGAGGAGCTGCGGGCGGCGTGCATCGACCGGCTCGCGTTCGACAAGGCCAACGTGACCATGGGCGCGCTCCAGCGCTGGGAGGCCAAGCTCACCGGCGTGACGCTTAGCGCGGCTGACGACCCCATCGGGCGACTCCGCGCCGTCAAGGACGCGGACGAGGTCGCGCTGATCCGCCGCGCCTGCCGCCTGGCCGACCAGTGCATGGAGCGGCTCCTCGGGCGCATCCGAGCGGGAGTGACGGAGAAGGAGCTTGCCTGGGAGATCGAGGTCTTCTTCCACAGCCAGGGCGCGGGAATGGCGTTCCCGGCCATCGTGGTCAGCGGCGAGCGGAGCGCCCGGCCGCACGGCGCGCCCAGCGACAAGCAGTTGCAGGCGGGAGACTTCATCACGTTCGACTTCGGCGCCAGCGTGGAGGGCTACTACAGCGACATCACGCGGACAGTCGTGTTGGGGAGCCCCAGCGAAAGGCAGCGGGAGATTTACGCCGAGGTCCTGAAGGCGCAGATGGCCGCGCTGTCCGCCATCGCCCCGGGCGCATCAGGCAAGGCCGTAGACGGCATCGCACGAGCCTCCCTTGAGCGGGCCGGGCTGGCACAGCACTTCGGGCACGGACTGGGCCATGGGCTCGGCGCACTGGTACACGACGCGGGTCGGCTCTCCCCCACCATCGACTGGACGCTGGAGACCGGCCAGGTGATGACGGTAGAGCCCGGCGTCTACATCGAGGGGCTGGGCGGCGTCCGGATCGAGGACGACGTTCTGGTGACGACCGACGGTTGCGAGGTACTGACCCGCTTCCCCAAGGAGCTCCTCTGCCTGTGACGCGCTGTCGCCGTTGGGCGACGGCCGCGGCTGCCGGCGCGTCACTCCTGTCCGCCGCCGGGTGTGCGGCGCCCCGGCGCGTGAGCCCATTTGGACCCGCCGGCCGCGCCGTCACGGCCGTTGTGCCGATCACCGACGCGATCATCCTGACCGACGGCGCGCGTCCCTACGCCCGGGACCTCGCCTTCAGGCGTGATCGGCTCCTGCGGGCGCTCGCCGCCGGAAAGCCGGGCGCCGTGGCCTCGCGCGTCGCCGCCACGGTGGCGCTCATCGACCGGGCGCGAGCGCAGGCGCCGGGTTGCGTCCGGTTCGCCGTCCGCGCAGGACGGGGCGGTCTGTCGCTGACCCCGCTGGACTGGTCGCCGAAGCCGGTCCGCGACACACGAACCGTGCGAGCCGATGTGGTGGTGGTAGGCGGCGAGATCGAGTCCATCGTCACCGCCATGGCCGCGGCCGACGCCGGGGCCACCGTCGCTCTGGTCCACGCTGGTCCGCTGGGCGGGCTCACGGCCGACACGGGCGGCAACCTGCGCTACTTCGACTGCATCCCCGGCACACCGCATCCGCGGCAGCAGGCGGCGCTCTTCCGGCAGGGCCTGGGCATGCGGACAGGCGACTGGGTCTGCATCCCCGCCGACACCGACGGCAAGATCCGCGCCTTCCTGCGGCGGCGCTACGCGGGCATCACGGCGCTTGGGACACGGAGCTACAACAGCCTGCAGATCCGCAAAGGCGCCGCGGGCGTCAGTTCCATCACCACCGAGGAGGGGATGCGGCTCATCGGCGCAGCCGTGCTCGACGCCGAGCCGGAGGGTATCGTAGCCGAGAAGGCGGGCCTTCCGATGAGCATCGACGTGCCGAACCTGGCCTACGGGCTGGTCTTTGACGTGAACGGCATTCGACCGGGCGACTGGCCCGCCCTGCGCGACCGGCGCCGCTACGCGCCCGAGCGCATCCTCGGCGCCGCGGGCGTCACAGAAGCTAGGTTGGCGGCGTCGGCGGACGGGCGCGAGGCGCTGCGGCGGATGCGCCGAGCCATGCGCCAGGACCATGTGATGGCGAACCAGGTGTACCAGTTGGGCTACCAGGCGCTGGCACAGGGGTTCGACCTCTGGATGCACTGCCTCGCCGTGCGCAAGCCCGGCGCCGACGTCACCTGGCTCAATGCACGCCGATGCAGCAGCGGCTTCAACGTGACGGCGCCCATCGACCACGCCACGTTCAACAGCCTCAGCTACAGGCTGGACCGAACCGTGCTGCAACACGACCATGACCTGGCGCGGGACGCCGAGTTCGCGCCGATCCGGGCCACGGAGGGGCCTCAGTTGGAGGCCTACCTGCGATGGGTGGCGGGCAACCCGGCGTTGCGTGTGCGGCTGCCGGCGCAATTCTACGTGCGGCGCGCCTCGGCGGCGTTCGCCACGGATGCGCCCTACGGCCCCGCCGATTTCGTGCCCGAGAAGCCCGACGGCCTCTGGATGACGTACCAGATGGACTACCGGAACCTGACGCCGAGGGACACCTGGGATGCCGACATGATCCGCAAGGCTTGGTCGCGCGGCGCGGGCCGCTACGTCTGGGCGTGCCGCGGGTCGAGCCTGCGATCGGCCGTACCGAACCTCTACCTGCTGAACCGGAGCGGCGTGCCCATGGAGTGGTACGGCGGGCTCCGGATCGTGCAGGGCATGGTGAACACGGGCGCGGTCTGGGCCGCGGAGCGACCGTGGTCAGGCTCGGACTAGCCGGGTTCGGCCTCCAGCAGCCAACCGCGGCCCGGAGCCACCGGGATCGGCTCACCGTCGGCGAAGCGAGCCGTCGCCTGAAATCCCTCGGAGGCAGTCGCGCACCATGCGATGGGGCCATCACCCAGGCCCAGCGCCGCCCGATCCAGCGTCAGCCGCACCTCCACCGCCTCCGGGGCCCAGGATGCCACCGCCAGCAGGGCGCCGCCCGGCTTAAGGTACGCGGTGCAGAGGACGTCGCCGCGGTCGGTGCGCGCCGGCGGTCGGTCGCTCCACCAGCCGCGCATGGCCGCGCCCTCCATGCCGAAGCGGTCCAGCAAGGCCCATACCGGCCTCGGGTCGGCATCGGCCGACCAGCCCAGGCGGTTCGTCATGCCGAAGAGCATGCCGCGCCATGGGTTGCCGCCCTTCTCCAGCATCTCGCCAAGAAGGCCGAAGGGGATGCCGCTCATCTCCACGAGCCACTGGTCCGGCGGCGCGTCGTAGTCGAAGTACTCCCCGAACCAGAGCCGGTCGATGTAGGGCAGGTGCTCCATGTAGAGGTTGGCGCTGGAGGCGAAGCCGTCGCGCTCGTTGAACTGGTTGGCCGAGTGGAGGTCGATGATCGGATCAGGGCGATGCGCCGCCAGGATGCGCCGGATGCGCTTCATCGTCTGGCGGTCGAAGGCCACGTCATCGAGGTAGAGGCCGTCGATGCCCACGTTTCGCGCCAGCCAGTCGAGCCCCTCCAGGTAGTGGTTCTGCCAGCGGCTCATGCCGCCCAGGATGAGGCTGCAGTCCTCCACGTTGGGCGCGAACCAGCCGGAGAGGTAGGTCGGCTCCAGATGCTCCCGCAGCCAGGCGTAGCCGCCGCCGGGGCCGGGGGTGAGAACCTCGTTGCCGAGGCTGCGGAGGGCCCATAGCTCCGGCGCACGGGTCGTCAGCTCGCGCACGGTGTAGTAGATTTTCACGCGAATACCCGCGGCGTGGGCCTCATCGATGTACGCCTTCATGGCCTCGGGGCGCAGGAAGGGGTAGTTGATGTAGGGGTTGATCTCGGTCGCGTGGTGGACGTTGACCACGTTGGCGCCCTTGGCGGCGATCTCGGGCGCAGGGCGCAGGGCGTGGTGGTACCGTGCGCCGCAGTGTGCGGCGGTGTCCAGCGGCTTGAAGGGCGTGACCGCCAGGCGGAAGTCGAAGCGGAGCTCTTCGCCGGCCGCCATCTGGAGCGGACCGGAGGCGCAGACCACGCGGGCGCCGCCTGCGGGCCCGGTCTGCACGGTGACCGTGCCCTTGCCCTCGTTGTGCCAAGAGCGGGGCAGGACCAGGGGCTGCTGCTGGTAGAAGTTGGTGTTCAGCGGCCGAACGTAGGCCTCGTCCTTCAGCGTGAGCTGCAGGCCGCCGTTGGGCGCGCCGATCCAGAGGGCGTCCTGGTTTCGCGTTCGATCCCAGCGCCACTCCAGCGCCTCGGGCCGCAGTCCGCCGCGGACGCCGAGGCCCATCATGTGCGTGGAGCACCACGGCCGCATCTCGAACGAGAGGTCGGCGCCGGCGAGGTTCACGGCCTCGTGCGCACGCAACCGAAGGCGGTACTCCAGCGTGCCGTCGAACTCGATCACGGCGTCCACACGCAGGTCCATGTCGCCGGCCGCGCCCGACCATGCCACGTCAACCTCGGCATCGGTGCGCGGCGCCGGAGCGCGGGCCTCGCCATCGAACAAGGCATGGCTGAGGGGCGAGCGTACCACCGCGAAGAGGAGGCCTGCGGCAAGCATCGGTTGCGGTTCACCATCCGGGGATGTCACGTCGGGCGTGAAGGCGCTACAGATCTGCCGCGGCAGGCCATCGGGTCCCAGCGAGATGGTGCGGCCCAGGATCGACACATCGCGCCTATCGACCTGCACCGGGGTGAAGGGGGGCGGCACCGTGCCGTCGTCGGCGATGCGGCTGTCGAGCCAGCGGAGGCGGCTGAGCAACTCCGGGCTGCTATCGCCGCAGTCGGGGAGCGGCGGGCCGCTGACGTCCACCTCAACGTGAAGCTCCACGCGGCGCCCCGCGACTACCACGGCGACGGCGCCCTCGACCGAGGTCACGACAACACTGGAATCCACCTGCACGCCGCACCAGAGCGCCAGCAAGCTGCCCTTGTCGGCGCGCACCGTCAGATCGGAGGCGACGCCGGCCTGGCTCACGCAACAGGTGTTGAAACAACGGATCGTGCCAAGGCCCGGCGGCTGGTCGCCCGCCCAGGCCACGGAGACGCCCTCCACCGGCTCGGACGCCGCCCAGACGCCTACCTGGAAGACCAGGTACTGGCCCGGTTGCGCCGAGAGAGCGACCCGCCAGCCCGGTCCGCGATCCAGCCATCGGACGGGCAGGCGGTCGAAGAGGCGGATCGGGTGGGCGTGGTCTTCGACGAACGCCACGAAGGGCGGAGAGCCGAAACGCCCGTGGAGGGCGGCCTCCTCGGATTCGGTCGCCGCCAGGTCCATGTCGGTGCGCTCGTGGTGCGGCAGGGCTGCCTCGAAGCGGACGAAGTCGGCGGCGGCGGCGGCGCGTGACGGAGCCGGTGGCTCGTCGGCCAGCGTGTAGTGGGCCGTGGGGTAGTAGACGCCCTCCTGCACCGTGGGCCTGAAGTAGACGTGGTAGACGCCCGCCGCCGGGCAGGGGCCGAAGCCCACCACGCCCTCGGCGGCGGACGTACCCGTGTGGGCGCGGCAAGGTACGCGGGCGCCGTCTGGCCCCTCGGCGATGAGCAGGCCGTCGGCGGCATGGTCGTCGCGCCGCCGCCAGGGCAGGCGAGCGATGGCCCAGTCGGCAGGGGCTTCCAGACGCACCACGGCCCTGTGGTAGCCCAACTCGGAGGGATCCCAGAGGGCTCCCAGGCCTGTCCAGTCCGTCATTGGTTGTCCCCTCCCGTGCGATCACAGCAAGCCATGGTACCGCAGACGGCGCGCCGGTGTTTTGGGACGAGGTCGACCGAGTTGACGGCGTTGGCGGGGTTAGCAGGGATGGCCCGTGGGGGCAAGACCGCCGCCTTGACCCATCGTGTATACCGAAGGGAGGCTCGACGGACAACCGGCGGGCCGGCCACGCAACCGGAGGAGCACACCCATGTTCATGCTGTCATTGCCGCACTCTGTAGCCGAGTCGCCAGCGCGGTTCGATCTGGTGATCCGGGGCGGCTCCGTCATCGACGGCGCCGGGTCGCCCGCGCGCCTGGCCGACGTGGGCATCCGGGCCGGGCGCATTGTCGCGGTGGAGCCGGGCCTGGGCAAGGGACGGCGCGAGATCGACGCCTCGGGACTTACGGTGGCGCCGGGGTTCATCGATGTGCATACGCACGCCGAGAACGTGCTGGTCCTGCCCCGGGCCGCCAACTTCGTCCGGGACGGCGTGACCACGGTGATCGCGGGCAACTGCGGCGAGTCGCCGGACGACATCGGCGCGTTCCTGGCGGAGGCCGAGCGGAAGCGCGTCTCGCTGAACATCGGCATGCTGGTGGGCCACGGCTCCGTGCGCGAGAAGGCCATGGGCGGCAGCTTCGACCGGCCGCCCGCATTCGAGGAGATGCAGGCCATGCGCGGCATGGTGGAGGCGGCCATGCGGCAGGGCGCCCTTGGCCTTTCCACGGGGCTGATCTATCTGCCCGGCGTCTTCGCGAAGACCGATGAGATCATCGACCTCGCCCGTGTGGCGGCGCGGTTCGGGGGCATCTACACCAGCCACATGCGCTCGGAGGGCAACGGTATCCGGGCTGCGCTGGAGGAGACCCTGGCCGTGGGCCGAGGCGCGGGCATCCCCGTGCAGGTCTCGCACATCAAACTCTCCGGCGACAACAACTGGGGTCGCCACGAGGAGGCGCTCGGGGTGCTGGACGCCGCCCGTGCGGAGGGGCTTCGCGTGACGCACGACCAGTACGCCTACACCGCCTCGAGCACGGGTCTGGGACAACTGATCCCGGCGTGGGCGCTGGAGGGCGGCTCCGGAGCGTTCCGCAAGAGGCTGGCCAATCCAACCGAGCGCGCCCGGATGGAGGCGGAGATGGCCGAGACGCCCGCGCGACGCAAGCGACCGGACTTCAACTGGGTGACGCTGGCCGACTGCCGATGCAACCGGAGGCTGAACGGAATGGACCTGCCGGAAGCCACCCGAACGGTGAAGGGCAACGCCGACCTGGCGAGCCAGATCGACCTGATCCTCGAGATCGAGGCCAAGGGCGGGGCCGGGGCCGTGTTCCACGGGATGTGCGAGGAGGACCTACAGGCCTTCATGCGGGACCCGCACACCATGGTCGGCTCCGACTCCGGTGTGCGTCGCGCGGGCAAGAGCGTGCCGCACCCGCGCGGCTACGGCAACAACGCCCGCGTACTGGCACGCTACGTGCGCGAGATGGGCCTGCTGACGCTGGAGGAGGCGGTCCGCAGGATGACGTCGCTCCCCGCCAATACGTTCGGGATCGCCGAGCGCGGGCGGCTGGCGGCGGGCATGGCGGCAGACGTGGTAGTTTTCGACCCGAGCAGCGTGGCGGACACCGCCACCTTCGTGCAGCCCCACGCCTTCCCGACCGGCATCCCCTGGGTCGTGGTCAACGGCGAGATCGTGGTGCGCAACGGGAAGCATACGGGAGCAAGGCCCGGGCGCGCTATTCGGGGCCGCCAAGCCGATCCGACCGAAACCCGCCCCGGCGGAGGGGCGTATCATCCATAGTGTGTCGAGCGCCCGCCAAGGCGCCACAGTACCCGACCAAGGAGCCGAACGAATGGGACGCTTACGACCGGCCATGCTGGGCCTGGCGCTGTTGGCCGCCGCATGCGCGGCATGGGCCGGGCCACTGGACGAAGGACGAGCTCTCTACAAGGCGGGCAAGTACGCCGAATCGGCCAAGCGGCTGGAGCAGGCCACCCGGCAGGAGCCCGGCAACGCCAAGGCCTGGTGGCAGCTGAACTTTGCCTACAACAAGTTGAACCGGCCCGGCGATGCGCTGCAGGCTGTGCAACAGGCCGTCAAGGTCGACCCCAGCAAGAGCTTCGCCAGCGACCCGGCCAAGGTGGACGAGACACTGAAGCGGCTGGAAGCCAAGGCCGGACCGCATACATCCGGCGGCAATGAAGGCGGTCGGCGAGGATCGCAGCCATCTTCGGCCGGCTCGGGCGGCATCACGGCGGCCCTCACTTCGGGCGATGTCTACGTGGCGCCCGGCATGAACGTGGATGCGGCGCGGCTACAGCGCGTGGCCGACTCGCTGAAGCCCGCCGTGGTGAAGTTCGCCGTCTTCAACTCGCGCTCCGGCAGCGCCACACTGGGGAGGGAGGCCTCCCGCATTCGCGACTACCTGAACCTCGGCTCCGGCTACGTCATTACGGCGAGCCGCGCGGGCGTGTCGGCGTCAAGCAAGCAGTTGTCCAAGACCAAGCTGCGAGACGCCGTGAAGCAGGTGGCGCCCATGATGGAGACGGGGCGCTACACGGAAGGGCTCGAGCAACTGGCGCGGTCATTGGTGGCCGCACGCGCGGCGCAGACAAGGGGTGCAGGCATGGTCTGGTTTACGGTCCTGCTGGTCGGCGGCGGCATCGTCGTGGCCGTGGTGGCCCTGCGGTCGGCGGCCAACCGGCGCTCGATGCGGGCCCGGCGCGCCTCCATTGAGCGCAAGAAGACCGACATCATCGCGGCAATGTCCAGTCTTGACAGCCTGGAGGCGTCGTTGTCTCCGACGGCCGCCGCCCGGGTGCGCGAGTACCGGTTGAGCGCGGGAACCAAGCTGGACGAGGCCGCGCGCATCGTGGTACACGCCCGGAAGGACTCCGAGTTGCAGCGCGCCGAGGCCTTGCTGGCATCGGCGCAAGGCGATATCGAGGGCGCGCGTACGGTGGCATCCCGCCCTGATCGTGGCCCCGGCGGCTCCACGGGAGCCGCCGGGGCCACTCCGCCCGTCTATGCATCGACCCCGGGGGCCTCGGCGGAGGGTACGGACTGGTCGTCGGTGCCCGAGGCTGAGAAGGGCGTCTGCTTCTTCTGTTCGCGGCCCAGCTATCTCGATGAACTGACACCCGTGACCGTGAAGCTGGAGGGCGAGAAGCAGAAGGTGCTGGCATGCTCGGCCGACCTGGCGACCATCAAGACCGGCGCCATGCCGCAGATTCGCGCTTTCGAGCACCAAGGGCGGACGGTGCCCTGGTACGCGTACCCCGACTACAACCCGTACAACGACTACTACGGAAGGGGCTACGGCGGCGGGTCGCTGCTGAGCGACATGGTGACGCTGTCGGTTATCGACCATATGTTCTGGAGCTGGCACCGGCCAGCGTGGGGCTGGGGCTGGGGCGGCGGCTACGGCATGGGGTACGGCGGCTACACCTTCTACCCGGACCACCAGTACTACTCCGACTACTCGTCGGAGCGGGCTGCATCGTCGCTGGACAACACGTCCGACGCGGCTGGAGCCGACTTCCTCTCCTCGGGTTCCAACGTGGGCGGCGACAGGGACTCGGGCGGCGCCGACTTCCTGGGCTCCGACCAGTCCTAACGCGGAGCACACGTGGTCCGCTGTCCGCGCATTCTCTTCTACGCCGTGAACGGCCTGGGGCTGGGGCATGTCTCCCGGCTCCTGGCCATCGGCCGAAGGGTGAGGAGCCTGCTGCCCGAGGCCGAGATCGTCTACTTCACCTCCTCCGAGGCCGAGGATGTGATCTACCGGGAGGGCTTCGCGGCCTTCAAGGTACCCTCCAAGAGCCTCCGCGCACAGGCCGGGCTACGACCGGGCACCTACTCGCGGATGCTACAGACGGTGACGCTGAACCTGATGGCATCTTTCCATCCGCACGTGCTGGTGGTGGACACCTTCCCGGCTGGCGCGATGCAGGAGCTGCTGCCCGTGCTGCGATGGGACAGCCGGCGCGTCTTCGTCTTTCGCGCGCAGCGGATGGAGGCGGCCCGGACGGCGCTGATGCAGAACACGCTGGCGCTCTACGACCTTGCCATCGTGCCGCACATGCCCGGCGAGGAGGAGGCGCCCGTGCCCGACGGGCTGGAGACCGCGTGGACCGGGCCGATCCTGCTCCGCGAGGCGGACGAGGCGCTGCCCCGCGCCGAGGCCCGCTCCCTGCTGGGGCTGCCCGAGCAGGGGCCGGTGGTCTACGTCACGTTCGGCGGCGGCGGGGATAGGGACATGGACGCCGCGCTGCAGCAGACCGTGGGCGCGCTGGCCGGCGGCCCGGCGCACGTGGCGATAGCGGCGGCGCCCCTCTACCGCGGAGCGTGCCCGCGCCAGGCCAGCGTGACACCCGTGCGCTACTACCCTATGGCGGACCTCTACGGCGCCTTCGACGCGGCCGTCAGCGCGGCGGGCTACAACTCCACCATGGAACTGCTTCATCACGGCGTGCCCACGGCTCTCTACCCCTTCGCCCGGCAGGTGGATGACCAGGAGGCCCGCGCCGACAGGCTCGCCCAGGCGGGCGCGGCGCTCCGGCTACGGTCGCTTGAGGCGGCGGAAGTCACCGACGCGGTCGCGACGCTCCTTGGCCCCGACGTCGCCGCGCGCCTGCGGGAGGCCGGCCCCAGGTCCGTGCCGGGCGGCGGCGCGGCGCTGGCCGCCGAGCGCATCGTCGAGCTCTGCCGATAGGCTTCCCGAGCGGCGAGCAGGCGGGTGCTATAATGCAAGCGGCGCAGAGTCGACCAACGCCCCTCTTCAACCTATGAATACATACTCCCAAGACCATATCAGAAACTTCTGCATTATCGCGCACATCGACCACGGCAAGTCCACACTGGCCGACCGCATCCTGGAGCACACCGGAGCCATCACCGGTCGTGACATGCAGGCCCAGGCGCTGGACACCATGGACATTGAGCGCGAGCGCGGCATCACCATCAAGATGACGGCCGTTCGGCTCCGCCACACAACGCCCGGCGGCGAGGGCTACGAGCTCAACCTCATCGACACGCCCGGCCATGTGGACTTCACCTACGAGGTCTCGCGGTCGTTGGCGGCCTGCGAGGGCGCACTGCTGGTGGTGGACGCGGCCCAGGGCGTCGAAGCGCAGACCATGGCGAACGTGAACCTGGCCATGGCGCACGACCTGGCGATCATCCCGGTCATCAACAAGATTGACCTGCCGGCGGCCGAGCCCGAGCGCGTGCGCGACGAGATCGAGAACGTCCTCTCGCTGGAGGCGCACGAGGCGGTGCTGGCCAGCGCCAAGCAGGGCATCGGCACCGCCGACATCCTGGACCGGATCGTGCGGCTCATCCCGCCGCCCTCCGGCGACCCGCTGGCGCCGCTGCGGGCCCTGGTGTTCGACAGCCACTTCGACCCCTACCTGGGCGTGGTCTGCTATGTGCGGATCATCGACGGGAGGATGCAGCCGGGCATGCCGATCCGCTTCATGGCCAACGGCAAGGAGTTCGAGGTCGGTACAGTGGGCGTCTTCCGACCGAAGATGGAGAACAGCGAGGCGCTGCTCACCGGCGAGGTAGGGTTCTTCACCGCGTCGATCAAGACCATCGGCGAGGCCAACGTGGGCGACACCGTCACCGAGGCCGAGCGCCCCGCAACGGAGGCGCTTCCGGGCTACCGCAAGGCCAAGCCCATGGTCTTCTGCGGCCTCTACCCCATCGACAGCAAGGACTTCCCGGACCTTCGCGAGGCGCTTGAGAAGCTCCAGATGAACGATGCCGCCCTCTCATTCGAGCCGGAGACGTCGGCGGCGCTGGGGTTCGGGTACCGTTGCGGCTTCCTCGGCCTGCTGCACCTGGAGATCATCCAGGAACGGCTGGAGCGCGAGTTCGGGCTGGAGCTGATCGCCACGTCGCCCTCGGTGGTCTTCCACGTCAACAGGGCCGACGGCACGATGATCGAGGTCGACAACCCGGCCCACATGCCCGAACCCACGACCATCCTCTCCATCGAGGAACCCTACGTGGAGGCGACGGTCTTCATCCCATCGACCTACGTCGGCACCGTGATGGACCTGGCCAGGGACCGCCGCGGCGAGTTCGTGAAGATGGACCATCCCGGCCCGGATCGGGTGGTGCTCCACTACCAGATGCCGCTGGGCGAGATTCTGATGGACTTCTTCGACCAGTTGAAGAGCCGCACGCGGGGATACGCCTCGTTCGACTACGAGCCGAGCGGTTACCGCGAGTCGAAGCTCATCAAGCTGGACATCCTGCTGAACGGCGACCCGGTGGACGCTCTCTCCTTCATCACGCATCGCGAGAAGGCCTTCCCGCGGGCCAAGGCCCTTGCCGAGAAGATGAAGGAAGTGGTGCCGCGCCAGCAGTACGAGGTGCGCATCCAGGCGGCGATCGGCGGCAAGATCATCGCCGCAGAGACGGTGAAGCCCTTCCGCAAGAACGTCACGGCCAAGTGCTATGGCGGCGATATCACCCGTAAGCGGAAGCTGCTGGAGAAGCAGAAAGAGGGCAAGAAACGGATGAAGCAGATCGGCGCCGTGGAGATTCCGCAGGAGGCGTTCCTGAGCGTCCTGAAGATCGGCGAATCGTGACGGTTCCGCCGACAGGCATGGTGTGAGGTGACGCATGGGTAGATCGGCAACCATGATCATAGGGGGCATCGCTCTCTTCGCCGCGGGGCTGGTGGTCTCCGGTCTCCGCGTGGCGTGGCAGATGCCCTTCGATGTTCGATGACTTCTTCGGCGACAACCGGACCGTCACCCGCGACATGGCCAGCCACGGCTCCGGGGTCATCATCACCCGGGACGGGTACATCCTGACCAACGAGCACGTGGTTGGCGCGGCCAACGCCGTAAACCGCAAGATCAGCGTCTCCCTGCTGGACGGGCGCAAGTTCCAGGGCGCCGTGGTCGGCGCCGACCACACCACCGACGTGGCGCTGGTGAAGGTCGACGCCAAGGATCTGCCCGCCGCGCAGGTCGGGACGGTGCGGGGCGTGGCGCCGGGACAGATCGTGGTGGCGCTGGGCAACCCGCTGGAGCTTCGCTTCACCGTGAGCCACGGCGTGATCAGTGCGCTCAACCGGCCGATCCAGGTGGACGACCGCATCTACGCGGACATGATCCAGCACGACGCGTTGATCAACCCAGGCAACTCCGGCGGCGCCCTGGTCAACCTGCAGGGCAAGGTGATCGGCATCAACTCGCTGGTGCGGCCCGACGCCCAGGGCATCGGATTCGCCATCCCCATCGACACGGCCCTGCGCGTGGCAGACGAGCTGAAGCGCTTCGGCAAGGTGAAGCGGCCGTGGCTGGGACTGATCACCGATACCAACAACGACGCCTACGTTCGACGCTACGGCGTGGCATCGGTCGAGGGAGCCGTCATCATGCGGCTCTTCCAGGACGGCCCAGCCATCGAGAGCGGGTTGGAGGCCGGCGACGTGATCGTGGCGATCGACGGCCAAGCGGTCACCAGCGGCGAGCAGGTCAAGGAACTCGAGCGGAAGCTGAGTATCCGGCAGCAGGTATCCGTCGAAGTGGCACGGCGCGACGGCACCAAGACCAAGCTCAAGGTGACCGCCGGCGAGGCTCCCTGATCCGGTTTGCGGGGCGCCCCGAGGTAGACTAAGACGTAACCGTTAGCACGCGCGCGGATACCCATCGGGCCGCGTGACACGATAGTCGGCGTGCGGAGCCGGGCCGGCGCAACCGGCCGGTGAGCCACAGCAAGGGAGGCATTCAGTGATCGTTTCAACACAGGCGCTATTCGAGCATGCGTACGGAAAGTACGCGCTCGGGGCATACAACATCAACAACCTGGAGCAGGCCATGGGCCTCTTCCAGGGCAACATGGCGTCCCAGGCGCCGTTCATCATCCAGATCAGCAAGGGCGCCCGCTCGTACACCAACAAGTTGATGCTCGAGGCGATCATCCGCGCGGCCGACCAGATTTGGCCGGATGCCCTCTTCGCCGTGCATCTGGACCATGGCGACGAGCAGACCTGCTACGACTGCATCGAGAGCGGCTTCTACAGCTCCGTGATGATCGACGGATCACACCTCTCCTTCGAGGAGAACATCGCGGTGACCAAGCGCGTGGCCGATGCGGCCCACCCGAAGGGCATCACCGTTGAGGCGGAGTTGGGCCAGCTGGGCGGCGTCGAGGAGCATGTCTCCGTGGCCGAGGCCGACGCCAAGCTGACGAACCCGACCGAGGCCAAGGAGTTCATCGAGCGTTCCGGCTGCGACAGCCTGGCCTGCGCCATCGGCACGAGCCACGGCGCGTTCAAGTTCTCCGGCAGCCAGGGCCTCCACTTCGAGGTGATCGAGGAGATTCAGCGCCTCTGCCCGGGCTTCCCGCTGGTCATGCACGGCTCGTCGTCGGTGCCGCAGGACGAAGTCGAGCGGATCAGCGCCGCCGGCGGAGCCATGCGGGGCGCCAAGGGCGTCAACCCGGCCGAGTACCTGCCCGCCGCCCAGAAGGGCGTCTGCAAGATCAACATCGATACCGACGGCCGCCTGGTCTGGTGCCGCGTCCACCGCGAGTTCTTCCGCGACAAGCCCGAGAAGTTCGACCTGCGCGACCCCGGCAAGCTCTTCATGCCTGCCTACGCGGACTTCATCGCCAGCCGCAACGAGCTTCTGGGCTCGGCGGGGCAGCTCGAGGCGGCCACGGCGCTCGTCAAGAGCAAGTAGGCCCGGCCGAAACCGGTCGACGAAACCAAGGGCGCCGATCCCAGCGATGGGGTCGGCGCCCTTTGCCGTGCCAACAGGGCGCGAGCGACAGCCATCGGCCGGGAACAACGCCGCGCGACGTCCCGTCTTGAGAGTCATACAGGGGCGCCTTGCCGCTGCATAGGTAACGACATGCCGGAGGGCCTTTCGATGGTGTTGCGCAACCGACCATTCACTCAGGCGGCGGTCGCCGTCCTGTTCGCGAGCATCTGCTCCCTGTCCAACGCACAACGGCTACAGATGCCGACGCCCCTTTCGCCGGAGGCGCAAGCCGCACGCCGCGAACTGGCCCGGCTTGCCGCTGGCGGCACGCGGTACTTCCGAGAGCCCCTGCGACTGGCCGCTCACCGGCCCGCATATGTGCCGAACGAGTACGCCGTGCGGTTCAGCGCCAAGGCGTGGCAGACCGGTCGCGTCGCCATGGTGCAGGGCCCGCAGACGCGGGTAATCTCCGCGATACCGCAGCTCCATATCCAACGCCTGCGCATCGAGGACCCGGCCGCCGTCGAGGCGCTGCGTCACAGCTCGGACGTGCTCTATGTAGAGCCGATAGCCATCCGCTACCCTCTGGTGGTCGATCCGAACGACCCGGCCTACACCGACTACGACCACAACATCACCACCGACCCCGAGATATACACGTGGTACAAGTGGGACTCCCACATGACCGAGAACGTGGCGGGGTGGAGCGTCTGGCCGAACAAGTACTACAGCCCCTCCGTGCCCAAGGGCTCCAATGCCGTGCTGCTGGCCGTGGTGGACTCCGGCGTCGACTACTACCATCCGGACTTCATCAACGCAGGGGGCTCCGGCTCGGCGGTGGCGGACGGCGGGCAGTTGATGCGGCCGCTGGACCGCTCCATCATCACCGGCGTGGTGGATACCGACGCATGGGACGAGTACGGCCACGGCACCCACGTCACGGGCATCGCCGCGGCGGCCACGAACAACGCCGTCGGCACCGTAGGCGTCGGCTACAACGCCAACGTCATGTCCGTGAAGGTGGTCACCGCCGACGGGATGGGTTACGAGACCGATATCGCCGCCGGCATCGTCTACGCGGCCGACGCCGGCGCCCAGGTCTGCAACCTCTCGCTGGGCGGCTACATGTACTCGCAGGCCGAACAGGACGCCATCAACTACGCCTGGTACAGGGGCATGATGTGCGTGGCGGCCATCGGCAACGACGGCACTTTCAGCACGCCCAACTACCCGGCCTGCCTGAGCCGCGTCTTCGCGGTCTCCGCCTGCTCGCGAACCAGCCTCGCGTCCTATTCGAACTACGGCGAACAGGTGGCCATCACCGCGCCCGGCGGCGACTTCGACTACGACATCATGTGGCTGCTGGGCGTCTACAGCACCATGCCCACCTACCACTGCACCCTGAACGACGATGCCGAAGCCGCCATGAACTACGAGTATCTGATGGGCACCTCCATGGCGTCGCCGCAGATAGCGGGGCTGGCGGCGCTGTACATCGGGCAGAAGGGGTTGCCGCGGACGCCCGCCACCATCATCCAGACATGGCAGGCGTTGCAGCGCGCGGCCGACTTCAGCGGCGGATGGAACCAGTACTACGGCTACGGCCTGATGCACGTGTACAACACGATGAATCTGGCAAGCAACCCCAATCCGCGCGCCGACACGGTGGGCGGGCTGGTAGGCATGGTCCAGTACAAGGGCTCGCCGGCGGCCAACGCCACGGTGAAGGCGATCCCGGCCGTGGGAGCCATCCAGACCACCAGCACGCGGTCCGACGGCGGCTACCGGTTCACCAACATACCTCCGGGCACCTACACGGTGCGGGCGACGTTCCAGGGCGACAGCCAGACCATCCTGTCGTTGCCCGTGACAGCCGGTTGCGACCTGCCCGGCATCGACTTCAACATCCTCGGCGTGGCCACGACGGTGACGGTACCCGACGTGACAGCGGGCGCCGGCACCAATGCGCGCCTGACCGCCGCGCTGCGCAGGGCCGATACCAGCGCCATCGTCGACTACGAACCCATCCAGTTCCTCGTGGACGGCAGCGTCATCGGCAGCGCCTACACCAACGCGATCGGCGTTGCCACGGTCATCTACGTCATGCCCGCGGGTGTGGCCTCGCATCCGATCAGGGCTGACTTCTTGGGCGAGGGCATCTTCCTGGCCTCGAGCGGCACAGGCACGCTGACCATGCCGCAGACGGCCTCCAAGCTGACCGTGCCTGACCGGACGGGCAATACCGGCGCCGCGGTGAGCCTGAGCGCCACGCTGACCAGGACGTCCAACGGCGCGGCCGTAGCCGGGCAGACGGTGGGCTTCAAGGTGGCGGGCACGAGCGTCGGCTCGGGCGTCACGGACGCGGCGGGAGTGGCGGCGTACAGCTACACGATCGCGGTTGCGGCAGGCACGCATGCCATCGACGCCGCATTCGCGGGCGGGGGCGGCTACGCGGCGAGCAGCGGAACCGCGACCCTGACGGCCGTCGGCGCGCCGACATCGATGTTCGCCGTCGATAGGTCCGGCATCTACACGACCACCGTCGCACTGAAGGGCTACCTGAAGCGGACCAGCGACAACGCCTGGCTCTCCGGACGCACGGTGAGCTTCGCCGTCGCGGGCACGACAGTGGGTTCGGCGACGACGTCGGCGGCCGGCGAGGCGGCGCTGAGCTGGGCCATCACCGACGGCGCCGCGAGCCGGACCATCACGGCGCGGTTCGGCGGCGACACCACCTACAACCCGTGCGAGGGCTCCGCCACGCTTACCTCCACCAGCGTGGCCACCAAGGTCTATGTGGTCGACCGGCTGAACGTGAAGATCAAGGCCTACACCGTGCTGAAGGCCTACCTCTACACCCTGGCCAACGCGATCATCACGGGGAAGACGATGTCGATGGCCGTGGACGGCACTTCGCTGGGGTCGCAGGCGACCAACTCAAGCGGCTACATCTCCTTCGGCTACACGGTGCCGGAAGGGACGGGCGCAGGCAACCGCGTCATCGGCGCAAGCTGGGCCGGCAACGCGGGCTACCCTGCGTCGTCCAACACAGGCAAGCTGAGCGTGCTGCAGGGCAACCTGTACCTGTGGCCCTACATCCGCTCCGGCAAACGAGGCGCGACCCACCCGCTCAAGGCTTACGTGCGGAGCCTGCCGGACTACGCGATCCAGCCCGGCAAGTCCATCATGTTCAAGGTCAACGGCTCGGTCATCGGCTCGGCCAATGTGGCCGCGGATGGCTGGGCGACGGTCAACTGGTCGATCCCCGCGGGCGAGCCCACCGGCTCCCATACAGCCGCTGCCGAGTTCGCCGGCGACAGCTGGTACGTGGCAACGGCGGCAAGCACGGCGTTCAACGTCGTGCCGTAAGCCGGGCGAGGGCGGCGACGCTCACAGACGGCCCCGGTGCATGGCGCTCCGGGGCCGTTTCATGCGTGTGCGTAGGTGGTCTGGTCGTGACGGGGTTGACGTGGTTGTCGACCGAAGGCGGTTACAGCCAGCCGGTGATCATGGCCAGTTGCCGGGCGTAGTCCACGAAGTTGGGCCAGCTGATGTCCGGCGGGACGCCGTGGTCGCAGCTGGGGATGTAGCCGCCGTCGTGGACCACGGGCGTCAGGCGGGCCAACTCCTCGCGCAGGCTCTCCCCTCCCCTGGCCATGCAGCACTTGTCGACGCCGCCGCAGTAGGCGATCCGGTGGCCGAACACCCCGCGCAGTGCGGGCAGGTCGTTGCCGGCGGCCACCTCCAGCGGGTCGGTGGCGTTGATGCCGGCCTCCATCCAGACCGGGATCAGGTCGCCCACAAAGCCGTCCGAGTCGACCTGGTAGACCGGACACCCGTGAGCGCGGATAATCTCGCCCCAGGCGGCCCAGCAGGGCAAGAGAAAGCGGCGGCACATGGCCGGGCCGATCATGGGCTTGACCTTGTAGGCCATGTCCTCGGAGATGTGGAAGTAGTCGAGCCGCACCAGCGGGACCACGCGCACGAGCAACGCGGCCACGTACTCGGTCCAGAATCGCACCATATCCTCGATCAGCTCGGGCTGCTCGATGAAGGCCATGCAGAGCCCCTCGAAACCCATCCACTCGCGCATCTGCCAGAAGGGGCCGTGGACGTGGAGGCCGACGACGTGGTCGCGTGTGCGCAGGGCGTCGACGTTCTGCGCGAGATCAGCGGGAACGCGGGAGGGGTCCTGCGGGTCATATCGTGGCTTCATCGCCTCCCAGTCGGCACAACCCTCCACCGGGCAGCGGATCCAGCGGCGCGTGACGAAGTCCCTGGCCGAGCGCAGGTAGCTCACGTCGAAGGCGTTGGATATCTCGCAGACGTTGCCCTTCCAGTCCTGGACGACGCGACTGTCGCCCCGCTCCTCGAGGACGACCTCGGGAAAGATGGGCTCCATGGTGTGCTTGATCCAGACGGCGGGGCGCGGGGACTGCACCAGCGGCGGCAACCCGACCTCGCCACGAAGCCGGGCGTACCAGTCCTCCCCCTCGGCCAGGCCCTGTGTGCGCCAGGCCCGCAGCGTCGACTCGCGGGGTCCGCCCGGCGACCAGGGCACGCGGTCGGGCTTGCCGAACAGCATCGTCTCCAGCCAACGCTCGCGCTCGGTCATGGTCGGCCTCCTCAGGGTTGAGCCAAATGCGCCTTCACGGTTACGATCTTCCACGGCGGCAGCACGAAGCGGACCTCCGAACCGCGCAGGACCGGCACGACACCCTCCGACGGCGCGCCGCCCAGGTCCAGGCACTCCACGGAGGCCGGTGCGAAGGGCAGGCGCACCATGCACTCGGCCGGGGCGCCGTGGGCTTCGTGGAGCCGGACGTGGAAGAAGCCAGCGCTGCGCCATACGGCTGTGGCGAGGACCGAGCCGGGCTCCACCGAGAGCTCGGGGGCCGAATCGGCGAGCGTTGCGCCTGCCGAGCGCACCGGGCGGCCTACCGGTGCTCCGGCCCGCGCCTCGGCTGCCAAGTGCGGCACACACGCCTCCTGCCATGTGCCGATGTAGGGCAGCAGGCTGAAACGGAGCGTGTGCGGTCCCCTGCCGCCAATGGTGGAGGGCTCGACGTGATGCTCCCATTCGTCCAGCGAGACCACGCTATTGAGGAGAAGGTGCTCCAGCCAAGCGCCATCCGGGCTGCGGCGGTAGTAGCGATCGGTGTTTCGACCGATCAGCGCGTACCCTCCCCCATCGCCCTGACAGGCCACGAAGCTCCGGGCATAGAAGAGGCCCTCGCGGCACCGCTCCATGCTGTTGCAGGCTGGCCAAGCGTCCTTGAGGTAGGGCTCGTTCTCGATGTCCTTCAGCTCCACGCCAAACGGGATGTCGCCGAAGAGGCGAGCGCCGGGCGGCAACGGAGCGCGGGCCGCCAGAAAGCCGTCGCGGCCCGGCCAGTCGATCCGCACCTCGGCGTCGATCCTGGGCGACCCGGCGTGCTGGTCCAGCGTCATCGTCACGGGCAGGCCGTCGATCTCGCCGGCGCGATGGGTCCGCCGGCGCACCGGGCCGCTTTCAAGCTGCGCCCAGCCGCCCCAGACAGGGGTGTGCGACGCGGTGATGGGACCCACATGGAGCGGGCCGCCGGGGCAGTCCACGTCGTGGAGGACGAGGTCAAGCAGTTCGACGCCTTCGGGCGGCCCGAACCCGTCATCCGCCAACAGGATGGCGTCGGTCGCATCGCGGGGCCACTCGCACACCAGGGCCACGCCCATGGGAGGCAACTCCAGCGAGACAAGCCGCGTCTCCTCGGGGTAGCCGCCCTGGCCGGTTTTGGCGCCCAGGGTCTGTTCCAGCAGCGGGCATCCGGCGCGGTCGACCAGCGCCAGCGGCCAGTCATCACCGTAACGCGCCACCTGTACCGGCACGGCCACGGTGCGGCGCCACGGAAGCGGGTTCCAGACGACGCACAGCGTATCCTGCGGGAGGCGGACGCCGCGCGCCAGGCCGCGCAGGGCCTCGGTGCGGAGGCGGTTGGCCTCGAGACCCACGCGGTCGGCCGTCTCCTTGAGCTCGGCGAAGTCCTCGGTGAAGAGCCACTGCGTGGCGTGTGCGCAGGTGAGGAGGTGATCGCGCCAGAGCGCCTCGTGCGGCACGAGGTCCTCCGCAGGCGTTTGGGCGCCTGGGGCCAGCGACGCCAGGGCCTCGGCGGACTCGGCCTGCGTTAGGAGGGCATCGTTGGCCACGCGCTGGACGGCCAGGCCACGCTCGCCGTTCCACGCGGCGTTGTAGGCCACATCGCAGGGGTCGAGCGTGCCGGCGATGAGCGGCAGGCGGTCGGCGCGGGCTCGGAGTTCGGCGAAGTAGTCCACCGGCGTGGCGAAACCGATTTGGCCCAGGCCCAGTTCGCGCCACCGGGCGATCAGCGCCGGCGCGTCGACCGGTGCGTCGTCGATGGTGCGCAGCGGGCGGGTGTCGTCGCAGCCGAGCGAGAGCCAGAGCATCTCGGTGGGGGCCAGCCAGGCGCGCTCGCGCAGTTCCGCGTCCCAGAGCATCTCTGCCATGGCATCGGCGTCGAGCGCTTCGGGCTGCAGGAGGGGCCGGTGCGCCTCGGCCGGGGCGAAGAGGCCGCCGTAGCCGCCGCGCGAGGCGAGAACCTGCGAGCCGTCGAGCCCCGACCACCGAAAGTCGACGGGGATGCCCTTGATGCTGAGCGACGAGAAGGGCCGCCAGAAGCGGAGCGATGCGTACCCGGCCTGGCGGAGCAGTTGCGGCAACTGCGGGTGCCCGGTGGCGACATCGACGGAGTCGGCCTGAACGCTCAGGTCGGCGCCGGGGAACGCCTCGCCGAAGAGGCGGCGACCGATGAGGAGGCTTCGGACGTAGGTCTCATCGCCGACCATGTGCGGGCGGACGTTGGAGTAGCCGCCGCAGACCGCGATGCGCCCCTCGGCGATGCGGCTGCGCAGCTCCGGCAGCAGGTCGGGCCGAAGGTCGAGCAGCGGGGCGAGCTGGCAGGCCCAGTTGTCGATGTACCACCGGTAGTCGGGCTCACGCCGCATGATCTCCAGCGTCTCAGCGAAGATCAGGGCGTAGCGGCGCTCGTGCCAGGCCCGCGTATGGACCCAGGCCCAGTCGCAGTGGGTGTAGGGCACCAGCGCGATGCGGGTCCGGGCGCAACGGCGGCGGATTGCCTGGACGCGCTGAGCGTGCCTGGCGGCCAGGTCCAGAACCATGGAGTGGTAGCCTGGGCGTCCCACGCCGCCGAGCTCGGTGATCACGAAGCCGAGCTTCTTGTAGAGCTCGATGGCGCCGGAGTTGCCGGTATCGACGCTCAGGCGGAGCTCCCGCTTGCCCCAGAGGAAGACCGACTCGATCGCCCGCTCCAGCAAGCAAGTCCCGATCCCCTGCCGTCGCCAGGCCGGGTCCACGCAGATGCCCAGGAGCGGGCTATCAGTCTGCATCTCGAAGAGCCAGACGTATCCCACGAGGCGCCGCCCATCGACAATCGGCGCCTGGCCGGACGGGTCATCGGGCTTGGCGTCGGCCCAGGCGCCAAAGGCCACCACAAAGCCGTCCGTGTCGCCGGAGAGGAGGCGCCGTATGTAAGCGACGTCGGTGCGCTTGGGATGGAAGTACTTGAGCGTGCCGCCGTCCTGGGCGTCGAGGTAGGCGGACATCTCCTCGGCATTGCGGGCGGTGAGGGGCTCCAGTGCGACTGCGGGCTGGCGGCGCGCGGCGTGCGGCGCCGTCATGCAAGACGCTCCGAGGCGCCGGACCGGGCTGCGCGCTCGACGGCGGCGAGCATGCGCTCGAGATCGATGCCGCGCTGGATGGAAGGCTCGAACGGCGCGCCCATGTGCACCGCGTCGATGAAGGTGTAGACGCTATGGAGGTGTGCACGGAGCCAGCCGACAGTGGCCTTCGGCGAGGGGAAGCCCGCCGGCGAGGGGTAGCGCCGGACACAATCGATGCGCTTGAAGCCGGACGAGCCGCCGTAGGGCATCTCCGGATCGGCGGCGTCGAAGTGCTCCAGCCAGTTGGCATCCATCAGGTTGAACCGCAGGGCGCCCTTCCGACCGTGAATCTCGAAGCGGAGTTCGTCCATGGCGCCGGTGGCGATCTTGGAGCACTCCAGCGAGCCCACGGCGCCGCAGGCGAGCCGGGCCGACATGAGGGTCATGTCATCGGAGTCCTGCTCGACCCAACGCGAGGGATCCTCGCGGGAGGGCCGGCGCGGGTTCAGCGTCACCTGCCGGGCCTGTACCTCGGCCAGCGGCGAGCCGCAGACCCAGGTGACCAGATCGACCAGGTGCGAGCCCAGGTCGTATAGCACCCCGGCGCCCATGGCGCGGCTGTCCTTCCATGCCAGGGGCTTGCCCTCGGGCACGTTGCCCGCGTGGAGGTATGCGCCGCGGAATCCGATGATCTCACCCAGGCGACCCTCCTCACACATGCGGCGAGCCAGGATGGTGGCTGGCAGGCATCGGTTGTGGAAGACCATCTGCCCCGCGGAAGCGGGATCGGATAGGGCCGCGGCGAGCCGTTCGGCCTCGTCGAGCCGGCCGGTGAGGGGCTTGTCGCAGTAGAGCTTCTTGCCGACCGCCGCAGCGGCCAACAGCTGGTCAGCGTGGGCGTCATTCGGTGACGCGATG
Source organism: Armatimonadota bacterium (assembly GCA_026392115.1). Classification (GTDB taxonomy): domain Bacteria; phylum Armatimonadota; class Chthonomonadetes; order Chthonomonadales; family CAJBBX01; genus CAJBBX01. The sequence continues at coordinate 27,097 of JAPLCQ010000032.1, read as the reverse complement.
TCGACGAGGTCGATCTCCGGGTCGGCGATGAGCGCCTCCGGCGTCTCGAATGCCCGAGCGAATCCCAGGGCGTCGCGGGCAGCCTCGGCGCTAGCAATGCGCGAGGTGGCCACACCGTGCAGGACGCAGCGGTAGGGCAGCTTCTCATAGAAGAAGGGCAGCGATTGCCAGCACCATGAGTGCGTCTTGCCCATCATGCCAGCGCCGATCACGCCGATCCGGTACGTCCGCATTGGGAACCTCCAGTAGGTCAGGGTGCGGTGAGGCCGTCGTTGTCGCGCTCAAGTGCGGGCCGGGTATCCAGCGTCTCGCGCAGGAGCTGCTCCACCTGGCGCACGGTCCGGATGCCGTAGAAGCCCGGTGTGGTCTGGTTGGATGATGAGGAGCGGCGGGAGCCGCCCCACTGGACCGCGGGCGTGTCGCCGCCGAAGAGCAGGTCGCCGGAGCCGTCGGCTCGCTCCTTGCGCGTCAGCGTGCCGATGGCGTTACGGTCGTAGCTCTGCACCGTCCGCGTGCCCGAGCCGGAGATCATGAGGGCTCGGCGATCGGTGACGGCGTAGATCGTGTTGGCGGCCTTACGCCGGTACCAGATAGGCGACGTGAGCATGCCGACGCCGATGCCGATGAAGGGCAGGCCGAAGAGCGGGAACATGATTGAGAAGGCCATGCCCGGCCCGCCGGCGCGGTCGATCCCCTGGAGTGCGGGCTGAATGGCGCCGCCCTCCCAGAAGAGGGCGAAGAGGGTCCACGGAACGCCGAAGATGACCATCGGCAGGGCCTGACGGGCATACTGCGCGGGGTCGGGCTTCCCCAGCCACTTGATCTTCTCGCCCGGCGCAAGTTCGGCCAGCACGGTCCTCTGCATCTCGGCTTCAGGCATGGTCATGTCGCACCTCCTGCCGGTTCGGGTCTGTGGCGGAGTATAGCCGAGGAGGCGTAGGCGGTCAAGGGGCCGGCGGTCGTTGCCCGCGGGCCTATGTGGCCGGTACAATGGGCCTGCGGCGCTTGGTCAAGATGCAGGGGTGGGGCGCGTCATGCGGCATGACCAGTTGTGGAAGGAGCTGCTGCGCGAGTTCCTGCCGGATTTCATGGGGCTATTCCTTCCGGCTGTGGCCGAGCAGATCGATTTTAGTGGCATGGCGTTTCTGGATCGGGAGGTCTTCACAGACCTGCCGGACGGCAAGAGGCGCGAAGCGGACCTCGTCGCCAGGGTCGGTGGAGCCGGGGGCGATCCTCAGATTCCGCTGGTGCACGTTGAGGTGCAGAAGCGGCACGATGCCTCCATGCCGCACCGTATGTGGACGTACTACCACCTGCTCCGGTCGCGGCATAGGGCGCCGGTGCTGCCCATCGTCGTCTACCTGAGCAAGGGAAGTGCGGGGCTAACGCGGCAGCGCTACGATGAGCGGCTGTTCGGGGCCACTCACCTAACGTTCCGATACTGGGCCATAGCGATCCCTAGCTTCAGTGCGGCGCGCTTCCTCAGGGCGGAGAGCGCCCTTGGGCCAGCAGTGAGCGCCCTGATGCAGTCAGGCCGAGGTGGGCCGGTCCGGCACAAGCTTCGGGCGCTGCACAGGCTTGCACTGGCCGGCATCGACGAGGCCCGCAGGAGCCTGCTGGTGCATGTGGTAGGCACATATCTCAAGCTGTCGCCAACCGAGGAGCAGGACCTGGCCAGGCTGATCGAGCAGACCGGCGCCAAGGAGGTCACGGATATGGTCAACATCTATGAGGAAGCCGGCATCCGGAAAGGCATGCAGCAGGGCATGCAGCAGGGAATGCAGCAGGGCATGCAGCAGGGAGTGCGCCAGGGGATGCGGCAGGGCATGCACCGGGGGCTCCTCGAGGCGATCGAGCTAGGGCTTGAACTGCGGTTCGGGGATGCAGCCCTGGCGCAAATGGACGCGATACGGCAGGTTGCCGACATTGAGGTACTGGAGCAGATCAAGAACGCCATCAAGGTGGTTGGCGCGCCCGAGGAGCTTCGTCGCCTCTACCTCACCTGACCGGAGGGTTGCTGCTCCCGGCGCCCAGCGCCCCTGCCTCTCGGGCAGGGAGTTCGTCGCCTCGTGGCGAACCTAGAGCCCATTGCAGGTGCGCCGGTTGAAGGAGGAGAGCTATGCGATGGGCTTGGTGGGCGGCCGCGGCCGTCCTGACGATGGTACCGACGGCATGGGCGGCGCCGGTGATCTGGATCGAGGGCGAGGCCGCCCGGTGCAACGTCAAGCCGAACATCGCGGGCTGGGGGCACAAGGAGTTCCTCTCCGGCGAGCAGTGGCTCCATATCGCCATCGACGCCGACAAGGTCGACAGCCAAACCCCGGTCGACGGCGTCCTCATGGCCTATGCCTTTCAGGCCGCGGCGGCCGGCCCCTACGAGGTCCGGGACCGCATCGGCTTCGAGTTCGCCCGCACGCCCTTCGAGTGGCGCATCGACAACGGGGCATGGCAACGCGTCCTCCCCGACCAGCTCACCTGCGACCTGATGGAGGTGGACTTCTGGTGCGAGGTCGCATGGCTGAAGCTGGGCGACGCCACGCTCACGGCAGGGAGCCACACGCTGGAGGTGCGCCTGCCCCGCACCGCCGACGCCAAGGGGCAGCGTGAGCGCATGCTCTACGCGTCCGACGCTCTCTGCCTCTCGCCGACCCCATTCCGGCCCAACGGACGCCTCAAGCCCGGCGAGGCGCGCGGCGACGCCCTGGACGCCGAGGCCGCCAGGCAGACGTTCCAGGTTCCCGAACTGGACAAGCAGGGCCGCACCATGGTCGCGATGAAGGGCGCCTGGGAGATCTGCCGCGCCGATGAGCAGACACCCGCGCCCGTTGCAGAGCCAATCCGCGACCTGCCCGCCGAAGGCGTTTGGACGGGCATCCAGGTGCCCGGCGACAAGAACACGCTGCGCCCCGACCTGCTCATGGCCCACCGGATCTGGTACCGCACCCGCGTAAACCTGCCGGCCGGCGCTGCCGGCCGCTCCTGCTTCCTCCGCTTCCCGCAGAACAACCTGAACACAACCGTGGTGGTGAACGGCATCCCCTGCGGCTTCAACAAGAACCCGTTCGTGCTGTTCGATATCGACGTCACGAAGGCCATCCGGCCGGGCGTGAACGAGGTGCTGGTGGGCATCCGCGACGCCTGGTACGCCTACTCCTACCCGCCCAGCGACCCGTCGAGGCTCCGCAGGCAGTTCAACCTGCCGCCCAAGTTCCTCGGCGACGGTTTCCAGCGGCTGGCCTATCCGATCTGGAACCATGCCGAGTCGGGCCTGTTGCAGACGCCCGAGTTCTGGGTGGCCGGCCGTGCCCGCGCAGCCGATGTCTTTGTCCGGCCCTCCGTGGCGCGCAAGGAGCTGGCGGCAGATATCACGCTGAGCAATCCCGGCGCCGAGGCCGTGACCGCCCGTGTGAAGGTCTCTGTGCTGGACCGGGCCACCGGCAAGGTCGCCCTGGAGCTGCCCGGCAAGGAGACCGCGCTGCAGCCCGGCGCCGAGCTGACGCTCACCGTGGCAGCGCCCTGGGCCGATCCGAAGCTCTGGTGGCCCGACGCCCCTCACCTCTACCTGCTTCGCGCCACAGTAGAGACCGACGGCGGCAGCCCCGACATCTGCGACACGCCGTTCGGCTTCCGCGAGTGGAGCTGGGTGGGCCGTGACTTCCGCCTGAACGGCATCCCCTGGCGCCTCTGGACCGACTGCCACACCGCCGCCACGCCCGCCGAGTGGCTCGCCGACCACCGCGCCGACGGCCACAGGATGATGCGCTTCTGGGGCACGACTTGGATGGGGTTGTCGCCCGAGAAGGCTCTGGACGCCTTCGACCAGAACGGCGTCGTCGTCCGGCGTTCAGGCATGCTCGACGGCGAGGCCATCGGTTACACTGCCATCGAAGAGGACCCCGAACTGAAGAAGCTCGGCGGCTCCGACGTGAAGATGGACCTGATGCGGAACTGGAAGGACCAGGTGACCGCGCAGGTCCGCGGCGAGCGAAACCACCCCTCCGTGATGATCTGGTCCATCGAGAACGAGTGGCTCTACATCAACTGCATCAACCTCTACGGCGGCATGATGGACGCCTTCGAGCGCGAGGTGAAGAGCGTGGCCGACGCCGTCATGGCCGTCGACCCAACGCGCCCGTTGATGACCGACGGCGGCGGCGCGAACAAGGACCAGTCGATGCCGGTCCACGGCAACCACTACGTCTTCGATCCCGCCGACGGCCGCTACCCCGACCTCGCCTACGAGACCAACGCCAAGGGCGGCGGGCGCGACCGGTGGGTCTGGGACGAGAAGCGGCCGCGCTTCATGGGCGAGGACTTCTTCGCCACGGGCATCAACCCGTTCGACTACGCCTACTACGGCGGCGAGGAGACCTTCCAGGGCAAGGCGCAGTCGCGGCGGGCGGCGGGAATCATCTACCGCATGCTCACCGAGGGCTACCGGTGGGCTGGACAGAGCGCCTGGCACTTCTGGATGGGCCAGGGCGACGCCACCGGCCAGTACGTCTCGCAGGCCGAGCGGGCCGCCTTCTGCCGCGAGTGGAACTGGACCTTCAAGGCCGGATCGACCGTGAAGCGCGCCATCGGCGTCTTCAACGACAGTCGCTTCAGCGACCCCCTCACCTTCACTGCGCAACTGATGGCCGCGGGCAAGGCGACATGGCGCGCCTCGCGCGTCTGCACTCCCGCGCCGGGCGCCTCGCAGCGCTTCACGATCGACGTGCCGATCCCCTCCTCTGCCGGCCGCAAGGAGTACACGCTGCTCCTGACCCTGGCCGCGGCGGGCAAGGAAGTCTTCCGCGACACCAAGGCCGTCTCCGCGCTGGGCGCTCCGGAGCCGATCACCCCGCAGCCGGCGGGCGCGGTCTGCGTCTACGACCCGTCCGGCGCGGCTGTCGGCGCCCTCACCGGCCTCGGCGTATCGTTCACGCGCGTCACATCGCTACCGTCGACGCCCGCGGCTTGCAGGGTCCTCGTCATCGGTCCCGACGCGCTCACGGCGGCGGAGGCCACGTCGAGCCGGTTGGCCGCGACCGTGGCGGGCGGACGGAGGCTCATCGTGCTGGAGCAGAAACACCCGCTCCGGTATCAGGGCCTGCCCGCCGAGATGGAGACGGCTCAGAACGAAGGCCGCACCGCCTACTTCGAGGATATGACGCACCCGGTCGCCGCGGGCCTGAAGCAGAAGGACCTCTGGACCTGGGGCATCGACCTGCCCGTCTACCGCGACGCCTACGCCAAGCCGAGCCGAGGCGCCAAGTCGCTCATCCAGTGCCATATGCGGCTGGCCAACACCGCCCTCGCCGAGGCGCCGGTGGGTTCCGGCCTCATGCTCCTCTGCCAGATGGCCGTGGGACGCAACGCCTCCACCAACGCCGTGGCGGGCCGTCTGCTGGCCAACATGCTCCGCTACGCGCTGGAGTACAGGCTCGAGTACCGGCCCGTGGCGACCGCAGTGGTGGGCGACAAGCTCTTCGCGAGCGCGCTGGAGAAGATCGGCCTGAAGCACACCAGGGCGCAGGGCCCGCTGCAGGCCCTGGCGACGCCGGGCGCGAAGATCGCCGTCATCGAGGCTGCTCCGCAGAACCTGAAGGCGCTGGCCGGCGCACCGGACTCCGTGCGGCGGTTCACTGCGGGCGGCGGCTGGCTCTTCTTCCACGGCCTCACGGCCGAGGGGCTGGCCGACTACAACAAGGTTGTCGGCGTTGACCACATGATCCGCCCGTTCCGCCAGGAGCGCGTCACCTTCCCGGCCGTGCGCCATCCGCTCACCGCCGGCCTCACCAACAGCGATGTCGTGATGTACAGCGGCGAGCGCATCTTCGGATGGACCGCCGACGAGTTTGTGGCATCGGACATCTTCAGCGCCTGCGTGGACTACGACGAGGTGGCGCCCTTCGCCAAGCTACCCTCCGACTACCACTACAACATGGTCAACGGCATGGTCTCGGCCGACGCGTGGAAGTACATCTTCTCATTCGACCTGACCCGCGACAAGCCCGAGTTCACCATGGAGTTCCCCAAGCCGCAGGAACTGACCGGCATCGAGTGGATCGGCAACGCCTTCTACCATCTGGTCACGCGCATCGAGCTGAGCGACGGGACCAGCACGGCGTCGCTGGCCGTGAAGCCCGGCAACGAGCCGCAGAGCCTGGAGATCAAGCCCGCGGTCAAGGGTTCGCGCATCACGTTCAAGATCACCGACTGGGCCAAGGTGAGCACGACCGCGAACGTGGTAGGCGTCGACAACATCCGCCTGACCGCCAGGCGCTCGCCGGAGTTCCTCGCCCGCGTCCACCCGCTGCTGAACAACGGCGGGCTCATGCAGTACGACATGGGCAAGGGCGGCATCGTCCTCTGCAACCTGCTCATCAAGGAGCGCGAGCAGGTTCCGGACAACGCAACGAAGAAGCTGCGCATTCTTTCCGCCCTGCTTCGGAACCTGCGGGCGCCCTTCTCCGGCTCGGCCGCGGTGATCGCCGGCGAGAACCTTGACTACGAGCCCATCGACCTCTCCAAGGCCGCCAACCAGTACAAGGACGCCCGGGGTTGCTTCGGCGACCGCGACCGCACACTGGCCGACCTGCCCAACGGCAAGAACACCTTCGCCGGCGTACCGTACAACGTCTACAGCTTCGCCACATCCCCTGTGCCGACCATCGTCATACTGGGCGGCGGCGGCGTGCCGGGCAATCTGCCGGACGCCGTGCGGGGCGTCGCGGTGAACCGCAAGGCCGATGCGCTCTTCTTCTTGCAGGCTGCCAGGATCGATCAGGGCCGCGACGACCGCGAGCGCCGCGAGGGCAAGCGATACGAGTTCGCGCGCTACGTCGTCCACTACGCAGACGGCCAGACGGCGACGATCCCGCTCTGCGTGGAGATCGATGCCGCCGACTACCGGCAGGCCTACCCACAGGCGATCCCCGGCGCGCAACTCGCATGGATCAAGCCCTTCGCCGCCGGCGGGGGCAACGCGGTGGCCTACAGCAAGCAGTGGAACAACCCCAGGCCCGACGTGGCGATCGCCTCGGTGGACCTGGAGGCTGGCCCCGACCGGCGCGGCGTGCCCGCCCTGCTGGCTCTGACGGCGGCGCGGAGGCGATAGCGCGAGAGGCAGTCGAATAGGGGAAAAGGGAAACGGCGAAAGTCGAAAGCGACGGCGCGGTCGGGCGGGGCTCAACCGACTCGCGTCAGGCTCCGCCCAGGCTTGCAGGAGCGCAAGCGCTGGGCGGAGCCCGCGTCCCTCAGTACTTGTCGGAGCCCTTCTCGGGCAGCGGGATGATCCAGATGTTGCGGTACTCGACCTTGTTGCCGTGGTCCTGCAGCACGATGGGGCCTGACTTGGCCGGGCCCTTGAACTGCTGGTACTGGATGCCCGTCATGTCCGGGACTTCCACGTTGTTCTGCACCACGGCGCCGTTCTGGATGACGGTGAGGACCGGCTTGGCGGTCATGGCGCCAGCGGCGTCGAACCGGCCTGCCCGGAAGACGATGTCGTAGGTCTGCCAGACCGTCGGCGGGCGGCAGGCGTTGATGAGCGGGGCGCAGTTGTTGTACAACGCGCCGCAGTCGCCCTTGCCGGGGGTCTCGATGCCGTACGAGTCGAGCACCTGCACCTCATAGCGCCCCTGGAGGCCGATGCCGCTGTTGCCCTTGCCCTGCCCCTTGGCGTCGGGCATGTTGGGGGTGCGGAACTCGACGTGGAGCTGGAAGTCGGCGTACTCGGCCTTCGTCTGGATGTCGCCGCCGAGGGCAAGCATGGCTCCACCGTCGAGCTTCCACTCGGCGGGCTTGTCGGCGCCGCGCTTGACCCAGTTTGCCGCGAGCGTCGGCGCCGTGCCGTCGAAGAGCTGCACCAGGCCTGCGACCTTCGGCGCCGGCACGGGCTCGATCTGGGCTACGGGCGCCTGGGCGCCAGCGCCCACGGCGGCCGTCGCGGCCAGCAGGGCGAAACTTGATCGGAACATGCGTCCTCCTCGGTCGGCGCTCGGCTGCGCGGGCGCCGGAAGTGTGTTGGGTTGCTACGCCTCGCGGCGCAAATCCGCCTCGTACGACTTGAGCGTGGCCAGCTCGCCGGACAGGTGGCCGGCCTGGAAGTCGGGGTCGCTGGTTCCTTCGATCCACTCGCCGCTCAGGTATCCATCGTACCCATCGGCAAGCAGCAGGCGCATCACCTCGCGGTGGTCGAAGTCGCCGGTTCCGGTGGGCAGCACCTTCAGGTCGCCGAGGCTGTCCACGCCGTCATGCACGTGCAGGTGGCGGACCCATGGGCGCAGCTTGGCGTAGGCTTCAGACATGCCGTGGCGGCCCTGCCGCTGGGTATGCATGATGTCCCAGTTCACGGCGACCGAGGGCCGGCCCACAGCCTGCATGACGGCCACGACATCGTCGGGGTTGCACCAGTCGTCGTGCGTCTCCAGGCAGATCGTCACGCCTTCCCGCTCGGCCGACGGAGCGAGCCGCGACAGACAGCCGGCCAACTGCGCCACGGCCTCGGCGCGGGCCATGCCGCCGGGCAGAGCGCCGCCGAAAATGCGCAGGCGGCTACAGCCGATGTCGGCGGCGAGGTGGATAAAGGCCTCGGCGTCGTCCATGTGCGCCTGGGCGTCGGTCGGGTTCGCGAAGCGGCACGAGACGGCCAGGCAGGCGATCTCCACGCCGGCGCCCTCGCAAAGACGGCGCACCCCGATACGTCCCGCGGCGCTGAGGGTTCGTTCGATGCCGTGTGCGTGGCCTGCCTGGGCCCGGGGCTCGATGCCCTGGTAGCCCAGCGTCGCGGCGGTTTCCAGGGTGGCGTGGAGGTCCAGCGTGGGGGTCGAGAAGCTCATGAAGGAGTAGCGCACCGGGTCAACCCTCCTGCTTTGAGGCGGCGGGGAGGGCCTCCCGCAGGAAGCGGCTCACATCGGCCTTGAGGGCGGCCAGGGAGTCGGCGTGGACGTACATCATGTGGCCCGCGCGGTACTCGCCGGTGCTGATGTTGCCGCGCACCTCGGGGTCGAGACCCATGTGGCTGAGCGTGTACTCGGTGGCGAAGTAGGGGGTCGCCAGATCGTAGTAGCCGCTGGCGACGAACACCTTCATGTGCGGGTTCTTGCTGAACGCCGAGCGGAGCGCCTCGCTGGTGTCCGGGTAGCCGTTGCCGGCCGAGCCCCAGTCCCACGGGCTCTTGATGCCGGTTCCGAGGACGTTGTATACCTCGTCCGTTTCGTACTTCAGCTCGCCGCGAACGTAGGCGTTGAAGGCCGAGGTGTAGGGCGGCATGATGACCGTCATGGCGGGGTCGTGGTCGGGGTACTCCGTGGCGGCCAGGGCGTCGATCCCCTTGAACCGGCTGTCGAGGCGGCCGACGGAGCGCTTTTCGCGCCGGAGGAGCTCCTTGCAGAAGCGGTGGATTTGCACGCGGAGGTCGGTCTCGTCGATGTACTCCTCGCTGAGGCCGGTGTAGCGGGCCACGCGGCGCACCATGTCGGCGCGCTCGTCCGCAGTGAGCCGGTCTCCCCTGGCAAGCGCCTCGCTGTAGGGCCCGGCGGCGAAGGCCTCGGCCTCGGCCAGCGCGGCCTTGAGGTCGGCCTGCAGTTCCGGGGCGAGCTTGCCGTGGTACCAGGCGGTGGCGGCGTAGGTGGGCAGGAAGAGGACGTAGGGCAGGTCGTTGCCCCGGCAGAAGCGGGCGGTCTGGAAGTTCAGGATGGAGGAGACCAGGACGATGCCGTTAAGCGCGATGCCCCGGTCGATGAGGCGCCCCGCCAGCCCGGCCGCGCGGGTCGTGCCGTAGCTCTCACCGACGATGAAGAGGGGCGACGACCAGCGCTGGAACCGCGTCAGGAAGAGCCGGATGAACTCCCCGATAGAGCGGACATCGCCCTCCAGGCCCCAGTACTTCTTGCCGACCTCGGCCGTCTTCGGCTTGCTGAAGCCGGTGCCCACGGGATCGATGAAGACCAGGTCGGTGTCGTCGAGCCAGGTGTACTCGTTGTCGATCACCTTGTAGGGCGGCGGCGACAGGCTGTCCTCCAGCGTCTCGACGCGGCGGGGACCCAGGGCGCCCAGGTGGAGCCAGAGCGAGGCCGAGCCGGGGCCGCCGTTGAAGGAGAACATGAGGGGCCGGTCGGCGCCCTTGGCTGCGTCCTCGCGGATGTAGGCCATGTAGAAGATGCCCGCCTCATCCTCGCCCTGGTCGTCGCGCATGGGCATGACGCCCGTATGCACGGCGTAGCGGACCTGCTTGCCGCCCACGGTCACCGTGCTGCGGCTGACGACGGGCGCCTTGTCGAATGGGCTCACCGGCTTGGGCGACGCCGGGGTCTCCTTCTCGGGCTTCTCGGCGCGGTTCTGGCGGCGATCGGTCTGCGGCATGGCGGTCTCTCCTCAGTCGGGTTCGGCGGCGGGCGCGGGCCTGCCGCAGGCCTCAGACTACCCCAACGCGCCTCCGGCGGGGCTCAGTCCAGGGCGATCTCGGCGACCACGGGCCGGTGATCGGACGCCCGCGTGTTGATGACCCTGGACTGCAGCGCCTCGGCATGGCGGTTGTGCCAGATGTAGTCGATGCGCAGCATGGGCAGGTTGCTCGGGTAGGTGCAGCCCAGGCCGATCGCCGCCTCGCGGTAGCTGTCGGTCAGGACCGCCGCAAGCTGATCGTATACCTGGCCACGCGGCGGCGTGTTGAAGTCGCCACAGACCACCAGCGGCCCGTCGATCCTGCCGACGAGGTTGGTGATGCTGACCGCCTGGGCCTCGCGAATGTCGGCCGCCGCGTCGAAGTACTCCTCAAGGCCGTTCGTGTGCTGAAACAGCGTCTGGTTGGCCCGACCGTTGGCGAAGTGAACGCAGACGACCGTGACCTCGGCATCGCCCAGCCTGGCCGTGACGACCAGCGCGGGGCGGAACTCCGACTGCTTGGAGAGCAGCTCGGTTCGGGTCCGTAGCATTGGGATGCGCGACGCGACCATAAGCCCCCGGGAACTGAAGCACCGGTAGCCCTTCAGGCGGCCCGCCATCTCCTGCGGGAAAGCCCGCACCTTCTCGGGCCAGTCGGCCTCCTGGAGGCAGGCGATGTGCGGGCGCTCCCGAAGGATCGTCTCCGCCAGCGCGTCTAGGCCTCCTCGACCGCCGTGGACGTTGTAGGTCAGGACACGCAGCGCGCCGGGCTCGGAGGGCTGGGGAGAACCCACCGCGAAGCCGCAGCAGACAGCGTAGAAGATAGCAGAGCTCAAGGCTACAGCCACCGACGGCCGCCAGGTCCGCAGCAACGCACAGAGCGCCGCCAACGCCAGTCCGCACGCCGCAAAAGGCCACTGCGGCAGGTAGGCCGCCAGCGTGCCCAGCCACCACCGTTCCGCGACGCCCATGCCGAGGATGCCCAGCGCCACAAGGGCAACCGAGTAGATGACGGCGAGCCACCCCAATGCGCGCGGACCGCAGCCCGCACGACGCTCGCCGGCGCGCGGCCTAGCCACGGGCGGCGCCTTGTGCCTGGTGAACGATAGCAACGGCGGGACGCGCGTCGCCGGCGCGCCACGACAGACAGATCAGCCCCTGCATCGGTACCCTCTGGACCTCTGGAATGAAAACGACATCTGCAGGTGAGACTTCGTGGACCCAACAGCATAGCAGACGTGACCGCGGACCTACGAGCGACGGAAATCGCGCGGCGCTTCGAGTAACATCTCTATACCGGAGTGGAGTGCACGGTCCCGGCCCGGCGAGCTACCGCCCGCTGAGGCCTGGCGTGCCGACTATCCGGGATGGCGACGCCGCGGTGTCCGGGCTCACCAACCGGGGACCGCGCCGGCTCTCCATTTCTCTCTCTCTCACGTGAGCGCGCCGCGCACCTTTGGGCGCTCCGAACTACTATCGGCAGGAGGGCAGTCGAACCGCCCTCCCTTCTTTCCCCTCGCCCGAGAGAGAGAGACCTGCGCCAACACCTAGCGGTTGCCGGTCCGTACAAGCTCCACTACGTCGCCGGGGCGGCGCACTGCTCCGTGACCGCCCGCAACGCGCCACGCGGCCGATCCCGGCAATATGCGCAGCGGCGCGGGCCCGGCGCCGCCCAACACCGTCACCCGGATGCGCGTCCGCGTGGCGCTGATGCTGATTGTTACGCCGTGGCACCGGACCCGAGTGATGGTCAGAGACGGCCACGAGGCGGGCAGCGTTGGGTTCAGCGCAAGCCCGGCGAGGCTCGGTCGGGCGCCCATGAAGCCGTAGAGCATGATCTGCGGCACAAGGACGCTCTCAAAGAACTCGTTATCCATTCCGAGGCCGCCGGGAGGTCCTCCGCCCTGCATCGTGCCCCGGCTGCCCTTGCCGTAGTAGGCCCTGTAGCCGCCCTCGGCCTGCACATCCGCGAACCAGGCCAGCAGCTGCTGGAGGCGGCGCCAGGCGTTGTCGGGGCCCAGCGTTCTCAGGCGAGCCAGCAGGTCGTGGTAGGCGAAGCCCAGCACGGCGCCGCCGTCCTGCACCTGATCACCGAAGGGCACATTTTCGGGGTCCCACATGCCGCTGTACCAGTCCAGGTTGCGCCGGGTGCTGGCCCGCGGCCCGAATCGCCAATGGTAGATGTCGGCCCCTTGCGATGTGTCGCCTGGAACCGTGCGCTTGCCGTCGAGCCACTCGTAGACCGATCGGGCGCGCTGCGGAGAGGCCACGCCGTAGGCCACCGCCTCGCAGTTGACGTAGGTGTAGCCGTAGTCGTGGAATACACCGTCGCAGTCCACGGAGGCAGGGAAGCGGCCCGTCTCGGCGTTCCAGAGCGAGGCGTTCATCTCGGCCTTCATGGAGGCGGCGAGGGATTCGAGGTCGGCCGGGTCCAGCGCGCCGGTCGCGGGCACTGCCCACTCCGGGTGCGCCGCCGCGGCCCGCTCCAGCCCGGCCATGCGGCGCAGGGCCTCGTGGCAATAGACAGTGGCCAGCGTGTCCTTGCCGCCGGAGGGGAGCAGGTCCCAGTAGTTGCATCCCACTCCGCCGGCGTAGCGCGGGAGCTTCTTGCCCGAGGCGTCGCGCGTTGTTCCGCCGCGGCCGTCGTGGCCGTACCAGGACATGTCGACGCAGCAGCTCTCTCGGAGGCGGAACTCCGAGATGGCGAACCGCATGGCAAGGCGCATCCGCTCGATGTTGCGCTTGAGGAAGGCGTCGTCGCCGGTCCACTCCACGTAGTCGGCGCAGCCGATGAGGTAGGCCGCGTTGTTCACATTGTGGCGCGTGTCGGCCGGCGTGATGAGCTCCTTCAGCACGATCCGGTCGCCCGGCTCGCCCTTGAACGTGACCCGCAGGCGCGTCATCCGGCCCTGGTCCCTCCATGCCGGGCAGCGGTAGAGCAGCACGTTGGTGTAGCCCATGCCGGGCGCCTCAACCGGGGCCTCGAAGGCCATGCTCCGGGCCTCGTCGAACTCGGGCCGGTCGGCGGTGGCCCACTGGACCGTGCCCGATCGAACGCGTCCCGGCGCCCACTGCAGGCGGGCCATGGGCGCCGCGGCCATGGGGATGTCGAAGGCGGGCGAGGTCGCACTGCCGAGGGCGGCATCCAGTTCGAGGTTCCATCCCCGATCGGGCTCCAGGGCGCCGCGGCGGACGCCCTCCGTCTGCCAATCCTCGGGCCTGGCCTTTAGGGGAACCCAGGTGGCGAAGACATCGCCCGCTGTCGAGAAGTGGAAGCCCACGCCGCCGGTCTGCATGTACAGCGGAATGGGCCAGCCCTCACTGTGGCCGTACCCGCGGTGCTGGTGCGTGGAGACATAGCCCTCCGCGGAGATACGGCGACCGTTCTCAAGGGCGCGGCTCCACTGCTCCGGTGAGCGGGACTGGCTCAGGTCGGCCTCCGCCGCCGCCCATAGCGACGACATGGGGAGCCAGATGTCCCAGAGCGTCGAGACGGGCCGCGCCCCGGGTAGATGGAGCGCGAAGAGGCGCCGCAAAAGGCCCATCTCGCGCTCGTGGCCGGGGACGATGAAGTCGGGGAAAGCACGCGGCACGCGCGGCGATGGCGGCCCCACCCAGCCCCAGGGCGCGCCACCGAACTCGCCGAGGGGCGTTGCGCGTCGCCAGCCCGCCGCACGGAAGCCGGCAGACGCCCAGTCGGAGGGGGCGGCGGCGGAACAGAGCCAGTCGGCGCCGGTCGTGATGCGAAGGGGGCGGCCAGAGGCCGTCTCCACCCGGAGCACTGCCACCAGGCCCGCCGGGCTGGGCTTGTCGCCCAGGTTGGCCACGCGGAAGGAGAGGGCGTTGACGCCGGGGCGGACAAGATGCGTCACATCCGCCCGGAAGAGGCGGCTGTGGTCGTCATTCCAGGCGCATCGGGAGCCGTTGACGAAGGCCTGACCGGAGTTGTCCGATGTGAAGGTCAGGGTAGCCCGCCGCACCCGGGCGCCTGCGGGCACAGCGAAGGGCTTGCGGAAGTAGCGGACGCCGACGGGCGCGTTATCCTGGGCGGTGCGGACCTCGGAGGTCCAGATCCAGGACACATCGGTCAGGTCGGAATCGGGGCGGATCACTGGCTCGGAGACGACCAGCGCCGAGTTCACGTCGACTACGGCGGGCGACGGTTCACCCGCAGGAACGGCCTCGATGCGAATGTCATCGACGAGAACGGAGACGCCCTCCTCCGCGGACGTCTGGCTCAAGCGCAGGTGCAGCGAACCCGAACCGGCGCGGAACCAGGCCGAATAGGTGTGGTAGGGCTTGCCGGCGCCCACGGGAGCCACGGCAGTCTCGTTGATCAGCGCCGTGCCGTTCACCTCGACGCGCAACGCCGCCCGCTTCGCACCATCGGCGGCGCGGCCGTTGGCGCGGACCGAGAGGCGGTAGATGCGACCGGCCTCGGCTCCGGGGGCGACCTGCTCGATCCAGTTGGGATTCTGCAGCACCGCCACGCAACGACCCTCGGGCAGCAGGCCGTTGTCAAAGAAGGCTGACGAAGCCGCGTTGCGCCCCACACCCATGGCAAAGCTGGCGCGCCAACCCGTGAGCTTGTTGCCTTGCCCAACGTACCCGACGCCCTGGATGGAGGCGCCGTCCTGCTCGAAGCCGGGATTGGCGATGCGAACATCGCCCAGCGCCGCCACACCAAGCGCCGCCAGGAGCGGAACCGACCACCACCTTGCCATTGCCATTAGCCTCCGGGCGCGATCGCCGCCTGTCGTGCGCGGAAGCGTACGCGCGTGAGATAGTTGGAGCGCATCCTACGGGCGGTCGATCCGTGCCGATCCCCAGACCGCGGCAGCCCCATTAGGCTACCCGCACCTCCGACGCCCCGCTTGCCCCGCCTCTCGGGTAACGTGATACCGCACGAATCGCCACCGCAAGAGGGAACCACCATGCTCGCATTCGCCGCCGCACTCGTCTGGCTCGCCGCCGGGCTACAGGCGCAACCGCCCGGGTCCACGCCTCTCGTCGAACTGGCTGTCAGCCGCGCGGCCGCAGAGTGGACCGTCAACCAGGACATGGCCGACCTGGAGGCCATCGGCGACCGGCTTCGCTTCCGCACCGTAGGCGGAGATCCGATCCTTGTCTACAAGCCGGCATTCGAGGTCGAGGCCAATGCGTGGCAGGTGATCGAGATACCGATGAAGGCTGATCGCGACGGTCTGATGGAGATCTTCTGGTCCGGCACCAAGGAGGGCGCCTACGGCGGCTTCTCCGGCGCGAAATCGACTTCGCTGGGCATCATCGGCGACGGCAAGTGGCGCACCTACCGAATCCATCCCTTCTGGCAGGCCGAGGGCCGGATCATCCAGATGCGACTGGACCCGTACGACGCCGCACGGTTCGAGATGGGCGCCGTGCGCATCGTTCAGTTGCCCATGGGCGCATCCGCCGGACCGGGCGTCGGAGCCGGCGCCGTCTGGACGCTGCGGCAGGGCGTTGAGGCTGAGGCAGGCCCGATCGGTGCGACGCTCCGGGTGACCGAACCCGAGGCGTTCGCGCTGGCGCCCATCACGCCCGCCGACTCCGAGACGCTGCCCTACGTCTGTCTCCGCCTGACATCGAGCAAAACCGCGAGGGCGGCCCTCGTCTACGCATCGGACAAGGTGAATGGCCTCCGCGAGGTCTCTGTGAAGCTGACGCCCGACGGCAAGCCCCACGTCTACAACGTCGACGTCATGTCGCAGCCGGGCTGGGCGGGCCGTATCGTAGGCCTGGGGGTGCGCCCCGGCACGGTGGTCGGCGACGCGGTGACGGTCCACTCCATCGCCCCGGCTGCCCTCCCTGCCGGCGCCGCCGACCTGCGGATCGCCTGGTTCGGCTCCGAGCAGGCCCTTCCGCGGGCGGGGCGCGACGTACCCGTGACCGCACGGGTGGGCAACGCCGGCGGGGCCGAGGCGAAGGGCGTCAGCGCACGGCTCACGCTGCCGGCAGGCGTTACGGCCTCGCGGACCGCGGTCGCCCCGAAGCAGGCCATCGGCTTCGACGAGGACGCCACGTGGCGCTGGAGCCTCCGCTTCCCGAAGCCGGGCTCCTATCGCGTGGTCCTCACCGTGGGCGGGTCCGGCGGGCCGGCCGTCACCACGGCCACGCAGGTCAAGGTGACCGCGGCTCCTACCGTGGCGCGCACCGGCATCATGCCGGCGCCGACGCCTGTCCGTCCGAATAAGATCGACGTAGGCATCTACTACTTCCCTGGTTGGCGATCGGCCGGGCAGTGGGCGCCCATCATGCGCTACCCCGAGCGTCGGCCCGTACTGGGCTGGTACCGCGAGGGCGACCCGTCGGTGGCCGACTGGCAGGTGAAGTGGGCCGTCGAGCACGGTGTCACCTTCTTCGCCTATGACTGGTACTGGAGCCAGGGCTCCCGGTCGCTGGAGCACGGCCTGCACGACGGTCTCTTCAAGTCGAAGTACGGCAAGCAGATCAAGTTCTGCCTGCTCTGGGCCAATCACAATGCCGACGGCACGTCGTCCTACGCCGACATGCAGAACGTGACGCGCTACTGGATCGACCACTACTTCAAGCGGCCCGAGCACTACACCATCGACGGCAAGCCGGTGATGATCATCTTTACACCGCACCGGTTCCGCGCCGATATCGGCAGCCCCGAGGTCAAGCGCGCCTTCACGGAGATGCGCCGCATGTGCGTGGCGGCGGGGCTCAAGGGCCTCTACATGATCGCCTGCGTGGGCGGTAGCCCCGGCGAGGCGAGGGTGGCCGAGGAGGAGGGCTACGACGCAGTCACCGCGTACAACTGGCCCGGCCTGGGCCTCCGCGGCTCGGAGAAGTGGGCCTCCTTCGACGACCTGCTGGAGCCCTACCGGAAGCAATGGGAAGTGGCCGTCTCGCAATGCTCCATCCCCATCATGACGCCCGTCTCCGGCGGCTGGGACTCGCGTCCGTGGCACGGCGACGCGGCGCTGGTGCGCTACGGTCGCAACCCGGCCAACTTCGAGCGGCACCTGCGCGACGCCAGGGCGTTCATCGAGGCCAACCCGAAGAAGGCGCTTCCCGTGACGCTGATCGAAGCCTGGAACGAACTCGGCGAGGGCTCCTACGTCGAGCCGCAACAGGAGTTCGGCTTCGGCTACCTGGACGCCATCCGCCGCGTCTTCACCGACGCGCCCGAGAAGCACACCGACCTGACCCCGGCCGACGTCGGCGCAGTGACCCCCGAGGTCGACGTGCTTGCCGGCACCGGCGGTGTGTGGGACCTCTCCAAGGACATCGGCGGCTGGGAGAGCGGCATGGACATCACGAAGGCCACACTGACGGACGGCGCGCTCACGGTCCGCTCGACCGGACGCGACCCGGCCTTCTTCGGACCGCCGGTTCAGGTGCGGGCCTCCACGCGGCGGACGGTGACCCTCCGCATGAAGCTCACGGGCAAGGCCGGCACCCAATCCGACGACACGCTGCAGGTCTTCTGGACCACCCGCTCGGCGGGAACCAGCGAAGAGGCCAGCGTCCGCGCGCCATCCAGGATCGACGGCCAGTGGCACACCTACGTCCTGCCCGTAGGCAAGAACCAGCGGTGGCGCGGCGTCATCACGAGCCTGCGCATCGACGCCTGCAACAAGCCGGAGGTGAAGATCCAGATCTCGAAGATCGCGATCACGAAGTAGGGCAGACGGCGGGGGAGCCCCCCGGCTCCCCCTCGCCGGACAGGAGAGGCGGCCGCCGCTTGGTCGCCAGGACGGCATGCACATGCAGGTACGCCGTCGCCTCGCCCATCGGCTTCCGCCCTCCACTCAGCCGTTGGGCAGCACGTAGCACCGCCTGGGCGTCACCTTCTTCAGCCATGATCGGTCGGGCGTCCGGACGCCCCTGGTCGCCGCCTTGCGGCCCGCCGGGGTGGCCAGGTAGCGGCCCATGGCCTGCTTGTAGAGCAGCAACTCGCGTTGCTGGGTCTCGGTGGCGAAGCCGTCGCACTGCAGGTCGTCCCAGAGGATGCCGGGGATGCCGCCCGCCTCGGAGACCGCCTGAAACCAGGGATAGACAGCCGTCAGCACGTGCATCATGGCGCCCTTCACTGGGCGGTCCGTGTTGAAGTTCACCGTGTAGTCGGTGCCGTACTTCCCGTTGACGGCGATGTCCCGCATGTTGTCGAACTGCGGCAGCCAGGCCGGCACGATGCCCTGCTTCACGCCCATGCCGGTGAGCTTGCGGAGTTCGCTGGGCGTGTAGGGGAGCGTGGTGTAGTCGGAGTGGTAGGCGAAGGCGCCGGACTTGCGGATCATCTCCGCCTCGGCGCCCACTCGCCGCTGGCTGAAGTAGGCGTGGCGGAAGTGCGGGTTGGGATCGGCGGGGCTCAACCCCTCCACGATGGCGTTGGCGCCTTCGGTACGGAGGAACATGGCTGCCTGCGGCACCTCCCGGCGTATGATCTCCCGCGACTCGGCGTAGTTCTTGCAGCGCATCCAGGTCCGGAATGCGTCGTAGTCGGCCATGGCCGGGCTCCAGTCGTGGAACACATTGGCCGCGTTCAGGTACTCAAACCGGTGGCCGAACACGTTCACGGCCGCGCCGGCCTCGGGGTCTACGCTGTCGAAGCTCTCGAAGCGCCAGCCCCAGGCGGCGTTCATGCGCTCCACGGTCGTGAACCGCTCCCGTAGCCATGCGCGGAAGGCGCCCTTGGTCAGGTCGCCGACCGGGAAGCGGATATGTACGTCCTGCCGCATCCAGCCCCGCGTGTCCTCGGTGCCGAATGGTATGGCTCCGTTCTCGAACTGGGCGTAGCCGTCGCCCCACCGCCGGAACTGGTAGAGCCAGATGGCCGCGTTGGCGCGGGCGATGGCCGGTTCGGCATGGCTGACGGCGGGGTAGCCGTCCGTCATGTAGGTGTTCATCTGCAACGACGAGCCCGTGACCCAGTTGTAGATGTCGGCCACGGTGCTGCGGTCGTAGGGATAACTGCCCCAGGCCTCCAGCTTCATCCCTTCGCGCCGGGCCACATCCAGCGAGTACTTCATGGCGTCGCCGGGGTGGTTCTCGCGCGGGGTGGCGGCGTCGGCGTAGAGCCAGGGCATGGCAGTCGTGGCGCAGACGTTGATGCCGCACTCCTTCATGCGCCGGATGTCGGCGATGATCTGCGTCTCCGGCGTGGGGCTCGTCTGGATGTTGGCGCGCATGTCGGACATCAGTTGCGAGTAGACCACCGGCACCCGGCGCCGCTCCTGCACCATGCAGTTGGCGGCGTTGAGGTTGGGCTTGAGCGCCGGAAGGCCGCCCTCGAGGCGGATCGGCACGGACAGCGTCTTGCAGCGCACGGGCCCGACCGCCACAAGCTTCAGCACCACGTGGCGGGTCCATGGAGCGACCTGGAGGTAGAGCGTGCCGCAGACCGAGCTCGCCCCATCCGCAGGCGGCTTCTGCCAGGCGTCGAAGGTGGTCATGAACTCCTGGAAGGTATGGATATAGCGGGTCAGTTTGTCCGGCACGGCGGCGTCGGTCATCGTCACCTTCAGCGGCTCCACCGGCGCCTGGCGCGGCCTGGCGGCCAGGGTCACGGGCATCTGGGCGATGGTCATCCAGGCGCCCTCCCAGCTGTTCACCCAGTCGTTCCAGTCGCGGTAGTAGCGGAAGTATGAGCGGAAGTCGATGCGGTAGTCGCCGGGTTCGATCCGGTAGGAGTCCGTGCTGCGGTCCGAGGTGAAGTTCACCCAGAAGTCGCGCGTCTCGCCGGGGTAGAGGGCCTGCTTGTCGCGGATGTACAGGTTGTAGTGGTGGCTGTAGACCTCGTACTTGCCGCCCTTGCGGCGCTGCAACTCCGGGTAGAGGCCCCAGCCGCCGAAGCCCTCGGGATCGAGGATGGTGTCACCGGTGTTCGTCACCCGGAAGCGGAACCAGAGGATATCGCCCGCCTCGACCACTCCGGAGCGGACCATGGGGTTGCGCGTGAAGGGCGGGTAGACGGCGGGCTTGTCGCTGTTGTCCGGCTTCAGGTTGTGGCGGCCGCCGGGCTTCATATGGGCGGTGATCGAACCCAGGTACTCCACTCTCAGGTCCAGCCGGCCCGGCAGGGCCAGGTCGAAGAGGTCGCGCCCCTTGCGGCGGCCCTCGTCCTCGAAGGCCACGGCCTCGGCGGCCAGCGGGAAGGCGGGCGCGCCCTGCCAGCTCAGCGTGTATGGGATGGGCACCACGTCGTACGCCCGGGCCGCGGCAGGCACGGAGGCCGTGAGCGTGCATCCGCCCAGCCTCACGCTCACCGTGCGTCGGGGCGCACGGTCGTAGCGGGTTAGTTGCCCGGTCCTGGCCGCCTCGTCAGAAAGCGGGGTGTAGACCAGCCCGCCGTCGGCGTGGATCGGGTAGGTGCGGATGGCGGCCGGCGAGGGCGCCACCGCCTGCTGGGCCAGTGCCGGCAGGCAGATCGGGCATGCGGCGAACGCCGCGAGGATGCAAGTGTTCATAGGCGCTTGTTCCCCGCCGGAGCGCCCGGTTCCTCCGTGGGGTCAGGCCTGGCGGCCGATGCGGGGCGCCGCACCGCAGCTTATGCTATGGTTCATGTGGCGCTGGTGTCTCGGACCCGGCGACCGGAGGAGGCCCAGCCATGCGCCGCACTCGCTCTATGTCCTGGATGACCGCGTCGGCCGTGGTCGCGGCCCTGTCAGCCGCGCCATGCCGCCGGGGCGCCGCACAGCTGCTGGAACCGGCGCGGAGCGTGTCGGTGACCGCCTTCGGCGCCTCGGGCGACGGTTCGCGAGACGACACCGCGGCCTTCCGGGCGGCTGTGGCGGCGTTGCCCGCGGCCGGCGGCCTCGTGACCGTGCCTGCGGGGAGCTACGTGCTGACCGGCACCATTGAGGCGCCGAACTTCGTGCGCATCCAGGGCGAAGGGGCGGCCTGGGAGGGCAGCGTCACCAAGGTGCTGGTCCGCCACAAGTCCGGGCCGGCGTTCCGGCTCCGCAGCTACTGCGGCCTGAAGGGGCTGGCCATCCTCTACCCGGACAACCTGAACACGCGGAAGCCCGAGCGCTATCCGGCGGCAATCGAGCTACTCGGGAGCAACGTGGGCATCGAGAGCATCGTTTTCGACGGCGCGTGGATTGGCATCTCCAGCGCGCCGGGCGGCTCGAACACGGGCCAGAGCCTGTTCTGCGACATCACGGGCTTCGTACACCACATGGGCTTCCACCTGTCGGGCGGAATGGATGTCAGCCGGTTCGAGGATATCCACTGGTTCGTCTCGCGCGTGGCCACGCCGGGCACGGAGCCGGAGTACTTCAACGCCAACCGCGTGGGGTTCGAGTTCGGCCGTCAGGACGGCGTGATCATGACCAACTGCTTCATGATCGGCGGCCAGACCTTCCTGCGGCAGCTTCCGTTCGAGGACCGCGCCGACGGCCAGAAGAAGTGGACCATCTCGCTGGGCTACCACATCAGCAACTGCTGGGTCGAGGCCGTGCAGGAGGGCTTCGTGTTCGAGGGGCACTGCAGCATCGCGCTCTCGTCCACGAACATCCTGGTCACCAAGGGCGGCATCGGCGTGGGCGTGGCGGCCGACTGCCTGGGCTACAATGCGTACATCAGCGGCATCACGGTGCGCGGGTTCGGCGAGCCCTTCCGCGGCATCGAGTACGGCATCAAGCACGATATCTGGCAACCCGACCTGCGCAACAACCTGACGATCTCGGACTGCCACGTGGTGGGCGGCGCGCCGGCCATCCGCCTGCTGGCCGGCGCCACGCGGGCCAACATCCGCGGGTGCCTGCTTCGCGGCGCCGAAGGGCGGCCGGCCATACTCGTGGACCCCGGCGTCGAGTCGTACCTCGTCACGTCGAACACGCTCTCCGGCGCGCCGCCGATCCGCGACAACGCTGGCCCCAAGTGCCGCAAGGTCGTGTCCGACAACCTGATCGAGACGCTCCCCGCCACGCCGAAGCCGGCGGCAGCGGGCAAGGCGCGTGCAGGCAAGCGCTCAGGCAGGTGACCGAGAGCGGCGCTCATTGCCCAACCTGCCGGGCTCGCGGCTCCGGCAAGGTAGTCCCGCCAACGCCTGCTGCGGTAGACAGCAATGCTGTCATGCACCACAATATCGCGCTCGCCGCAAGGAGGTGGAACCCATGTCGGTGCTTACGGTACGCAACATTCCCGACGACGTCCATCGCGGGTTGCGGGTACGCGCGGCAAAGGCGCACCGCAGCATGGAAGCGGAGGCAAGGGCGATTCTCGCTGAGGCTTGCACTCAGATCGACGCACCCATCACCGGCGCCGAGCTTCAGGCATGGTGTCGATCGCTCTATGGCGGCCATCCTCCAGCCGGCGCAGTCGATGACCTGATCGCTGAACGGCGACGCGAGGCGGCGCGGGAGTGATCGTGATCGATGCATCTGCCCTGCTGGGGTTCATGTTTGGCGAACCGGGCTGCTCGAGTGTCGGGCCGCGCCTGCCCGAGGCGGTTATGTCCTGCGTGAACCTGTCGGAGGTACTCTCTCGGCTGGCCCGCGATGGGCATGATGTCGCCGCCGCGGCTGAGCAGATTCGGCGAACGGGAGTACAGATCGTTCCGTTCGATGAGGCGGCAGCCAGGGCGGCGGCAACACTGACGCGTGCAGTGCGCTCGCATGGGCTTGGCATCCAGGACCGGGCCTGTCTGGCGCTGGCCCAGTCGCGCGGCCTGCCTGCGGTAACGGCCGACCGCGTCTGGGCCCAACTGGACATCGGCATCACCGTAGAGGTGCTGCGGTAAGCAACGGCGCGAGTGTCGGCGCCCAGTCCACATAGCGACTACCAGACGGCCGCAGCACCCGCGGCGTCGCGCTCAGGAGGTCCGCAATGGGCAGATCAGCGGCGGTCACGGTAGCGGGTCTGGCGTTCTGGCTCGTCGTGCCGTTTGCCGCGGCAGCACTGGGCGCGCGGTTCATGCCGGATGCCTGGTTCCAGGGACTGCGGAAGCCGCCATGGAACCCGCCGGGCTGGGTGTTCGCGCCGGTTTGGACCGTGCTCTACGCTTCTATGGGCGTCGCTGCGTGGCTCGTGTGGCGCGAGGGCGGCTTCGCGGCCCACCGGGTTGCGCTCGGGCTGTTTGGATGCCAGCTGCTCCTGAACGCGCTCTGGACCCCGCTGTTCTTCGGAGCGCACAGGCCGGGACTGGCGTTCGCGGACATTACGGCGCTGTGGCTGGTGCTGATCCCCACCACGATCGCGTTCTGGAGCGTCCGGCCCCTGGCGGGCGCGCTCCTGGTTCCCTACGTGGCATGGGTCACCTTCGCGGCGGCGCTGAACTTCCGGATATGGCAAATGAACGCGTAGGCAGGCGACGGCAAGGTTCGCGCCTATCCCGCCCCCGCCTCCTCCGGGAACCTGCCCTGGTCATCGGTTGTGCGTACCCACTCCTCCAGCGCCGCGCGGAGGCGGGCCATGGTCGCCCTATGCCGGGGATCGGCGGCCAGGTTGCGGATCTCGTGGGGGTCCGCCCGCATGTCGTACAACTCCTCCGGCGGCATGGCGGTGGCGCAGAGGGCCGCTTGAGCGGGCGTCAGCATCCCTTGTGCATTGAGCTTGGGCAGGAGCGTCCAGAGCGGGTACTCGGCGGCCTTGTAGGCGTTGGGCGAGAGGAAGGGCGTCTCGGGCGTGAAGTTGCGGATGTAGCGGTACCGGTCGTCGCGCACGGCCCTGATCCGCATGGCGGTCTCGTCGCATCGGTCGCGGGCGCCGAACGCGTACCGCCGCGGCAGCGCGGCCTTGGGCCCGAGGAACGCGCGGCCCTGCATCTTCACCGGGACGGGCGCGCCCGATAGGCTGATGAGCGTGGGAGCCACGTCGATGGCCTCGGTCAACCGGCGCGCGACGGCGCCGGGGCGGTATCCCCTGGGCGCGGGCAGGCCCTTCGGCCACCGGACGATGAAGGGGACGCGGAGCCCCTCCTCGTAGCAGAACTGCTTTCCGCGGATGTGCGCCTCGCCGTTGTCGCCCATGAAGAGGACGACCGTGCTGTCGGCCAGGCCGTCCGCCTCAAGCTGCGCCAGGACGAGGCCGACCTTGCGGTCCAGTTCCGCGGCGGAGTCGAGGTACTGGGCATAGTCCTCCCGCACGACCGGGTGCTCGGGGTAGATGGGAGGCAGGGCGAAGGCTGCCCGGTCGATGCGCTTCGGCGCGGCGAACTTGCGGTGCGTCTCCCAGAAGTTGAGTTGCGCGAAGAAGGGCCGCGCGCCGCGCATACCGGACCAGCCGCTGAAGTCGAAGGGCTTGTCGGCGGGTGCAAAGTTCCAGTCGGTTTTGCCCGTGCCTCGGAAACCGCAGGCGTCGGGCAGCTCCACGAGGTTGCCACACGAGTAACCCGCATCGCGTAGCCAGCCCGTAAGCAGCCGCACGCCGTCGGGCAGGGGAAAGGGCTTGTCCCGGTGCGAACGGTGGTGATGGACGCCGATGGATGTCTGGTACATGCCCGTCATGAACGCCGAGCGCGATGGCGAGCAGACCGGCGCCGTGGTGTAGAACCGGTCGTAGCGCAGGCCCTGCCCAGCCAGGCGGTCGATGTTGGGCGTCTGCGCCGCAGACTGGCCATAGCATCCCAAGCATGTGGGCCCCATGTCCTCGGCCACCAACCAGAGGACGTTGGGGAGGCGCGGCGGCGTGCGCGCACCCAGCCCGGCGGCAGTGGCGGCGGCTCCCAGCAGCAAGTCTCGACGGTTCATGGCTTCTCCCCCTCAGCCGTCAGACTACCACTCGAACACGGTGCCGCCGAGCTGGTTCGGGGCGTCGCGCAGCGTGTCGTAGACGCGGGCGGCCTCGGCCACGGGCGCCACGCGCCGCAGCAGCGGCTTGATCTGCACCGCTCCCTTGGCCACGAGCCCGCAGAGCATGGCCAGGTCGCTGCTGTCGAAGTGGCTGTTCTGCTTGATGACGATCTCGCGACCCTGGCCCGTGTTGAAGGTGTACTCGACCTTGCGGCGGCCGGCGATGAGAAGCACCCGGCCGCGCATAGTACCGCCTCGATGAGCCGGTCCTCCATGCCGGGCACGCCGGCGAGGTCGATCACCGCGTCGAAGGATGCCGGCGGCACGTTGGCGGCCCAGCCCTCGCCGCCGCTGTTGAAGGCGCACTCGGCGGCGCCGATCTCGCGAGCCTGTTCCAGCCGATGCTCGTCGACGTCGCAGAGGCTGACGCGAGCGCCCATGGCGGCGGCGATCTGCGCCGCCATTTGACCGATGAACCCGGCGCCGACCACGAGCGCCCGCTCGCCCATGCGCAGGTCGGCGTTGCGGCAGGTGCGCATGGCCACGCTTGCCATGCCGAAGAGCGCGGCCTCCCGGCGGTCGATCTCGGGCGGCAGCTTCACCAGCAGCCAGTCCTCGGCCACCGTGGTGAACTCGTCGTGCCCGGCGCTGGAGTAGATCACATCCCCGACCGCGAGGAGCCTGCACTCCGGGCCGCACTCCACGACCTCGCCGACGTTCTGGTATCCCCAGCCAGCCGGCAACCGGTCGTCGGGCGTGGCGTAGTTCCCGCCGATCAGGTCGTTGCGCTCGGTGCCGTTGGTGATGCCGCTGGTGAGCGTGCGGGTCCGCACCTGGTTCGCCACAGGCGCCGGAGGGTCCGGCCAGTCGGTCACGAGGAGCTTCTCCCTGCGCCCGTCCGGCAGGAGTCGCGTTACGAGTGCCCGCATGGTCTTTCTCCGATCAGTGGTTCTATGTTGTCAAATCTGTCCGGCCGCCCAGAGGATGCCGCGTTGCAGCACCGTCTTGACGCCCGGCACGGCCCAGGCAGCCTGGTCATGCCCGCACTGGAGGCAGAAGACGCGCGCCTCCCTGTGCATCCGGCTCCAGGCCACCGGGCGCATGCTGAGCGGATGGTCGATGGTGAGCAGCACCGCACTGTCCGGCCCGGGGCCGGCCATGGTGTAGGTCTCGTCGACCATCTTCCAGTCCGTCAGGCCCTGCGTGATGGCATGGCCGGGATCGGCGACCTCGACGCGGACCCGCTGACCGACGTGGTAGCCGAAAGACCGGTCCTCGATACCGCAGACGGCCGACCACTCGGACCAATGCGGCCATGCCAGCACGGCGTGATGCAGCACGACGACGCCCTGGCCGGTCGCGCCGAGCTCCTCGACGGCCTCGGCGAAGGCTCCCTCCGGCGTCGCCTGGTGGAAGTGGTAGAAGACGACGGCGTCGGTGCGGCGGCGCACCCGGCCCCAGTCATGCACCCAGTTCTCGAAGTCCTGCACGACGGCTTCGATGCCGGTCATGCCCCGGAAGAGGCGCTGGAAGTTGGGTGCGTCGAACGGATGGCTACCGGTCACCACGGCAACTTGGAGCGGCGCACGGTCGGTGGCGATGGTCATGATCTCTCCTGACGGCGGGGTGGTCCACGCGCCCCTATTCTGGCGATGCCAGCGCCATGCGGCTTTGCATCAGGCGACCACGTCGTCGCGCGTGTAGAGGAGCAGGTGGTCGAAGATGACGCGCGGCTGCTTGCGCCGGTCGGGACCGGCGGGAAAGTGGTGCGGCAGCCGTACGAACGGCGATAGGCGCGCCACCGGCGCCATTGCGTGGCTCAAGCCGGCCGTCAGATCTGTGAGCAGGCGGCCGGCAGCAGCGTGACGCTGGTGATCCTCGAGACCACCTCGGGGTCCGTGAGGCCCGGCGTTTTGCTCAGCGTCTTCCACTCCGGATCGGCGATGAACTTGCCCCACGCGGCGGCACGCTCGGCGGGGCCGGGGTAGGTGAGCATGTAGGTG
>JAPLCQ010000089.1 GCA_026392115.1 Armatimonadota bacterium | reverse complement strand
CGTGGTCACGCTGGTCAGGTGGCCGTTGGTGTCGCGGCCGTAGGTGGTCTCGTGGTCGTTGTCGTCGGTCTTACTGCTCAGCGTGCCGTAGGCGCCCCAGGCGTAGGTCGTGGTGCTGCGGGTGACGCCGCCCGAGTCCTTCAGTTCCACCGTGGTGGGCAGGCCGTTGGCCGAGTAGGTGATGGCCGTCTGCTTGCCCATATGGGTCGTCATGGTCAGCGGCTGGTTCCGCGAGTTGTAGGTGAGCGTCGTGGTGTGGCTCAGCGGGTCGGTCACCGTCAGCACGTTGCCCATGCTGTCGTAGGTCCGGTCCCAGGTCTCGCCGCGCCGGTCGGTGACGCGGGTGACCTGCTTGGCCGTGTTGTAGGTGTAGGACTCGGTGTTGTTGAGCTGGTCGACCACCGACGACAGCCGGCCCGACGCGTAGTTGTGCTTCACGGTGTGGCTGTTCGGGTCCGTGATCACCGTCTGGCCGGAGGTGTAGGTCAGCGTGGTCTGGTTGTTGGTGGGGTCCTTCAGCCAGTTGAGGCTGCAGTCGCTGTAGTAGGCGAAGGTCCAGCTCTTGCCGCGGCGGTCCGTCAGCGTGGTGATGCAGTGGTTGGCGTCGTAGCCGAACGCCATGTTCGGGCTCGCGCCGCCCACGGTGGGCCAGGTGACCTGGGTGAGGTTGCCGCTGGTGTAGCTGAGGCTCCACTGGCGGTTGAGCGGGTCGGTGACCGTGCTGATCCGGTTGTTGGCGTCATAGGCGACGGCAATGACTCGGCTGGTGGGGTCGGTGACGCTGGTAACGAAGTTGTTGGCGTTATGCCCGATGGTTATGGTGTTGTCGCGAAGGTCTTTGATGGTGGTGCAGTACCAGCCGGCGCCGTTGGGCTGGGTGAACCGGTAGGTGATCTGATCCTTCGTCTTCAGGTCGTAGCTGGCGATGGGGCTGCCGTTGGCGGTCAGCGTGTCGTAGACCCGTCACCCCAGTGGACCGTGACGTTGCCGCCGGCGTCCACGGCCGAGTAGATGTCGTACGAGAAGGTCCACTTGTACCCGAGTTCGCTGTTGTGGGTGCCCTGGCTGTTGTGGTAGAGGGCGAACTCCACGGGCATGCCGCCGCGGGCGGTCCAGCCCACGAGCGGGATCCGGGTGAGCTTGTTGCCGTTGCCGGTGTTGGTCCCGGCGGACGTGCCTTCCCAGGAGTACGTGGTGCCGGGCGCAGGATCCACGGAGATGACGTGGTTCTCGCCGCCGCCGCCCATAAGGCGAATCGAGCCCTTCTTGGCGGCGGGAGGGGGTTGGACGGAACGGGACTGTCGGGTTGGACGGGTCGAGCGGGGCGCGGCGGCTGAGGCCGGCGCAGCCGGCACGCAGGCGGTCAGCAGGCTCAGGGCGAGCGGGCCTGTCAGCCATCGTGCGAAGCGCTGAAGTCTGCGAACGGAACGGCTCATTCATTCCCTCCTTCAGGGCGGTCGGCCTGAAGGCGTAGCCGGTACAATACCGGCGTACCCCCTTCAGGGTGCGGCCGCCCGGTTCATCGCTCTTGCACGGGAGACGAGCCGGGCGGCCCTTGTTGTTAGTGCTGCTTCGGACGCTCCGGCGGGTCCGTGTGCGGTGCGAGCTAGACTTCGCCACGGACACACACGGACACACACGGACGGACACGGACGTCCACGGACTGCCGAGGCGCCGGGGCGCATGGGTGCGCCGCCGGCGTCGGGGCCCTTCGCGTTGCTCAGGGCGACGGCAAAGGCGGTGCGGGCGGCGCCGTTGGCCGTCGTGCTGAACGGAGTGAAGCACCCCGACTCAATCGGCCAGGTGGCTTGTCTGCGCTGCGTTGCGGCGGGCGAGGGCCTGCGCTTCGCGCCAAGATACATGGGTGCGACGCTGGAGTCGGGGCCCTTCGCGTTGCTCAGGGCGACGGCAAAGGCGGTGCGGGCAGGCGTAGAGGGGGGCGGTTGGCTGCATCCGCCTGACTGTGCCGTGCCGGCAAGCGCCGGCATGAGAACTAACCGTGCCGTTTGCATCTCTGATCATCCCACGAGAACCACGAACCAGCCCGTCACTGACCTGCTGAAGACTTTAAGTACTTGACGCACACACATGATAGCGGGTTGCATCTGGCTTGTCAAGGGGCAAATCGGGCGTCTACGGCTCGGCCTCCCTGGAGGCGGCGTCGCGGTAGGGGGCCAGCGCGAACCAGCGCTTGGAGCCGTTGCCCGGGGCCCTCACCTCGATCTCGGCGGGCCTGCCCGGCTCGAAGAGGCCGACCGGGGCCGTCAGGAAGAAGAGACCGAAGGAATCCGGCGCGATGGTGCGCCGAACGGTGTAGCGCAGCCGCACCGTTCCGTCGGCGCTCGACCACTGCCCGCCCGTGACCGTGAACGGGAACTCCACCGCGTGCCGACCGTTCACCGTCAGCGTGAAGCCTCCCGCCTCGGGCTCGGTCGACCAGCCGATGCCGCCGGCCCAGACCAGCGTCACCGTGTCGGAGCCCGGCTTCGGGCGCACCGGCGCGGTTCGCCACCGGAGACTCTGGGCGCCGTCGCTCTGCCGCACGGGGTAGGTGGGCGCCATGTCGTCGCGATGCGTGTGCCAGGGCTCCGCCTTCGCCGTGGAGGCGACGACGGCGCCGAAGCCCTCGGACCAGTCGGCCGGGTCGGGCAGCCCGGTCTCTGTAACGCGCTTGCGGAGCCACTCGACGGGGATCTCGGCCGCCGGGCGGAAGGCGTCGCCCGCGGCGTAGGCCTCCAGGCGGGCGCGGAGCCAGGCGGCGGCCGGGTCGGCGGCTCGGGCGGTCCGGCTCAGGTTCAGCGTGCTGACGAGCAGCTTGCCGCGGCCCACGCGCGCCTCGAAGAGGTAGGCCTTGCGGGCCATGCGCCAGGGGACGTCCAGGCAGGCGATGATGGGCCGGATGCCGCCGGGCACGTCGTCCAGCATCACCACCGGACGGTCTTCCATCATGTTCGCGGCCTGCAGGTCGCCATAGCCCTCCGGCGCGAAGCCGCGCACGGCCGGGTGGTCGGCCACCTGGTTGCCGTAGGTGTGATCGGCTGCGTCGTCGCCGTGCCACCATGCCGTCTTGAACCGCGCCTGCAGCGTGGGGAAGGTGGCCCCGTCGTCGGTGACCAGCACGGAGCGGCCCCGCTCCAGCTCGTCCAGCGTGTTCGGCGTCAGGCTGCGGACGACCAGCACATCGGATGCCTTGCCCGGCGCCGGGGCCGGGTAGACCCAGATCGGCCACTCGTTGACCAGGGCGCCGCAGCGTGCTGCCAGCGTCAGCTTCAGCGGCACCGAGGCCCTGGGCGCGCGCGCTAGCCCGGTCCACGGCCCGATGACGCCCCGCCCGCCGACGCGCGCCGGAGGCTTCAGCGTGATCGCCTGCGCGCCCAGACGGGCCGTCAGCGCACCCAGCTTGCCGGCGGAGGCGTGCCTGTAGTCCGACAGGTAGAGCCGCACCGGCACGCCCTCGCCGCTCCGGTACGCGGCCCGGTCCCGGTCCCAGAGGAGCACGGCCGGGCCGATGAAGCGGCGAGAAACGTCCGGTGTGATGGCCCGTGGCCGGTCGAACTGGTCGACGAAGCCCGTGCTCTGGCTCCAGTAGTCGCGGAAGAGCCACTGGTGGTGGCCCTTGATGCGCGGGTTGAGGCGCGCGGCCTCGATGTTCAGCTTCAACTGCGACGCCTGCAACCGGGCCGACGCGCGGCGCATGGCGGGGAGTTCGGCCGCCAGGCCGCGGCGGTCCACGGCGCCCCGCATCGCCTCGAGCCAGGTGGGACGCACCCCGCCGGCATAGAGCGGGACGTCGGCCGGATTGGGCAGCACGGAGAGGTTGGACATCTCGTGGACCACCAGCGGCGCGGGCGGCGGCGACGGCGTGCGGTACTTGCCGATCTTGGATCCCCAGGGGATGGCCCACTCCTCGAACTGCGTGCTCAGGTAGTCCAGCGTGGGCCGCCGGGCGCCGGGCGGCACGCCGTCGGTGTCGACCACGGGCCGCGTGGGGTCGAGACCCCTGGCCGTGCGGTAAAGCTCGGTCGAGAGCACGGTTCCGTTGTACTGCTCGTTGCCCATGCACCAGGCGAGGACCGAGGCGTGGTTGCGCATCTGCCGGATGTAGCCCGACCAGACGGCGCGGTAGAGGTCGCGCCCTGCGGGCGTGGCTGCGGCGAAGAAGGGCTCGTAGACCACGGGCAGTTCGGGCTGCACGAGGATGCCCACCTCGTCGGCGGCGTCCAGATACTCCTCGGGCGGCATGGTGGAGTGGTGGCGCACGGCGTTGAAGCCGTAGTCCTTGCGCGTCCGCAGGTAGGCCCGCCACTCGGGCAGCGTCGTCGGTCCCGTAACGGTGGTTGGGAAGGTCCAGTCGTCGCCGTAGCCGTGCAGGAAGAGCTTGTCGCCGTTGAGCAGGAACTCGCCGCCCCGCACCTCCAGCCGCCGCAGGCCGAAACGGATCGTGCGCCTGTCCAGCGTCGTCGCGCCGGAGGTCAGCGTCACCTCGGCGGTGAGGAGCTTCGGGGAGTAGGTCGTCCAGAGCGGCGCGCCGGGCAGCCGCAGGTCCAGCGTGGCCCGAGTCCCGGCAGGGGCGCGGGTGCGCCAGGCGGCCGCGCCGGAGCCGCGCACCACGCACTCCAGCACGGCGTCCGGCGGCACGGCGCCCGCGGTCTCCACGTCGACCCGCGCGCGCCGGCCGGCCGGATCGGGCCGCACGAAGACGCTCTCCAGGCGCGCCTCGCCGGTGGTCTCCAGCGTGACGTGGCCGAAGATGCCGCCCCAGTCCACGTCCATGTAGTCCATCAGGTCGAAGGCGCCGGCCAGCGGGTCGCGCTCCTTGTGGCGGCGGCTGTCCACGGCGATGACGACCTCCTGCTCGGCGCCGGGCCGCAGCAGGTCGGTCACGTCGGCTCGGAAGGCGACGGGGTAGCCCCAGTGCTCGCCCGCGGGCCGGCCGTTCACCCAGAAGCGCGCCGACCGGTGGACGCCGCCGACGCAGAGCCAGACCCGCCCGCGGCCGAAGCCCGCCGGCACGCTCACCGTCCGGCGATACCAGCCCACGCCCAGGCCGTGGGTCCGCATCCGTTCGGTCGGCTGCCCCACGCCCTGCACGTCCCAGCACCCCGGCACGCGGATCGTGCGCCCAAACGCCGCGCCGCCGCGCCACTCGGCCTCGCCCGCGTCATCGGCCACATGGCGGAACCGCCACACGCCGTCCAGGTTGAGCGAGGGCCGCCCCGACGGGAAGGCGCCCGCATGGACGGCGGAGAGGAGGAGGGCGAGGGTGGTGAGCGTTAGCCGTAGCGACATCGGTGTACCTCCGGGTTCAACTTGCCCGCCCCCCTCGCAGCCGCTACTCGTAGCTCACGCGCTCCAGGATGCCCAGGCTGCGGAGGCCCGCGGCCACGTAGACGGAGATCGCCTCCAGGAGGCGCTGGTGGTCGGGGGTGTAGGCGTCCAGGCGGTCGGAGAAGACCTCCAGCAGGCCCACGACCGCGCCGCGGACGCGAAGAGGCGCAAAGGCCGCCGACCGGGGGACGCCGGGGGCATCGCTCGGAACGGCGTCATGGACGCCGCCCGCCTTGTCGACGTAGTAGGTGGCCGTGCTGCTTGCCCGGGCCGCCGAATAGTCCGGGAAGAGGGCGGACTTGCCGCTGCGCAGCACGGCGCTGGCCACGCCGGCGCCGGCCGGAGCCACGGGCAGCACGGGCCAGTCGGAGGTATCCGCGGAGCCGGTCGCGGCGCTCCAGGCATGGACCACGCGCATCATGCCCATGGCCGGGCTGTATGCGGCGAGGAGGAAGTTGAAGCAGGGCACGCTCTGGCGGAGCGCGTCCGTGATGGCCGCGTAGAGGCTCGCCTCGTCCGGTGCGCCGGCGATGCCGCTGGCCACGCCGCAGAGGAAGTCCATCTCGGCCGTTCGCGACTGCAGCGCCGCCACGGCCTCCTGCCGGTCGGCGATCTCCGTCCGCAGGGCGTCCTTGAGCCGGCTGTTGCGGATGGCCACGGCGGCCACGGCGGCAAACGGCAGGAGGTCGTCGACCTCTTCTTCGGCGATGGGGCGGTTGGTGAGGGCGTTGTCGATGGCGATGGCGCCGATGGCGTCGGCGCCGGCCCGCATGGGCAGCACCAGGTGGTGGAGGACGCCGTGCATGTGGTGCCCTTCCGCGTGGCGGTGCTCGGACTGCATGTCGACGGTGTACAGGTACGGACGCTCGCCCTTGAGCACCGGCGCAAAGCCTCCCGCGCCCGGGTCGTCCACATGGAGCCGGGTGTGGCTCTCGTCGGTCAGGACGCCGTTCCGGTCGGTGCCGTAAGTCCCCTGTATCATCCCGCTCTCGTCATCGTAGAGCCAGACGCCGGCGCGATCGAACCCATAGGCGCTGATCAGCGCCTGCCGGATGCGGCGAAGGACGGACTGCTCGTCGGCGCCGGCGTTCACGGCCGCGGTCAGCTGCATCAGCTCGCGCATCTGGCGCACGCGGCGCCGCAGGTGCTCGGTCCGGTCGTCGATCAGCTCCTCGAGGTAGGTCTCGTAGCGCTCGTTCTCGGCCTCCAGCGCCTGCTTGTCCAGGATGGCGGCGCGCATGGCCGTCGCGGCGGCGGCGACCCGGCGGACCGTGTCCTTGCCCACGGGCTTGGCCAGATAGTCGAAAGCGCCCGCCCGGATGGCTTCGCGGGCGGTCTCGAGGCTCGGAGCGCCGGTCATGACGATGACCTGGGTGTCGGGCCAACGGTCGCGCACGCGGTAGAGCAGGTCGATGCCGCCGGCGCCGGGCATCATCACGTCTGTGATGACGATGTCGGGCGCCTCCGCCTCCATGAACTCGAGGGCCTCGGCCGCGGAGGCGGCGGTCAGGACCTCGTGGCCGTCGGCGGCGACGAAGATCGCCAGCGTCTTGCGGATGCCCGTCTCGTCGTCAACGATGAGTATCTTCGCCATGTCGGCCTTTCGGTGGGATGGGGATGAGCGGCAAGACCATTCTACTGCACCGGCGGGCGGCGGGGCGCGCTTCGGATAGAATGTAGGTAGCCGGTCGCGCCGCCGCGGGCCGGCCCGGAGGTTCGCTTGGACGCCGCCCTGATCGGCTACCAGACCATCGCGTTCGGTCCCACGCTGTCCGACCTGCCGGGCGTGCTCGACGCCCTGGCCGCGCTGGGGTACCGCGGCATCGAGTTCGCGCAGGCGCCCCAGGCGCTGCCGCCCATCGAGGCCCTCCTGAAGCTGATGGAGGAGCGCGGATTGCACCTGCTGGGCCTGGCGGGAGGCAGCATCTTCGACCGGGCGGCCTACTGCCGCGACGTGCGTCTCCCCTACCTCTACGTGGAGGCCTGGAACGCGGCGCACGCCGAGGACGCCCTGGCGGCGGGCCACCGCCTGGCGCTCCATCCCATCACGTTCCGGCCGCTCCACCGCATGGCCGCCGCGCAGGCCCTGCTGGAGGAGCATCCCGAGCTGCTCATCATCCCGGACTGCGCGCACCTGCACATCGTGGGCGACGACCCGGCGCCGGCCTTGCGGCAGTGCGTCGGGAGGCTGGCGTCGGTACACCTGAAGGACTGGACGCCGGAGTACGGCCGCTCGGCCTACCGCTACTCGCGGGGCTTCACCGAGCTGGGCGAGGGCGTTGTTCCGCTGGAGGCCTTCATCGCCGAGTGGCGCAAGAGCGCCCCCGGCGTCTGGGGCGTGGTGGAGCAGGACCGGTCGCGCACGGACCCGCTGACCAGCGCCTACCGGAGCGCCTGCTGGCTGGCCGACCGCAAGCTGCTCCCGAGGCCGGCGCCTCCGGGCGGCCCGGCGTACCGCGTGCGCCCGGCCATGGTGGCGCCCGAGGCTTGCCCGCCGGAGATGGTCTCGCACTTCGCCCGGTCGCTGGCGGTCGCCTCGTCCGAGGACCTGGAGCAGTCGTACACGAACATCACCGAGGCCCTGCGCGAGGTGTCGCGGGCCGACCTGGCGTCGCTCTGGTCCTTCAGCCCCAGCCGCGACCTCGGCACCCTTGTGGCGGTGAGCCCCCCTTGCAGCGCGGTGGAGCACCGGACGCTGCGTTGCGGCCCTGCTCTGAGCGGCATCGCCGTGGAGCGGCAGGCCGCCACGTTCTTCGACCTGGCGGGCCCGCAGCCCGGCCTGCCCTACGGCCGGCCCGACGCCCTGCTCTGCGCGCCGGAGGTGGTGAACGCGCTGGGGATGCGCTCGCTGATCTCCGTTCCCATCGCGGACCCGAGCAACGCCGACCACGTGCGGCTCATCGCCAACCTCTTCTACCGGCACGCCGACCCCGGCGTCTCGGCGCTGGACCTGGGTGCGCTGGGGGGCCTCGTGGGCCGCGCCGCCGACGCCGCCATGGACCAGGTCTGCGCCTACGCGGCCGCCGCCGTGAACGTGGCCGCGGGCCGGAGCAAAGATGCCGGGCCGTTCCTCGACCGCGTGCGCGACCTCGTGGCGCGGCTGCTGGTATGCGACGGCGTCACCATCTTCGTGGTCGATTCCGTGGGCGACCGGCTGGAGGCCGCCAGCACCACGGGTCTGCAGTGGCGCGTGGACGAGGGCGAGCGGCACTACGCCAAGGGCGAAGGCATCACCGGAGGCGTCTGGGCCAACGAGGAGCCCGTGGTGGGAGCCGACGCCCACGAGGCGCCGGGCCGCGTGGCAAAGAGCGTGGAGACGGTGGGACGGCAGCTGGGCTCGTTCCTGGTGGCGCCGCTCCTCGACTCCGGCGGCGAGGTCGTGGGAGTGGTGCGGTGCCAGAACAAGCGCTCCGCCGACGGCCGTTGGGCCATGTACTCCGACGACGACCTGGCCATCCTCGACGCCATCGGGCAGGCCGTGGTGCCGCATCTGGTGACGCGGCTGGCCGACGAGCGGCGCATCGCGGCCCTGGGCCGCCTGACCCACGAGCTGAAGGTGCCGCTGGGCTCGATCCGGGGCGCCGTGGACCTGATCCAGCACACCAAGGGCGTCCGGGAGATGCTCCCCTACGACTACCTTGGTGATATCCTCTCGTGGTGCGACATCATGCGGCGGCTGGTGGGCAACGCCGACGTGCTGCGGTCGGCGCGGGCCTCGTTGCCGCTGGATTGCCGGCCCACCTTCCTGAAGTCGGAGGTGATCGCCGCGGCCGTGCGGCAGGCGGGCCTGCTGCTGCGGGGCAAACGCTTCAGCGAGAACCGGATCCAGTACGACGATTTTGAGACCGTGCCCCGCCTCTGGATCGACCGGAGCCAGTTCCAGCAGGTGATGTTCAACCTGCTGTCGAACTCCATCAAGTACGCGTTCAGCGATCCCGATGCGTTCTACGTCGAGATCGCCGGCGATCGGCGCGGGGGCGATTATGTGATAACCTTCCGCGACCGGGGCACGGGCATTCCATCCGGCGCCGACGAGCGCCTCTTCCAGGAGGGCGCCCGGGGCCGCAACGCGCTGGAGCGCAACGTGGCCGGGCAGGGCCTGGGGCTCTTCGTGGTGCGGCAGATCGTGGAGGCACACGGCGGCTCGGTCCGCGTGACCCACACGGCCCAGCCCACCGAGATCACCATCACGCTGCCGGGCGAGCTGGCGCACCGGTCGCCCAGGCAGAAGGGATAGGCAGGATCGTGGCAAAGAGGCTTCTGTTTGTGGATGACGACGTTACGCCGAACTGGTACCACGTGTCGGCGCTGGAGCAGAAGGGCTTCGAGGTCCTCCAGTGCGTCATCCCGGACAGGGCGGTGGAGGAGGCCGGCTCCGGCTGCCCGGACCTCATCGTGCTGGACATCATGATGCCGCCGGGCAAGCTCTTCACGGCCAAGGCCAGCGACAACGGGCTGATCACGGGCGTGCTCCTCTACTCGGTCCTCCGCGCCCACTGCCCGGAGACGCCGGTGGCGGTTCTGACCAACGTGCAGAACCCGCAGACGCTGGCGCGCTTCACGCAAGGGGAGCGCCTGAGGGTCTTTCACAAGGTGGATTGGCTCCCGACGGCGTTTGCCGAGGAGATGGCGCGCGCGGTCGAGGCGGGCGGCTGGTAAGCTAAGGGGCCGCCCAATGGACGCCGATTGCGTCGATGAGCGGCGAACGGCGGCGCCATGGCGCCCGTACGTATGAGAATGGCGACTACGGGCGATCCCATTCGGGGGTTCCGCGCCGGCTAGTTAGGAGGTCTGTCTTGTCTGACCTTATCGCGGGAATGCCGAGGCTGATACAGGCCGGCATGGGAGTACAGGTCTCGTGCGCCCGCCTGGCTAACGCCACCGCGCGTCTCGGCGCGCTGGGCGTGGTCTCCGGTGTGGGGCTGCGCCACATCGTCGTGGAGCAGGTGCGGGCGGGCGACGAGATCGCCATCTCCCTTGCCCAGACGTTCCCGATCAAACGCTACGTCGAGGATCTGCTCAGCTATGCGCGCGGCGGGTCCCGGTTCCATCTCGAGCCCCCCATGGACCTGCCGGACCCGGTCCGCGGCGCGCTCGCACGCCGTCTCAGCGTCATCGGCGCCTATGTCGAGGTGCTGCGCGCCAAGTCCGGCCATCGCGGCCGGGTGGGCGTCAACGTCATGTGGAAGTGCGCCCTCACGGTGCTTCCCACCATCTACGGCGCCATGCTAGGCGGCGTCGACGCCCTGCTCTGCGGCGCCGGCGTGCCCATGGAGCTGCCGGACATCGTCACGAACCTCCGGGCCGGCAACGCCGTGGAGTACGAGGCCCTGACGGGCACGGGCACGCACGTCCTGCTCGAGGCCCCCGGCGACGAGGGCGCGGCCCTGCTGGCGCAGCATCCCGCCCCGCACATGATCCCGATCCTCTCCAACTTCGCGTTCCCCAAGCGCATCCTGGATATCTGGAACCGCGACATGGAGGGCGCCCGGCCCTTCGCCTTCGTTCTGGAGAACCACCGCGCCGGCGGCCACAACGCCCCGCCGAGGAACCGCGTCTCCTTCGGCGATCCCGACGAGATCGACGCCTACTTCGACAAGGTGCTGGCCATGGGCGTGCCCGTCTACGTGGCCGGGGCGCTGGACGAGGGGGGCTCGCGCAACGACTACCTGCGCTGGCTGGCCCGCGGGGCCTACGGCCTGCAGATCGGCTCGCGCTTCGCCCTCTGCCGGGAGTCCGGCATGAGGGATGACCTGAAGCAGCAGGTCGTCGACCGCAACCACACCAAGGAGACCACCGTCCTCACGGACAATGTGCTTTCGCCCACGGGGTACCCCTTCAAGGTGGTGCCGCTGGAGGGAACGCTGGCCGATCCGACCGTCTACGAGGCGCGGAAGCGCATCTGCAACCGGGCCTATCTCGTCACCTCCACCTGGGACACGCGGCGCGACGGCACGCGGCGGGAGCGGTACATCTGCCCGGCCATGCCGGAGAAGCAGTACCGGACGCTGGGCGGCGACGTGGCCGACCTGACCGGTCGCGTCTGCCTCTGCAACGCCCTGCTCTCCACGGCGGGCCTCTACACCGACGTGGAACCGCCCATCATCACGCTGGGCGAGAGCGGCGTCCACG
Source organism: Armatimonadota bacterium (assembly GCA_026392115.1). Lineage (GTDB taxonomy): Bacteria > Armatimonadota > Chthonomonadetes > Chthonomonadales > CAJBBX01 > CAJBBX01. The sequence continues at coordinate 95,454 of JAPLCQ010000089.1, read as the reverse complement.
CGGAGAAGATGCTCTCGGCCCGTGAGATCGTCGAAGACATCCTGACGCCCGAGGTCGTGGCCGAGCAGGAGAGGGCGTTGGCTGTCGCCTGAGGAGGTGAGGAGGTGCGGGGGTGAGGAGGTGACCGGGCCGCGACGCCGTTTCACCTCCTCCCCTCAACCCCTCAACCCCTCCTCGCCTTCTCCAGCGCCAGCCGGTCCCACTCCTTGCCGTCGGCGTCCAGCGCTTGCATCGTCAGGCGCCGCCCGTCCACGCGGAAGGCATGGTAGATCGGCACGCGCGGCTCCAGGTTCACCACGCCGTACCTCGGGAGTTTGGCCTCCTCGCCGCGCTGGTCCACCGCCACGGTCATGAGGTAGATCGGCGCGGCCGAGCCCTCGGGCAGCGCCTTGTTGCCCCGGATCGGGTAGCTGCGCTGGAGCCGGTGGACGTGGCCCGAGAGCGCCAGGTCCACGCCGTACTTGTCGAAGAGCGGGCACCATTCGCGGCGGATGTCGGGGTAGTCCTCCTCCAGCGAGTAGGGCGGGAAGTGGAACACGACCACCTTCCAGCGCGCCTTGCTCGCGTTCAGCGTCGCCTCGAGCCATGCCCGCTGGGCCGGGACCGAATCGGTGGCGTCCAGCGCCACGAAGAGGAGGTCCGAGTACTCGAAGTGGTACGAGCGGCCGGGGCGCAGGGCGGGCGCGCCGTTGGCGGGCAGCGCGAACTGGCTCAGGTAGCCCTCCGGCCCCAGCCCGTCGATGCAGTCGTGGTTGCCCATGGAGGGCATCACGGGGCGCTCCGGCGCATAGGCGGCCAGGTGGCGCCAGAACTGATCCCAATCCTCGCGGTTCTGTCCCGTGCCGACCAGGTCGCCGGAGATGGTGCAGAAGGCCTGGTCCGGCAGCCGCTTCAGGGCCGCCGCCAACAGCGTGGCCGCGGCGGGCTGATTGTGCGTATCGGAGAGCCAGACAAAGGAGAACGGGGCCGGTCGGGCCGGAGCCGTCCGGAAGCGGTGCAGGCCGACGGCGCCGGCGACGCGATACTCGTAGGCTGTGCCGGGGCGCAGGCCGACGGCGGCGGCCCGCCACGTCCGCACGCTCGGATTGTTCACGATGCGCGAGTCGGTCAGCGTGGTCGAGGCGGCCGGCGCGCTCCGCCAGGCCGACCGCGAGCCGGCCGGCCGCCACTGGAGCCTGCCGGAGCGGACCGACGCGCTCGTGCGCCACTGCACCGCCACCGAGGTCCGCGGATCGCCCGACCAGGTCAGGTGCAGCTGGTCCGGCGCCCTGCCGGCCGGGCAGGGCGTGGTGCGGAAGCCGCCCACCAGGTGCGCCTCCCGGGCGCGGCCGCGAATGGTGGTGAGCAGCACCTGGCCCTTGAGCGCGTCGGGCAGCTCGGTGATGACAAGGTCCGGCCAGTCATGGTAGATGGGCGAACCCTTGCGCATGGCGAAGCGGTGTTGGCCGCCCGGGTAGAAGCCGGAGAGGCGCAACGCCGCGCCGCGCTTCAGAGCGCCGACGGCCACGAAGTAGTGCGGCCGGTGCTGGTCGAATCCGTTGATGCCCAACCCGATGGGACCGGCGGCGAAGTCGCGCTGCCAGACCTCGTACTCGTACTCCTCGTTGCGGACGCGCATGTCGGTCCGCGTGAAGCCCCGCGCCCGGAGCCAGAAGGGCGGGACCTTCTGCTCGACGGCCCGCATCACCGAGACGCGGACGGGCACGTTGGCCGTGAAGCGCCAGTACCGCGTGCCGAGAACGGCGCGGTCGGCCGCGGTGACGAAGCGATCGACGGTCGCGGCGTCGAGCGTGAGGAGCCCCTCGAGCCCCAGCCGGGAGCGCATGCGGGCGATGATGCCCTCCACCGTCCTGTCCACGGTCGGTTCGCCGGCCGTCGCCGCGCCGCAGCAGACGACCGCCGCCGCCGTGCATATCCACCGTCCGAATCGCATCGCCACCTCCGCTTGTCGAGCCTATCCCAGCATACTGTCCGCAGGGAGCCCGCTGCGCCGAGGCTGGAGGCGGCACACCATGTCGTAGTTGTTCAGGTCGCCCGCCATGAACTCGCCGATCTTCTGGAAGCCCAGCTTCTCGTAGAAGCGCCGGGCGCGGACGTTGCGCTCCTGGACGCCGCCCCAGAGGTTCACGGTGCGGACGCCCCGTGAGCGCGCCATGCGGAAGAGGACGGCCGCCATGGCCGTGCCGACCCCGGTCTCCTGCAGTCCATCCAGCACCGACGGCGCGAACGCGGCGCACTCGCCTTCGGGCAGCTCGATCCCCTGTGCGCGGTACTTCTCCGCCTCGATGTGCCGCACGCCGATCTGGAGCAGCATGTAGGCGACGAGCCGGCCGTCGGGCAGTTCGCCGACCACGCGCAGCATGTCGGCGGGGTCCAGCGTGGCGCAGATGGCGTCGGCCTCCTCCTGCGTGAAGGGGTGCGGGCCGTAGAGCGAGCGGGTCCGCTCGGAGAGGCCGGCGAAGTAGGCCCCCAGGCGCGGGCCGTCGTCGGGCCGCAGCAGGCGCACGGTCATCTCCTCGCCGGAGCGAAGCCGCGCATGGGCCACGGCCGGCGCCGGGGAGCCGGGAGGCAGGAGGGCCAGGTGCGACCCGCAGCGGCAGTCGCTGGAGCCGAATCCGCGCACGGGCTCGGAGGCGCCGGGGATGGCCAGCAGCTCGGCGTGGAGGGCGCACTCCGTCCGCCCGCCGCCGGGGAGGGCCTCCAGGTCCACCACTTCGGCGTGGCGCAGCAGGTGGTCGATGTGCCACTTCAGCACGCCCGCGGGCCGCAGGTAGCGCCGCACCCAGCCGCGGATGCCTCGCAGCGCGCTGCCGCTGTAGGCGTAGAGGCCGGCGGGCAGCTCGCGCTCGCCCAGGGCGCCGATGGGCGCGCGGACGGCCTCGGGCAGCCGCAGCCAGAGGCGGTAGGCTCCGGGCTCGGCGGTGATCTCTTCGCGGTCGATGGGCATGTCGGGCGGCTCCTCGAGTCGTTTGCCGGAGGGGCGATCCGCCGCGTCCGGCAGGCTACAGGGTAGCATGAAGCGAGCCGACCGGTGCGCCGGCGGGGACTCGAGGAGGTGCGGGACCATGGCGGCGAAGAGCCCACTAGAGCGAGCGACGGCGTTGCTGCATCTCTGCCGTAAGTTCCGTCCGGCCACGCTGGCCTACAAGGCCAAGCTCAACCGCATGGGCGTGGACATCCACTTCGAGAGCCCGCGCGCCATCGGCCTGCCCCGGGGCGCGGGCTTCATGTACAGCGACTCGTGCGGACCGGACCTGGCGTTCGTCCTGAAACAGCTGCCCATCGGCCCCGATGACGGCATCATCGACCTGGGTTGCGGCAAGGCCGGGGCGCTCATCACCATGGCCGAGTTCCCCTTCGGCCGCATCGACGGGCTGGACCTCTCCGAGAAGCTGATCCGCATCGGCCGGCGCAACCTGGAGATCTGCAAGCTCAAGAACGCCACGCTCTACGTCGCCGACGCGACCACCTTCGACGACCTGGACCCCTACACGTACCTCTACTTCTACAACCCCTTCCCCGAGCCGGTCATGGAGAAGGTGATGGAGAACATGCGGGAATCGCTGCGGCGCAAGCCCCGGAACATGACCATCGTCTACTTCCACCCCTTCGCCAAAGGTCCGGTGGAGGTGGCTCTGCCGTGGGACGAGAAGAAGGTCTACGACCACTCCACGCATCCCATCCACGTCTACTTCAAGGCGGCAACCGGCGCCAGGACCTGAGCGCTCCGCGCGGGCAGGTAGACCTGCACGCTCTGGTCGCGCCCCTGCGCGGGCGCGGACTGCAGCAGGTACGTGGCGCCCGGCTCCGTGCGCCCGAACCCGCCGAACTCGGCCCTATCCGTGTCCAGCTCCACCACGTAGTCGGCCGCGTCGGGCACGGGGATGCGGAGGCCGCTGTAGGAGCGCTCGGCGTCGAAGTTGAACGCGAAGACCAGCGCGCCGCGCCGCACGACCAGCACGCGGGCCTCCTCGTCCACCGATAGCTGCTCGATGAACGGGTCGGCCAGCAGCCGCCTGCGCTCGTCCAGCGCCATCATGGCCCGGTCGAACTCGTTCAGTCCCTGGTAGCGGAGGAAGCCGTTGTCGGCCAGCGACCACTGCCTGCGGGCGTAGTGGTACGAGTAGCCGTTGCCCTGGCGCGGGAAGTCGATCCACTCGGGGTGGCCGAACTCGTTGCCCATGAAGTTCAGGTAGGCGTCGCCGGCCAGCGCGAAGGTGATGAGGCGGATCATCTTGTGCAGCGCGATGCCCCGCTCCACCACGGGATCGGCGGCGGCGCGGTCCATGTTCCAGTACATCCGCTGGTCCATGAGCCAGAAGGCGAGGGTCTTGTCGCCCACCATGGCCTGGTCGTGCGACTCGGCGTAGCCCACGTGCTTCTCGGTATGGCGGCGGTTGAGGAGCGTGCCGACGATGTCGCCCAGGCGCCACTCCTCGTCCTTGCGCTCCTTCAGCAGGCGGATCCACATATCGGGCACGCCCATGGCGAGGCGGTAGTCGAAGCCCAGTCCCCCCTCGGCCACGGGGCGGGCGAGGCCCGGCATCCCCGAGACGTCCTCCGCCACGGTCACCGCGCCGGGCCGCACCCGATGGGCCAGCTCATTGGCCAGCATCAGGTAGGTCGCGGCGTCGGCGTCGACGTTGTCGCCAAAGTAGTCGTCGTAGCGGTTGAACGGGCGCCCGATGCCGTGGTCCAGGTAGAGCATGCTGGTGACGCCGTCGAAGCGGAAGCCGTCGAAGCGGTACTCCTCCAGCCAGAAGCGGACGTTGGAGAGGAGGAACCGGAGCGGCTCGGCCTTGCCGTAGTCGAAGCAGAGCGAGTCCCACGCCGGGTGCTCGCCGCGCGGCGGGGCGTGGAAGTACTGGTGGTCCGTGCCGTCGAACCGATTGAGCCCCTCCGCCGCGTTTTTCACGCTGTGCGAGTGGATCAGGTCCATGATGACCGTAAGGCCCAGCCGGTGCGCCTCGTCGACCAGCGCCTTCAGCTCATCCGGCGTGCCGAAGCGCGACGAGACGGCGAAGAAGCTGGAGACGTGGTAGCCGAACGAGGCGTAGAAGGGGTGCTCCATGACGGCCATGAGCTGCACCGCGTTGTAGCCCTGCCCGGCGATGCGCGGGAGGACGTCGCGGGTGAACTCGCCGAAGGTGCCCACGCGCCCCTCCTCCAGCGCCATGCCCACGTGCGCCTCGTAGATGCGCAGGGCGGGCGGCGCGACAGGGGCTTCTTCGCGCCAGGCGTAGGGCTCAGCCGGGCTCCACCAGCGGGCGCAGAAGCTCGTGTCCGGCTCCTGCACCACCCGTGTGGCGTAGGCCGGCAGGCGGTCCATGGCGCTCTCGCGGTGCGCCACGTGGACCTTCAGGCGGCCGTCGTGGGCGATGGCGCAACCGTGCGGGCCGTCGGGCATGAAGATCGACCAGACGCCCCACTCGTCGCGGGCCATGGGATGGGCGCCCCGGTCCCAGCCGTTGAAGTCGCCGATGAGGGCCAGGTAGGTCGCGCCGGGCGCCCACTCGCGGTACCAGAGGCCGGGCGCGCCGTCGCGCTCGCCGCGGTTCAGGCCCAGGTACCGGTGGCCCAAGCTCACGGAGCCGAGGAGCCCGCCGCCGTCCTCCATCCGCGCCAGGGCGTCCCGGAAGCGCCGCAGCCTCTCGCGGAGCTGCGGCTCATAGGGCTCCAGCCAGGGGTCAAGCCGAACAAGGCCCACGGGTTCCCGCGTCGGTGGTCTGGTGGTCATGAGGCGCCCTCCCCGGCAAAGCGCGGCCCGCCGCCTGTGGGGAGTGTACCTGTCGCGCGGTAACGGGATGCGGCCCGAGGGGGCGGCTCGGGCCGGGGGGCCGCAGCTCGGCGGCAGGATGACGGCAAGGGCTTGACGTTGTTGACGTTGTTGACCGAACTGACGGCGCTGCCGCCGACTCGGGCACGGAGGCCCGAGCCACCAACGGCGGGACCCTCACCTCGCCGCCCCGCGCGGTCGGGTACTCTCGTGGGGTGCCGCCCGGCGCCGGTCGGGGGCCTTCGGGGGTCGTCGCCATCATCGTCCTGTACAACATCGGGCTCCTGCTGCTCTCGCCTGTCATCGCGCTGGGGCTGGCCTTGCGGCTGGTGCGCGGCAAGTCGCGCGCCGGGTGGGGCGAGCGCTGGGGGCGGTTGCCCTCCGTTGCGCCCGCATCGGGCAAGCGCATCTGGGTCCACGGCGCTTCCGTGGGCGAGGTCTCGGCCGTCGCTCCCATCCTTCGCGCCCTCAAGGCCGCGCGGCCCGACGTGGACGTGGTCATCACCTGCATCACGCCCGGCGGGCATGAGACGGCCTCCAAGCTCGTGCCCGACCTCGCCTCGGCGGCGCTCTATGCCCCCTTCGACGCGCCGTTCGTCGTGCGCCGGTTCCTGCGGGCGTTGCGGCCGGACCTGCTCGTGGTCGTCGAGACCGAGCTATGGCCGAACCTCCTGCACCAGGCCCACCGCGCCCGCGTGCCCGCCTTGCTGGTCAGCGGGCGCATCTCGGACCGGAGCTTCCCGCGCTACCTTCGCGCCCGGCCCCTCACGCGGGCCGCGCTGGGCCTATTCCGCCGCGTTCTTGCCCAGACCGAGACCGACGCCGAGCGGCTCCGGGCGCTGGGAGCGCCGGCGGGCATCGCCTCCGTGGGCGGCAACCCGAAGTTCGACCAGCGGACGCCCCGCCTGACCGACGCCGAGGCCGGCGCGCTCCGGCTGGAGCTGGGCCTGGCCGCCGACCGCCCCACGCTGGTGGTGGGCAGCACCCGCTCCACCGAAGAGGAGGAGGCCGTGCTGGGCGCCTTCGTGACCGCCCGCGCCGCGCTGCCCGGCCTGCAGCTGCTCCACGCGCCCCGCCACCCGGACCGCGCCGACGACCTGGCGGCCCTCATGCGCCGGGTGGGGCTGGAGCCAGCCCGCCGGTCGGCCCGCGAGACCGCCGTCGACGGAGTGGTGATCCTCGACACCTTCGGCGAGTTGGCCCGGGCCTACGCCGCCGGCGACGTGGTCTTCATCGGCAACAGCCTCTCCGAGCCGGGCGGCGGCCAGAACCTGCTGCAGCCGCTGGCGCAGGGCAAGGCCGTGCTGCACGGGCCGCGCATGCAGAACTTCCGCGACATCACCGCGCTGGCGGCGCAGGCCGGGGTGGCGTTCGAGGTCCGATCCCAGCGCGAGCTGGCCGACGGCCTGCTGGAGCTGCTGGCCGACCCCGGCCGCCGGGCGCGGATCGCACGCAGCGCGCCGGCGCTGATCGAGGCCAATCAGGGCGCCTCGGAGACCTACGCGCGGGCCATCGCCGAAGCGCTCGAGGGCCGGTGAGCGTGTCCGGCCCGGCCGCGCGTCCGTGGGCGCTGAGGGTGCTGGACGGCTCGGCGACGGGCCCCGGCGCAGACGCGCTGCGGCTGCTCCTCTCGGGCCTGGCGCTGATCTACTCCGGCGGGCTCAAGCTCTACCTGGCGCCCTACCGGCTGGGCCTCCGCAAGCAGGCGCGGCTGCGATGCCCGGTGGTCAGCGTGGGCAACCTCACCACCGGCGGCACGGGCAAGACCCCCTTCACGCTCTGGCTCTGCCGCCGCCTGCAGGCCCAGGGGCTGCGGCCCTGCATCCTGAGCCGCGGCTACCGGGGAGCGGGCGAGGGCGGCGCGGTGATCGTCTCCACGCCCGACGCGGCGCTCCTCGGCGCCCGCGAGGCCGGCGACGAGGCCTTCCTGCTCGCCTCCTCGCTGCCGGGCGTTCCCGTGCTGGCGGGGCGCGACCGCCGCGTCACGGGGCGGATGGCCGTGGAGCGCTTCTCGCCGGACCTGATCGTGCTGGACGACGGCATGCAGTTCTACCAGCTCCACCGCGACGTGGAGGTCGTGCTGCTCAACGCCGTGCGGCCCTTCGACAACGGCCGCCTGCTGCCCCGGGGCCTCCTGCGCGAGCCGCCCAGCCACCTGAGCAGGGCCGGTTTCGTGGTCCTGACGCACGTCGACGAGGTCGCGGGCGACCAGGTGGCCGCGCTGAAGCGGCGCGTGGCCGCCGTCGTCGGGCCGGGCCGCGTGGCCGAGGCCGCCTATAGCGCGGCGGGAGTGCGCCCGTCGGCCGGCGGCGAGGCCTCCCCCGCGATGGCCCTGGCCGGACGCAAGGTGGCCGCCGTATCGGCCCTGGGCCACCCCGAGGGCTTCGAAGGACTACTGGAGCGCGTGGGCGCCGACGTCGCGCTGCGGCGGCGCTTCCCGGACCACCATGCCGTCACGTCCGACGAGATGGAGCAGGCGGCCCGCGACGCCCGGGACGCCGGCGCCGAGCTCGTGGTCATAACCGAGAAGGATGCCGTCAAGCTCCCCGTGCGCGACTACGGCCTGCCGGTGGTAGTCTTGTCGGCAGAGTTGGACATCATCGGCCACGAGGCGCTGGACGAAGCGATCCGGCAAGCCCTGGCCCGGGCAGGGAGCAAGGCATGAGCCAGGCGCCGTCGCTGGGAAACACGCGGCCTCAGAACAACACGAAGCTATCCAAACGGCTGGCCCGCGCCGTGGGCCTGGCGGCGCTGAAGAGCCTGGTGGCCCTGCTGCCGCGCCTGCCGCTACCCGTGGCGCTGGGACTGGGCCGGGGCCTGGGCGACCTCATGCGCGTGGTCTCGAAGAAGCGGCGCAAGGTCGCGCTGGACAACCTGGCCTGGGCGCTGGGCCCGACGCACTCCGAAGCGGAGCGCCGCCGCATCGCCTGGGAGAGCTTCCGGCAGTTCGGAATGCTCATGGTCGAGCAGATCTGGTACGCCTTCCGCACTCCGGAGCAGATCGATGAGGTGATCGAGTTCCGCGAAGAGGATTGGAACGACTTCGCCGCGCTCCACGCGCGGGGCAAGGGCGTCATCTTCGTCACCGCGCACCTGGGCAACTTCGAGATGCAGGCGCGCATCCCCGCCGCCCGCGGGGTGGAGGTGCTGCTGCTGGTGCGCCCCTCGCGCGACCAGGGCACCACCGAGCTGATCACCCGCCTCCGCGAGCGGACCGGGCTGAAGGTGGTGGAGACCGGCAAGGGGCTGCGCACCATCCTGGAGGGGCTCCGGCGCGGCGCCTGCGTGGCCATGGTGAGCGACCAGAACGCCACCGATCTCTTCGTGCCCTTCTTCGGACGCCAGACCGGCTTCGTCGACGGCGCCGCCCGGCTGGCGCTGAAGACCGGCTCGGCCATCATCCTCTGCTACTGCGTGCGGGTGGGGCCCGGCCGCTTCCGCATGCTCTACAGCGGCGGCTTCGTGCCCGAGCCGACGGGCGACACCGCCGCCGACATCGAACAGATCATGCGCCGCGTGGCCGACGACTCCGAGGCCGCCATCCGGGCCTACCCCGAGCAGTGGCTCTGGTTCCACAACCGCTGGAAGTCGTCGCCGCCGCCGCCCGAGCGCCCGTCCGACCCGCCAAGGAGCAACCAACCATGAGCGCAGCACGCAAGGTCGTCGGCATGATCCCCGCCCGCATGGCCGCCACGCGCCTGCCGGGCAAGCCGCTGCTGGAGATCGCCGGCAAGCCCATGATCCAGTGGGTCTGGGAGAACGCCTGCCGCGCCCGCCGCGTGGACGAGGTGCTGGTGGCCACCTGCGACCCGGCCATCGTGGCGGCGGTCCGGGCCTTCGGCGGCCGGGCGGAGATGACCGCCGACACGCACACCTCGGGCACCGAGCGGCTGGCCGAGGTGGCCGCGCGCATCGACGCGGACATCGTGGTCAACATCCAGGGCGACGAGCCGCTGCTGGCGCCGGAGACGGTCGACGCCGTGGTCGAGCCCCTGCTCATCGATCCGGCCTCCTGCATGTCCAGCGCCATGTGCCCCTGCCCCGAGGCCGAACTGGACAACCCGGCCACGGTGAAGGTGGTCTGCGGAGCCGACCAGAACGCGCTCTACTTCTCGCGCTGGCGCATTCCCTTCATGCGAAACCCGGCCGCGCCGGTGACCACCATGCAGCACATCGGGCTCTACGCCTACACCCGCGACTTCCTCATCGCGATCGCGGCCATGCCGCCGGCGCCGATCGAGCAGGCCGAGTGCCTGGAGCAACTCCGGGCGCTCTACAACGGCTACAGCATCCGCATGGTGCGCATGGACGCCGCCCCGCTGTCGGTGGACACGCCGGACGACCTGGAGCGAGTGCGGGCCATCCTGGCCGCCCGCTGAGGCCTCGGGGGAGGGAGGCGCCCCGCAGCACGGACACACGGACCGACACGGACGAACACGGACCCACCACATCCTCCCTCACTCCTCCGGCGGGGCGCTGGGCCGCACCAGCAGGTCGGCGTCGGCGTTGGCGCCTCCCGGCGGCGCGGGGCGGAGCAGGATCGCGGCGGGGTCATCGGGCGCTTCGGTCGGGCGCAGGAGCGTGCTCGCCTGGCGCTCGCGGGTGCGCCTCTCGCGGAGCAGGCCCGCCACCTCACGTGCGCGGGCGGCCACACGGTCGGAGTGGGTGCGGGCCGCCAGGGCCTCCACGGCCTCGACGCCGCGTCCGTCGCCGGCCCGCTCCAGCGCGCGCAGGATGTCGCGCAGCAGATCGTCGTCAGCGCCCGGGAGGAGCCGGCAGAGGTCCGGCGTGAGGCGGCCTTCGCCGGGGCGGTAGTGCTCGGGGCGGAGGGTCGCGAGGACCGTCGGGAGCGATCTGCGGGCCACGCGACCGATGATGCCCCGTTGCCGGCAGGCGGCCGCCACCATCGGCGCGGCCTCGGGCGAGGGGAATAGTCCGACGGCGTCGATGGCCGCGGCGCGGACGGCCGCCCGGCGAACCGCCTCGGATCGCTCGGCCACCGGCGCCACGACAACGGCCATGGGCAGGGCCCCGAGCAACCCGGCGGCCATCGCATAGAGCCAGTCCAGCGGGTGGTTGGCAGGCGAGAAGTCGAAAGAGACAACCAGTAGCAACGACAGCGCCGCCGAGAGCAGCGCCCACCGCGCGAGCCGCCCCGCCTGGTCGGCACGGGCGTTCTCGCCGGCGATCCGAAGCAGGGCGTCCGCCGCCGCCCGCCGTTGCTGGGAACTGAGCTGCAGGCGCGACAGCCGCTGGATGAGGCGCGCACGGGCCCGGTAGCGCCAGCCATTCGGCCGGAGCAGCAACGCGAGGACGGCCTCCAGGTCGGCATCGGCGATGTACCCGTCGGCCGCGGCGGCCTGAAGCAGCCGGTCGGCCGCGCGCCATGCGATGAGCCGCGCCTTCGCCCTCGGCTGGTCCGCCTCGTCGCGCATGGAGCCCTCCCGCCAGTATCGTACCCCTGACACGGACGAACACGGACCCACACGGACCACGCCCTTCTCCCCTTCTCCCCTTCTCCCCTTCTCCCCTGCGGGGAGGTATGACGGGCCTCCGCGGCGAACTGATGCGCGCCGCACATCCGCCACCGACGCGACCCGGCCCGCGGGCTCGGCGCACCTAAGGGAGAACTACCGCATGGCTTCATCAGGCTCGGGCCGCAAGCCCAACATCCTCGTCATCGGGATCGACTCGCTGCGGGCCGATCACATGAGCCTCTACGGCTACCCGCGCTTCACCACGCCGCATATGGACGTCTTCGCCGAGGAGGGCGCGGTCTTCGAGAACACCTTCAGCCCGCACATCCCCACCACCAGCGGTTACGGCTCCATGCTCACCGGCATGGACTGCTTCGGCACGCAGATCGTGGCCCTGCGCCACCAGGGCGGCATCCGCGACGGCGTCAAGACACTGGCCGAAATCTGCGGGGAGGCCGGCTACAACACCACCTGCGTCGGGTTCGGCGGCAACCCGGCCTCGCGCGGGTTCGACAAGTACCTGGAGTTCGCCGGCTGGGGCAGCTGGAACGAAGGCCGCAGCCCCAAGGCCGAAAACCTGAACGCCGTGGCGATCCCCGAGCTGGAGCGGCTGGCCGGCGACGACAAGCCCTTCATGATGCTCCTGCGCCACATGGACCCGCACGCGCCCTACCTGCCGCCGGCGCCCTATGAGCGCGCTTTCTACCACGGCAACGAGTGCGACCCGGCCAACAAGTCCATGGAGCCGGTGATGACCTTCAAGCCCTTCTGCGACTTCTTCGCCAGCTGGATGCCGCCCGGCATCGCGGACAAGGAGTACGTCATCGCCCAGTACGACGGCGCCATCGCCTACATGGACGCCTCTATCCAGGCCATCTTCACAGCGCTTGAGAGCATGGGCATCCTGGACGAGACCATCGTGGTCATCAACTCCGACCACGGCGAGACGCTCTACGACCACGAGTGCTGGTTCGACCACCACGGCATGTATGACTGCACGCTGCACGTGCCGCTGGTCATCCGCTACCCCGCCAAGGTGCCCGCCGGCGTCCGCCTGTAGGGCTACAACCAGCACAAGGACCTCGTGCCCACGCTGCTGGAGCTGGCCGAGATCGAGGCCCCCGGCTGCACCTTCGACGGCGCGAGCCTCATGGACATGGTCCGCGGCGAGGAGGCGTCCCACGACAGCAGCTTCTACATCACGGAGTGCACGTGGATGCGGAAGCACGGCTGGCGGACGCCCGAGTGGAAGCTGATGGTCGCGCTGGAGCCGGACTTCCACTTCAAGCCCGAGGTCGAGCTTTACAACCTCGTCACCGACCCGGAGGAGAACGAGAACCTGGCCGAGGAGCGCCCCGAGGTCGTCGCCTATCTGCGCGCGCAGATGGACGCATGGATCGCCCGGCGCGAGGCCGAGACGGGCCTGCCCAACCCCATGCACCACCAGGGCGACTGGCACGGCCACACCGGCGTCGGCCCCTTCAAGACCTCGCAGCAGGCCTACGACACGATGCACATCGGCGACCCGAACCAGGCCGCCAAGCTCCAGAGCGAGGCCCGGAAGTAGGGCGGCGCCTCCCCTCGGTCCCGCTGAACCAGGGCTCCCGCGTACCATGGCATCGGCCGCCGGGGTATGCGGGGGCCCTTCTCGTCTCTGTTCGCTCTCAGACGGCTTCTGAAGCCGCCGGACGGCCTGAAGGAGTCGCGGCGAATGTGTCGAAAGACACACGCGCAATGTGCGGTCTCGGCGTGGTTGTCCGCTGTACGGACCTATCACGCCCGGGGCTCGCGGTCTCTACCATGTGACGGCGGGGCGCGCAACCGGGCCAACGATAGCCCATGCGTCCCGCATGGCGCCCCACCACGGCGCCGGGAGAGCGGATAGATGCTGCATGTCATCTCGAAGTTGGAGCGGCTGCGGGCCGCCGGCGCCGCGCTGTGCTGCCTGTTGGGCCTGGCCCCCGGCGTAGCGCAGGCCGTGGAGTTCACCAGCGACACCACCATATCGGCCGGCTCGTACAGCGGCGAGCCGGTCATCGTCACCGGCTGCACGCTGACCATCGATTGCGGAGGCGGAGGGGCATCCTACGCCTCCCTGCTCGTGCGCGGGGCCGGCGTCGTGGTTCCCGCCGGGCCCGTGCTCCGGATCACGGTCTCCGGCGACCTCACGGTGGAGAGCGGGAGCCGGATCGACGCATCGGGCCATGGCTACCCGAGCCGCAACGGCCCGGGCAACGGAGACTACGGCGCCGGCAACGGGGCCACGCACGGCGGCACCGGAGGCGACAGCGGGCGATGGGCCAATGATTCCGTCACGACGCCCGCCGACTACGGCTCGGGCGGCGGCTCCAACCTCGGCGACTCCTGGCCGGGCGGATCGGGCGGCGGGCTCGTCGACCTGACGGTGGGCGGGCTCTGCCGGGTGGACGGCGATATCCGCTCCGACGGCGGCGGACCGGCCAACGCGGGCGGCGGGGCGGGCGGCTCGATCCGGCTCGGCGCGGCGACCCTGGCGGGCGAGGGCGCCATCACGGCCAACGGCGGGACGCCGGACATCTCCGCCCTCCCGGCGGGCTGGCGGGCCGGCGGCGGCGGCGGCGGACGGGTGTCGGCGACCTGGACCACCAGCACGTTCAGCGGCCAGATGCAGGCCCGCGGCGGTCAAGGCGCGATCGGTGCGGCGGCCTGCAACGGCGGGCCCGGCACCGTCTACCGCCACGACCTCGGCGCGGCGCACGAGTCCATCGAGTTCCACAACGGCCCGGCCTTCGGCTATACCCAGCACGCGGCGCCGGCCCTGCCGGGCGGCGACCTGACCATCGCCATGGCGCGAATCTGCTTCGGCTGCAGCGTCAACCCGATTCAGGCGGCCACCATGCGCCTCATGACGGCCGCGCAGATCACCAGCCCCGCGGCGGACGGCTTCGGACTGCTGATGCAGGTCTCCGGCGACCTGACCGTGGAGGCCGGCAGCTCCATCGACGTGAGCGGCACGGGCCATCCCAACCGGCAGGGCACGGGCGGCGGCGACTACGGCGCGGGCAACGGCGCCACCTACGGCGGCTCGGGCTACGGCAACGGCCGCTGGACCTACGGCTCGTTCACCGCTCCGGTCGACTACGGCAGCGGCGGCGGACCCAACGTGGGCGACGCCTGGCCGGGCGGCTCCGGCGGCGGCATCGCGGGCATCACCGTGGGCGGGGTCTGCACCGTGGACGGCTCGATCCGCTCCGACGGCATCGGGCCGACCAACGCCGGCGGCGGCTCCGGCGGCAGCATCCGCCTACAGACGGGAACGCTGGCGGGCGCCGGGCTCATCTCGGCCGCGGGCGGTTCGCCGGACACCTCCGCCCTGCCCGACGGCTGGCAGGCCGGCGGCGGCGGCGGCGGACGCATCGGCATCGAGTACGAGACGCTCACCTACTCCGGCGCCTATCAGGCCGGAGGCGGCCAGGGCCGCATCAACGCCTCGGTGGCCATGGGCGGGCCGGGCACGCTCTATATGCGGAAGTCCGGCGCGGCCTTCGCCACGCTGCTCTATGACAACGGACCGCTTGCGGGGCCGGTGCTGCAGCCCGTCTTCGCCATGGCCGACCTGGACATGACCGTGAAGGGCGCCGCGATGACGCTCTCCAGCGACGCGGCGGGCCTGAGCGTACGGAACCTGACCGTGGACGCGGGCTCTGTGATACGGTGCCAACAGGCCACGGGCGACGGCATCATGATCACCACAGCGCAGAACCTGACGGTGGGCCCCGGCGGCTCGCTGGACGGCTCCGGCCTGGGCAACGTGAACCGCCAGGGGCCGGGCAGCGGCGACTACGGCGCGGGTAACGGCGCGACCTACGGCGGATCGGGCTCGAACAACGGCCGATGGACCTACGGCAGCATCACGGCGCCGACCGACCTCGGCAGCGGCGGCGGCGGCAACGTGGGCGACGCATGGCCGGGCGGCTCCGGCGGCGCGCTGGTGAACCTGACGGTCGGCGGCGCCCTTACGGTGGAAGGCTCGGTCCTGTCGAACGGCATCGGCCCCGCCAGCGCCGGCGGCGGCTCGGGAGGCTCGATCCACCTGAAGGTCGGCTCCCTGGCCGGTGAGGGCCTCATCGAGGCCATCGGCGGCTCGCCGGATGTCACCTCTCTGCCCGACGGCTGGCCGGCGGGCGGCGGCGGCGGCGGGCGCATCGCCGCGCACTACGACGCCAACACCTTCGCGGGACGCATGGACGCCCGCGGCGGCGCGGGGCGGATCAACGCCACGCCCCTGTACGGCGGACCGGGCACGATCTTCATGCAGCGCAACGGGGAGACCCAGTCCACGCTGCTCTACGACAACAACGGCCAGATCGGCAGCGTCATGCAGCCGACGTTTGACATGCCCAACACGGACGTGACCGTGCTGGGCGCGGTCATGGTCCTCTCGCCCGAACCGGCGGGAATGGGCGCGCGCAACCTCTCCGTGGGCGAGAACAGCGTGATCACGTGCCTCGGCAACAGCGAGCCCGGCCTCCGGCTGACGGTCTGGCAGAACCTGACGGTGGCGGCATCGGCCTCCCTCGACGTGACCGGCGCGGGATACCCCAGCCGGCAGGGAACCGGCCACGGCGACTACGGCGGGGGCAACGGCGCCACCTACGGCGGTTCGGGCGCCGGCAACGGCCTCTGGACCTACGGCTCCATGGTGGAGCCCGCCGACTTCGGCAGCGGCGGCGGGTCGAACGTGGGCGACGCCTATCCCGGCGGCGCCGGCGGCGGCAAGATGCGCCTGATCGTACACGGAGACCTGGCCAACAACGGCGCGATCCTGGCAGAGGGCGGCGTCGCGCCCAACACGGGCGGCGGCTCCGGCGGCTCCATCCACGCCACTCTGGGATCGCTCAGCGGCAACGGCGTCATCTCGGCCGACGGCGGCACGCCGGACGTATCGTCCCTGCCGGCCGGATGGCACGCGGGCGGCGGCGGCGGCGGGCGCGTGGCGCTCTACTATGGCTCCACCGCGTTCACTGGCACCGTATCGGCCCAGGGCGGCCGGGGCTTCTTCGACACCTCGGTGGCCGACGGCGGGCCCGGCTCGGTCTACACCCTCCAGACCGGCGCGACGGCCGCGACGCTCACCTTCGACAACGGCGGCGCCATCGGCGCGATCTACCAGCCCGCGTTCGTCCGGACCGAAGCCGATGTCTTCATGCGCGGCGCGGTCATGGTCATGTCCGACGAGCCCGACGGCGTCAGCGTCCGCAACCTGACGCTTGGCCCCGGTACGACGCTGACGTGCCTGGGCGGCGGCTCGTACGGCCTCCGCGCCACGGTGGCCCAGAACCTGACGGTCCAGTCCGGCGCCGCCATCAACGTGATCGGCCTGGGCTATCCCAGCCGATCCGGCCCCGGATACGGCGACTACGGCGCAGGCAACGGCGCCACACACGGCGGCTCGGGCGCGGCGAACGGCCGGTGGGCCTACGGTTCGGTCGTCGAGCCCACCGACATGGGCAGCGGCGGCGGGTCGAACGTGGGCGACGCCTATCCGGGCGGCTCGGGCGGCGGGCGCATCCGCCTCACGGTGCCGGGCACGCTCCTCCTGGACGGCGCCATCAGGGCCGACGGAGCCGGGTCCGTCAACGCGGGGGCCGGGGCGGGCGGCTCGGCGCTGCTCAGCGTCGGCACGATGGCCGGCTCCGGCATCATCACCGCGAACGGCGGCACGCCGGACAGCTCGTCGCTTCCCGGCGGTTGGTTGGCGGGCGGCGGCGGCGGCGGGCGTATCGCGCTGAGCTACGGCGCCGACGCGTTCACCGGCTCGGTGGAGTGCCGGGGCGGCGCCGGCGCGCTCAACGGCTCCTCCATGGACGGCGGCCCGGGCTCGGTCTACCGCCGGAGGCAGGGCGACAGCGCCGCAACGCTGGCGTTCGACAACAGCGTCCTCATCGGTCCCATCATGCAGCCCGTCCTGGAGATGCCGGACGTCGACCTGCGCCTGCGCAACGCCGTCATGACCCTCTCCACCACCGGCTCCGGCATGTCGTTGCGGAGCCTCCTGATGGAGTCGGGTTCGGCTCTCCGATGCCTGCAGCTCGACGGACGGGGCGTGGAGCTCTGGATCGGCCAGGACTGCACGGTGGCCGCTGGCGCATCCATCGACGCCACCGGCATGGGCAACGGTAACCGGAGCGGCGCGGGCTACGGCGACTACGGCACGGGCGACGGCGCCACCTACGGCGGCATCGGAGGCGGCAACCCCCGCGCGCCCTACGGCTCGGCCACCTGGCCGGCCGACTGGGGCAGCGGAGGCGGCTCCAACATCGGCGACGCCATCCCCGGCTCCGCCGGCGGCGGCATCGTCTCCGTCACCGTGCGGGGGACGCTCCTGCTGAACGGCTCCGTCATCGCCGACGGCGCGGCCAACGGCAACGCGGGCGCGGGCTCCGGCGGCAGCGTGCGTCTAGCCTGCACCACGCTCTCCGGCTCCGGCCTCATCGGCGCCCGCGGCGGCGCCGCGCACCATGACGAGCATCCCGAACTCCATGCGGGCGGCGGCGGCGGCGGTCGGATCGCCGTGCGGTGCGTCACCGGAACCGGCTTCCCCGGCGGCACGGTCAGCGCGGCCGGCGGCGTCGGCGTCGACGGATGGAACGGCACGGCCGGCACCATCTACTGGGGCGAGGCGTCTGCCCAGCCCGACGTGGCGGTCGACCCCGCTGACGCCACCTTCGAGTGGCGCTCCGACGGGACCGGCACCGCCCATATCACGGTGACCAACCGGAGCTTCGATCCGCTCTCGAACCTGCTGATCGGCGCCTACACCGGCGTGCCCGGCGCTGCGGGCGTCATCCAACTCGGCTCGACCACCGTGCCGAGCCTGGCGGGCTTCATCACCCAGCGGATCGACGTGCCCGTCATGGCGGGCGTCAACGTGGCGCAAATCCGCGTCGTGGCAGACCCCGGCAACGCCATCGCCGAGAGCCGCGAAGACAACAACACGGCGCTCGTGGCGTCGGACCGGCCGCGAACGTCGGTGTACGCGCCGGACCGAACCGGCGTCATCACCACCTCCATCGCGCTGAAGGGCTACCTGAAGCGCCTCTCGGACAATGCCTGGCTCAGCGGTCGCACGGTGGCGTTCCGCGTCAACGGCGTCGACGTGGGCGCGGCAGGCACCGACGCCTCCGGCCAGGCCACCCTCACCTGGGTGATCAGCGACGGGCCCGCCAGCCGGACCATCCAGGCCCGGTTCGACGGCGACGCGGAGTACGGCCCCAGCGTCACAACCGGCAAGCTGACCGCCCAGACGCTGGCCACCAAGGTCTATGTGGTCGACCGAACGGCCAAGGTCAAGACCTACACCGTGCTCAAGGCCTACCTCTACCTGCTGAACAACACGCCGGTGGGGGGCAAGACCCTGGTGATCAAGGTGGACGGCTCCGTGCTGGGCTCGGACGTGACCCGCGCCGCGGGCTACGCCCAGCTCGGCTACACGGTGCCCGAGGGTTCCGGGGCGGGGCTCCGCACCATCCGCGGCGAGTGGGCCGGCGACGGCGGCTACGTGGCTTCGGCCAACAACGGCAAGCTCACCGTCACCAAGGGCGACGTCTACATCTGGCCCTACGTCCGCTCCGCCAAGAGGGGGACCAGCCACCCGCTGAAGGCCTATGTGCGCAGCCTGCCGGACTACGCGATCCTGCCCGGCAAGAGCATCGCCTTCAGCGTCAACGGCACGGGCGTCGGGAGCAGCACGGTGGCATCCGACGGCTGGGCAAGCGCGACATGGGCCATGCCCGCCACCGAGGCGCTGGGCGCGCATACCGCCACCGCCGCCTTCACGGGCGACCCGTGGTACTCGGCCGCCTCGGCCAACGCCGCGTTCAACGTGGTTCCGTAGGCCCCCTCCGGGGCCGCGGCAGCCTGCTACGGGGCCGACGGGGTCGACATCCGACCCAGTCGGCCCCGTCGGCGTTGCGGCCGCGCGTCCCTGTGCGATGCGCCTCAGCCCCTTGACAACACCGGCCGCTCCGCGCCATAGTGTACTTACCGGTCGGTAAGCACAACACCACGACCGCTGGAGCGCAATGTCAGAAGCAGCCCAAACAACCTGCGTGCCGCACGACAACACGATCGCGCAGCGGATCCTCGAGGCTGGCGTGCAGCTGTTCGCCCGCAAGGGCTACGCCGCCACCTCGACCCGCGAGATCGTCGAGCAGGCGCAGATCACCAAACCCATGCTCTACTACTACTACAAGAGCAAGGAGGGCCTCTGTCGCGCCGCGCTGGAGTACTTCCTCGACGAGGTGGAGCGGCGGCAGCGCGAGGCGACGGCGCGGTTCAGCGACCCGGTGGAGCTCCTCGTGGAGCATGTCTGGTGCCTTTTCCAGATCTTCCTGGACCGGCCCGACTTCTCGCGGCTCCTGATCACCTTCACCTTCGGGCCCGACGAGCAGGTGCCCGGAGTCAGCATGATCGCCATGGCGCAACGGGCCGTGGCGTCGCTGGAGCGCGCCGCCGAGGAGGCCTGCCTGTCCGGGGTCATTCGCGAGGGCGCGGCGGGCGACCTCACCATGGCGCTGCGCGGCGCCATGCTGGGCTGGTCGGCGGCGGCGCTGCACCGTCCCGAAGTCGTACTCAGCCGCGGTCTGGCGTCCAACATCGTCCGGGACCTGCTGTGCGGGTTCGGGGCGCCCGAATCCGCCAAGGCGGCATGACAGAGCAACCGCGCCGGGAGCGCCCGGCGTGACGGTTTCACCGATGGGAGACATGGCATGATGACGCACTTCGATGGGCGCACTCTGGCGAGACGGCGGGCGGCGGCGGCCTCGATGGCCCTGGCCTGCTGCGCACTGGCCGCGGCCGTGGGCGGCTGCAAGCAGCAGGCGCCGCAGGCGCAGGCTCAGACGGCCAAGACGGCGGCGCCTGTGGAGACCGAGGCCGCCACCACGGGCGAAGTCGTGAAGTGGACGCAGGTGACCGGCTCGCTGGTCTCCCAGACCGACGTGCCGCTCGCCGCCAAGGTCACCGGCCGGCTGGCGACCCTCATGGTGCGCGAGGGCGACGCCGTGGAGCCGGGCCAGGTGGTGGCTCAGCTCGACCTGAGCGACTTCCAGTCGCAGGTCCGCTCGGCCGAGGCCGCCGTCGCGGCGGCCGGCGCCCGCGTGAGCCATGCCGAGGCCGCGCACCGGCAGACGGTCTCGAGCACCGGGAGCGCCGTGAAGGCCGCCGAGGCCGCCTACGGCCAGCAGACCACCAACACCAAGGTCGGCATCGATACCGCCGAGGCGGGCCTGGCCGCGGCCAGGGCCGTCCTGTCGCAGGTCCGCGAGGGCGCCCGCAAGCAGGATATCCGGCGCTCCGAGACCCAGGTCAGCATCGCCCGGGCCAACCTGAAGAAGGCCCAGGCCGACCTCCGCCGCTTCCGCACGCTGGCCGACGACGGCGCCCTCTCCGAGGCCGCGCTGGAGCAGTACCAGACCGCCGAGCAGGTGGCCCGCGAGCAGTTGGCGGGCGCCGAGGAGACGCTCTCGCTGGTCAAGGAGGGCGCCCGCTCGCAGGAGGTGGTGCAGGCCGAGCAGGCCCTGCGCCAGGCCGAGGAGCGGCTCCGCCAGGCCCGCGCCGGTTCGGCGATGGACGAAGTCCGGAAGGCCGATGTCGAGACCGCCCGCGCCGCCCTGGCGCAGAACGACGTGCGCCGCGCCGACGTCCTGGCCGCCCGCGCCGCCCTGCAGCAGGCCATGGGCGGCTTGCAGATCGCGCGGAAGGCGCTGTCCGACGCCTCCATCCGCTGCCCCATCGCGGGGCAGGTCTCGGTTCGCACGGGCAATCCCGGCCAGGTCGTCTCGCCCGGCACGCAGATTCTGCGCGTGGTTGCGCTGAACACGGTCTTCTTCGAACCGACCGTCACCGAGCGGGAGCTGCGGCAGGTGCGCGTCGGCCAGCCGGTGCAGGTCGATGTGAACGCCTTCCCCGGCCGCCGCTTCACGGGCACGGTGACGAGGATCTACCCGTCGGCCTCCGAGGGCAGCCGGGCCTTCTCGGTACGTGTGAGCCTCGCCAATCCCGAGGGCCTGCTGCGGCCAAGGATGTTCGCCCAGGGCCGCATCGAGGCAGAGCGGCATGGCGGCGCCGTGATGGTTCCCGAGGGCGCCGTCGTCGGAGCCGACGAGGCGGGCAAGGCGCGCGTTTTCGTGGCCGAGGGCGGCATCGCGCGGGCGAAGCGCGTGACGGTCGGCCTCTCCTCGGACGACGGGCGCCTGGTGCAGGTGACGGGCGTGAAGGCCGGTGCGCGGGTGGTGGTGGCGGGCCAGCAGGGACTGACTGACGGCTCGCAGGTGACCGCCGCCGAGGCTACAACTCGCTGATGATGCCGGGAGCTCCGGCTCCCGGTCGGGCGCGGGCCGTGCCGCCCGCGTAGTTTGGGGGCATTCGCATGCAGGCGTTGGCAAGGCTTTCAGTCAATCGGCCCGTCGTGGCGACGGTCTTGGTGCTAGTCTTCGCGGTGGTCGGCATCTACTCGCTGCCGCGGCTGGGCGTCGACCGTTTCCCCGCGGTCGACATCCCGTACGTGACCGTGATCACGACCCTCCGCGGCGCCACTCCGGAGGAGATGGAGACACAGGTCACCGAGCAGATCGAAAAGCAGGTGAACACGGTCTCGGGGATCGACACGCTCTCGTCGACCTCGTCCGAGGGCGTCTCAACCGTCGTCATCGGCTTCGTGCTGGAGAAGAACGGCGACATCGCCGCGCAGGAGGTCCGCGCGAAGGTGGACCTGGTGCTGGCCTACCTGCCCAAGGACGTGGACAAGCCCATCGTCCAGAAGTTCGACTCGGGCTCCTCGGCGGTCATCCAGCTCGCCGTCTCGTCGCAGGATCGATCGATCCGCGACCTGACCGAGTACGTCGACAAGACGATGCGCCCGCAGATCGAGAACGTCCAGGGCGTGGGCGAGGCCGAGATCCTCGGCGGCCAGGCGCGGCAGATCAATGTCGAACTGGACGCCATGGCCCTGCGCGCCTACAAGCTGACCGCCCTCGAGGTGGGCAACGCGCTGGCCGCGGGCAACCTGCAGGTGCCCGGCGGCGCGCTGGACCAGGGCGACAAGCGCATCTCCGTGCGCACCCGGGGCCGCGTCACCTCCATCGACGGCATCCGCGACCTGATCATCCGGGTGCGCGACGGCCACGCCATCCGGCTATCCGACGTCGCCCGCGTCAGCGACGCCGAGGAGGAGGCCGAGAGCGTGGCGAAGGTGGACGGCAAGCCCGCCATCCTCGTGAGCATCCGCAAGCAGAGCGGCGCCAACGCGGTGAACACCATCGCGGGAGTGAAGACGCGACTGGAGCAGTTGCAGAAGACGCTTCCGGCCGGCATGGACCTGCGCATCGTCTCCGACCAGTCCGACTACATCCTGGCCGCCCTGCGCGCCGTGGAGGAGCACCTGATCCTGGGCGCCATCCTGGCCTCCATCATCGTGCTGGTCTTCCTCTGGAACTGGCGCTCGGCCATCATCGCCGCCATCGCGATCCCCACGTCGCTGGTCTCCACCTTCGCGCTCATGTCCACCATGGGCTTCACGCTGAACGTGGTGACGCTGCTGGCGTTGACCCTGGCGGTGGGCATCGTCATCGACGACGCCGTCATCGTCATCGAGAACATCTACCGCTACCTCGAAGAGAAGCAGATGAGCCCGCGCGAAGCGGCGCTGGCGGCCACGCAGGAGATCGGACTGGCGGTGCTGGCCACCACCTTCTCGCTGATCGCCGTCTTCGTCCCCATCTCGTTCATGACCGGCATCGTGGGCCGCTTCTTCAACTCGTTCGGCTTGACCATGGCCTTCGCCATCATGATCTCGCTGCTGGTGGCGTTCACGCTGGCGCCCATGCTCTCCGCACGCTGGCTCCGCAAGCCGAAGGAGACGCTCCACGCCATTCTGCGCGGCGACGGCCTGCGCGGCTCGTCCGAAGCCGAGAGCCCCGGGGCCCCCGCGCCGCGGACCTCCAAGGCGGGCGCCTTCAGCAAGCTGGAGGGCGGGTACCGGAATGTCCTGCGCTGGTCGCTGCGGCATCGCTGGGTCGTGGCGCTCATGGGCGCGTTTATCTTCTTCATGATCGGCCCGCTGGGCAAGGCGAGCCGCGTCAACTTCCTGCCGGAGGACGACGAGGGCGTCTTCGCCATCTCGGTCCGGGCGCCCGAAGGCACATCGCTGTCGAAGACCTCATCCATCCTGGACAAGCTGGCCGAGCAGGTGCGGGTTCTGCCGGAGGTCGACTACACGGTGGTCACCATCGGCTCCGACCGGCAGCGCAGCCAGAACTCCGGCGCGGTGACCGTCCACATGCGCAAGGTCGAAGAGCGCAAGCAGAACGTGACCCAGCAGGAGGTCATGAGCCGCGCCCGAGCCGAAATCGTCGGCAAGTACCCACGCGACCTTCGCATCGTGGTGGCCGCGCCCGATCCCATGAGCGGCGGCACGGCCACGGCGGTGCAGTTCGTCCTCACCGGCCCGGACCTGGACAAGCTGACCGCCACGGCCGACCGCATGGTGAAGGAACTGACCGAGAGCGGCGCGGCCATGGACTGCGACACGAGCTCCATCACGGGGAAGCCCGAGATCGGAATCTCGGTGGACCGCAACGCGGCGGCGGACGTGGGAGTGGGCGTCTCCGACGTGGCCACCACCCTCCGCATGCTGGTCGCCGGGACCAAGGTGTCGGACTACGCCGAAGGCGGCTACCAGTACGACATCAACCTGCGCGCCATGCCGCAGTACCGCGACCGCGAGGCGAACCTGGCGCTCTTCCTCGTGCCGAGCTCCAGCCCCGGCGTGGGCGCCATCCCGCTGAATCAGGTCGTCACATCGCGGCCCGGCAGCGGCCCGGCCTCCATCAACCGGTTCGCCCGCAACCGGCAGGTGACGGTCTCCTGCAACATCCCGCAGGGCGGCTCCGAGCAGGCCACGCAGGCCAAGATCAACGAGATCTTCGAGAAGGCCAAACCCGGCCCGCTCTACCAGGGCCAGGCCGCCGGCCGCTCCCGCGAACTGGGCCGGACGATGACGGCCTTCGGCACGGCCCTGCTGCTGGCCATCGTCTTCATGTACCTGATCCTCGCGGCGCAGTTCGAGAGCTGGGTGACGCCGCTGGTCATCCTCACCGTGCTGCCGCTGACCATGCCGTTCGCGCTGCTCTCGGTCCTGCTGCTCCGGGGATCGATGAACATCTTCTCCATGCTGGGCATCCTGGTGCTCTTCGGCGTCGTCATGAAGAACGCCATCCTGCAGGTGGACCACGCCAACGGCCTGCGGAACGAGGGCATGGAGCGCGACGACGCGGTGATCGAGGCCTGCCGCGACAGGCTGCGGCCCATCCTCATGACCACCATCGCCTTCGTGGCGGGCATGATCCCGCTGGCGCTCTCCAGCGGCACCGGGGCCGGCACCAACCGGGCCATGAGCACCGTCATCATCGGCGGGCAGCTGCTCTCGCTGGCGATCTCGCTCGTCGCGATCCCGGTCTACTACACCATGATGGACGACCTGATGGCCTCCCTGCGCCGGGTCAAGGCCCGCATCCTCGGCCGGACGGGCGTGGCCGCGGCGGACTAGCCGCCCGGAGCCGACGGTACCAACGGGGTCATCAGGTCAACGGCCTGTGACCCCGTTTGGCTTTCCCGACTCCGCCGTCGCCATCAGCGGGAGCCCGCGCGTCACGAGAAGCTTCATAGTCATCGTCTCCATGGATTGTGCTGGGGGCAGTGTACCGTCGGTCGCACTTACACCATAATGGGTTGGGTGGGACGGCTCGCCGGCAATCTGGAGGCTGCACCATGGAACCGATTCGGTTGGAGTTCGACAACCGCCTCTCGGATCAGCTCGAGGCCGACCGCCTCGACTACCGGACGACCGCGTACTGGAAGATCGACAAGGTCGTCGCCCTCATCCTGTTGGGGACCGGCGCATACGCCGCTGCCGGCGCCGGGCTCCACTGGTGGACCCTCGTCTGGTTCCCCGTAGCGGCGGCCGAGTGGTTCAACCTGCTCTCGTTGCGCCCGCTGCAGGTGCGCTGGTTCTTCAAGCGGAACCCCAAGTTCCGGGAAACCTACCGGCTGACCTTCTCGGAGGAGGGCATCCACTTCCAGACCGCGTCGATCGACTCGCAGATCGCCTGGACGCACTACTCCCGCGTTGCTGAGGGCCGCGAAGTGATCCTGCTGATCTACGGCACGCGCATGTACACGGTGATTCCCACGCGAGCCTTTGCCGATGCCGCGCAGAGGACTGCATTCCTCGACCTGGCGACGCGACAGCGCGGCGGGCGGCTTACGGGGGATCCTTCGGCCATACGGCGGCCTCAGGATGACGTCAAGGGCGGTCGTCAGTGGCGTCAGTCCGGCCAACACAGTCAACACAGTCAACACGGTCAAGCCGTGCCCCCGCCGTCATCCTGACGCGAAGCGGAAGGACCCCCCTTGCGCGAGCCTCCGCCCCTTAGGCCCCGTTCGACGCGACAGCGCGGCGGGCGGCTTACGGGGGGTCCTTCGGCCAAACGGCGGCCTCAGGATGACGTCAAGGGCGGTCGTCAGTGGCGTCAGTCCGGTCAACACAGTCAACACAGTCAACACGGTCAAGCCGTGCCCCCGCCGTCATCCTGACGCGAAGCGGAAGGACCCCCCTTGCGCGAGCCTCCGCCCCGTAGGCCCGCTACCCGAGGAACGGCGCGCGCATCTCCGGCGTGATGCGGGTCGGGCGCCCGGTCTTCGCGTCGATGGCGGCCCAGGTGCTCCGCGCGCGGCAGACCGGCTCGCCGCCCTCGCGCACGATTTCCACCAGACGGTCGAACCGGGCGCCCTTGGCCGGGCCCACGTGGGTGCGGATCACCAGACGCTCACCCACGAAGACCTCCCGCAGGTAGTCGATCTCGTGGCGCGTGACGAACCAGACCACCGCCTCCTGCATCTCCCGCGGCGCCGCCGAGCTCCAGTGCGCGATGGCCACCTGCTGCACCCACTGCAGGTAGACCACGTTGTTGACGTGGTGGCCCGGCGCGTCGATGTGCTCGTCGCTCACCGTCACGGGCATCTCGAAGACGATGGGCAACGGCTCCGGATGGTCTTGCATAGCTCTCACTCCCTGTCTCCGGGCCTCCGTGGCCGAGTGCGCCCGCCCGCCCTTGGTGGCTCGGGCCTCCGTGCCCGAGTCCGGCAGGCCCGACCGCTGGGCGGCTTGTCAATCGTCTTCCAGCACGCGGAAGGCCGTGGAGCGGTACTTGCCTCGCGTGGCCTCCCACCGGGCCGCGGCCCGGGCATCCGGCAGGGCGGTTCGGTAGACGCGGACGCCGGCCAGCAGGCCGACGAAGGGTTGCCACTCGCCGGTCTGCATCGCCTTACCCTCCACATCGAGGTTACCGGTGAAGGCCGCCGGCAGCGATATGGCCGGCTCGGCCTTGCCGTTGAGGGTGATGGAGGCCCGGCGCGCGGCGCGGTCGACGCTCACCACCACATGGTTCCACTGCCCGGCCTTGACGGCGGCCGACGAGGTCACGGTGCCGTCGTGCATCGCGCTGTCGGTCATCTCCATGCGGATGCGGCCGTCGTTCCAGACGTCCAGCACCCAGCCCGAGGCCGGGTAGGCGGTCTTCTCCAGCACCGGCGGCGCGGGGCGGGCGCGTCGATGGCCAGCGTCTCGGGCATCATCCATAGCTCCAGCGTGAAGCCGCCCGTGCCGAACCGGAGCTGCCGGTCGTCGCCGAATAGGGCCGTGCCGCCTGCGCCGGTGCGAAGGGCCGCGCCGAACGCGCCCACCGCCCGTTCGGCGCCGCCCTGGTCGGCGTGGAGGCCGGAGCCGGAGGCGTCGGGGATGGTCAGTCCGGCGCTGTCCATGCTCCAGTCGGCCACCAGACCATCTGGTCTGGCGGACGGAGCGGCGGCGGGACCGGCGCCCGGCCTGGCGCGCAGGAGGGCTGGGGCCCACGCGGCCGCACGGTCCAGCGCGGCGGACGGGCCCAGCATCACGTCGTCGATCCAGAGGTCGCCGGGACCGTCGCCCGTGGCCGAGAGGCCGACCCAGGTCACCGACTTGAACGCCGCATCGGGCACGGGGAAGCGGCGCGACAGGGCCTGCCCGCCGTCGGGCTTCACCGCGAGGGTCCATTGTGCAACGCCTGTGGCGACCGGGACCAGTTCCATGGTTGCGGTGAACCAGCGCCCCGGCTCCACCTGCGCAACGCGCACGCCGCCCGAGCCCATGGGGCCGTTGGCCCAGACGACGCCGTCGCGGTCCACGCGGAAGGTCGGCCCCACGCGCAGCGCTCCGGCCCAGTCGCGCATCTCCATGTAGAACTCGCAGGGCGCCGCCGCGCTCTGCCGGTAGGCGGCCGAGAGCCGGTACGCGCCCTGTGCGGCGGCGGGATAGAGGTAGAGGTGCGGCTGCCAGGGCTGCTTCTGGCCCGCGGCGTCGGCGATGCGCAGGCTTCGGGCGCCGGTGTGCGCGGTCTCGGCGGTGACCTGGGCATAGGCCGGCGGGTCGGCGATCACTTGCCAGCGCCGGGGCCGGTTGCCGGGCGGCGTGGTCTCGAAGCCGTCCACCACCGCCTGCGCCGCCGGCGGGAAGCGGAAGACCCGGTGCTTCTCCGGCGCGGCCGGGCGGGTGGCGATGGGCCATGTCGCGCGCTCCGGCGAAGGGTAGACCCCGGCCCGCGCCAGGTCGTCGCCGACGTCGCGTATGCCCAGCGCCTTCGCCGGGGAGCCGGGCTTCAGGTGGTAGTCGTCGCGCGGGGCGTCCACAAAGAGCGGATCGGCCACCACGCTGCCGGTCTCGCGCCCGGCGGCGGTCCACTGCGCCCACGAGCCGCAGGCCTCGGAGGCGTGCATGACCACGCGCACCGGCAGGCCCTGCCGCCAGATCAGGTTGCGCTCGAAGACCGCCTGCGCCGGGTCTGATCGCGTGGCCGCGTCCCAGTGCCCTACCTTGTAGAGGACCCCCTCGGGCGAGCGGTCGACGAGGATGTTGTTCCGGAAAAGGTTCGGCCCCACCGTGGAGCGGTACTTCGCGCCCGCGTCTCCATACATATAGGTGCCGAAGAAGATCATCGAGTCGTACTGGATGCGCCGGGCCGGGCCCTGCACCAGGATGTTGTTCTCCACCTTGTTGCCGCCGCCGAACTGGATGAAGAGATTGGGTCCGCCGCAGCGGGCGACCAGGTTGCCGGTGACCGTGACGCCCGAGATGAAGCTGTCGAGGTAGATGCCGAAGCCGCAGAAGGGCGCCGCGTAGCCCTCGCCGGGGTGGGTGCAGTGGGGCGTGGAGCCGTAGCCGATGACGTCGGTGATGCGGTTGTAGCGGATCACGTTGCCCAGCGAGGCCATGGCGAGGTCGGCGTTGTGCTGGCGCAGGGCGATGGCCGCGTTGTCGGCGGTGTTCATCATGGCCCGGCGGATGTCGTTGTACTCCACGACGTTGCGCCCGCCGTTGACGAAGACGCCGTCGCGCGGGACGTCGTGGATCGTGTTGTGCGCGACGATGGACTCGCTGCCGCAGACCGTCACCGCCGCGCTGACCATGTCGTAGAGGCCGGTGCGGCTGAGGTGGTTGTTGTCGGCCCGGTTCTCGGAGCCGCGCAGGGCGATGCCGTCGCCTCCCACGTCGTCGATGTCGCAGCCCACCACCCGGCATCCGTCGCAGGCCGGGCCGAAGAGGAGCGCCCGGTCGCCGGAGTGGACCATCTCGCCCAGGGCCTCCCGCCGCCAGGGCAGCCCCACTCCGCGCATGGCGTTGCGCAGGCGGCCCACGTTGACCGCCACGCCGCCCACGCCGCTGACGCTGCACCGGACCACGGAGCAGTCGCGGGCGCCCTGCAGCTCCACGCCGTCCTGCCGCGAGCCGGTGAGGCGCAGGTTGATCACCCGCACGTCGTGGACGGGCGCGCCGGCCGAGCCCGTGAGCTGGACCAGGCTCTCCAGCATGGGCACGGTCACCTCGCCGTCGGCGGGCTTGCGGCCGTCCGGCGGGCGGAAGGTGATGAGGCCCGTCCGCCAGTCGCAGAACCACTCGCCCGGCGCGTCCAGGGCGCCCAGGACGTTCTGCACGAAGTAGCGGTTGCCCACCTGGATCGTGCCCGCGACGGGGTAGCGGAGCTTGACGAGGCAGGCCTCGGCGTCCACCGCGGCCACGCGGATGATGTTGTGGTCCCAGCAGTGGTAGGGGTAGAGGTTCACCTCGGCCTGGTCGAAGGCGCCCCAGCGCGCCCAGGGAATCTGCCCCTGGCGGAAGTGGAAGCTGTTCTTGTCCGCCGAGGCGGTCTCCTCCACGGTGAGCATGCCGCCGGTGAGAGGGGCCTCGGGAGCGGAGTTGGGGAAGCGGGCCAGGGTCTGCCGGCGGCCGCGCAGGAAGAGTTCGCGGAACCGGAAGTCGCCGCCGGGGACGCGGGGCGCCCGGGCGGCGTAGAGGCCCGGACCCACGCGACGCCAACCCCGCACCGGCGCCGATCCGCGCAGGGTCGCGACCTGGCCCCGGCGACCCTCGATGACCGTGGGGGCGCCGGGAGCGCCGCTCTCCTCCGGCCCGAAGCGAAGCGGCCTGGCGAGCGTGTAGTCGCCGCCCTGCAGCAGGATGCGCCCTCCGCCGGGCAGGCGTCCCGCCAGGCGGAGGCTCCGGAGCAGCTCGCGGGCGCGCTCCGGCGAGGCCACCGGGCCGTCGGTGCGGGCGGCGTTGGGCCTTGCCGGGCGGCCCGACCATCCGTCGCGGCCGTCCGGCGCCACGTGGATGGTGACCTGCTGGGCGGGCAGGCGCGATGCGGCGAGCAGCAGTGCGAGCGTCAGGGCGTGGCGGACGGGCATAGCGGCGCCTCCGTGGCGAGTTGGCTGTTAGTGTACGCCCGGACGGCCACCATGCGGTGCAGGAGTCCGCGCCGCTCGGAGGGGCCGCGGGATCAGAGCCCCAGTCGCTGGAGAAGCTCCTCACGATCCATGCCGAAGTGCAGGGCGACATCGGCGAGGATCGCCGACAGTGTGCCGATCCGCAGGAAGCCGTGGCGAGGAACGGTCACGTGATGCTCGCCTTCGCTGGAAGTCGTGAGCCTGAGGTGACTTCCCGTCTGGTGGTCCGCGCGGTACCCGAGCTTCGACAGGGCCTGTGCAAGCCCCTCGCCGGAGAGATCGCGCGGCAGCCTCACGCGGCCAGGACCTCCTGTTTCACGAGGTGGAGACGGATGGTCGTCGGGCCGCTTCCAGGATGGTAGTGGCATCGCACGGCGTCCCGAACCATCTCGCGCAACTCCGGCATCGTATCGGCTTCCGTGAAGATCGACTCGCCGAGCGCTCGCGCCGTGTAGCCGCCCTCAGGCGCCTCCTCAACAACGAAGATGATCTCTCCCATCGCCTTGTGCCCCCACCACCATGTTACCATCCGGCGAAGAGCCGGCGCGCTCCACAGCGCTGGACCGCTGCAAGTCCGCGGCCCGGGACGGCGCCTCCGTGGCGAGTTGGCTGTTAGTGTACGCCCGGACGGCCACCATGCGGTGCAGGAGTCCGCGCCGCTCGGGCCGAAGTTCGCGGCGGTCGTCCCGTGCGCGGGCGGCAACTATCGATGGGAGCGCCTCCATGCGATCGCCGGCTTGCCTCATCGCCCTTGCGCTGTTGCCGGGGTTCTGTTCGATCTCCGCCGCCGCGCCGGCTTCCACCCCGCCGCGGGTGGACGCCTCCACCGTGCAGGGCAAGATCATGGCCGGCTACCAGGGCTGGTTCCGCTGCCCCGGCGACGCCTGGAACACCGGCTGGGTCCACTGGAGCCGCGACGCCCGCCGCATCGCGCCCGAGACGCTCACCTTCGAGATGTGGCCCGACATGCGCGAGTACGGCCCAAAACAGCGCTACCCGGCGCCCGGCTTCGCCCTGCCCGACGGCAAGCAGGCCGAGCTGTTCAGCTCCGAGGACACCGCCACCGTCCGCACCCACTTCCGCTGGATGCGCGACCACGAGATCGACGGCGCGTGGCTCCAGCGCTTCGTGGTGGGCCTGCCGGGCGGCCCGCTGGAGAACCAGCACGCCTCCTTCTCCCGCGTGGCCGAGAACGTGCGCAAGGCGGCGGCCGCCACGGGCCGCGTCTGGGCCATCGCCTACGATGTGGCCGCCATGCCCATCGATCGCACCTTTGACGTGCTCACCGCCGACTGGAAGCGCACCGTCGACGCCGGCGTCACGCGCGACCGGCGCTACGTCCACGAGAAGGGCCTGCCCGTGGCGCTCATCTGGGGCTTCTACCGCAACAATCGGTCCAACTTCATGAACCCCGAGCTGGCCAACCGCCTCATCGGCTTCTTCAAGGCGGAGGGCCCCTACAAGGCCAATCTCATCGGCGGCGGCGACAGGGACTGGCGGCGGCACGACGACCCCGCCTGGCAGACCACCGTCCGCCGCTTCGACGCCTACTGCATCTGGAACATCGGCAACTACACGCTGGACGCCCAGAAGCGCAAGCGCGCCTCCACCCAGATGTGGGAGGAAGACCGCAAGGAGCTGGCCCGCTCCGGCGTCGCCTGGGTTCCCACCGTCTACCCCGGCTTCGGCTGGGACAACCTCACGCGGCAGCCGCCCGGCTCTTCCACCATCGAGCGGCGCAAGGGCGAGTTCTACTGGGAGCAGTTCGTCACGCTGGCCCGCATGAAGCAGCAGTCGGTCTACCTCGCCATGTTCGATGAGGTCGACGAAGGCACCGCCCTCTTCAAGGTAAGCGACACGCCGCCGGTGGAGGGCCACTTCGACACGCTGGAGGGCATGCCCGGCGACTGGTACCTGCGCCTCACGCGCGAGGGCATCCGGATGCTGCGCGAACGCCGCCCCATGAGCGAGCCGATACCCGTCCGGCCATAGGCGTGGGCGCCGTAGAGGCCTTTGACGGCGTCGAAGCCGGGAACGCCTTTGACGCCGGTGACCGCGTTGACGCCGTTGACGGTCGTCAGCACGGTCAACACGGTCAAGCCTCTGCCGTCATCCTGAACGCTGTGAAGGATCCCCCGTGGTCGAGCGGCAGCCCTGTCGGGCGAACGGGGCTTCCGGGTCCGTTCGGGGGATCCTACAGCCCCTGCGGGGCTTCAGGATGACGTCACCGGCATGTCACGTTCCGCCGCCCACTCGCCCCGTGAGCGTTGCGGCAACGCAGTGAGACCGGGGTGTCTTGACAAACCCGTTGTCACTCGCTAGAATGGGGCCCATAGCCGTATTAGTTCCGTTTTGCCTTCGCCCAGGTGGTCGGTCGCGGTTGTCGCCGCCGTTGTCGTTGTCCCTGCGCTGCCGTGCGCGCTCATCGGAGTGTTCCAGATGCATCAGCTGATCCGCCGCCACAGAGCTTTCCGGCACATCGCGTGGATACTAAGCCTGACGCTGGTGACGCTGGCGGTGACGCCGGCAACCGGCGAGCGCGCGACCATGACGCTGCCGGGTGAGACGCTGCCCTGGACCTACCAGTACCAGGACCCCGAGACCACGGCCCGCATCTGCCTTCCGAAGGACGATCCCAACAGCGTCTGCCCGCTTCTCAGCAGGATCACCGACGAGCAGAGCCGCCAGGTGGACTACTCCATCGACCCCTCCGGCTTCACATACCGGGTGGTGGGCAACAAGAGCCAGGACATGATGGGCCAGCCCTGCTACCAGAAGGCGGAGTATACGGCTGACCGTAACGGCTCGGGGTATACCCACGGCCGCCTGGTGACGGTGCTGAACACCTACAAGAGCGGCTTGCTCGACCCGGTGGTTCTGACCCGGAACGACTACACCTACACGCTGCTCGGCCTGCGCGCGACGAACGCGATCCTGGTCAACACCCCCACGCCGGTCTCTCGCACCGAGACGTACGGCTATGACCTGCAGAACCGGCTGGTGTCCGCCAACTACGGCGACGCGCACTGGCAGAACTACGCGTTCGACGCCATGGGTAACCGTACATCGCTGCAGCACGATGGGCTGACGCGCGAGCTCTCGTCCTACAACGAAGCCAACATGCTTCTCACCCGAGGCGCGAACACCTACACCAACGACGACAACGGCAACCAGCTCACCGGCGGCGGCCGGGCGAACACGTGGGACAGCCAAAACAGGCTGCGGCAGTGCGTCACCGCGCAGCACACCAGCGCCTTCACCTACGCAGCCGACGGCCTCCGGCGCCAGACGGTGCTGGATGGGCAGGCAACGACCCGGTACACCCTCGACAGCTCCATGGTCATCCGGGAGAACACAGCCGGCGGCGTGAACGCCGGGCAGGTGACCTACCTCTGCGGGCCACGCGGACCGGAGTACCGCCGGACGGGCTTGGGCCAGAACGCGCAGGTGACCTGGTACTGCTATGACGGTTTGGGCTCGGTGCTGGCCGAGGTGAGTAGCACCGGCTATATCACCGGTGCACGCCAGATGGACGTCTACGGCGCGCCAAGGGCGACGCAAGGTGCGCCGACAAGCAAGCAGGCGTTCGTTGGCGCGCTGGGGCACCCGACCGAGGACGACACCGGCCTCATCTACATGCGGGCGCGGTGGATGGATCCGGTGACCGGGACGTTTGTGAGCGAGGATCCGGCGCAGGATGGGGCGAACTGGTTTGGGTACTGCCCGACCAACCCTATCACATGCTACGACCCGTCCGGTTGCGGCGAAACGCTGGGCTCCATCTCGGTGGGGACAGGCGGCAGCCTCACCATCGGTACAGGAGGAACGGTAAGTGTCGAGGCGGCCGTGGTCTCGGTGACGAGCGATACACTAGCGATCGAGGTTTGTCTTGTGCAGTCCGCGAACACGGGCTTCATCCCGCTGCGAACAATGCTGGCCGCCCTGCGGGCATGGGCGACTGGTCAGGGCATCAGCAGCATCTACATGCAAGCGGTAGCGGGATCCGAGAATGGCCAGAAGCTGATGGAAACAGCAGTTCGGGTCATCAACGCGATGGGAGACAAGGGCGGCCTGCAGGCCAATGACCCATTTACTTTGCTTTATTGGCTGATTCAGTGATATCCGCATGAGCCAACCGTTTCCATGTCGCGCGAATGTGAGCGATCGGTGTGACGCCCCTGTATGCTCTCCTTACTCGTTCGCCAGCCTTGGCATGATGGCGCGCGCCGCACCGATCTACTGGTATGACCCGTATGCGAATGAGCCGCTGGTAGCCTTTGAAGCGGCCGTCCAGAACTACTCGAGCCTGCCAAGTGACGTCCAACACAACGCGAGGGAGATGGTTCTGGGGTTTCTTGCATGCCCTGAGGCCGCAGCCATATCGGAGGCGCTGACTCGCGCTGGCGTGCCGACGCGCGTTGGCGCGCTCACTCTCCCTTTGTATGTGTCTACCCCGTCGCGCGGGGTGTCCTATAGCCCTACGGCCTTCCGCCTTCGGGCAGCGAATGGAGCATACGTGATCAGTCTCAGCGACATTGCTCCGGATTGGCGGGGCCGCCCCATCTGGGGCCTGCCGGCAGGAGTGGCGCAGGAATGACAATCTCGGCGGCGCACATGGCGCGTGGCGACAACTCGCCGACCAACCCGCTCGTTCCGAAGGTCACTTACCTCTGCGGCCCGCGCGGCCCCGAGTACCGGCGCGCGGGCGTGGGTCAGACCACGCAGGTCTGGTGGTACTGTGGAGCCCGCCCTGAGGAACGAAGGGACGGCCTCGGCTCCGTACTCGCCGAAGTGAGCCCGACCGGCACCATAACCGGCGCGCGCCAGGCGGACGTCTACGGCGCGCCGAGGGCGACGCAGGGCACGCCGACGAGCAAGCACGCGTATGTCGGCGCGCTCGGCCATCCGACCGAGGACGACAGCGGACTGATCTACATGCGGGCCAGATGGATGGATCCGGTGACGGGGACGTTTGTCAGCGAGGATCCTGGCAAGGAGACACATAACTGGTACGCATACTGCCAATCTGATCCATGCAACTCGGTGGACTCATCGGGGCTTGCCTCGACCTTGCTGGAGGTCAATTTCGCCACCGCCGAAGATGTGGGCAGTTCGGCGGGCGGAAACGCAGCGGCACAGGCAGTCAAGGGGTCTGCGCAGCAGTTGGCCGAGGCGTTACAAGGGCACTACCAGTTCCTCGATGATGTGCTTAACTTTGGCTTCGATAGGGCTGGCAACTTGGGGATTAGGTTCGGCAATAGCGCTGGCAAGGAGACGCTATTTCGTATGTGTAACGAAGGTGGTACGTGGATTGTCAAGCATACCGCATCCGGACCGAACTTCGGCGTCGATCATCATTTCGCGGCCAGGATGATCCCGGCTCTACAGACCATCCTAGACGCATTGTGCCCGTGATACTCATGAGCCGAGCAGGTGCCACTGCCCGAGACGTGGACGGCAGCGTGGGCGGCGCCGGGCGGTCGCGAGCAGCGGGGTTACTGTCCGGGCCGCCATGCCCAGTCGGCTTCGAGGTAGTTCTGTGGCTCGCGTAAGCTGGTTCTACAACCTCTTGCCTCGATCTGCGTACGGCGCAAAGGACGTATGGTCAGGCCCGTCGTGGCCGCTGTGTCGGTTCCGCGACCCCGTATTCCTACTGCTTCACGGCGGCCCAGGCGCCCCGTGGGGATGCGTGAGTCCGGCCGATGCGGCGTACTGGCGCCGCGTCGAACAAGAACACCAGGTGGACGTTATCGTCCGGAGCGAATCCGGCGCCACGGTCGAGTGGCATGACGTGGCACCCGACCATCCGTCGGTTGTCTACGCGAGGACTCGCTGGTACCCGTTCGCTCTGAACGGCATGGAGGTGCTGGCCAACCTGTGCTTTGCGCTCGGTGAGGGCCTACCAGAGCCGGTCTTGGAGGTTCGCAACAGCTTCGGCCTGTTGGACCTCTGCTACCAGGGCCATACGGACACGACACCTGCGGGAGAGATGATCGAGCCAACAGTGGCGGAATGGTCTGAGAGGGCGCGTCGGCTTCTCGGACGAGATGCGCGGATAGGGAAGCGGGCGTATCGAGTTCGCTTCCGTGACCCGCAGACCGCCGCTCAATGTGGCATTATGTACACTGAAGGTCCCTTTGCAGCGGTATGGAGCATGTGGACGGTCGGCGACCGAGCGCCGCGCTGGGTTGCGACGGGATATGGCGACGACTTCAGTGACCTTGTTGTGGCTATGAGCCGCTCAGAAGCCGGCGCCCTGTTGGGCAGGCTGAAGCGCTTCTGCTCTGGGTACGATATTGCGCTCTACCGCTGCGTGGCTTGGGACGGCGCACTGCGGTTCAACGAGGGCAATTCCGAGGTGCTGCCGCCCAGCTGTGCAGAGGTACGGTTGGAGACCACGGAAGGTGCCGAGTAGTGGCAGCCCCGTACCATGGCCCAGCCACGGCTGCGACGGAACGAGGCCAACCCCCGGCCCGTGTCCGGTCCGTTGGCTGGCGGCCTCACGTCAGGTTATCTCCCACTGTGGCGCCTGCATCGGGCAACCAGCTCACGGGCGGTGGCCGGGCGAACACGTGGGACAGCCAGAACCGGCTGCGGCAGTGCGTGACCGCGCAGCACACCAGCGCCTTCACCTACGCCGCGGACGGGCTCCGCCGCCAGACCGTGCTGGACGGGCAGGCGACGACCCGGTACACCCTCGACAGCTCCATGGTGATCCGGGAGAACACCACAGGAGGCGTGAACGCCGGCCAGGTGACGTACCTCTGCGGCCCGCGCGGCCCCGAGTACCGGCGCACGGGCTTGGGCCAGACCACGGAGGTCCGGTGGTACTGCTATGACGGCTTGGGCTCGGTCCTGGCCGAAGTGAGCTCAACCGGCACCATCACCGGCGCCCGCCAGATGGACGTCTACGGCGCGCTACGGGCCTCGCAGGGCGCGCCTACCAGCAAGCACGCGTATGTCGGCGCGCTGGGGCATCCGACGGAGGACGACACGGGCCTCATCTACATGCGGGCCCGTTGGATGGACCCGGTCACCGGGACGTTTGTGAGTGAGGATCCGGCGAGGGACGGGGCGAACTGGCATGTCTATTGCCCGACCAACCCGATAACATTCTACGACCCGACCGGTTGCGGCGAAACGCTGAGCTCCATCTCCGTTGGGACAGGCGGCAACCTCACCATCGGTACAGGAGGAACGGTAAGTGTCGAGGCGGCTGTGGTCTCGGCAACGAGCGATGCCCTGATGATCGAGGTTCGCCTTGTACAGTCCGCGAACACAGGCTTCATCCCGCTGCGAACAATGCTGGCCGCCCTGCGAGCATGGGCGAGCGGTCAGGGCATCGGCAACATCTGGTTCCAGGGAGTGGCAGGATCAGCTGCGGGGTCCAAACTGATGGAGACGGCCGTTCGGGCGATTACAGCCATGGGAGACAAAGGAGAACTCAACAATTGGGGTAACTTCACGATGATCTACTGGCTGCTGCAGTGATGGTGCACGACATCAGCGAGGCAGGAGTACCGACAAGATGCAATGTGAACGCGCTTCCAGAGATTCCGTAGAGATGACCAGCCTGTGCGCGCCGTATTCCTTCGGCAGGCTAGGGCACATGGACTCCTACCAGCCCATATACTGGTACCACCCAACAAGGAACACCCTGCTTCTGCCCGTAGAGCTAATTGTCGGTAACTACGAGGATCTTGACGAATTTCAAAGAGACGCGGCCGTCGCCTTGTCATTAGCGCTTTTCACAGAACCCGAAGCGGATGGTATCCTCGCTTTCCTGGCTGAGCAGCGCGTTACCTCAAGGCGAGGCGGTCTGGCCCTGCCAATATGGCTGTCTACTTCTCCTGCTCTGCGCGTCTGCCGGCACATGGCCCGACGGTATCCCGGGAATGTGATTAGGTTGGACCTGTTCCCGGATTACTCCCTGGACTTCCCAGTCCATGGCCTGCCAGCCGGCGTAGGCATGGCTCTCTGCTCTAGACCGCCATCGCGGGAGGACTGCGCGATCAGTCCCGTACCGGCGTCCGAGGCTCCATGACCGCGCCAGAGCTGACCAATCCCGGCGTACTGTCGGTCCTGTGCGGCTTGCGCGATGACAGCACGGCTACACGGCTCGACAACACGGGCTACTGCCTGACGATGACGGAGCGAGAGACTACGGAGACTCACGGCAACAGCACAACGAACACGCTCGTGAGCCGCAACCGTCAGGCCTACACCAATGACGCCAACGGCAACCAGCTCACCGGTGGTGGCCGCGCGAACACATGGGACAGCCAGAACCGGCTCCGAACCTGCGTCACCGCGCAGCACACCAGCGCGTTCACGTACGGCGCGGACGGCCTCCGGCGCCAGACAGTGCTGGACGGCCAGGTAACAACCCAGTACACCCTCGACAGCTCTATGGTGATCCGTGAGAACACCACCGGCGGTGAGAACGCAGGTCAGGTGACCTACCTCTGCGGCCCACGCGGACCGGAGTATCGGCGCGCGGGCTTAGGCCAGAACGCGCAGGTGACCTGGTACTGCTACGACGGGCTGGGTTCGGTACTCGCCGAAGTGAGCTCAACCGGGTACATAACCGGCGCGCGCCAGATGGACGTCTACGGCGCGCCGAGAGCCACCCAGGGCTCGCCTACCAGCAAGCACGCGTATGTCGGCGCGCTGGGGCATCCGACCGAGGATGATACCGGGCTGATCTACATGCGGGCGCGGTGGATGGATCCTGTGACCGGGACGTTTGTGAGTGAAGACGAGGGGCGACAGGGCCGTAACTGGATGTGCTACTCCGCGTGTGCCCCAACGGTCAGGGGTGACTTCACCGGTCAAGGCGGCGTCACCGACCCTGCGTGGGATCTCCTGAGCCAAGCACTCCTACAGTGGTTCACGGGTCTCGCCACCATTACGGATCGGTTTGTGCAGAGCCTGAGCGGTAGACTCCAAAGCATTAACTCTCTGAACCAATTTGGTAAGATTGGACAACTCAGTCGAATTCTGGATTGGGCCAAGAGATTCCCCGGCCTTAAGGTGCCCTCACTGCCGAAGGAACTGGTGCCCATCGGCTCAATGGCATCGAATATCACGACAGTGGCACAGGTCTACGCTGCCATACAGTGGACGGCCCTGGTCGGATGCGACATTGCCTTCGAGGAAGGAAGGTAACCAATGGCATACTGCATCCGCCCGGCGCGGCTGCCCAGCGGCCCAGGCATCTGCCCCACCCGTGCAGAACTCACTGCCGGCAGCACCGCAGTCCGCGACAACAGGGCAACTGCGCTGGCGCGCCTCGGTCGCGTGTACGGCGTGTTGGCATGCGGCGTGGCGTGGACGACGGCCATGTGCGTCTGTACCGGCCTGCTTGTGCCTGCGAGCGCGCTCCCGATCTGGCTTGCCGGCAGCCTGTTCGTATCGCTTGTGCTGTCCCTGGCGATATGGCTTACTGGGACAAGCGCGCGAGTGAGCGCGACGATGCTAGCGCTCACATGTACAGTCGACGGCGCTGTGCTCGGTCCCACGCTGCGGCTCATCGAACGTGGTGCGCCGGGGGTCACCGTGTTGGCTGTCACGACCACTGTCGCGATGGTGGGTGTGCTCACCACGTACGTCGTGTGGAGCGGTCACCGGTTCTCACACTGGCGCGCCTTCCTGTGCTGCGCTCTCGCCGCAGTGCTCGTGACGGGCATCGTTGGCGTGGCGATGCACATCACATGGCTGGTCCAGGTTGTGTGCGCGGCCAGCGTGCTGGTGTTCGCTGCGGCAGTTGTCGTAGACACGTCGGCGATCCTCGAACCTGGGCACGAGAACGTGGTCGCATGTGCATTCAGTCTGTACCTATCCGTTAGGGGGCTATTCGTCTCATGTTTGGAGCTCCTCGTCAGGTCGTGGCACAGGTAGTGCACTCTGGCGAACACCTGTGGTAACAGAAGCCGCTGGCGTATCCGCCGAGAAGAACGTATGACATGCCTATGATGAAGCGCTGGTTGCTGCTGGCGTTGGCGGTTCTTGCGGTGGGCGCGGCAGCCGTCTGCTTCTTCGCAGCCAATGCGCGCAGGCACGGGTATGTGTACAGCCCGCAGGGCTTCGGCGCGATGCTTCCCGACTCTGCCTCGAACCGCGCGGCGCCCGCGCCGCCGCCTGACCCCCTGCACGCCGCCGTCGACGCGTTCAACGCCGGGCGCTTCACCGACGCCGAGGCCAAGGCGGCTGAGGCCGTTCGTGCCGGCTCCAAGCGGCCCGCCGCTCTGGTGCCGGTCACACGCGCCCGCATACTCATGGCCTACTCGGCGGCCCGCCGCAAGGAGTACCCGCTCGCCCGCGAGCGTTTCGCGGCGGCGGTGGCAGGCGCGAAGGCGGGTCTGGTAGCGCCGGTACGGGGTGGCCCCAAAAGCCGAGAGGCGCTCCGGGCCGCGGAGTCAGACGCGGCCTACCAGCACGCCGTCTGCACCCTCGCCATGGGAGCCCGGGAGGCGGGCGAGGCGGAGCTACGCGAGGTCATACGCCGCTACCCGGAGAGCGCCGAGGTCCATGCCGCCGTCCGGCGCATCGCCCGTCTGCACGGCGGGGATGTGCCCAGGGACGTTCAGGCGCTGCAGCGGCGGGCTCGAGCGATCTCGCTCGCTGCCGACCGGGCGCGGCGGCGCAGCGGGTCGATGTGCGGGCCGGAGTGCCTGGCGGAGCTGCTGCGGCGAGAGGGCAAGCCCGCCGATCCGGCCCTCCTTGCGCGGGACGCGGCGACCAGCCATGAGGGCACCACGCTGCTGGCCCTTGCCCGGACCGCCGGCCGCCACGGAATCCCGCTGAAGGGCATGCAGCTCACCGAGGCCGACTTCCGGAAGCAGGCGCTGCCGCTGTTGGCGCTGGTGGCGCCGGGCCACATCGTGGTTGTGGACGAGATGGACCGGGCGTGCGTCACGGTCTGGGATCCCGACGCCGCCGGCCCCGGCAAGGCAGCAACCAAGGACATCGTCTGGCCGCAGTGGCGCCGGATGTGGCGCGGCGTGGCGCTGGTGCGCGCACGGGCCGGAGGTCCGGCGCCCCGACACATCCCAGCGCCGCCGGACCCATAGTATCATGGATACGGGTGACCGACACGCCGCCGGTGGAGGGCCACTTCGACACGCTGGAGGGCATGCCCAGCGACTGGTACCTGCGTCTAACCCGCGAGGGCATCCGGATGCTGCGGGGACGCCGCCCCATGAGCGAGCCGATACCCGTCCGGCCATAGGCGAAGCGCCGTAGAGGCCTTTGACGGCGTCGAAGCCGGGACCGCCTTTGACGCCGGTGACCGCGTTGACGCCGTTGACGCCGTCAGCACCGTCAACACGGTCAACACGGTCAAGCCTTTGCCGTCATCCTGAACGCAGTGAAGGACCCCGACTCCAGCGGCGCGGCGGCTTGCCCGGGCGG
This sequence comes from Armatimonadota bacterium, assembly GCA_026392115.1. Classification (GTDB taxonomy): domain Bacteria; phylum Armatimonadota; class Chthonomonadetes; order Chthonomonadales; family CAJBBX01; genus CAJBBX01. Next base: position 53,934 of record JAPLCQ010000089.1, on the reverse strand, counting down.
CTCGCTTACGGGGGGTCCTTCAGCCCCTGCGGGGCTTCAGGATGACGGCCAGAGGCCCGGCGCCCGCCACTCGCCACTCGCCACTCGCCACTCTCCCCTACCCGCCCTCCGGCACGGGCTCCAGGCGTTCGGCGCAGGCGGCGGCTGAGACTGTGACGTACTGGCCGTCCGGCGTCCTGGCGATGATTCCTGTGTCGCTGACGCTGTTCACCACCAGCCGCCTGTCGGGATACCGGCGGGAGCGGACGATCATTCCGTACCGCCAGGAACGCCACTCGGGCCGCGGCGGCGCGCATCCGGCCTGCACGGGCTGCCAGCCTTCAGAGAGCAGCGTGACCAGGTAGGCGCCCAGGCTCCGGATGGTGCCGCCCTTGACCTCGCCGCGCTCCTCCCGCCGCCGGCACTCGCGGAGCGCGGCCTCCGCCTCCGGCAGGCCGTAGCCCTGTGCGAGGGCGTGGCGAAGCGCCCTGGCCTGCCGCCCCGAGGCGCACCCGTCCCGCGCCGCGCCGGGCCGTGCCTTCGGATCGGATCTGAGCCGTGCAGCGGCAGCAGGCCCCTGCCCCGCAACGCCCCGCGCCCCGGCCGGAGGGGTCACGGCCCCGCCGCTGCTGCCTTCGTCTTCTTCAAGAACGTCTTCTTGACGGTCAACGTCTTCTTCGTTCGCCATGGGTGGCGTAACAGGGACGGACACCGGTGGCGGGACAGTGGGCGCCATGGGTGGCATGACAGCGACGCACTGAACGGACTCCGGCGACAGGACAGGGAAGCCCGCGGGCGGCGGGGGCAGGATTCGGTACGCGAAGCGGCGGGGGTAGCAGGCCCGGGGCTCGACGGCCACCAGGCCCGCCTCCCGCAGCCGCCCGACGGCGCGCGCCACGTTCCGTTCGGAGACGCCCGTGCGGGCCGCGACGCCGCGCTGGGAGCAGTAGGCCCTGCCCTCGGCGTTCTCGTGGCGCCGGATGGTCTCGTAGACGATCCAGTCGACGGGCAGCAGCCGGCCGGCGCTCAGGAGCGCGTCGCGATAGTCGATCAGTTCGTGGGGCACGCGGACGAACCGGCCTGTCTCGTGGTGCTCGGGCATCTCTCCTACCCTCCCGCTCGCCCGAAGCCGCAGACGCGCGCCAGGGCGTAGAATATGTGGACAAGTGTACCCCATAGACGGCGCGCGCCCGTGCGCGGTTCCCGGGAATCGACCAAGAGACCCCGTATTTTGTCTGGTATTTCCAGGTTCGGCGGCGGCCTGCCCGGGGGCCTGGCCTGGCGGCCCACGCCGGGGGGTCCTTCCGCTTCGCGTCAGGATGACGGCCAGGGGGCTTGACCGTGTCGACGGTGTTGACCGTGCTGACGGCGACCCCCCGGTGGACGGACCGCCTCGCACGGGTACCCTGAAGCCATGAGCAACTCCCGCCGCATGCGCTTCGGCTACCACGACTACGCCTCGTTCCTCATCTTCATCGCCTACTCGGCCGGATCGGTCATCGTGCCCGTCTCGCTGGTGAACCTGGCGCAGGACCTGGGCTTCGGACTGCGGAGCGGGGGCATGGCGGCCGGCGGGGCCCTGCACCTGGTGCGGACCGTGCCGTTGGTGGCCACCATGCTGGCCTGCGGCTTCATGGCCGGGCGCTGGGGCAACCGGTTGCCGCTGGGCGTCGCCGTGCTGCTGATGGCGTTCGGCGTGGGCCTCTGCGCGGTGGCGCCGGCCTACGGCGTGGTCGTGCTGGCGCTGGCCCTCTCCGGCGCGGGCGAAGGCGTGGTGGAGGGGCTCAGCACCCCCTTTGTGCAGCGACTGCACCCGGAGGAGCCGGGGCGGTACATCAACTTCAGCCACGCGTTCTGGTCGGTGGGCGTGCTGGCCACGGTGCTGGTGTCGGGCGCGCTGCTGGCGGCGGGGGTCTCGTGGCGCGTCCTCGTGGCGGGAGTTGCGCTGCTGGGCCTGCTGCCGGCCGCCATGCTCCTCGCGCCGGGCCGGGCCGCCCGAAGCTACCCGGAGGCGCTGGAGCCGCTGCAGGCCCGCGCGGTATGGGCATCGGCGCTGGCGATCCTCCGCAGGCGGCGCTTCTGGCTCTACTACGGGGCCATGTTCATGGCCGGCGGCGGCGAGTTCTGCCTCACCTTCTGGTCGGCCAGCCACATCCAGATCCACTACTCGGCCTCGGCGTGGGCGGGCGGGCTGGGCACCGCCTTCTTCGCGGGGGGCATGGTGCTGGGGCGCACGGGCTGGGGCTACCTGGTGAAGCAGAACCAGCTGCGCGCCCTCATCCTGGGCTCCGCGGCCGGGGGCGCCGTGGTGACGGCCGCGTTCCCGGTGGCGAGCAGCCTGCCTGTCTTCTTCGCGCTCCTCTTCCTGGCCGGCATCGCCACGGCCCCGTTCTGGCCCAGCCTGCAGAGCCACGGGGTCGACCGCCTGCCCGGCTCCGACGCCACGCTGGTCTACATCCTGCTGGCCTGCGCGGGCATCCCCGGCTGCGGCTTCTTCACGTGGCTCATGGGCGCGCTGGCCAGCAAGAGCGCGAACCTGGGGCCCGCGTTCCTGCTGGTGCCGGCCTGCTACGTGGCGCTGGGCCTGTTGCTGCTGTGCGACAGGCGCGAGGGGGTGAGGAGGTGAGGAGGTGAGGAGGTGAAGGGGGTGAAGGGGCGCCGACGGCACCGTCAACGCCGTCAGCACGGTCAGCACGGTCAGCACGGTCGGGCCTTTGACGTTGCTGACGGGGTTGACGGCGCTGACGTTGGCGATATCCTTCGTCAGCCGGCCTCGGCCATCTCTACCATGGTCTCGTAGTTCCGCAGGGTCTGCGGGGTGATCAGGCGGCCCGCGGGGCAGCTGGAGGGCATCAGGACGAAGCCGCGGCCCGGGCCCGCCTGACCCTCGTCCAGGGCGCGGCGGACCTTGCCGGCGAACTCGTCGGTGGGGAGGTTCTCCAGGTCGGACGCCTCGATGTTGCCGAAGAGCACGGTGTCGGCCCCTATCCTGCGGCGCACCTCGGCCAGCTCGATGTCGCCCTGCGGCGGCGGCTCGATGGGGTCCAGCCCCGCCGGGCCCATGCCCGCGATGAGGTCGAGGATGCCGGCGAGGCGGCCGTGCGAGTGGACGCGGGCGAAGCCTCCGTAGCGCTGGATCGACGCGATCATGGGCCGCACGTAGGTGCAGACGTACTCGTCGAAGAGCGCCGGCGGCAGGTAGGGCGGCGAGGCGAACTCGGGCCCGTAGATGCGCCAGAGCCGGCCGGGCGCCGCCCTGGCGATGGCCTCGGTGCGCGCTAGGAGCGGCTCGGCGTAGTGGTCCAGCAGGCGGCGGAAGAGCGCCCGCTCGGTCAGGGCGATGATCAGGTAGTCGGACATGTCGAAGAGGCCCGCGGCCAGGCAGAGCGGGTCGGGCGTGTCGATCATAACGATGCCCGTGTCGCCGATGGCGGCCTCGGTATCGGTGACCGGCGAGGGGTCGACCACGCCGTCGGCGGGCGCGGCGGGCGTCTCCAGGAAGGCGCGCAGGTCGTCGGTGTCCTTGAGAAGGTGCTCCACGGTCCAGATGGTGTTGATCTCGGGGTCGCGCCGCGTCCGGGTTGTGAGCGTGCGGCCGCCGGACCGGAAGGTTCGCGTGGTGACCTCGTTGCCGCCCGCCATGGCGGTCTCGGAGCGTGCGGCGCTCGCCAGCGGGTCGGGCGTGACGGACTTGTAGGCCACGCCGCGCATGACGATCCGGTCGCTTCGGTCGCGAGCCAGCTCGATCAGCGGACGCCACGAGGGGTCGTTGAAGACGTTGAACGGGTTCGGGTCGTCGGGGTTCTGGTCGAGGCCGTTGATCTCGTAGAAGCAGACCGCGGGCCGGTCCACGGGCCGACCCTCCAGGGTGGCCATCAGTCGCTCGCGACGGGTCATCTCCGCTCCTCCTTGGTCTCCGGCGACGTCCGCCTACACTTCGCCGTCGACCGGCGCGTCTCCTGCCGGGCCGGGCGCGCCGTAGCCCGCACCTCCGGGGGTGAGTATCTCCAGCACGTCGCCGGCGTGCAGCGTGGCCGAGGCCTGCGAAGGCAGCGTCTCGCACTCGCCGGATGCGCGATGGATGGTTGCCCGGCCCGGCGCGCCGTCGCCGCCGCCCGCAAGCCCCGCCGGAGGGACGATGTGCCGGTTGGCCAGCAGCGACACGTCGGCCTCGCGCAGGAAGCGCAGGCGCCGGGCCAGACCCTCGCCGCCCCGCCGGCGGCCCGCGCCTCCGCTGCCGCGCCGGGCCGCGAATGCCTCCAGCAGCACCGGGCAGCGCTGCTCCAGCACCTCGGGATCGGTCAGGCGCGAGTTGGTCATATGCGTGTGGACCGGGCCCACGCCGTCGAACTCCGGCCCCGCTCCCGACCCGCCGCAGAGCGTCTCGTAGTACTGCACCCCGCCGCTGCCGAAGGTGAGGTTGTTCATGGTGCCCTGGCTGCCGGCCTGGGCGCCGAACGCGGCCAGCAGCGCGTCCACCACCATCTGGCTCGTCTCCACGTTGCCGGCGGCCACCGCGGCGGGGTAGGCCGGGCTCAGGAGGCTTCCCTCCGGAACGAGCAGCCGCACGGGCTTCAGGCACCCCTCGTTCAGCGGGATATCCTCGGCGGCAAGGCAGCGAAGCACATAGAGAACCGCCGCGCGGCAGACCGCCGTGGGCGCGTTGAAGTTGTCGTCCCGCTGCGCCGACGTGCCCTCGAAGTCGATGACGGCCTCGCCCGCCTCCTGGTCGACGGTCACGCGGACGGCGACCTGCGCACCGTTGTCGGCCCGGACCGCGGCGGAGCCGCCCCGCAGCCTCGCCAGCGCACGGCGAACGCTCGCCTCGGCGGCCGTCTGCACGTGGGCCATGTAGGCCGTGACGGTCTCGCGGCCCTGCTCGCGGAGCAGCCTGTGCAGCTCGCGGGCGCCGAGCTCGTTGGCCGCGAGCTGGGCGCGCAGGTCGGCGACGTTCTGGTCGACGTTGCGGCATGGCGTGGCGCCTGCGGAGAGGAGGGCCCGCAGTTCCAGCTCGCGCATGAGGCCCCCGCTGACGAGGTGGAAGTCGGTGATCAGGACCCCCTCCTCGTGGACGGTGCGGCTGCGCGACGGCATGGAGCCGGGCGAGACGCCGCCGACGTCGGCATGGTGCCCGCGGGATGCGGCCCAGAAGAGGGGCGAGGCCTCGCCGGGCACGAAGACCGGCGTCACCACGGTGATGTCGGGAAGGTGCGTGCCGCCCCGGTAGGGATCGTTCAGCGCGAAGGCGTCGCCGGGCCGCACCGAGCCGCCGCGGGCCGCGAGGACCGCGCGGACGCTGTCGCCCATGCTGCCAAGATGCACGGGGATGTGCGGCGCGTTGGCCACCAGCCCTCCGCCGCCGTCGAACAGGGCGCAGGAGAAGTCGAGCCGCTCCTTGATGTTGACCGAATGCGCGGTGTTGGCCAGCGTGGCGCCCATCTGCTCGGCGATCGACATGAAGAGGCCGCCGTAGACCTCCAGCAGCGCCGGGTCGGGCTTCGAGGGGTCGCGGCGGCTCAAGGCGTCGTCCCGCGCTCCGCTCCGCCGGAGGATCAGGGCGCCGTCGGGCCTGATGCGGGCGCTCCAGCCCGGCTCCACCACGGTGGTGGCCCCGGTTTCGGCGATGACGGCCGGCCCGGCCAGCGCGCGGCCGGGGCGAAGCGCGCCGCGATGCGTCACGACGCGGCCGCCCACCCGTTCGTCGGGGGCGAATCCGGACACATCAGCCGCCACGGCCCGTCCGACCGGGCCGGCCTCGGCGTCCTGGCGCCGGGCCTCCGTCTCCACCTCGGCGGTCTCGGCGACCATGGGCTTGCCGGACATGACGAAGCCGAAGCGGGTCCGGTGCGCCGCCAGGAAGTTGCCGGCCATGTTCGAGATCGTGCCGTGCGGCACGGCGATGGTGGTGTCCGAGCCCTCGTAGCGGACCATCACGCGGCGGCGGGCCGCGGCGGCGTCGGGCTCCAGGCCCTGGGCCGCAAGGTCCGCGCCGCAGGCCTCCGCCAGCTCGTCCAGCACGGCCCCGATCCGCGCGGCGTTGCGGGGGGCCAGTAGGACGGCGAGGGTCCGCTGCCGCACCACGGCCGGCCGGGCCGCGCCCATGCCGTAGGCCGAGAGCATTCCCGCCAGCGGATGGACCAGCACGGTGCGCATGCCCAGCGCGTCGGCCACGCGGCAGGCGTGCTGACCCGCGGCCCCGCCGAAGCATACGAGGGCGTGTCGGCTCACGTCGTGTCCGCGCTGCAAGCTGATCTTCTTGATCGCGTTGGCCATGTTCTCCACGGCCACGAGCAGGAAGCCCTCGGCGGCCTCCTCGGCCGTCACGCCGGAGCCCGTGGCGCGGCCGATCTCCTCGGCAAGGTCGGCGAAGCGCGCCCGTGCGGCCTCGACGTCCAGAGGCGAGCGGCCGTCCGCGCCGAAGACGCGGGGAAAGCGCTCGGGGAGCAGGCGTCCGGTGATCAGGTTGGCGTCGGTCACCGTGGGCGGCCCGCCCCGGCCGTAGCAGGCGGGACCGGGGTTGGCGCCCGCCGAATCCGGCCCCACGCGGCAGCGGATGCCGTCGAACCGGAGGATCGATCCGCCGCCCGCGGCCACGGTATGGATGAGCATCATGGGCGCGCAGACGCGCACGCCGGCCACCTCGGCGTCCTGCGTCCGCTCGACCTCGCCGGACCAGTGCCAGACGTCGGTGGAGGTGCCGCCCATGTCGAAGCCGATCACGCGCTTCAGTCCCGCCGCCCGCGCCGCCGCGATCCCGCCGATGACGCCTCCCGCCGGGCCGGAGAGGATGGCGTCCTTGCCCCGGAAGCCCCGCGGAGCGGCCAGTCCGCCGTTGGACTGCATAAAGAAGAGCCGAGCCGAGCCGAGCCTGCGGGCGACCTGGTCCACGTAGGTGCGCAGGACGGGCGAGAGGTAGGCGTCCACCACCGTGGTGTCGCCGCGCCCCACGATGCGCATGAGCGGGCTCACCTCGTGGCTCATGGAGACCTGCGTGAACCCCGCCGCCCGCGCCAGTTCGCCCACGCGGCGCTCGTGGTCGGGCCGCAGGTAGGCGTGCATGAGGACGACGGCCGCCGAGCGGAGGCCCGCCCGGGCCAGCCGCTCCAGACCTTCGGCGCAGGCCCGCTCGTCCAGCGGCGTGAGAAGGGCGCCGTCGGGGCCGATGCGATCGTCCACCTCCAGCACCTCGGCCGCCAGCGGCTCGGGCAGGCGGATCTGGAGGTCGAACAGGCGCGGCCGGTTCTGGCGCCCGATGCGCAGGGCGTCGGCCATGCCGCGGGTGATGAGCAGCGCCGTGGGCTCGCCCTTGCGCTCGAGCAGGGCGTTGGTGGCCACGGTCGTGCCCATGCGCACCTCGGCGATGAGCTGCGGCGGCAGCGGTTCGTCGCGGCCCACGCCCAGCAGGTCGGCCATGCCCGCCGCCGCGGCGTCGCGACCGTCGGCCATGTCGCTGAGCACCTTGGCCGTATGCAGGGAGCCGTCGGGAGCGCGGCCCACGATATCCGTGAAGGTGCCGCCCCGGTCGATCCAGAAGCGCCACAGGCCCTGCTCGCCGACGGCGCCGGATGCCGTCATCTCGTGGCCCACGCGTGGAACGCCGGGTCGCGCCAGAGCCGCCGGGCCAGCTCGGCGTAGCCCTCGGTCAGCGGGTGGCTGGCGTCGGCGTAGAGGGCGCTGGGGAGCGCCTCGGGAACCACGTTCGCCACGCCGTCCCACCGGAGCCGCCCGGCGATGCCGTCGCGCAAGGCCCGGAATGTGGGCCGCTGCTCCGGCGCGACCATGTGCTCGTTGAACGGGCCCACGACCACCATGACATCGCACCCGCGATCCCGCAGCGTCGCCACGGTGCGTCGGAAGGCGGCCCACTGCAGCGAGGCGTCCAAGCCCACCCACTCGAAGCTCTGCGGCGAGCCGCCTCCAGCCGTCCAGGGCTTGTGGCGCGGGCTCGATGGGCCGCGCCGGGGGTCCGAGGCCGGCTCGTCCAGGCTCAGCGCCGGGCCGGGGAGGCGCCAGGCGTTGGGGTGCGAGCCCGGCGTCGGCTCCGACAGCGTCCACTGCGGCAGGGAGGCCTGGTCGAAGTACCGGCTGTTCAGGTGGCTCACCCAGCCGAAGAAGCCGACGCTCCGGGCCACGACGGCTCCCAGCCGGGCGGCCGCGTCGGCCCGGTAGCAGGGCACGGCGCCGAAGCGTTGCGGCACGAGCGCGGCGTGGTTGAAGGTCTCTTCCTTCTCGGAGCTCAGGTCCGACTGGGGGCTGCTCATCCAGAGCATGTTGCACTGGAGCAGCGCCTTGCGCGACCTGAGCGCGCCGCCGTAGTGGGTCACGAGCCCCTCGATGGCCAGCGGGAAGACGCCGTCGATGCCGCAGTTGGCGAAGCGCCCCGGGCGTCCCGCCTCCCGGCTCAGGAAGTGGCTCAGCGAGCCGTCGGCGCGGACGTACTCCCCCCAGACCACCGAGTCGCCCACCACGGGGATCGAGCCGGGCGGTACGGCGTCCAGGCGGCGCCGGGTGTGCCGGTAGTCGGAGCTGAGGGCGTAGGGGACCCGGTAGTCGGGGCCGGGCTCGAACCTCTCCCACCGGTCCCAGAGGATCGGGGCCAGCCCGACGAAGGCGAGAAGAAGAGCGGCGACGGCCAGCCAGTGGCGGCCGGCCAGGCGCATCTCATTGACGCCGAAGGGCGGCTCGGGGGGCTCGGGACGGGGCGCCGGGGCGTGGGTTTCGCTCATGTCAGAACTGGAAGTAGATGAAGGCGCCGCCCCCGGAGGAGCAGAGCGCCAGGTAGAGGGCCATGCAGGCCGCCAGGCCCACGCGGACGGGAGCGGCGGCCAGCATGGGACGCCATCGCGACTCATAGGCGAACTGGTAGACCCAGACGCCGCCCACCAGCGCCAGCATGAGGCCGGGCGCGCCGGGCGCCGTCCAGGGGCCGGCGAACATGCCGCGCAGGATGAGCAGCGCCTGCGGCACGTCGGCCGCACGGAAGAAGACCCACGCCACGCAGACGTAGGCGAAGACCCCGGCCTGCTTCAGCAGCCTGGGCACGCGATGGTGGTAGAAGGGCGACCGCTCCAGCTCGCGCGTGGCGATGACGCCCACGGCGTGCATGACGCCCCACACGGCGAAGGTCCAGTTGGCCCCGTGCCAGACGCCCGATACCAGGAACGTGACGAAGAGGTTGCGGTAGGTGGCCGCCTTGCCGCCGCGGCTCCCGCCCAGCGGGATGTAGACGTAGTCGCGGAACCAGCTGGACAGGCTGATGTGCCACCTTTGCCAGAAGTCGCCCAGCCCCGTGGCCGTGTAGGGGTTGCGGAAGTTCAGCGTCAGGTGGAAGCCCATCATGCGGGCCACGCCCCGGGCCATGTCGGTGTAGCCGCTGAAATCGAAGAAGATCTGCCACGCGAAGGCGAAGGTGGCCAGCAGCAGGTCGGGCGAGCCGAACGAGGCCGGGTCGGAGTAGACGCGCTCGACGTAGAGCGACAGATAGTTGGCCAGCGCCAGCTTCTTGAAGAGCCCCACCAGGAAGAGCGACAGGCCGTCGGTCAGGTTCCGCGGCCGGAAGGGCTGGGGCCGGCGGAACTGGGGCAGCATATTGCGGGCGCGCTCGATGGGCCCCGCCATGAGCTGCGGGAAGAAGCAGACGAAGGTGGCGAAGCGCAACAGGCTCCGCTCGCGCTCCACGCGCCCGAGATAGAAGTCGATGGTGTAGCTCATCGACTGGAACGTGAAGAAGGAGATGCCCACCGGCAGCAGGTACTCCCAGCCGGGCGGCGTCAGGGACGCGGGGTCGGGCATGGCCAGCGGCGAGCCGAGCGCGCCCAGCGCCGCGTTGACGTTGCCGGCGACGAACCGGGCGTACTTGAAGAAGAGCAGCAGGAAGAGGTTGTTGAACAGGCTGATGAAGAGCCACACGCGCCGGTCGGCCAGCGCCGCGCCGAGGGCCATGAGCCCCACCAGCGCCGTGAAGGCGAGGAGCGTGGGGCGCAGCGGGGCGGGACCGGCAACGGCGCCCACGGCCAGCGCCGCGGCCGCCGCGCCGAAGGCGGCAAGCGCCCACCGGAGCGTGCGGTCGCGGCGTTCCGGCGCGGCTTCGCCCCGGGCGGGGCAGTGGTCCATCAGCAGGACGAGCAGGAAGTCCAGGCCGGTGGAGTAGACCACCAGCAGCAGGTACCAGGGGTTCCACCAGCCGTAGAAGAAGTAGGAGGCCGCCAGCAGCCACGGCGCCCAGAGCGGCGTGCGGCGCAGGGCATAGAAGCCCGGCAGCGCCACGGCCATGAAGAGCAGGAAGGGGAGGGTGTGGAAGAGCACTTCCTACGCTCCCCTCCCCCGCCGCTGCCATTGGCTGCGGATCACCCCCGCGTCTTCGGCCGCGCGAGCTTGGCGACCTCGTCGGCCGTGGCGCGTCGAACGCAGCGCATGCCCACGAAGTCGGTGGCGAAGCAGGCGTCGGTGTCGCCGGTGCGCTCGCCCTGCCGGAACGAGGCGCGGCACATGTCGGCCGTGGCCTTCCAGTTGCCGCCGCGCAGGACGCGCTTGGGGTCCTTCTCCGTGGCCGCGGGGCCGGTGGGGTCCTTGGCCGGAGACGACTTGTAGGTGGCCGGATCGTAAACGTCCTCGCACCAGACCGACACGTTGCCGTACATCTCGTGGAGGCCCCAGGCGTTGGGCTTCTTCCGCCCCACGGGGTGGGTCTTCTTCTCGGCGTTGTCGGCGAACCAGCCGTACTGCGCGAGCTGCTCCCGGGCGCCGAACGAGTAGGCCTGACCGGAGCCGGCCCGGGCGGCGTACTCCCACTCGGCCTCGGTGGGCAGGCGGTAGCCGCCGACGGCGAGGTTGCAGTCCCAGTTCGGCGTCTTCTCGTCATAGCAGGGCGTCAGGCCCTCGAGGCGCGAACGCTCGTTGCAGTAGGCCTTGGCGTCGCGCCAGCGGATGCGTTCCACGGGGCCGGACGGGTCGTCCTGCCAGTGGCTGGGATCGGGCAGCTGGGCCTTGGCGAACATGGCGTGCGTCACCGGCGTTCGATCCATGAGGAAGGGGCTCACGGTCACCTCGTGCGCCGGCGCCTCGTCGGGGTTGCCCTGGTCGGCGCCCATCGTGAACTTGCCGCCGGGCAGCGAAACCATCTCCACGCCGGACTTGCTTACCACGACGGGCGGCGCGCCGGCCGGGCCGGAGCCGGGCGCGGCGCCCTTGCCGCAGCCGAAGGCCGCCAGGGCGAGCGCCAGCGCGGAGGCGGCGAGCGCCGCACGGCGGTTGGTCGGGATCAACGAATGCGGTACCACGCCGCCTCCTTGTTGCTGTCGCCACTGGTGGTGATCGGGGCCAGTTCGTCCGGGCCGGCCGTCTGCAGGTTCAGGACGCCCTTGCGCTTGGCCGAGACGGCGAAGATGTCCCACCCCTTGGCGTAGACGCCGCAGACCTCGGCGGCCGCCTGGAACGAGACCTTCTTGGTCAGGTCGCCCTCGCTGTCCGGGCCGCGGCTGATGGCCACGTAGCGGCCGTCGGGCGAGAAGTCGCTGTGGTAGATCTTGTTCTTCTCGTCCTTGATGTGCAGCGTCCAGACGCCCACGGCCGGCGTCTCGGCGTCGGTGTCCAGCGGCGCCACGGCCACCTCGTTGTCCGATGCGCCCCAGGTGATCTGCTTGCCGTCGCGGCTCAGGGTCGGGCGGCAGCCGGGGATCTTCAGGTCGATGATGCGCGCGCCGCCGGCCTCGATGAGCAGGATGGCGTGGCCGAAGCCCATCGTGCCGCCATGGACGGTGGCCACGATCCACTTCCCGTTGGGCGACATCCCCGGGTTGTAGAGGTGGTGGATCTTGGCGGAGTTCGGGTGCGGCCGCGTCTTGCCGGTCCGCATGTCGTAGAACATCATCCCCTTCGTGTAGAAGTCGATGACGTCGAACTTCGGGTACTCCTGCGGCAGGTAGCCGAGGGTGCGGCCGTCAGGGCTCCAGAAGGGCTCACGGGCGTAGTCCGCGATCTTGCGCGGGGCGCCGGAGGGCATGGCGCGGACCCAGAGGCTGCGGACGGCCTCGCGCCCCTCGCCGACGTCGACGCAGTAGGCGAGGTATCGGCCGTCGGGCGAAATCTGCGGATAGTGCTCGTGTACGTCGGGCGTGCGGGTGAGGTTGCGGGCCCGCGTGCCGTCGGCGTTGGCGGTGTAGATCTCCCAGTTGCCGTCGACGTAGCACTCGTAGGCGATCTTGTAGGGCCGGCCGCGCAGGCTTCGGGCCAGCGGGGCCTCGGCGTTGGACGGCCCGGCGGCGGCCAGGCATAGCAGTGCGGCCAGGCCGAGGACGGCCGGGCGCAGGCGGATCGACATCATGGACGCTTCCACTCCCAGGCAGGGCTTTGGCGCCGCACCGAAGGGCCGGAGCGACGCCGCAGCATAGTGTACTAGAACGGCAAGGGAGCTTGCCGCACCTTCACCCGCAATAGGGTGAGCGAACGCGGCGCGAAGGTATGGCTGAACCTGGGACCGGAGACCGGCACGGTGGAGGCGCGCGGCGAGACCTTGAGCGGCGCCTCGAACGAGTTGTTGTCCGTGAGGTTGCCCGAAGTGAGCGTCTCGACCCGCGCCGTGGAGCCTGCGGGCGCGACGCCCTGCAGGTCGATGTCGGCTCGGAGGGGCTGGTCGCCGGTGTTGATCGCCTTGAGCACCACCTCGCCGCGGACGTCGTCGCGGCCCGCCACCGCGAAGAAGCGGCTGAGGCTCGGCGCGGTCTCGTCGTGGATCAGCTTGCCGTCCAGGTAGCAGCGGATGCGCCGCCCGGCCAGTTCGATCCGGATGTCGTACCAGCGGCCGGTCTCGATGCGGCCCGGCACGCGCCTGCCCACGGGAGACCGGTTGAACTCGATGCCGTGCTCCTGGTTGCCCCATCCGCCGATGTTCCACCAGTACTGGTCGGCTCCCGCGTGGCCGAACGCGATGAGGAAGCCCTCGGCGCCGCCCAGCTTGCGGGCGCGCAGCGACAGGCTGGTGTCGCTCCAGCCCTCGTCGCCCGCGTAGGCGAAGCCGGTGCCCACGGCGGCCTGGCGGTAGGCGCCGTCCGCGACCTGCCACTGGCCGCCCTCCTTGCGCCAGCCGTCGCCGGGCGCGGGCAACGGCAGCGCCGCGCCGCCGCGCTCCACGCGGATGTCGGCGAACTCGGCAGAGGTGTCCCACGTGCCCAGGCCGATGCGGCCGCTGATGGGCTTCTCGTCGCCGGGAGTGTACGCCACCTTCGTGGGAAGCGAGGCGGCGGGCACGTTCGTCCCCAGCATCTTCCAGAGGTGGTACGACGCCGTGCCGAAGACGCGGGCGCTGTCGTGGTAGATCATCCCGTGCCAGCCGCTGCGCCCCTCGACGTGGGCCAGCAGCGGCGCGTAGCTCACCTGCCGCACCACGTCGCCGTTCCGCTCGCAGCCCAGCAGGAAGACGCCCTCGCCCAGGGCCGCCAGCAGGTTGCCCTTCAGGTCGCCGCCCTCGCCGGAGGTCACGGCCACCTCGCCCAGGTAGGCCGGCGGGCGGTTGCGGTCGCGGTTGTCGTAGTGGTTGAACTGGCCCATGAACCACTGCGGCGAGTTGTAGTAGTGCTCGTCGTTCATGTCGAAGAGGGAGGGCGGCATGGCGTGGAAAGACGTATCGGCCAGGCAGACCATCTTGGGGTCGGCCTTCTTCACGGCCTCGTGAACGAACCGGTAGCGCTCCTCGTACTCGCGGCCGGCGTTCTCGTTGCCGATCTCCATCATGCCCAGGCCGAAGGGCTTCGCGTGGCCCGCGGCGGCCCGCAGCGCGCCCCACTTGCTGCCTGCCGGGCCGTTGGCATACTGGATGATGTCCAGAAAGCCGTCGCGCACCCAGCCCATCTGGGCCATGGGCACGTTCTCCATCTGCCGGAAGATGCAGCTCTGGCCCACGAAGCCGACCCAGAGCGGAGCGGCGCGCAGGTCCTCGCAGAACTGGAAGTACTCGTAGAGCCCCAACCCGTGCGTGCGCCGGTAGCCCCAGGCGCCCCACTGCTCCTCCCGCTGCTCCGGCGGCCCCACGGTGAGCTTCCAGTTGTAGGCCGTCTCCACCGTGCCGCCCTCGACCACGCAGCCGCCGGGGAAGCGCACGAAGCCGGGCTTCAGGTCGGCGATCATCTGCGCGATATCGGGCCGCAGGCCGTTGGGCCGCCCCTTCCAGGTGTCGCGCGGGAAGAGCGACACGAAGTCCAGCGCCACCGTACCGGGCTTCGTGAGCGTGATCACGAGCCGGGCGGCGGCTTCGGCGCGCGTGCCCTTGAGGACGGCCTTCCGCACCGACCATGCGGCCCCGCCGCCGGACGGCATGGCCGTGGTGGAGCAGGCCCGGCCCGAGGCGTCCTCGAGGCGCACCGAGAGGCCCGGCGAGGCGGCGCCCCGCAGGTAGAGCTTCAGGTCGTAGAGGGCGCCGGGCTTCACGCCCATGCCCCACCAGCCCGTGTTGGCCACGCCCACGCGCCCGCCGGCCAGCCGCTGCGCCGTGACCTCGAGGCAGTAGGGCGTCTTGGCGTTCAGGCCGCCGGATCGGAGCAGGCGCATGGAGCCCTCGGCCTGGCCCTGGCGCACGAGCGACCAGTTCGGGACCTCGCCCTCGGCGAAACCGTAGCCCGCGTCATGGCCGCCCGCGTCCTTCCAGCGTCCGTCGCGAAGCGTGAAGCCCTCCGGCGGGCGGCTCTCCTCGAAGGCGCGGTTGGCCACCATCTCGGCATAGAGGCCGCCGTCGACGCCGTGGTTGATCTCCTCGGCGAAGATGCCGTACATGCGCGGGTTGAGCTTGATGCCCGGCGCCGCGGCATCGACGCGGATCGATGCGGTCTGGGCCCTCAGCGAGGGGCCGCACGCAAGCGCTCCGGCGCAGAGCGCGGCCGACAGGGCGAAACGGCTCAGCCTCATGGCGCCGCCTCCTCGGCGATGCCCTCCGTCCGGGCGATGATCTCATCCTGGAGGGCCCTGCCGATGCTGGTGAAGTCGGCGCTGTAGCCCGCCACCCGGACCAGCAGGCCGCGATGCTCCTCGGGCCGCTCCTGGGCTGCGCGGAGCGTGGCGGCGTCCACCGAGTTGATCTGCAACTGGCTGCCGCCCATGGCCACGAAGGCGCGGACCAGGGCCTTCACCTTGGCGCGGCCGTCGGCGTCGGCCACGTCGGACGCCGGCAGCCGAAGCGTGGAGACGTTGCCGGCGATCATCTTGGAGTGGTCCAGCGCGCAGAGCGAGCGGATGGCGGCGGTGGGTCCGGCCTGGGTGCAGCCCTGCGAACCGGCCAGGGAGTCGGCCAGCGTCTGGCCCTTCTTGCGACCGTCCAGCGTGGCGCCCATGGCCGCGCCGCAGCCGATGTGCATGTTCTCGCCGCCGGCCAGGTGCCCCAGCACGAGCTTGGTGCGGAGGGGCGTCGATCGGCGCTCCAGCGCGTCGGCCATCAGGTCGATGAGCCGCTCGGCGATCTGGTCGACCTCGTCGTCGCCCGTGCCGTAGCGCGGCCCCCGGCGCAGGCGCGCGGTGAGGGCGGCGTCCCCGGCGTCCAGCCTGCCCAGGGCGTCGATCAGCGCGCCGGGGCCATGGCTCGCCACGCGGAGGGCGTTGCAGAGCATGTCGGCCGCGTTGGGCAGGCCGATGGCCTCCCAGTGGCCGTAGTAGGTCTCCGCGCCGCCGTGGGCCACGTCCTTGCACCGGTCGAGGCAGCAGGGCATGAGCAACGTGGCGGCGTAGCGGGTGTCGTTCACCTGGTCGTCGACCCACGTGTTGGCGTCGCGGCAGAGGTCGGCCACGCGCTCCACGTGCTCGGTCACGGCGGACCAGAGCGCGTCGGGACCGGCGCCGGCGGAGGCCGCGCGGCGGATGGCCTCGTCGGTGAGCAGGGCCAGGTTGATCCACCCGTTGGGGGCGCCCCAGTTGCCCCGGCCGGGCGAGACGACCTCGGTGCAGCCGCTGAGCGCGTAGTCGCGGGCGTGCTCGAGCGGCACGCCGATCCGAGCGAGGCCCTCCACGATGGGCTTGTCGCCGTAGAAGCTCGGCTCGGTGAGGCCCTCGCCCAGCATCTCCATGGCCTCGTCGAGCAGGTCGTCGGGCGTATCCGGCGTGCAGCGCAGGTAGACGGTGGGGCGCAGGAGCCGCACGGCTCGGATGGCCCGCAGGAAGAGCCGCGTCAGGTCGTTGCAGCCGTCGGTCCCGTCGGGCAGCAGGCCGCCCAGCGTCATGGTCTGGATGGAGCTGACGTTCACCACGCCCTCGACGATGTCGCCGTGGAGCTTGATGAGCAGGCACTCGATGAGCTCCTGCGCCCGGGCCTCGGTGATCCGGCCGGCGGCGAGGTCGGCCTGGTAGAAGTCGTTCAAGTAGACGTCGATGCGGCCCGTGGCGTCGCCGGCGACAAGGTAGGCGAACCAGAAGCTCTGCAGCGCTTCGTGCAGCGTCTCGGCCGGGGCCGCGGGAACCTTCCGGCAGATGCGGGCGATCTCGCGCAGCTCGGCGGCGCGGGCCTCGCCGCCGGCCGGGGCGGTTCCGGTGGCGCGGGCCTCGCCGGTGGCCGGGGCGGTTCCGGTGGCTCGGGCCTCCGTGCCCGAGTCCGCCAGCTTCTCACAGGCGCGGGCATAGGTGTCGGCAAGCTCCATCATCGCCTCATGGCCCAGGGCGAATGCCTCGCAGAAGGCGCGCTCGTCGCCCTGCCGCTCCTCGGCCATGGTCCGGGCGCGGGCGGCCAGCGCTGCCGACCCGGTGCGGATGAAGCCCGCGTAGTCCACTACCTTGTGGTTGAAGGAGCCCTGCGGCGAGATGAGACCGCGCCCGGCCGCCTCGGCCAGGTCGGGCCGGTCCGGCGGCGCGTTGCGGGCGAAGTGCTCGATGTACCAGGTGTAGCCCTCGGGGTACCAGCACCCGCCGGGAGGCCCCTCCTGGGCGCGGACGCGGGCGCCGACGATGAGCTCGCCCTCGCGGATGACCGGCGTCTGGCGCGGGTGGACGTAGGCGAAGCCCCGGGCCTGGCGCAGGATCAGCGGCTCGCCCTCGGGAGCCGCGGGGCAGGCGGCCCCCAGGGCCTGCAGCTCGACGAAGGGACCGTAGCAGTGATCGATCACGTCGGCGGCCAGCCGCGCCGTGCGTGCGGTGGAGCCGCGGCCGCCGTCGGAGTGGGCGGGCGGCGCGGGTACGCAGGGGTTCTCGACGACTACGGGCATGCGCTTCTCCGGGTCACGGCGCCAGGCGGCGGTTGGCCTGGGCCAGTTCCTCGAGCATGGCGCCGCGGGGACCGCCGACGCCGAAGTTGAAACCGTTATCGCCCGCGGGCGTGAAGTTCCACGCGGAGGCCAGCGCGCAACCCGACGCCACCACGCGCTCCAGCTGCGACCGGAACGTGGCCATCACCTCCGGCGTCACGCCCTGGATGCCGAACTCGCCAACGTAGAGCAGCTTGCGCGACGTGCGGGAGGCCTGCATCGACGAGGCCAGCCGGTCGAAGTCGCCGGGCTCGTAGGCGTGCGCGCAGAGCGTATCGATGGGGTCCGGGTTGTCGCCGATGAGCATCTCGCGGTACTGCTCCGGCGTGTCCGCCGTCCAGCTCAGCTCCTTCTTCTGGTGCCAGGCCGTCGGGCGAGGCATGCTGTTGCCGGAGATGACCATGCGCCGCTTGTCATGGCGGCGGACCTCCAGCGCGAACTCGCGGCAGGCGGTGCGGATCATGTCGTGCGTCAGGTCGTCGCGCTTTGATCGGCTCGCGGCGGTGCCCAGGTTGGCCCAGATCGGCGGCCGGTGCTCCGAGGCGTTGGGCAGGTCGGCGGCCAGGCTGTACTCGTTGCCCAGCTCCCAGCCCCAGATGGCCGGCGACTTGGAGTAGCGCGTGACCAGCTCGCGGGTGTACCTCCGCATGAAGGCGATGGTCTTGCTCGACGGGTCGCCCCAGGCGTCCATGGGCTCGCCCACGAGGTCGGGGAAGGTGGCCATGTACCAGCAGACCGATGGGATCAGCCCCACATGGCTCCGCTCGGCGGCCCGCACCACGCGGTCGAGCAGGGCGAAGTACTCCTCCGGCTTCTCGCGGTAGAGCTTCCAGTCCACGGGCCAGAAGCCGCCGCAGTTGAAGCGCACGAAGGGGATGCCGCGCTTGGCCAGCTCGGCGAAGCCCTGCTCATATCCCGTGTCGCCCGGCTCGGTCAGGGTCTTGTAGAAACAGTCGAAGTAGTTGACGCCCACGGCGCGGTAGGGCTTGCCGCGGCGCACCAGCTCGCCCTTGCGGACGACGGGGTAGGACCACGGAGCGGCCGGCGGCGCCCCGCGAACGCTTTCGGCGGCTCGGGCCTCCGCGCCCGAGTCCCAGGCGCCCGGCGCGGCGCAAGCCGCCAGCGCGGCGGCCATCATCCACATGGCGGTCTCCCTTTCGCCCTACGGCTTCTTGACGTAGAGCAGCATGCCCTGGCCGGGCGCCAGCCAGTTGTTCTCGCCGCCCCAGCCGTTGTGGGCGCCGGTGTAGCAGTTCACCTGGGTGATGGGCCCCTCCTTCTTGAACTTCACCGAGAAGGCCGTGCTCCGGTGCAGGTCCTTGTTCACCACCAGCACGTACGGCGCGCCCTGCGCGTCCTCGAACTCGCCCACCACGAAGTCGCCGCCGGTCAGCTCGGCCACGTGCTTCGACGTGGCGATGCCGGTGCAGCCCTTGGGCGCGTTGGGGTGGTGGAAGACGTTGACGCTCTTCAGCTTGACGTAGGTCGGACCCACGCGGTGAATCTGGTTGTTGACGTTGCGCAGCAGGTCCCAGGTGGCCGTCTTGTTGCCGAACTGGTCGATGGGCGCGAGCCGGTAGTTGCCCACCTCGGGCGCCGTATAGGTGAAGTAGGAGAGGCCCCGGGCGCCGTAGGCCAGCGTGGTGTAGGCCTGGAACTGCAATCCGCCCAGGGTGGGCTCGGCGTAGTGGAAGTGGCAGTTGGCCAGCACGATGTTCCAGAAGGGGATGCCCGCCGCCTGCGAGGCCTTGCGGGCCGCCTCCAGGTTCTGGAAGTAGCCGTCGCGCAGCGTTCCGTCGTCCATGAGGGCGTAGTGGTCGTAGCTGAGGAAGGGCGCCTTCGTGGTCTCGATGAACTTCGCCAGGTACTCGTCATAGGTCGCCACGCCCATCTGGTCGGGCGAGGCGTAGTTCGGGAAGAGGTTGATGTACGGGATGAGCCCCGGCACCGCCTTCTTCACGGCCGCGCTCCACTTCGCGAGGCCGGGATAGACCGCCGAACTGGGCTCGTCGCGCAGGTAGACGCCGAAGACCTCGGAACGGCCCCTGATCCTGGCGGCCACGGCCTCGACCCGCTTGGCGATCTCCTCGGCGGAGAGCGCGCACTCGGCGTCGCCGGCATGGATGGATGCGTCAAAGACCAGGCACTTCAGCCCGGCGGCTTTCACGGCGTCCAGGTCCTTCACATCCACGAGCCCGGCCATGTTCATGCCGCAGGCCCGAATCTCTTTCATATACTCGACGCTGCCCTTGGCCCAGCTCCAGGGCAGGATGACGAACTCCTCAGGCTTGAGCATGGGGACCTCCGAAGTCTGGGCGGGCAGCTGCCCGGCGCAGAGCGTGAGCGCCGCCAGGGCGGCGATGCGTAACGTGGCGTGCATGGTGACCTCCGACGGCATCGGTGCTCGGGCTAGGTTCACCTTCCCGGCGCCCGCTTCCTGCAACCCGGCCCGCGTGTCCGGGAGCGATCGGCCGGCGTTATCGGGCCGTTAGCCCTTCGATCCGTGCGCCGATGGGTGCTACGATACACTTGGCGTGGTGTACACCACACGCTTCGGAGGAGAATCGGCCCGCAGCGTCGAACCCGAAACACGGAAGGCAGGCACAGAGATCGACTGGATTTCCGCCGGCCTGTGCGCAGCCCGCTTGCCTGCGCCGCTTCACCCTCAGCAAGGCACGTCGCCGCGGCGCGTGGCTCGCTGTATCCATGCCTGACGAGGTGACCCTTTTGGCGGTCAAGCCCGCTCTTCGACTTCTGCTCTGCGGCCCGCGCCCCGCGGATGATCCCATTCGGCGGTTCGCCGAGGCCCTGCCCGGCTGGGCGGTGGGCGGCGACGGCGAGCCCGCTTCGCCGCCGGACGCCGTCTGCGTCTGGATCACCCCCGACGCGACCGCCGAACAGGTGGGCCGCGCCGACGCCGACGCCCGTCTCACCGCCGGCGCTTCTCCGCTGATCCTCGTCGCCGACGCGGGTTTCACCGTCGAGGAGGCCGCCCCGCGGCTCGCCGAAGCCGCCGCGGCCATCCTGCGCTCGCCGCTCGACGTTCCGGCGGTACGGGCCCTGTTCCGGAGCATCGCCCGGGAGCAGGCGCAAGCGGCGGCCGCTGAGCCGCCGGCGGCGCCGGGCGCGCCCAAGCGGGCTCCCCGCATGGCCGAGGAGCTCGCCCGCGCTCAGTTCGTGATGGACCACATGGCGGACGCGGTCTTCCTGGTGACGTTCGACGGCCGCATCCACTATGCGAACAGCGCCGTCTGCGCCATGTTGGGCTACGAGCCCGACGAGATACTGCGCGTCAGTGTGTTCGATGTGATCGGACCGGAGAATGTGGCGCGTTGGCCCGCGCTCTGGGACGCTCTGCGGGCCGCCGCGCCGCTCCTGATCGAAGGCGAGAACTGGACGAAGTCGGGAGCGGCCATACCGGTCGAGGTGCGGCTCAGCCTGTTGACCTACGGTGGCCTTGAGTACGCCTGCTCATTCGTCCGCGATATCAGCGGGCGCAAGGAAGCCGAGGCCACGCTGGCCGACAGCGTCGCGCGCTTCCGCGCCCTCAGCGAAGAGGCTTCGTGGGGCGTCCTGGTGGCCTACGACGGCCGACTGACCTACGTCAACCAGGCGCTGGCCACGATGGCGGGACGCTCGCGCGAGGAGCTGATCGGCGCGTCGGCCATGGACCTGGTCTACCCTGAGGATCGGGCCGTCATCCAGGAGCATATGGCGCGCGCGGCCGCCGGGGAGACGGGCCCCCTGCGGTACCAGCTACGGGGCATCGGGGCCGGCGGGGAGTTGCGCCACTTCGAGGTGGTCGGCGTGACGACGTGGCTCAGCGAGCAACGCACCTTCATCGGCACCCTGACCGACATCACCGACCGCCTGGAATCGGAGCGCAAGCTGGCCCGGTTGAACAGGGCCCTGCGCTGCATCGGCGCCTGCCGCGGCGCCGTGGCCCACGCGCCGGACGAGCGGACGATGCTGGCCGAGGTCTGCCGCGCCATCGTCGATGTCGGCGGCCACCGGCTGGCATGGGTCGGGTTCGCCGAGGACGATGCCGACCGGAGGGTGCGCCCGATCGTCTGGGCCGGGCACGAGGACGGCTACCTCGCCGCCGCGCAGATCGTCTGGAGCGACACGCCGGGCGGGCGCGGGCCGACGGGAGCCGCGATCCGAACCGGCCGGGTCTCGTCGGCGGGCTCCTTCGCCGATGATCCCCGCCTTTCGCTGTGGCGCGAAGAGGGCGTTCGCCGGGGGTTCCGGTCCAGCATCGCCCTGCCCCTTCGCACGGATGCCGGCGTCATCGGCGCCATGACCATCTACTCGGATCGCGATGGGGCGTTCGACGCCGACGAAGCGCAGTTGCTGGTGGAGTTGGTCGACGACATCGGCGTCGGCATCACCATGGCGCGGACGCGGGTGGCGCGCGACCAGGCCGAGCAGCGCCTCCGCACCCTGGGCGACAACCTGCCCGGCGGCATGCTCTACCAGCTCCACGCCGAGCCCGGCGGCCTCCCGTATGTCAGCTACGTCAGCGCCGGCGTGGCGGACCTCTTCGGCGTATCCGTCGAGGAGGCGGGCCGGTCTCCGGAGGCGCTGATCCGGCACATCACCGAGGACGACCGGATGTTGATGGAGCGCGCCCTGGAGCGCAGCGCCCGCGAACTGACGGTTGCCGAGGTCGAAGTCCAATGGCATGCGCCGGGCGGCGAGGCGCAGTGGCGGCACATGCGGGCCATGCCGCGCCGCCTGGACGACGGCTCGACGACCTGGGACGGCGTGATCCTCGACATCACCGAGCATAGACGCGCCGACAGACGCCTGCACGAAGCGGAGCAGCGCCGCGACCTGGCGCTGGAGGCCGGCCAGATGGGCACATGGGACTGGGACCTGGTCGCCGACCGCGTCACCTGGTCCAGCGCCCACAGCGCGCTGCTCGGACTGGACCGCTCCATCCAGGGAGGAACGCCCGGCGAGTTTGTCGCGCGGGTCCACCCGGAGGATCTGGAGGCCCTGCTCCGCCTGGGCGAGGAATCGAAGGTCGGCAGGACGCCCTTCCGAACGGAGTTCCGCGTCGTCTGGCCCGACGGCGCCGTGCGCTGGCTCACCAGCCAGGGGCAGCACGAGTACGACGCCGCAGGCAACGCCACGCGGCTCCACGGCGTCGCCTTCGACATCACGGACCGGCGAACCGCCGAGGATCGCCTGCGCCGGCTGAGCGAGATGCAGGCCGGCCTGCTGGGACCCGGCTCGCTGGACGGCAAGCTGGACATCGTGGCCAGGGGGGTCGTCTCCATCTTCGGCGCCGACTTCGCACGGATATGGCTGATGCGCCCCGGCGACCGGTGCCTCACGGGTTGCCTCCACGCTACCACCGATGTGGCCGCGCATCGGTGCCCCGACCGCGCCGGGTGCCTGCACTTGGCCGCCAGCGCCGGCCGTTACACGAACCTGGACGGGCCGCTCCGAAGCCGCATCCCCCGCGGCTCCTACAAGGTCGGCGCCGTCGCATCCGGCGCGGTGGACGGCTTCCTGACCAACGACATCGCCGGCGATCCGCTCATCTCGGACCACCAGTGGGCCAGGGACGCGGGGCTCGCGGCGTCGGCGGTCTGTCCGCTGAGATCCCACGAGGGCGAGGCGCTGGGCGCCATGGCGGTCTTCTGGCGCCGGACGGTATCGCCCGAGGAGGAGGCGCTGCTGAACGGCATCTGCAGCCTCGTGGTGCGCCTTGTCAACTCCGCGCAGGCCGAGGAGGCGCTCCGCGAGAGCCGCGAGCAGCTGCTGCAGGTGCAGAAGATGGAGTCCGTGGGCACGCTGGCCGGCGGCATCGCGCACGACTTCAACAACCTGCTGATGGGCCTGACCGGCTATCTACAGCTCTGCGGCGACCAGCTCGACGCCCTCCATCCAGCTCGAGAGCACCTGACCGAGGCCATGGCGCAAGCCAACAGATCGGCCGAACTGACGCGCCGCCTCCTCGGGTTCGCCCGCAAGCAGACGATCACGCCGCGCGTCATCGACCTGAACGACACCATCGGGCATATGCTCAAGATGCTGCGGCGTCTGGTGCGGGAGGACATCGACATCGTCTGGACGGCCGCCGCCGCTCCCTGCGTCGTCCGCATGGACCCGTCGCAGGTCGACCAGATTCTGGCGAACCTCACGGTCAACGCCCGCGACGCCATCGACGGCGTCGGCGCCATTTCGATCTCCACGGAGCTCGTAGAGGTCACGCAGGAGGGGTCGGCGCGGCACGCCTACGCCGCGCCCGGCCAATACGTGGCGCTGACCGTTCGCGACACGGGATGCGGCATGGACGAAGCCACGGCAAGCCGCATCTTCGAGCCCTTCTTCACCACCAAGGGCCTCGGCCACGGCACCGGCCTCGGGCTCTCCACCGTCTACGGCATCGTGAAACAGAACGACGGCTTCATCGCCGCGGAGAGCCGGCCCGGCGCGGGCAGCACGTTTCGCGTCTACCTGCCGCGGGACGCTGGTCAACCGGTCAGCTCGGAGCCCGCGCCCGGCCCCGCCGCCGCCGGGGGCCGCGAGACGATCCTGCTCGCCGAGGATGAGAAGTCGATCCGGGTGACGGCGCGGGCCTTCCTCAAAGCCGCCGGCTACACCGTGCTGGACGCGGAGGACCCGGAGTCGGCCCTGCGGGCGGCGGCGCGGCACCCGGGCCGGATCGACCTGCTGGTCACCGACATGGTGATGCCCGGCATGAGCGGCATCGAGCTGGCGGGCGAGCTGACACGGTCGCGCCCGAACCTGCGCACCGTCTACATGTCGGGCTACACCGCCGAGGCCATCGCCGCCAAGGACACATGGGACGAGAGCCTGGACCTGCTGACAAAGCCCTTCGGCAAGGCCGTGCTGCTGCACAAAGTGCGGGAAGTGCTGGACCGGGAGTAGAGACTACCCGGCGGGCCACTGCTCGGCGGCCAGCCTCAGGGCGTCGTCGGTGGCGAGGGCCCTGCCGCGCTCGTGGGCGCTGCTGAAGGCCTCTCCACCCATGGTCGCCTGAAGGCGCACGTCCAGCGCCGCGTTCGCCTCCGCCACGGCGGGCCATGCCGGCGGCGCGCCGGGCGCCTCGCGAAGCATCTCGGCGTGGGCGAGCAGCGAAGCGGCGCGCTCCGGGTTCCCATGGGCTTCGGCCACGCAGGCAAGGCCCTCCAGGCAGGGCGCGCGCAGGACGCGGTGTCCGCCTGCCTGGACCAGCCCGAGCATCGAGCGGTAGTGCGCCGCCGCCCGCGGCCCGTCGCCTTGCGCCCGAGCGATGTTGCCCAGGCCCCAGAGGCAGCGGGCCTCGCGGTAGGTATCCTCCAGGTCGCGGCAGTAGGCCAGGCTCTCCTCCAGGTGCGCCTTGGCCGTGGCAAGCTCGCCGCCGCGCCACGCAAGGAAACCCAGGTTGTGCAGCGCCACGGCGGTGTGCCGGGCGTTGCCCATCCTCCGCGCCAGCGCCAACGCCTGACGCCGCCGGTCGGCCGCGCGCCCGGGTTCGCCACTCGACTCAGACGCCAGCGCGAGGCCCTGCAGCGCCTGCAGCGCCACGTCGTCCTGGCCGGTGGCTTCCGCTGCCTCCAGCGCCTGCTCGAAGATGGACCGGGCCGCAGCGGTCTCGCCCCTGTTCTGATGGATAACCGCCAACGACCCCAACGCCCGGGCCTCCCCCGTCGCATCGCCCAGCTCGCGGGCGATGGCCAGGCTCTCGGAACCGCACTCCAGCGCGGCGGCGCACGGGGGCCCCATAGTAAGTGTAAGCCCCAGCCCCTGCAGGACGCTTCCGTAGGCCGCGGTGCGTGCGCCATTGCCCGCCTCGCGGGCGGCGGTGAGCCACTCGCGGGCCTCGTCGAACCGGCCCATGGTGCCCCAGTAGGGCCACAGGCCCGCAGCCAGCCGAACGCCCGATTCGATCTCCTCGGCGGCGCGGCCTGGCTCCAGCAGGCACCACCGGAGCGCCGCGCCGCAGTTGGGCAGGTCGGGCTCCAGCGCCGTGGGCCAGCCATCGAGGATGCTGTCCGATCCCTGCGACACCACGCGCTCCGCCGTCTCGGCGAACCAGCGGGCGTGCCTCCCGCGCACCCGATCGGCGTCAGCCGGCCTCAGAAGGTGAGCGGCGAAGCTCCTCAGCGTCTCCAGCATGCCGAACCGCATCCTGCCGCCCACGTCGGCGGCGGTCACCAGCGAGCACTCCTGCAGCGCCCGCATCGCGGCCGCGTCGCCGCCGCTGCAGACCGCCTCCGCCGCGTCGATGCCCCAGCCGCCGCGGAAGACCGAGAGTTCCGCGAAGAGCCTCTGTTGCCCATCATCCAGCAACAGCAGGCTCCACTCCATGGCGGCGTGCAGCGAGGCCACACGCGGCGGCGCGGTAGAGGATAGGCTGGAGAGCAACGCCGGCATGGTCTCCACCCGGGCCAGCATCTGCTCCGGCGTGTAGGTCCCCGACCAGCCCGCCACCAGTTCGATGGCCAGCGGCAGCCCATCGAGGCGCGCGCAGAGCTCCACCATCGTGCGGGCGTTCCGCTCGGTGACGGTGAAGCCCGGCCGCCGCGCCTGGATGCGATCGGTCAGCATCCGGATGCTCGGGCGCCCGGCGACGCCCTCGGCGCACCCGGTCCAGGGCGGCGCCTCCAGCGGCGCCACAGGCAGATGGCGCTCGCCCGGCACGTTCAGACAGCGGCGGGAGGTGGCCAACACGGCCAGAGAGGGGCAGAGCGAAAGGAGCGCCTCCACAACCCGGGCGGCGTCGGCCGCCACATGCTCCAGGTTGTCGAGCAGGATCAGGCATCCTCTCGGCCCGGCGAGCGCATCATTGACGGCCCCGGCCAGCGCCTCGACCGAGCCGGTCGGAACACCCAGGAGCAGCGCCAGCGCCGACGGCACGGAGCCGGGGCCCGCCACCTCGGCCAGCGGCACGAACCGCACCGCGCCGCCATAGGCATCCTGCAGCGACGCGGCGGCCTCGACTGCCAAGCGGGTCTTGCCGGATCCCCCCGGCCCGGTCAGCGTGAGCAGGCGCGCCTGCCCCGGCCCCGGCGCAAGCAGCCGCCGGATCTCAGCGCACTCGACCTCTCTGCCGAAGAAGCGGCTCAGGGGCGCCGGCACGCGGCCTGGCGCCTGGGCGCGCCCGCCGGCGCGCGACGGGGCCGCCGCCGCCGCCTCGAACGCCTCCGCGGGGGCGTCGAGGCCGAGCCCCTCGCGCCAGAGCTTCACCATCGCGGCAAGATACCTGCGTGCGCCCGCCGCATCGCCCCTGGCGACGGCGCACCGTATGAGCGTCAGGTGCGCCTCCGGGCAGAGGGGATCGACGGCTATGGCCCGCGCGGCATGGTCGGTGGCGCCGGCGTAGTCGGCGGCGGCCTCGCATATACCGGCCAGCGTCGCCAGTGCGGACAGAACCCGGCCGTGCAGGCGCCGGCGCTCGAGCAACGCCCATTCGGCGTCGACTTGCGGCAGGAGCTCGCCCGCGTACAACGATACGGCGCGGGCGAGCCACGCGGCGGCGGCCGCCCCCTCCAGTTTCGCGGCGGCATCGAGGGCCGTCTCGAACTCCTCGACGTCCGTGCTGACGGCTGCGGGGTCCAGCGCGACGTGCTCACGATCGCTTCGCACGATGCTCCCCGGTTCGACGTCCGCCGGCTCCAGCAGGCGGCGCAGGCGCATCACGATCTGGCGGAGGTACGTTCGGGCGTCCAGCTTGCCCGAGTCCAGCAGGAGCATGTCGGCCAGCTCGTCACGCGAGAAGCGCCGGTGCCCCGGATAGGCGAGCCGCGCCAGCAGCGCTGCCGTGCGCCGGGTCGGGTGGCGGAGCCCGGTCCTGCCGTGCGCATGCAAGGAGAGGCCCCCGAGCATATTCACGCGCCACAGGCACTGACTCAACGGCGTCCTCCAGGCGCCGGCGTCGCCGGCGGCGGTCCGCGCGGGCGGAGCGTAGCCTCAGGTTAGCACCGGAAGCGCGCTGATTGCCTTGGAATCCTCGCAGATTGCTCGACGCCGGCAGGCGATCCGTTACGGTAGCGAGGCCGATCGTTACGGTAGCGAAACGGTGACCGCGCATAATGGTCGCCGACCGGGTCGAGCCATCGTCCCGGCACACTTGCCAAGGAGTGCCAACGTATGCGGTATCACTGTTCGGCGGCATCATCAGACGGGCCGCGCCTCCGGCCGGGCCACTTGCGGCAGGCGGCTTCCGCCGCACTGCTGCTCGCCGCCGCATCGGCCATGGCGGCGCCGGGCGCCGCAACGCCCAACCTGCCCCTCACCTTTGAGAAGAACACGGGGCGCTTCCCCTCCCAGGTGAAGTTCGTCGCCCGCTCCAGCGGCGGCGCCCTCTTCCTGACGAACCGCGAGGCCGTCCTGGCCCTCACCTCGGGCGGGAAGTCATCGGCCCTCCGCCTCAGGCTGGCCGGAGCGAACCCGGGCGCGGCCGTTTCAGGCCTTGATCGGCAGGCGGGCGTCGTCAACTACTTCATCGGCAAGGACCCGAAGAAGTGGCGCGCCGACGTCCCGACCTACTCGCGGGTGAAGGTGGCGGCCGTCTACCCCGGCGTGGACCTTGTCTACTACGGAGCCGGCAAGAGCCGCGTGCTGGAGTACGACTTTGTCGTGAAGCCCGGCTCGGACGCGTCGCGCATCCGCATGGCGGTCAGCGGCGCGAAGGCTCTCCGCACCGTGGGCGGCAAGCTCATCGCATCCACAGCCTGCGGCGACGTGACGCTGAACCGGCCTTACGCGTACCAGACCATCGACGGCATCCGCAAGCAGGTGGCATGCGCCTTCACGCTGGAGCGGAACACCATCGGCTTCCAGGTCGCGCGGTATGACGCCTCGCGTCCGCTGGTCGTGGACCCGACGCTTGCGTACGGCACGCTGCTGGGCGGCTCCGGCGCCGACAAGATCAAGGCAGTCGCCGTGGACGCCGCCGGTGCGGCGTACGTCTGCGGCTACTCGGCCAGCACGCCGTTCCCTACGACCACCGGCGCCTACCAGACGGCCGTCGCGGGCGGGACCGATGCCGTGGTCTCGAAGCTGAGCGCCACGGGCGCAAAGCTGGTCTACAGCACCTACCTGGGCGGCGCCGAGTACGACGAGGCGAAGGCCGTCGCGGTGGACGCAACGGGCGCGGCTTACGTCTGCGGCGAGACCAACAGCGCCGCCTTCCCGACGACCGCCGGCGCGTTCCAGACCACGCACGGGGCCGACTCCGCCGGCACTGACAATTTCGTAACGAAGCTGGGCGCATCGGGCGCGTCCCTGGCTTACAGCACCTTCCTGGGCGGCACGGGCGCCGATTCCGCATACGGCATCGCTCTGGACACCGCCGGATCGGCATACATCGGCGGCTACACCGACGGCGACTTCCCGACGACCGCCGGCGCCTACCAGACCGTACGCGAAGGCGGCATTGACGCCACCGTAACGAAGCTGGACCCTTCAGGGACGTACCTGACCTACAGCACCTACCTGGGTGGGACCGGCAACGACTACGCCCGCGGCATCGCGGTCGATTCCACCGGCGCGGCCTTCATCGGCGGCTACAGCGACGACTGGTTCCCAACCACGCCGGACGCATGCCAGACCATCAAGCCGGGCGGCGTTAACGGCTTTGTGACCAAGCTGAACGCCGGCGGCACGGCACTGATCTACAGCACCTACCTGGGCGGGTCCGGCTCCGACTACGGCTATGCGATCGCCATCGACGGCGAGGGGGCGGCCTACCTGGCCGGCTACACCAACGGGGAAAGCTACACAACCCCTAACGCGTACCAGGCCGTCAACGCGGGCGGCTATGACGGCTTCGTGACCAAGCTCGACCCCACCGGTACCGGGCTGGTCTACAACACCCTAATCGGCGGGGCGGGCGACGACAAGGCCAAGGGCATCGCCGTGGACGCAGTCGGCGGGGCCTTCATCACGGGCTCCACCAAGAGCGCGGGCTATCCCGTCACCGCCGGCGCCGCCCAGTCCACCCACGCGGCGGACGGCGGCCAGATCGATGCCTTCCTGACGCAGCTGGACCCCTCAGGGACGTGCTTGACCTACAGCAGCTACCTGGGTGGCACCTATGCCGATGAGGGCGCCGGCGTCGCCGTCGACGCCACGGGTGCGGCCATCATCGGCGGCTATAGCGGCGCCGGCTTCCCCTGCACCGCCAACGCGTACCAGACCCAGTCAACGGGAGGCGACGACGGCATGGTGGCCAAGTTCAGCTTCGGCCAGCCGACGCCCACGGTGGCCGTGGACAGCCTGAGCGCCACCGAGGGCAGCCGCGTCACGCTCCGCGGACGCCTGTCGGACGCCGCAGACGCCGGTATCTCCGGGATGCGCCTCCAGTTCAGCATCGACTCCGGCCCATGGGTGAACTCCGAGATCCTCACCAGCGCGGCCGGCGTGGCCACGCTCACCATCACGGCGCCGGCCGCGGGCACCCACACGCTGCTATGCAGGTTCGAGGCGGCCGAAGGCTACGCGGCCGCCGACGGCCCCGGCACGCTGGATACCACGACGCTCCTGGCCACGGTCACGGCGGTCAACAGCATCGGCGCGGGCCCCGGAGACGCCCTTGGCCTCGTCGCCTACCTCCGCATCCCGAGCGGGACGTCGATCGGCGCCGGCATCGCGGGCAAAGCGCTGGAGTTCCAGTTCAACGGCGGCGCGTGGACCCCGGCCTCGGCCCTCACCGACGCCGTCGGCAAGGCGACCCTCGCCGTCACGGCGCCCGTCGCGGCGGGATCCTACACCATCAATACCCGGTTCGCGGGGGATGCCACCTACGCCGCATCGAGCGGCACGGCAGACCTCACCGTCGCGGCCAAGCGGAACGTCTACGTCTACACGATCAACCGCTCCGTGGCCGTCGGCGGCTCCACCAGGCTGATCGCCTACTTCTACTGGTACCAGAGGAACGGAACGCTGACCCCGGTGTCGGGCAAGTCCCTCCGGTTCCAGTGCGCCGGCGTGAGCCTGGACAGCACGGTCGCCACCGATGCCTCCGGCAAGGCGAGCATCACGGTCACCCCGGCAACGGCGGGCGCGTTCCCGTTCACCGTGGACTTCACGGCGGACGCCGACTACAACGCCGGCAGCGGTAGCGGCACGCTGACAGTCGCGCCGTAGCTCGGCGCTCCAGCCTGAGACGCACCCAGCGCCCCCGGAGGCTTCGGCTTCCGGGGGCGCTGCTGCGTTTGCACAATCAACAACCTCAACACGGTCAGCGCAGGCCTCATCCTCGAGCTACGGGGAACCTTCGTTCCTCAGGATGACGGCACAGGCGCGCCGCCTCCATATGGCTCCTGCGGACCTGTCTCGGAAATGAGAGAGGGCTTGCGTATTCCCACCGAACGTGTTACAATCACCGTCAGGGCGCGCTGCACGATCGGCGGCCCGGCTAGAAGCGTGCAGAACCAGCGGGCGCACTCCCCGAACTCGGGGTGGCCATAACCACTGTCGTTGAAAGGCGGATCATGCTCAACTTCACTCGCAGGCTGCTGCGCGCTACGGCGTGCTCGGTAGCCCTCATCGCGGCCGTGCCGGGTGTCGCATCGCCCTCGGCCGGCCCAGCCAGGTCGCTCAACGCGAACCTGCCCCTGACGTTCGAGAAGAACACGGGGCGCTACGCGAAGGAGGTGCAGTTCGTCGCGCGAAGCGGTGGCGGCGCGCTCTTCCTGACGAGCCGCGAGATGGTCCTGTCGCTGCGCAAGGGCGACAAGTCCACGGCGCTGCGGCTGAAGCTGCAGGGATCCAACGCCGGGGCCGTGGCCTCGGGCCTGGACAAGCAGCCTGGCGTCGTCAACTACTTCCTCGGCAACGACGCGAAGAAGTGGCGCACCAACGTGCCCACCTACTCGCGCGTTAAGCTGGCGGGCGTCTACCCCGGCATCGACCTGGTCACCTACGGCGCAGGCAAGTCCCGCACGCTGGAGTATGACTTCGTCGTGAAGCCCGGCGCCGATGCGTCGAGGATCCGCATGGCCGTCTCCGGCGCGAAGTCGCTTCGGACCGTCGGCGGGAAGCTCATCGCTTCGACCGCTTGCGGCGACGTGACGCTCAACCGGCCCTACGCCTACCAGACCCTCAACGGCGTCCGGAAGCAGGTCGCCTGCTCCTTCACGCTCGAGCGCAACGCCGTCGGCTTCCAGATCGCGCGCTACGACGCGAGCCGCCCGCTGGTGGTCGACCCGACGCTCGAGTACAGCACCTACCTGGGCGGCCGGGCTTTGGACAACTGCCGGTCCTTCGCGGTGGACGCCGCCGGAGCCGCCTACATCGCCGGCTATACGGAATCGGGCAACTACCCCGCTACCTCCGGAGCCTACGACACTTCGATCGGCGGCACCCAGGACGCCATGGTCACCAAGTTGGCCGCGGACGGCAAGAGCCTCGTCTACAGCACCTACCTGGGCGGCGGGGCTTTGGACTACGGCCAAGCCCTGGCCGTAGACAGCGCGGGCAATGCCTACATCGCCGGCAAGACGGCTTCGCCGGACTTCCCAACCAGCACGGATGCCTTCGACACCACGTATCGAAAGGGCCTCTGGGCTCGCGGTGGACAGGGTGGGAGCCGCCTACGTTGCAGGAACCACCGACTCGAGCGACTTCCCGACGAGCGTCGGCGCCTTTGACACCTCCCGCAGCGCATGGGGCGATGCCGCCGTTGTGAAGCTGGCAGCCGACGGCAAGACCCTGGTGTATGGCACCTATCTGGGCGGCGCCGACGCCGAGTCCGCCAACGGTATCGCGGTGGACGGCGCAGGCGCCGCCTACGTGGCGGGTTACACTCAATCCGCTGACTTCCCCACTACCGCAGATGCCTATGATGTCACGGCCAATGGTGGGTATGACTTTTTCATCACCAAGGTGAACGCCGACGGCAAGGGCCTCGCCTACAGCACCTACGTCGGCGGCGCGTCTCATGAGTACTGCAACGGCATGACTATCGACGGCGACGGCTGCGCGTACGTGACAGGCAACGCGATGTCGGATAACTTCCCCACCACTGCGGGCGCTTTCGGCGTCACGAGGTCTGGAGAGGAGGATGTGGCTGTCGTCAAGCTGAGCGCGGACGGCAAGAGCCTCGCCTACAGCACTCTCCTTGGCGGCAGCGGCTCAGACCTTGGCTACAGCATCGCCGTGGACAGCGGCAAGGCGGCCTACGTCACAGGTGCCACGTGGTCGAGCCAATTCCCTACGACCGCCGACGCCTACGACACTACGCACAACGGTACCTACGATGTCTTCGTCGCGAAGGTGGCAGCCGACGGCAAGGCGCTGGCATACGCCACGTTCCTGGGCGGCGCCAGTGCGGACTACGGCAAAGGCATCGCCGTGAGCGGGACGGGCAGCGTCACCGTTGCCGGCTATACATCGTCATCCGACTTTCCAACCACCGCGGGCGCCTACGACACATCGTACAACGGTAACGCCTATGATGCCATTGTCGCACGATTCAGCTTCGGCGGCGCCGCTCCCACGTTGGCGGTGGACAGCCTCAACGTCACCGAGGGCACACGCGTCTCGCTGCGCGGCCGCATGACCGACGCGGCGAGCGCGGGCATCAGCGGCAAGCGCCTCCAGTTCAGCATCGACTTCGGCGCCTGGGCCAACTCGGAGATCCTCACCAACGCAACGGGTTACGCCACCCTCACCCTCACGGCGCCGGCTGCCGGCGTCCACACGCTGGCGTGCCGGTTCGAGGCGGCGGACGGCATTCCGGAGGGTAGCGGCTCCGGCACGCTGACCACCACGTCGCTCCTGGCCACCACCACCGCCGTCATGGACCGCACCGCGGGCCCCAGCGACGCGGTGAGCCTTCTGGCCTACCTGCAGACGCAGAGCAGGGCGGGCATTGCGGGCAAGCAGATGGAGTTCCAGTTCAACGGCGGGTCCTGGACCCCGGCATCGGCGGTCACCGAGGCCACCGGCAAGGCCACGCTCGCGGTCACCGCTCCGGCGACGGCGGGCGACTACACCATCAACGCGCGCTTCATCGGCGACGCGACGTACACCGCTTCCTCCGGCACGGCCAAGCTGACCGTTGCGGCCAAGCGGAGCGTCTACGTCTACACGATGAACCGATCCGGCAAGGTGGGCGCGGCGGGCACGCTGATCGCCTACTTCTACTGGTACCAGAAGAACGGAACGCTGACCCCGGTCAGCGGGAAGTCACTCCGGTTCGTGTGCGCCGGCGTGAGCCTGGACAGCACGGTCGCCACCGATGCGGCGGGCAGAGCCACGGTTTCGGTCACCCCGGCCACCGTCGGCGCGTTCCCCTTCACCGTGGACTTCACGGCGGACGCCGACTACAACGCCGGCAGCGGTAGCGGCACGCTGACAGTCGCGCCGTAGCTCGCCGCTCCAGCCTGAGACGCACCCAGCGCCCCCGGAGGCTTCGGCTTCCGGGGGCGCTGGGCTTTGCATCGATCCGCACATCACCGCGCGGGGCTCACGCGCACATCCACGGTGTTGTCGGTCACGCGCTTCAGGGCGACGCTCCGCGCTCCGAAGGTGTAGCGTATCTCGTCGGGCTTGCCCAGGAAGCGGCGGTAGTGCGTCACGGTCGCGGGGCTCTGGAAGTCGTCGGTGAGGATCAGGCGGCCCTTGCCCAGGCGGCGAACAGCGCTGTGACCGGCGGGCGGCGTAAGACCGCTGGAGCGCGCAAGGGGCGCCCAGGCCACGCAGAGCGCGCCTTCGCTGACGCATCGCCGGATGGCAGCCAGCGTGGCGGGGCTCACCGACTTGCCCGTGAGGAAGAGCAACGGGATACCGCGCAGCCGATCGTACTCCACCCTCTCGTCGAACACCACGGCGCCGTTCAGCGGCACGAAGAAGCGGTGCTCGGCGCTGGCGGGCTCCGTCAGGTAGGAGGGCGTCACGGACTGGTGGTAGCGCTGATCATCGCCGGTGTGCTTGATGGAGGCCTTGAAGTAGGCGATGCCGTCGGCGCCGGTGCGGCCGTGGGTCAGCACGTTCCAGAGGCCCAGCCAGGCGGCGGTGTCGCGATCGGGCTTCAGCCGCGTCGTGCCGTACAGCCGGTCGGCGCCCCACGACTTCTGGCCCACATCGGTGTCGTCGAACCGGATGATCGCCATGGTGGGCCGCACGTCGCGGAAGGTATAGGGCCGCGGGTTGGCGGGCAGGTACTTCGTGCAGAACTCCTTCAGCATCTCGCCGTGGGGCGTCAGCTGGTAGCGCTCGGCGTCGACCTGGGTCATCAGCGAGAAGGGGACGCCCTGCTTGCCGGCTGGCATCAGGTTGTAGCCGCTCCCCTCGAGGTAGACCAGGTCGGCGCCCATCCAGTAGGCCAGCTGCAGATTGGCGCGGACCTCGTCGGCGGGGTGGCCCGGCACAAGGGCGAAGTACCACATGTCCACGTCCACCCAGAGCGGGCGGCCGTACTGCAACGCCGCGCCCATGCCGACGGCCAGGCTGACGGGCGAGTAGAACTCCTTGCATACCTTGGGGCAGGGCGTCATCCCCACCCGAGCGGCGGCGTGCAGCAGCGAGGGCCAGACCTCGGTGGAGACGACCGCGGGCGCGCCCGCCACGCCCAGGAAGCCCGGTTCCGCGGCGGCGGCCCGGATGCTCGCGGCCGAGGGGTCGCGGTGGTGGCAGTCGAGCGTGAACTTGAGCCCGAGACGGCGGCAGAGGGCCACCATGGCCTCGGTCGTGCCTGCCTCGGGAGGCTCCCAAGCGGGCGTGTTGGCCACGTAGAAGCCCGCGTAGCCGATGCCCAGGTCCTTCAGCGCCCGCTCCACCGGCAGCGGAACGGGGACCTGCGACGGCAGTTCGATGCCCACTGTGAAGCCCGGCGAAGCAGGCGGGGCCAGGGCCATGACGAGGGCCGGCAGGATGCTCAGCAAGCGCGCCTCCACTTCTCCGCGGTCACACCGACAACAACTTCAACAGGGTCAACCCCGTCAAAGGCCCGACACCGTTGACGCCGGTGGCAACCCGGCCTACCACCAGGCCTGCTTGCCGGCCTCCACGGTGAAGATGCGCTCCTCGCGGCGGGAGCCCTCTTCCACGAGCCAGTAGAGGCCGCCGGAGGGCGCGTCGGCGAAGGTGAGCGGCTTGCCTTCGGCGGTCTGCTTGCCCAGCGAGCGCCAGCCGCCGTCGTAGACGAAGAGCTCGTAGACCTTGCCCGTGGCGAGCCGGTAGCCCTCGGCTCCCCGGCCGGTGGCGGCGACGGTGATGGCCGACGGCAACGCGGCGGAGGCCGGCAGCGGGCGCACCTGCCCCTCCGGTGTCAGGATGAAGGGCGGGCCCGCGGCCTGCACGCCAGCCTTGCCGAACGTGGCGGGCAGGTAGGCGATGTTCCGGCCCATGGCCGCGAAGGCGACCCGCCCCTGCCGCGCCGCGCCCCACTGGATCGGCCGCCACTCGCCGTCGTTGAAGACGCAGAGGTAGGCGTGGGCGGCGCGGGCCCGCGGGCCGCCGAGGGCCAGCGTCACGTCGGTGGTGGGAAGGTACTGCGCGGTGACGTCGACATAGTCTGGACGGTCCAGCCAGGCCGGGATGATCTCTGCGGCGCCGCGCTGGTAGCAGAGGTTCTCGGCGTGGTTGGCGAAGGTCTTGCGGTAGATCTTGGCTGCCTTGCCCACGCTGTCGTGGCCGCGCCCCTGGGCGTCAAGCGTCACGGGCCAGGCGTGGTTGTTGCCCGCATCGGCCCAGTAGGGCGTGTAGTCCGTGGCGCAGGGGATGCCGTTGGCACGGAGGGCGAACATGGCCAGGTTGCTCAGGTCGCCGCAGCGGCCCTTGCGGCTCAACTTCATCTCTGAGAAGCCCTGCTCGGTGGGGTGCATGTAGTAGAGGTCCCAGAAGCCCACCCAGCCGCCCAGGTCGCCGTTGATGAGGCCCGCGGCCTCGCGCAGGTCGGCGGGGTCCTTCATCTTGCCGGGCAGGTCGGCGTAGCGGGCCATCAGTTCGCCGCGCCAGGCCTCGGCGGGCTCCTTGCCGGCCCGGTAGGGCAGCACGTAGTCGCGGAAGGTCTCCCAGGTCACCTCGCGGGCCCAGGGCAGCGTCTTCCATGCGGCGAAGGCCCGGTCGATGTGGTCGATGAGGAAGTCGGCCTTCAGCGTTGCCAGGTCAAACGTCGGCGTCGGGCGGTCGCTGAGGGCGCCGTGCTGCTTCTCCAGCGCCTCGTAGGCCTGCATGGCCGCCTCGAGGTTGGGGTAGCGGAGGCAGTCGAAATCGACCTTGCGGCCGCGGGCGTCCACCTGGGTCACGACCTTGTACGCCTTGCCGATGATGCTCGAAAGGAGGCTCCGGGCGGCCTCGAGCTTCTGCGCGTCGCCGGCGTAGCGCGTGAGGACGCGCTGGATTTCGGCGCGGTTCTTGCCGGCTGCCTTGAGCGCGGCGGCGACTGGATCGGCCGGGTAGGGCGCGGCGCCGGCCGAGGTCAGTGCGGCGGCAAGGACGACGGCTGAGAGGATGCGAATCACCGGGACCTCCATGGGCGCGGGTATGGCAGAGGGCGACGGGCCGCCGAACGCCCGCCTATTGTACTAGACGGCCCTGCCGGGGCGCTGGTGACGCCCTCGCGGCGGGGTGCGACGGGCGGAAACCTGGCGCCGGATCGGGTGGTTATAGGTGCGTAGGCGGGCTCCGCAACGGTGCGGAGGCGTGACGGCGCGGTCGCGGGGGTGTTCCCGGATCGGTGACCCGCCGTCTGTGAGTATCGCAGCCTGGCCCGATGCGTATCCGGCGGACTGCCGACCCAAGGAAGGGATGCAAACTGCCATGCCTATCGTTTTCATCGTCGGCTTGCTCATCATCACCAGCGCCCCGGCCCATGCGTACATCGACCCCGGTAGCGGAAGCTACATGCTGCAGATCGGCCTCGCGGGGATTCTGGCGGCCGTCTTTACGCTCAAGACCCAGTGGCACCGC
Organism: Armatimonadota bacterium; assembly: GCA_026392115.1. Classification (GTDB taxonomy): domain Bacteria; phylum Armatimonadota; class Chthonomonadetes; order Chthonomonadales; family CAJBBX01; genus CAJBBX01. Next base: position 16,864 of record JAPLCQ010000089.1, on the reverse strand, counting down.
CTGCGGGAGCGCACGGCGGTGATGATCGCGGCGCACAACCATGGGAAGAAGCGCCACCAGGGATGAGCGTGAGCGTCGACCCGGCGTCCTTCAGGGACCCCAGCGGGTTCGTCTTCCGGCGCGACGGCGTCCTGTACCGGCAGGTGCAGCCGCGCTACGGCCGCGACTACGACCTGCTCCTGGGCTCCGGGCTCTACGATACGCTGGCCGACTCCGGGCTTCTGGTGCGGCACCGCGAGGTCGACGCTTCGGCGGCGATCTCGCCGGGGGCCTACCGCGTGCTCGAGCCCGAGCCGGTGCCGTTCATCTCGTATCCATACGAGTGGTGCTTCAGCCAGCTGAAGGACGCCGCCCTGGCCACGCTGCAGATCCAGAAAACGGCCCTGGGTCGCGGCCTCGGACTGAAGGACGCCAGCGCCTACAATGTGCAGTTCGTGGCCGGCCGCCCCGTCTTCATCGACACGCTCTCGTTCGAGCGGTACGAAGAGGGCGCGCCGTGGGCGGCCTATGGCCAGTTCTGCCGGCACTTCCTGGCGCCGCTGGCGCTGATGAGCCGCGTCGACATCCGCCAGGGGCAGTTGCTGCGCCTCTACGTCGACGGCATCCCGCTCGATCTGGTGGCGCGCCTCCTGCCGGGCTCCAGCAAGCTCAACCCGGGCCTGCTGGCGCACATCCACCTCCACGGCGGCGCCCAGAAGCGGTGCGGCGACGGCGAGGCGCAGCGGCGCTCCGCCGGGCGGACCGTGAGCCGGACGGCCATCCTGGGCCTGCTGGACAGCCTCGAGGGGACGATCCGCAAGCTCAACTGGCAACCCGAAGGGACCGAGTGGGCGGACTACTACGGCCACACGAACTACACCGACGCGGCCATGGAGGACAAGCGCCGGCTCGTGGGCGAGATGCTGGACGCCGTGTCGCCCGCGCCCCGCGCCGTATGGGATCTGGGGGCCAACACCGGAGCCTTCAGCCGCGTGGCGGCCGAGCGCGGCGCCGACGTGGTGGCGTGGGACGTGGACCCCGCGGCCGTGGAGCGCAACTACCTGGAGTGCCGCAAGTCCGGCGCCACGCGCATCTTGCCGTTGGTGCAGGACCTCACCAGCCCCAGCCCCGGCCTCGGCTGGGCATCCGAGGAGCGCCGCTCGCTGCTGCAGCGCGGCCCCGCCGACGCCGTGCTGGCGCTGGCGCTGGTGCACCACCTCGCCATCGGCAACAACGTGCCCCTGCCGGCGGTGGCGCGGTTCCTCCAGGACGCGGGAAAGTGGCTCATCGTCGAGTTCGTGCCGAAGTCCGACTCGCAGGTGCGGCGGCTCCTCGCCAGCCGGCCCGACGTCTTCGACGGCTACACGCGGGAGGGCTTCGAGGCGGCCTTCGAGCCGCACTTTGAGACCGTGCGGACGGCCGACGTGGCGGGCTCCCAACGATCGCTCTTCCTGCTGCGGGCCCGGCCCATGGCGGCGCACATCGAGGGCCGCGACTCCGCGCCGCACTTCAACTAGAAACAGGAGGCGCCGGCATGTCGTCAGAACCACGCGACGACGGCCCAAGCCGTCACACGGGCCGAGGCTGGATCATCCACCCGGTCATCGCCGCGGTCTATCCCATCCTCGCGCTCTATGCGCGCAACCTCGGTCAGATCACCCCGCCGGAGCTTCTCCGCCCGATCGGTGTCACCCTGGCGGCCACCTGCGCCGTCTGGCTGATCGTGGGCCTGCTCTCGCGCGACGCCCACAAGGGGGCGACCGTGGCCTCGTGCGCGGTGCTGGTCTTCTTCTCCTACGGCCATGCGCGCAACCTGGCGCCGCCGGGGCTGCACGGATGGATCGTCCCCCTCTTCGCCATCGGGATGGCGGCGCTGGTGGCCGGCGTCTGGCGGCGCAAGGGCTCCATGTCGACGCTGACGTCGGCGTTGAACGTGGCGTCCATCGCGCTCGTGGCGCCTTCGTGCTGGGCGATCGCGGCGGGCGCGCGGCCGATGCGGCCCGGGCCGCCCCGCCGCGCGCAGGCGATACCCACGGTTCCGATGGGGCGCGTCAGGCCGATCCCCTCGGCCGTTGCCGCCGTCAAGCCCGATGTCTACTACATCGTGCTGGACGCCTACGGTCGTGCCGACGCCCTGCGCGCCTACTACGGCTACGACAACGAGCCCTTCCTGCGGGAGCTGGAGAAGCGCGGCTTCACCATCACCCGGGAGAGCCGGGCCAACTACGAGCAGACGCCCCTCTGCCTGGCCAGTGTGGTGAACCTGGAGTACCTCGACGGCCTGGCGAAGCGGATGGGGCCGGCCGCCACCGACATGGAGCCGCTGCGGGCGATGATCGACCGGAACCGCGTCGCCGACGAGTTCCGAGCCGCGGGCCTGAAGTACATCTACATATGGACGGGCGCCGGCCAGTCCCGCGTGGAGACGGCCGACCTCATGCTCGACAGCGATACGGGGGTCTCGTCGTTCGAGGGACAGGTGCTGGGTCTGAGCGCGCTGGATGTCGCAACGAACGCGAGCGTCGGCGGCTTCCGGCGGCACCGCGACATGGTGCTTGCGGCCTTCAAGCACCTCGGCACGGTGGCCAAGCTCCCCTACCGCAAGTTCGTCTTCGCGCATATCATGGCGCCGCACCCGCCGTTCACCTTCATGCCGGACGGCGCGGAGGTCAAGACCGACCGGGGTTACTCGGCCGACGATGGATCACGGCTGCTGCAAGGCATCTCGCGGGAGCAGTACCGCCGGGGCTACATCGACCAGCTGCAGTACATCAACAAACGCACGCTGGAGGCTATCGACCAGATCATCCGGCAGTCACGACGGCCGCCGGTGATCATCGTGCAGGGCGACCACGGCTCACGGATGAACCTCGACTGGGAGAGCCTGGAGCTGACCGACGTTCAGGAGCCCTACTCGATCCTCAACGCCTACCGGGCGCCCGAGGCCGTTCGGAAGTACCTGTACCCGTCGATCTCGCCCGTCAACACGTTCCGGCTGGTGCTGACCCGCCTCTTCGGCGCGCACTACCCGCTGCTGCCGGACCGGAGCTACTACTCGACGGCCAACGCGCCGTACGGCCTGACGGATGTAACGGGGCTGCTCCAGGCGGGCAAGATGCCGGCGCCGCCCGGAAGGTGAGGGGGGACGAAGGGCGACGCCGCCACCGGTCGGTCTGACGGCCAACCGGGGGCGGCGGCTTCGGGCTCTACAGGACGACGTTGAACGTGGTGGTCGCCGTTACGGCCGAATACCACGCATCGCCCGCGAACTCGGCGGCGCCGGTGTGGGCGCCGACGGGCTCCAGGGCCGGGATCGCCCAGTTCACGGTGGCCCATCCGTCGGCGGCGACGGCGGTCGTGCCGATGGTGGAGCCGTTCACCTTGAACGTGATCGACTTGCCGGGCTGGATCACGTAGTCAGGCAGGCTGCGTACATAGGCCCGAAGCGGATGGCTGACGCCGCGCTTGCCCGACCGGATGTAGGGCCAGATGTAGAGGTCGCCCTTGGTTACCGTGAGCTTGCCGTTGTTCGACGAGGCCAGGTAGCCGCCATCGCCAGCAAAGGCGCCGTTCGTGGTCCGCAGGCCCGCGCCGGAACCCTCCGGCACCGTGTAACCCCACTGCACGTAGCCCGAGGCGTTGGTGTTGCTCGTGCCGATGGTTGTGCCGTCGACCTTGACGGTGATGGGCTTGCCGGTGATGATGACGTTGGCCAGGGTGTAGAGGTAGACCTTCAGAACGATGTACTGCTTGATCTTCTGGGTCCGATCAACCACGTAGACCTTGCTGGCGATCGTCTGTGACGTCAGCGTGGCCGTGCCGAAGGAGGCGTTGTAGCCGGCATCCCCCGCGAAGTCGGCGCGAACGGTGCGGCTAGCGGCTCCGGCGGTGATGGTCCAGTTCAGGGCCGCCTCGCCGGAGGCGCTGGTGTTGGCCGACCCGACGTCGGTGCCCTCCACCTTGAACGCCACCGCCTTGCCCGAGAGCCAGGCGTTGTCCGAGAGCCGCCTGAGGTATGCCTTCAGCGGGATGGTGGTGGTGATGATGCCGGTGCGGTCGATCACGAAGGTCGACGTGTTGATCTTGCTGCCGGCGGTCGTGCTGGCCAGGCTGTGGATGCAGCCCCCCGCGATATCCGCCACCGCGGAACCGGTCGATACGATGATCGGGCTGACGCGGTCGTCATACGTGCCGTCGCCCAGCTGCCAGTTGAAATTCTTGCCCCATCCGTAGAGGGTGCCGTCCGACTTCAGCGCGAAGGACTGGTAGAAACCGGTAGCGATCTTGGTGATGCCGGAGATGCCGGAGACCAGGACCGGGGAGAGGCGCTTGGTGGTCGTACCGTCGCCGACGCTGCCGTTGTTGTTGTAGCCCCATCCGTAGACGGTGCCGTCGTTCTTCAGCGCGATTCCGTGGATGTGGCCGCCGGCGATGGCCTTCACGTTGGTGAACGAGGGGATCATCGCGGGGGTCAGCTGGTTCGACGTGGTGCCGATGCCCAGCTGGCCGTTGAAGTTGTTGCCACAGGCCCAGACCGTGCCGTCGTTCAGCAGGGCCAGGCTGTGGAGGTTGCCATGCGACGAGACGGCCTTGACGTTGGTGATGGTCGCCACCTGCACGGCGGTCGGCCGGTTGGTGGTGGAGCCGTCGCCGACCTGCCCGGCCTCGTTGCGGCCCCAGGCGTAGGCGATACCGCCGTTGGTGCTTGCCAGCGAGTGGTTGACGCCCGTGGCGATGGACTTCACATCGCTCAGGCCGGTCACCTTCACCGGCGCCCAGCGGTCGGTGGTGGTGCCGTCGCCCAGTTGGCCGTACGTGTTCTTGCCCCACGCCCAGACGGTGCCGTCGGACTTCAGCGCCAGGCTGTGGTGGTTGCACGAGGTGATGGCGACGACGTTGGAGAGGCTGGGAATCTGTACGGGCGTCAGCTTGCCGACGTTGGTGCCGATGCCGAGTTCGCCGTCGGCGTTGTAGCCCCAGGCCCAGACCGTGCTGTCGTACCGGAGGGCCAGGCTGAAGCCGTCGCCACCGGCGACCGCGGTTACATCGGTAAGCCCCGAGGTCGCCACGGGTGTCGACCGGTTCGTGGTGGACCCGTCGCCAAGGCCGCCGAAGGCGTTGTCGCCCCAGGCCTTGACCTCGCCCGCCGCCAGCGCGTGGGCCGCGAGGGCGCCCACGCACAGGCATAGCACGGCGGTGGATAGCATCTTTCTCAAAGTGTCGCTCAACACAAGCCTCCTGAATTCAGATGTGCTCCTGATCGAAATGAGCGGCCTAGCCGCAGTCGAGCGTAAGGGTGCGGACACCCCAACCAATGCTACGCCTGCTCCTCCAATGGCAAAAGGTACGCAAGCGCCTGGCATGGCGACCGATGCGGACGGGAGTTCCCTCGGCGCCGCCGGCAGGAGCGTCGGCGCCTCGTGCCGAACCTAAGGGACAGGCCGGTTGCGCCGCACCGCGCGAAGCCGTAGCCGCCGAAGGAGGCCGGAGCCATGGTTTCACTCGTCTCGTTGCTCGTGCTTGCACTCATCTCGTCGGCGCCGCAGGCGCCGCAAGCCCCAGCGGCCCCGGCGCTGGGCGGCGTCTTTGAGGTAGAGGCGTTCGGCGCCCGTCCTGATGGGGTGACCGACTGCACCAAGGCGATTCAGGCCGCCATCGACAAGGCCGCCGAAAAGGGCGGGCAGGTGCGGCTGGCGGCGGGCAAGTACCTGGTCTCGGGCAGCCTGAGCGTGAAGCCCGGCGTGGCCGTGGTGGGCGTCGCCGTGGCGCCGCTCTACATCAAGCCGCTGCTGGGCAGCGTGGTGCTCGCCACGGGCGGGCGCGACAAAGAGGACGGACCGGCGCTCTTCGAGATGGGAGACAGCTCCACGGTGCAGGGCCTCACGGTCTACTACCCCGAGCAGAAGCCCACGGCCATTCGCCCCTACTCCTGGACCTTCCACCTGCAGGGCGGCGACAACACCGTGGAGAGCGTTACGCTCATCAACAGCTACAACGCGATCCGGGTCGGTCCCGAAGGCAACGTGCGCCACCGCATCCGGAGCGTCTACGGCTGCGCCCTGCGGCGGGGCATCCTGGTGGACGCCTGCAGCGACATCGGCCGGGTTGAGAACGTGCAGTTCCACTGCCACTGGTGGTCGGACCCCTCCGTGGGCGGCGCGTGGGAGCCGGTCTTCGAGTACATGTGGAAGAACCTGGAAGCCTTCGTCTTCGGCCGCACCGACTGGGAGTTCGTGACGAACAACTTCGTCTTCCCCACCAACATCGGCTACCGCTTCATCGAGACCAAGGCGGGCGCCTGCAACGGCCAGTTCAGCGGCAACGGCTCGGACGCCTCGCAGGTGGCGGTGCAGGTCGACCAGGTACAGCCCATGGGTCTGCTCATCACCAACGGCCAGTTCGTCTCGTTCAACGGGACCAACCCGCGGGGCCTGGTGGTCAGTGAGACCTGCACCGGCCAGGTGCGTCTGGTGAACTGCAACTACTGGGGCAGCTTCCGCACCATCGCCGACCTGCGCGGACGTTCGTTCGTGGGCTTCACGGGATGCTACTTCAGCGGATGGGACGCCAAGGCCGAAGGGCTGCCCGCCATCGACGCGCGCTCGGGCCGCCTACAGGTGCAGGGCAGCAGCTTCGTGGGCAAGTTGGGCATCCGGCTCGGAGCGGGTGTGCGCCACGCCATCATCACCGGCAACAACGGCTCCAACGGCGTGCAGATCGAGGACCCGGCCCAGAAGGCCATCATCCGTGACAACGAGCCCTACCCCTCGCCGCTGCCGGCCTCGAAGGCCTACTCCATAGAACTGGGCCTGGGTGACAGCGACGAGTACCTGACGGGCAACTGGAACGGCCCCGAGCCCTCGGGCAACGGCCCGGCGGGCGCCAGGGGCCACCGCTGGACCATGGGCCAGGCCGGATTGCGCCTGCCCGTTCTGCCCGACACCGACTACGAGCTGACGCTCTGGATATCGACCCCCAGGCCCGACCCGACCGGCCTCGTCGCCATCGTGGGCGGCGAAAGCGTCAAGCTGGACAAGGCCGGCGCACAGGAGTTGAAGTTCCGCATCCCCAGGGCGCTCGCCGCCGGGAAGTCGGAGGCGGAGCTGAAGATCACCGTGAAGGCCTGGGTGCCGGGCAAGACCGCCACCGGCAACGACGATCGGACGCTGGGCATCCAGGTCTTCAAGGCCCAGATGGCGGCGAAGTAGCGCCGGCGTCACCCGACCCTTCTGCGCGTGGGCGCGGCCCAATGCGCCACGGTCGGGTGAACGTGCATATGCCCGGAGAAACCGAGGTTCAGGCGAATTGAAGGCTCACCGGTCTGGACAGTCGTGTCTCGAGCGATATGAGGGATTCCAGGCTGAGCCTTCTCCCACCGTCCTGCCACGAGATGGCTGACGCGTGCGCTCGTGACCTGCAGTGCCGCCGCCGCCTGCTCCACGGTCATCACGGTGGCGCCCAGGCGCTCCCGCAGGTCGCTCATCAAGGCGGCCCGCATCTGCGGAATGGCTGCCTCGTCCGGAGGGAAACCGAGGTCGACGAACACATTGCCGCTCGACTCGATGACTGGTTCGCTTAGCCTCTTCATGCCTGCATTCCTGAACGCATGTCCCGGCTGATGGCATGGTACCCGACCGCGCCGACCAGGCCATGCGGGCTCCAGCCGCTGCCCCATTATGGTATAGTGGCATCATGCCATCGATGGCATCCCACCACACCGGAGACAGGCATGGGCGCATTCTCGGGCGCAGAACTGAAGAGGACCGACGCGGCGGGTCGGATCACAATCGGGAAGTCGAACGGCGGCAAACTCTACGCCGTTGAGTCGCGGCCGAACGGCGACATTCTGCTATCGCCTGTGTTGGTCCGGCACGAACGAGAAGCGTGGCTCTACGACAACGCCGAGGCACTGGCATCGGTGCGCCGGGGGCTTGAGCAGTCGGCCCGCGGCGAAACGCACGACATCGGGAGCTTCGCGCAGTTCGCAGACGACGACGAGTAACGGCCGGTGGCATTCAGGCTGTTGTTCACCCGCGAAGCCCGCAGGCAGCTCGAAGACGTTGCGCACGACGACGACAAGCAGAACCAGCCCAAGCTGACTCGGGTCCGCAAGTGCCTTGGCCTCCTCGAGACCGACCCCAGACACCCCGGACTGAACTCGCACAAGTTAAGCGACCTGAGGGGCGCCAATGGAGAGGACGTCTGGGAGAGCTATGTCGAGAACAAGACGCCCGCCGCCTGGCGCGTGTTCTGGCACTACGGTCCAGGTCAGGGCGTGATCACGGTCGTAGCGATCACGCCCCACCCATGACTCGGCCCATGGCCAGCTCTTGGCGCTGCCAGGCGGCGATCAAGCAACCACGGTATCCGCCTGCTCGGCCTCCCGGGCCCGCATGGCGTCATCCTCGGCCTTCCACTGACGGATCAGCTGCATGGCTTGTCGGTTGGCCTCGTCGCAGGCGCCCCCGGAATCGGCATCGATCAAGCGAGCCAGGTAGCCTGCCAGGTCCAGTCCGAGGCGTGACGCCCTGAGCCGAGCGGCCTGCTCCTGCTCCCTGGTGATGTCTACCGTGCAGGCCATTGGGACGCCTCCTTCCGACGAGATCGTCGTCGCATCCGGTCGACCGCAATGGTAGCGGGCAATGGTCACTTCCAGCATCCGCGCTGGATCAACCGGTTCGCCCAAGCCGGGTCGCGGCCGAACGCGTTGAGCAGGTGCGACCGATCCCGGAGGCCACCGCGCGATCGGCGCGTCAGGCGAACTGGAGGGTTACCGACCTCGAAAGCCTGGCCTCCAGTGAGATCAACGACTCCAGGCTGAACTTCTCCCACCGACCCGCCACAAGGTCGCCGACGCGCGTTCGGGTGAGCCGCAACGCCGAGGCCGCCTGGTCGTGTGTCATCCCGGTGGCGCTCAGGTACTCGCGGAGGTCGCTCATAAGGGCTGCCCGCATCTGCAGGACGGCCGCCTCGTCAGAGGCAAAACCGAGGTCCGCAAACACGTTGCCGCTCGACTCAACCATGGGCTCGTCCATCATCGATCCCCTATCTGCCGATAGCGCCGGCGAGCCAACTCCAGCTCGGCCTGTGGTGTCTTTCGAGCCTTCTTGCGGAAGCAGTGCAACACATAGACCGCATCGGCAAGCGCCGCAACGTAGACCACACGCCATTCCCCGAGCACATGCAGGCGCAGTTCGCGGACGCCTGGGGCGACCGCATCCATGGGCTTCCAGTCCGACGGCGAGAGGCCCCGCTGGATGGCGACCAGCTCGAACCCGGCCTGGCGCCGCGCCTCCGCAGGGAAGTCGCGCAGATCATCCTGGCTGGCACCGACGAACATCAGTTTCTTCATGGCGGCGTCCGGAAACGTGCAGAACTCATGCCATGGTACCCCACCCGAGCTGGACGGCTCGGACCGCCCCCGCCCATCCGCCTCACCTCACGGCGCCATGCCGGTATGCGAACGTGAACTCGTAGGGGCTGCGCGTGACCAGGTCTTCAAGGCCCAGATGGCGGCAAAGTAGGAGAGGGGCGAAGATAGATGAGCCTGTTCGGACCGGTACCGTCACCGGGCGGCAACCGTACTTAGTGGTAAAGTGATCTGAATCCCGTCAGTCTCGACGCAGCCTACCTCGCGTCGGGCGCCGAGGAGGCCGAGAGATGTATCCGACGGTCGATGAGGTCAGACAGGCGATTTCCACAGCGTTCCCTGGGGCGGATGTCTCGAACATCCACGCCGAGGGCCGACGTGTCCTCGGCTCCTTCGTGTGGCCGGAATTCCGCGGCATCGACGACCCGGAGCGCAACCGCCTGGTGACGCGCAGGGTCCGGGCCAAGATGGGGCCGCGCGGCTTCAACCTCGGTGTCCTTGTACCCCTCGCGCCGGGTGAGACGCTGTAGGTGCGGCTCGACCGCGGGCTGATTGAAACGGGCCTCCCACCCGGGCCGGCCGCGGAAGTCGCCCACTACACCGCCATTGGCAGCCTTGTGTCCATGCTGCCGTACCCGACCCCGTCCGGACTGATCGGCTGGACGTCGGCGTGGGCGTCTCCGGTGCAGTTTCTCAACGACCGAGCCGAGTTGGTGCTTGGCCTCAACGTCCTGCTTGACGTCGCCGCCTCGCCGCCGCGATCAGCCCAACTCGTGCTCTCGACCATCGAGGCTCTACTTGCCGCGGGCACCCGGGCGGACACGGACGCTTACCAGATGAGCTTCGGCGGCAATGCCGATGAGTTGGGGCAATGGCGCGGCTACGCCGACAATGGCCTTGGATGCGCACTGGTTTCCGACACGCGGTCGGTCTACGACGTCGCCGATGTCGCCGGTTGGGTCATATACGATCCACGCAAGCAGCGAGCGTTCGCCAAGAAGGTGCTCGAGGCCCTCCGGAAGCAGACGGATGTGGACTTCATCGAGCAGGCGCTCGTGGCCGCGGCAAGCTATATGAAGCATGACGGCTTCGAGGCCGAGCAGGAGTATCGCCTGCTCGTCTTCCCCGCGCCCGAGTCGGTGCGGTTCAGGGCGCGAGAGTGACGACTGACGCCCTACGTCGACCTGCTGGATCGGCGAAGCAGCCTACCGGTAAACAAGGTGTTGGTCGGACCGGGCTGGAGCCACGGGGTACCCGACGATATCGACCCGCGGCGCAACCATGTGGTGCAGGGCATCATGCGGTTGCTCGACGCGGTTGGGCTGCACGATACCGAGGTCACCTACAGCAGGCTACCGTACGATCCCAAGTAGGCGCTCCGGACCGCTCCCGCCCATCCGCCTCACCTCACGGCGCCATGCCGGTATGTGAATGTGAACTCGTACGCCTGTCCCGCGCGATGGGCGCCGAATTCCACTTCCGCCGTGACGTACTTGCCCGGGCCCGGCTCGTCGATGAACGCCACGGAGGCTTCCCGCTCGGCGCGAAGGGATAGGGTGACGCCGCGGTTCATGTCCGGGTTATCGTCGACGGTCCACCCCGGCGACCCCGGCGCGCGGCCCGGGTTCCGGTTGAACAAGTCGATGCGGCACGGCCCGCGGGGCAACCGCACGCGCCGCACGGCGCGCTCTGCATTGGCCTCGGAGTAGGCGAACTCGACCCCCGCCGCACGGCCGAAGACGTTGCGCTCCTGACCAGCCGCGGCGGGATCGGCGATGGAAGCCGAGGGCGGAGCCTCCTTGCGGTAGTCGCGGTCCCAGCCCTGATGGAACATGGGGCTCAGGCGGAGCCGGACCGGCTTGCCCAGGGCGCCCTTGCCCAGCACCTCCACGCGCACCCGGTGCTGGTCTCCCACCAGTCGATGCGTCATGCGCAGCCGCACGTCGGACCCCGCCGCGGGCCGGGCCATCTCCTTGGTCCAGCGCACTTCGGAGCCGATCCGTCGCACCCGGGTGAAGCGGGCGGCCGCAAACTGGTATGGCTCCCACTCATCGCCGACGTAGAGGGTGAAGGTGCGGTCGCGGGCCGCCGCGGGCTTGTTGACATGGTAGAAGGGCTCGCCCCTGGCGTTCGTCAGCGGAGGCGAGGGGCTCCAGAAGAGCGCGTTGCCCGTGGTGGCCGCATACTGGCCGGGGTTCTGGCCCGCACCGTGCGCCGCCGGGTCGCCGAAGGTGTACCCGCCGCGCAGCAGGTTCGGGGTGGCGAGGTCGTAGGCCACCACCATCTCCGGCGACATGCGGTTCTCATGGTCGACCACCTGGAAATGGCGCGTCTCGGCGTGGAGCAACCGCCCGTGCGACGGGATGGCCATGCCCCGCTTGTCCACCAGGCCGGCCAGCGTGTCCTTCATCAGGTAGGCGGCCGACGGCGCCGACGGGCAGGGCCACCGCTTCGAGAACCAGTCCACGAACTGCCGCACGGTCACCAGTTGCCAGCCCCGCTGGATCAGATGCTCCACCAGGTCCAGCGCGCACTCCAGCGCCTCGTCCGTATCCAACATAGGCGTCCAGGGGCCGCCCGGTACGAAGACGTTGGCCTCGGACGCGGTGTTCAGGTAGAGCAGCGGAGTGCGCCCGGCGGCCAGGTTGGCCTCCAACTCGGCCACCTCGGCCTTCCACCACCCGATGTCTCCCCGCCGCGAGAGCTGCTGGATGGGCCACTGGCTGTGCTTCACGGGCTCGCCGAAGTGGAAGCACTGGGGCAGGCAGATGCGGTCGTAGTTGTGCCACATCGTACGTGTGGCCCACTGCAGCTCCAGCGTGGCCCGCCGCTTCGTCAGTTCGCGGTTCACGCGCGCGGTCGTCTCGGGCCTCGCGTCGTCCCACTGCACCCAGTAGGGCAGGTAGGGCGCGCCTTCCCAGTTGTGGGGGATGTCCCAGCGCTCCTCCACGAAGGAATCGCCCTCGATGCAGGCGTTCACCGATGCCGTAAAGCCCCGCCGGGTGGCCCGAGCCTGCTCCTCGACGTCCACGTCGCCGAAGAGCTGAAAGCCCACGGTTGTGATGCGCTCCTCGGGCAGCCCCAGCCAGGCGGCCACGATGGGCCGGGCGTCGGCAAAGAAGACGCCGATCTCGTGGCCCTGGTCCGCCATCTCTCGGTAGAAGGCCCGACTGCCGGGTCTATCGGCCCGGGCGGTGTCCGAATGGAGCAACAGCGTCAGCTTGAGGCGCCCCTCCAGCTTGCGCGCCCGTGCGCCGTCGTTGAAGCGCCGCAGTCCGGTCTGGTCCGACTCCGTGTCGGCGAAAATCAGGTTGCAGAACTTGGGCTCCATCTTCGACGCACCCGCGCCGGGCCGCCCCGCGCAGAGGAGGGCGCCGCCGAGCAGCAGCGCGGTCAGGACGGCGTGGCAGGCGACGGTCATGGGCGATGGCTCCGTAGTCGATACGTTCGGGCCAATGGTTCGCCGCCCGCCGCCGATCTCCTGCGCCGGGGCGCCCGCCCCACCACGACCGCCGCGCAACCGGCGGCAGCGACAAGTCCTCCAGTACCTACTCAACGGCGGCACGGGTTCCTATGCGGCTAATACCGTCTGATGCTCTGACGTAGTATGGGTTACGTTGTATCAGCGCTTCGCTCCAGCCGCTCTCATCTCGATCAGCCGGACATCGGACGTCAGGAGGCTTGTAAGGGAAAGATCTGACGGCCAGGGGCGACACGGTCCACATCCACCATGTGGAACCTGCCGAAGGCCGCCAGCCTCAACCGGGCTGTGACCGGTGCGAACAGCCAGAGACGACCGGCGCAGCCGCTCTTCCGACAGGAGGCTCGGAGCCATGAGCAAGACCGACACGAAGGCGCTATCCGCGGCCGGCAGGGAAACCACCGCCAATGCGGCCGCTCAGACCAGCCCAGCGTCACCCGACGCGACGAGGATCACCAAGGCACAGGCCGCGAGGCTCGCCTCGATGGCCGGCCTGCCGGTCGCCGAGATCAGAGAGGGCACGATCGGGCAGATCGCCGAGAAGTTCAAGTGGCGCATCGATCCCGACCTGCTGCGTTTCCGACGCGTCTGCGGCCAGGTCGTCAAGAAGGACCCGGCCACCGGCGTCGAGTACCCCGTCCCCCATGCCAGGGTCGACGTTGAGGACACCGACTGCCACTTCCTCACATTCGCGCCTCCCAGCCACCCCTGGGTCTGGCACTTCCCCTTCTGGAGCCACCGCGAGGTCATCGGGAGCACGACCACCGACGCCTGCGGTCGGTTCTGCGTCTGGGTGCCGGCGTTCGACATCGACTGGGTGCTCCGATGGCGGGCCGTTCGCCACTGCTACCCGATCCTGTTCCGCAAGCCGACGATCTGGGACATCATCGAGCATCTGATCCCGCCGGAGCTGATCCCGCAGCCCGGCCCCTGGCCCCCGATCCGATGGCCCGGCCCCGATCCCGATCCGTTGCCGTTCCTCAACGAGACGGTGCTGCAGCATCTGGAACCGTTGCTTGGCAGGAATCAGGTTGCCGGGCTTCGCGCGGCGCCGGTGCTGAAGGCGGGCGCACAGGCTTCGGTTCGATCGTCCACCCTCGACCAGCCGGCGTTTGCGGCTCCCATACCGCCCCCGCTGCCCGAAGCACTGGCCGCGCCGCGGATCAAGGGCGCGTCGGCTCCGATCGCCGAGTCGCTCGGGGTCACGGGTGAGATCGCCGACCTTCTCGGCAAGGTGGACGCCTCCCGGTGGATCGGCCCGTTCGTTCGGTGCCACACGCACATCGTGCCGGTATGGCAGCGCATCCTGGACGTGCCGGACATCACCATCAAGGTGAGCCAGGATGTGGACGGCGACGGCGACCTCGAGACCATCTACTCCGAAGGGTTCGGCGACGTTCGGTGGGATTCCGGTTCCATTCCGGACGTGAAGATCATCGCCTCTCCGGTGGCGATCGCGTCGCCGCTCCCGGCGGACAGCCCGATGTGCGGCGATGTCGAGGTGCCCTGCAAGACCCCGGCCATCGTGCTCGCCGGCCTGTACCCGCTGCACAACCTGCCCAGCGCCGCCCCCTACATCGACAACGGAACGGGGTACGCCCAGCGGCCGAACCCGCCGCACCCGACGGCCGATCCCGCCATCGAGCCGCCGCTCGGCACGGCTTCCACGGCGCCGTTCGCCGGCGTCCTCCAGCTCTACGGTTGCAATGAGCGCGAGAACGCCAAGTACTACCGCCTGCGCTACACGCACCAGCCGCCGGGCGGGGTCGAGAGCGCGTCGGTCGTCTTCAAGGATCTGACGTGGCCGCTCTGGCGCTGGGTCGGAGCGCCGGGACACCTTGAGGGCCTCACGGTCACACCGGATGCCGACGGCTGGTACGACATCCTCCCGGTGGCCGCGGGGTGGATGCCGGCGCGGCTCCTGCTGAACTGGCCTTCCGGCGCGCCGGGCGTCTACAAGGTCCAGATGGAGTTCGCCACGGCCGGCAAGGCGCTCATCGCGGGTTCGCAGACATCGCCCATCCGGCTGTACGTCGACAACTCCGCTCCCACGGCGATGATCGCCGAAATCCGCTGGCGCGCCGCCGGCGAAACCGGCTGGAACGGCCATCCGGCCCTTTCCAGGACCTGCGCCATCGTGCATCGGCCGCACGGCGTCGGGCTCGAGTTCCGGGTGGCCTACCAGGCGTCCGCGCTGCACCTGCGCGACATGATCCTCTGGGGCACCGGATGCGGCGGAGGGGCGCTGAACCAGCTGGCCCCGACGGCCTGGTCGGACCCGGCCTCTCCGGCCTCCGTGGCAGGCGTCTCGCAGAGCCCCTACACCCACTGGCACACGGGACCGTTCGACAACAACATCACGCGGTCCGCGATCTTCACTCTGGGCGCCGCAAGCCTGCAGGGCGCCTACGACTTCTCTCTCAGGGTCAACAGCCGAGCCTTCAGCCCGGCGGGAGGCGACGGCGGCTTCGGTCCGGCCGACTGGCAGTATGACTGCCCCAGCCCGGTCTACAGCTACGACTACTGGAAGTTCGCCGTGATCGACGCGTAGCCGTCGGCCACATGGAGCCGGTCTTCCCGGCGCTCGCCCTGGGCATCCTCGGCGTTTGGCGGATCACGCATCTGCTGAACGCCGAGGACGGCCCGGGGCAGACGCTGGTCGCCCTGCGCAAGGCCGCGGGCTCGGGCTTCTGGGGGCGGTTGATGGACTGCTTCCAGTGCCTGAGCCTCTGGGTCTCGGCGCCGTTCGCGCTCCTTCTGGGACGGGCCTGGCTCATGCGCGGCCTCCTCTGGCTCGCGTTCTCGGCCGGCGCCATCCTGCTGGAGCGGGTCGCGTCGCGCGAGGCCGCGCCGCCGCCGATCACCTACTATGAGGATCCCCCAGATGGGAAGCAATAGGCCATGCTGCGGCGAGGCCCGCCGCGCCGTCTCTGTAGGAACCCCAAGCGCCCGGGCAACGGTGCGCCAGGCGAGCCCGGACGTCTCGTCCTCGGTCGAGTTCGAGTACGTCGGCGCCACCGCGCTGACGGTGGATGGTCCGCTGACCGGCCGCACCTACCGGTTCGCGGAGAAGGGCGCGCGGCTCCCGGTCGATGGCCGCGACGCCTTCGGCCTGGCCACCGTTCCGGTCCTGCGGAGGATCAGGGACTAGATTCCGCCGGACCGAGCCCGCCCCCCATGACGACCGGCTGCCCCGTTGGCTATACTCTGCGGGAGGCCCGGCGGTTCGGCCTCGCGGACTTCGACGCCGCCAGGAGCGGCCTCTGGGCGATCCGAGGCGACGAATCGCGGGCAGCGCATTCAGGGGGGTCGGCATGGTTTACCGTAGGCTCGGGTGGGTTCTCGCGGTGGTGTGGCTTGTGGCGGGTTGCGCGGCGGCGCAGGCCAAGGGACCTGACCGGCGGGTGCGCGAGTTGCGGTCGCTCCGCTGGGGGATGTTCATCTGCTGGTCGTTCAGCACCTTCTCCGGCACGGAGTGGACCCCAGGCGTCAAGGATGCCTCCTACTTCCGCGCCACGGGATGCGACACCGACCAGTGGGCGCGAACGGCCAAAGAGGCCGGCATGGGCTACATCCTCTTCCTAACCAAGCACCATGACGGCTTCTGCCTCTGGGACACGCAGACCACCGACCGCAAGGTGACCCGATCGGCGCTGGGCATCGACGTGCTGGCCAGGCTCCGGGCCTCGTGCAAGCGCTACGGCATCAAGCTGGCGCTCTACTTCTCCGAGGGCGACTGGACCTGGCCCGGTGCGAAGGACGGCCTCGGCGGCGGCACGGGACAGAACCCCGAGATGCAGCGCGAGCAGCTGCGCGAGCTTTGCACCCGATACGGGCCCATCGAGTTCTTCTGGATGGACTGCGCCGCCGGCCACCCCGGCACGACGCACGAGGAGGTCATGGCCTGGGTCAAGCGGTTCCAGCCGGGCTGCTTCGTGGGCTTCAACGGCGGCGGCGGCGACCTGCGCGCCGGCGAGATGGGCCGCCCCGGTCCGTTGCCGAAGGGCTCCGCCTACCGCCTGGCCGAGTTCACC
>JAPLCQ010000128.1 GCA_026392115.1 Armatimonadota bacterium | reverse complement strand
CCGGAGGCCAGCAGCGCGCCGGCTGACAGCAGCCGACCCGCCACGCCGCCCGATGCCGCCTCCGGGTCCGCCGGCCCTCCGGCCGAGCCCGCCACCTGGGCCAGGCCCGTGATGCCGCGCGCCTGGAAGTAGGCGACTCCGGCGGCCACCACCACGCCGGCGATCAGAGCCGCCTGCGCCGACTGGGTCGACAGCTTCATGCGCCAGACCAGCCCGTTGCCGGCCGACAGGAGGATGACCCAGAGGACGTTGCCCGCCACGATGATGCCCACGGCCCACGCGGCCGCCAGCAGCGCCGGGGTGGCGCTCAGAGGCGACTTCGCGGCGCCCTCCACGCAGAGGCCGCGCACGGCGTCCGCGGTGGCCATACGGGCCGCGGCGCGCTTGGCCAGGGCGGGATCGCCCGCCTTGGTCGCGTAGGCCGCGAACCGCTTCAGCCGATCGGCGCCGGTGGAGCCCTTGCCCGCGGCCGCGCCGCCCGGTCGGGTCAGGGCGATGCCCGTCATGGCGCAGCCGGCCAGCGTGCCTTCCGCGGTCCGTGAGTTGGCGCGGATATGGCCCGCGAGCCGCATGATATGGTCGCGGATCGCCAGCCCGGCAGCCTTGTTCCCGGCTGCCTCGGCGGAGCCGGCCAGCGCCACCGCCACGCGGGTGGCGGAGCGGATGCGCGCCAGATGCGGCGAGGCCGGCGACGAGAGCGCCGCGGCCTGGTAGGATGCGGGAAGGCGGCCGAAGGCGGCGCCCTGGAGCTTGAGGCGGCCCTCCACCTCGCCCATGGCGTAGTCATCCCACGTGGGGCAGCCGGCCGCCCGCGCCAGGGTCTGGAGCGCCGCGGCATCCTTGCCGAGCTGAAGCAGGCCCGCGGCGGCCATGGCGGGGAAGAAGCCGTTGGCGGGCTCCAGACGCGCGCCGATCCGGGCCTGCTCCACGATCTCGGCGAAGGGCGCGCGTTCGCCCGCATCGGCGGCCGCCGGACGGCTGGACGCGCCGCGGTCGGGTTCCATCTCGGCTTCCTCCGGGCGGCTGGGGAAGCGATAGCCCGATGCCACCCGGATGTAGGCGGCCCGGACGGCGGCGGCGTCCGGCATCCTGGCGGCCAGGCGGCGCAGGGCCGCAAGCCGGCCATCGGCCGCGGGATCGGTGGAGCGCTCTTCCTGCAGCGCCAGCGCCACCTGCACGCCCACGTCGTTGGGCCTGTCCGCGGCGGCCTGGCGCAGGTCGGCCGCGATGCCCGCGTTGGAAGCCAGCGTGGTGTCGCGGACGGCCTGGTCGGTCATCAGCCACGCCAGGGCCGATGGAGAGCCGAAGAGCGTCTGGACCTGAACCCCCGCCAGCCACCGTGCGGCCGGCGCCACCGCGATGAGCAGGGCAATGGCCAGCGTCGTCACCGCCACCGGGGGCACGCGCTTGCCTTGTGCGGCCATAGGCTCACCTCGCTTACTCAAATCGTGCGCCTCAGGCGCCGGTTACCTGTATGCTCCAGGAGAGAAGATCGACGGCCGGGTCGGATGCCGCCGGATAGGTATCGAGATCGGGCTCATAGAACGTGTCACCGACGCTCTGGCTGCTGCTATAGACGCGGTTCGTGGCCGTGTCGATCGTCACGTACATGTTGAAGGTACCCGAGCCGGGTCGCTGATCGCCCAGCGCGTCGACAACCTTGGCGGTGTCGAGGTTGACGGGGTCGGTGGGCGTCGTCGTCGTGGCGACGACGTTCACCTGCAGGTACCGCGGACGGACGCCGTTGTTGGGGTCCGGATCGATGGCGCTGGGCTGCAGGCGGGAGAGGTCCAGCTCGAACTGGAGCACTGCCGATCCGGCGGGGCCTTGGGCCCGGTCCGGCTCGCCGCGCGGTTCGAAGACGTTGGCGTTCGGATCGCCTCCGATGCCGCCCGGCAGGTGGTAGAGACAGTAGCCCGACGTGGTGAACTGGCGCTGGACGCGGCTGTACTCGACCATGTCCGTGAAGCCCGCGGTGGCCCTGTTCTGCCCGGTGGCGAAGCCGTTGAAATAGGGCGGCGCGATGACGGGGATGGGGCCGTTCTGGCCCGATGCGTCCGCGGCGTTGCGCAGCAGCACGAAGTACTGGAAGTTGTCGTTGACCGGGCCGCTGAAGCGGAGCGTCACGACCAGCCGCACGCCCGAACCGGCGGAGGCGGGCGCCCGAGCGCAGCCCCAGATGGGGAGCAGAAGCAGGCAGAGGCCCGCAAACCCGCATCGCGCTCTCACCGCCATTGACCACCGCCTCCCTGATGTCGCTACGTCAGACCTATCCGCGCACGTCAGGCATTCTAACAGAGAGACGGCGCTGCTGGCAAATGGTCCGGTGCGCGCGCGAGTGGCTGGTATTGTAGATGCGCCGCCCCCGCCCGGGGCGCCGGAGGCAGCTGTGAGCGTGTGCGCCCAATGAACCAGCAGGCTCGAACCCGCCCGGACCAGGGGCGGGCCATGCGCGGCGCGTTGGCGGCGCTGGCCTCGGCGGCGCTCTTCTGGGCCGCATTCCCCCCGCTTGACCTGGGTTGGGTGGCCTGGTTCGCCCTCGTGCCGCTCCTGTTCGCCCTGGACGGCTGCAAGCGCGCGCGACAAGCGTTCGGGTTGGCCTACCTTTTTGGCGCGGCGCACTATATGGCGGTCATTCCCTGGATCGGCGCCACGGTGGCGCTCTGGTCCGGGTCGCCGGCGGGCTGGGTCACGTGGCCGCTCCTCGCGGCGATCAAGGGGCTCTGGTACGGCGCCGCCGGCGCGGGCCTCTGGCTAATCCTTCGGCGCCGGCGCGACTGGGCGGCCATATGCGCGGGCGCGGCCCTCTACACGCTGATGGAGTGGGCGCGCACTCAGGGATCCGTGGCCATGCCGTGGGCCTCGCTGGGGGCGACGCAGTACCGGGAGCTGCCGGTGGTGCAGGTGGCGGCGATCACGGGAGGCATCGGCGTGGCGTTCCTGCTTGCGGCCACGAACCTGGGGCTCCACGCGGCCATGCGGGCGCGTTGCCCGCGGCCTCTGGCGTTCCCCGGGCTGCTGGTCTCCGCCGCGCTCTGCTACGGCGCGTGGGCGCTGCTCCACCCGCCCGCCGGCCCGCCCGTCCGCATCTGCGTTATGCAGCCCAACATCGCCAGCTCCCGCGAACTGGTGCGCGACCCCGGGACCGACTTTGTCCTGATGCGCCGCATGGCGGACGAGGCGGCGCGAGACCGGCCCGACCTGGTGGTCTGGCCCGAGAGCGGCTCACCCGGCGAGGCGCTGAACGACCGAGCCATCGGCGATGAGCTGGCCGGTATGGCGCGGCGGCTCGGGGCGCCCATGCTGATCGGGACCAACTACTCGGATGCCGAGGGCGGCGATCGCAACTCGGCCGTCCTCTTCCACCCGGACGGCAACCCGCCGGAGCGTTACGACAAGCAGTCGCTGGTTCCCTTCGGCGAGTGGATCCCCGCCCGGCGCCTCCTGCAGCCCTTCGCGGGCACGTTCCAGTTCTACGAGCGCGACGTGGTGGCGGGCAGGCCGCAGCCTCCGCTGGACCGCCGGGGGCGAAAGCTGGGCGTGCTGATCTGCTTCGAGAGCGTCTTCCCGCTTCTCGCCCGTGAGCGCGCGGCCATGGGCGCGGAGACGCTTGCGCTGCTGACCAACGACGGCTGGGCCGGGCCGTCAGCCGCGCCCGCGCAGCATCTGGCCATGACGGTGATGCGCGCGGTGGAGACGCGCAGGCCCGTGGCCGCGGCGGCCCTCACCGGCGTCAGCGCCGTCATCCAGCCCACGGGAGCCTTCGAGGCGCTCCCGCAGGACCGCGTGGGAACCCTCACGGCGGATGCCGCCACAGGAGGCGGCATCACACCCTATGTTCGGTTCGGCGACTGGTTCGCGGGCCTCTGCGCCCTGCTGCTCGCGGGCTACGGGTTGTGGCGGCGCCCCTGGCGCTACAGCGACCAGTAGACGACGCCGTCGCCCACCTCGGTCGGGTTCAGCGCCGACTTGACGTCCATCAGCACGCCGCCCGGACGCACCATGCCCGCCAGCGCGGCGGGCCCGAGAGCCGCGTACTCGCGATGCGAGACGGCCAGCACCAGAGCGTCGAGATCGCGGAACTCCGAGAGGTCGGACAGGCTGACGCCGTACTCGCGCTCCGCCTCCGCGGTCGTAACCGTGGGATCGTGCACCAGCGGCCGCACGCCGTAGCCGCCGAGCCCGCCGATGATGTCCGGCACCCGGCTGTTGCGCAGGTCAGGCACGTTCTCCTTGAAGGTCAGGCCCAGGATGCCCACGCGGGCGCCCTTGATGGGGGCCACGTCCGCGTTGATCATCAGCTTCACCAGCCGCTCGGCGAGGAATGGGCCCATGCCGTCGTTCACGCGGCGGCCGGCCAGGATCACCTCCGGGTGAAAACCGATCTGCTCGGCCTTGGCCGCCAGGTAGTAGGGATCGACGCCGATGCAGTGCCCGCCGACCAGGCCCGGCGAGAAGCGGAGGAAGTTCCACTTGGTTCCGGCCGCCTGCAGCACGTCGTGCGTGGAGATGCCCATGCGGTCGAAGATCAGCGCCAGTTCGTTCATCAGCGCGATGTTCAGGTCGCGCTGGGTGTTCTCGATCACCTTGGCGGCCTCGGCCACGCGGATCGACGAGGCGCGATGCACGCCGGCCTTCACCACGCCGCTGTAGACCGCCGCCACCCGCTCCAGGGTCTCTTCGTCCTCGCCGGAGACGACCTTGGTGATGCGCTCGAAGACGTGCTCCGTGTCGCCGGGATTGATGCGCTCGGGCGAGTAGCCGAGCTTGAAGTCGACTCCCTGCTCCAGGCCGGAGACACGCGCGATGATGGGCCCGCAGACCTCCTCGGTGACGCCGGGGTAGACCGTCGATTCGAAGACGACGACCGATCCGGGGGCGATGACGCGGCCCAGCGCCTCGGAGGCCGACCGCAACGGCGTCAGGTCCGGCCTGCGGTCCTCGTCGATGGGCGTGGGCACCGTGACGATGAAGAACGTGCAGCCGCGCATCGTCTCTGGATCGGTGGTGAAATCGATCCTGGCGGCGGCCAGATCATCCTTCGTGAAGGTGTCGGTGATGTCGCGGCCCTGGCGCAGGGCCTGGACGCGGGCGTCGCTGCGGTCATACCCTACAAGCCCCGGGGTGACGGCGTCCAGCGCCATTGCGACGGGCAGTCCGACGTATCCCAGGCCGATGACGGCGATTCGCTCCATGCTGCGTTTGCGCTCCTCTGTGACAGCGATGATATGGCGCGTTGCGCGCCGACGATGGCAGGCGCTCAGGCCCCGGAGTGTTCCCGTGCCGGCTCCATGGTGCGCCGCGGGCGGCGGCGCAAACCGGTACCGCCGTTTCGTGGGTACATTATATCGTGCGCTTCGTGCGTGTCGCCCGTCGTGTCGCCTGATCGAAGCAGACTCGGCCCAGAGGGAAACGACCCTTGCTACGACCTCAACAGCTCAGACTAACCATGGCGGATGCGTTTTCGGCGATCATCACGCTCTTCGCGGCGTTTTGTATCCGGATGGACCGCGTGCCGCCGCCTGAGCAGTTCTTCGTCATGTACCTGCATACGGTGCTCCCGCTGATCCTGTGCCGCGTGGCGGCCCTGCGGGCCTTCCAGGTACACCGCATCTGGGTGCGCCACGTGAGCACGCGCGACGCCCTGGTGATCCTGGGCGCCACGTCCCTGGGATCGCTCCTCTTCGCCGCCTATCTGATCGCCTCGGGCCACACGCATTACCCCAAGGGCGTCGTGCTCGTGGAGTGGATGGCCAGCTACTTCGTCGTCGCCGGTCTGCGGCTGCTGGTGCGCGTCCAGTGCGAGAAGCGGGATCGACGCGGGATCGCCTCCCCTGTGGATGCCGGGCAAAGGCGCATCGTGCTGGTAGGCGCCGGATCCATGGGCGCCCTCCTTGCCCGCGAGATCGCGCGCAGGCACAACGAAGGGCTGACGCTGGTGGGCTTCGTGGACGACGACGAAGCCAAGCACCAGATGCTGCTGCAGGGCGGCGCCGTGCTGGGCGGCGTCGACGATCTGCCCGCGCTTCTCGAAGGTCACTCGGTCGACGAGGTGGTCATCTCGATCAAGGAGCCCACGGGCGAACTGGTGCGCCGTGTCACGAAGCTTTGCGAGGTGCGGCCCGTGCGGCTGCGCATCGCTCCGGGTTTCCAGGTTCTGGAGCCCGACAACAACCTCAAGTGCGTTCGTGACGTGGCCGTCGAGGATCTGATGCTTCGTGAGCCGGTCAAGGTTGACCGGGAGGCCATCGCCGCCTACCTGAGGGGCGAGCGGGTGCTGATCACCGGCGGCGGAGGCTCCATCGGCGGCGAGCTGGTGCGTCAGGTAGCGGCGGCCGGCCCGTCCGAGCTGCTGATCCTGGGTCACGGCGAGAACTCCGTATTCGAGATCGAGCAGGAGATGAAGCTCGACTTTGGCGTCACCCCCACCTGCATGATCTGCGATACCCGCGACCTCGGCCGCCTCCGCCGCCTCTTCACGGAGCATCGGCCCAGCGTCGTGTTCCACGCGGCGGCGCACAAGCATGTGCCGCTGATGGAGTCCAGCCCCGAGGAGGCCATCACCAACAACGTCCTGGGCACTCGGAACCTGGCTCGCGTGGCGACGGAGTTCGGCGTTCGACGGTTTGTGATGATCTCAACGGACAAGGCGGTCAATGCCACCAGCGTCATGGGAGTTTCGAAGCGCATCGCCGAGCGCGTGATCCAGGCGGAGAGCTACCGGAGCGAGACGGAGTTCGCCACGGTACGCTTCGGCAACGTGCTCGGGAGCCGGGGAAGCGTCATACCGACCATGCGGCGGCAGCTCGCCAAGGGCGGCCCCGTAACCGTAACGCACCCGGACATGAAGCGCTACTTCATGACGATCCCGGAGGCTGTGCAGCTAGTGATCCAGGCCGGGGCGCTGGGCGGCAACGGTCGCATCTACATCCTGGACATGGGCAAGCCCGTGCGCATCATGGACCTGGCCCACAACCTGATCCGCCTCTCCGGCCTCGTGCCCGGCAAGGACATCGAGATCAAGATCACCGGGTTGCGGCCGGGCGAGAAGCTCTTCGAGGAGCTGCTGACCGAGGAGGAGAGCACCACCGTGACGCGCCATGCGCGCATCATGTCGGCCACGCCGTCCGACCTGCCCGTGGAGAACTTCGACGAGAGCGCGGACGCGCTGATCGCCGCGGCTCAGTGCGGCGACAAAAAGAACATGTTCCGCCTCATCCAGCTCCTGGCGCCTACGTACAAGGGCTACACGCCGCCGCCGAACGGGAACGGGCACGACGCATGGAAGGGCATGGGCCGCGTCGAGCAGTTGCAGCTCCCGTTGGAGGAGGCCCCCGAGGCGGTCAGGCCCTAGCCTGAAGATCGGTCCGCATCGGAGCCGCCGCGACCGTTCTTCAGCGCCGCCGCCCTGCTCCGCAGCGACCGCGCAAGGGCCTGTGGACTGGGCGCCGGCATCCGGGTGAAGAGCACGATGCGCAGTATCTCCCGGTACATGCGCCACCGAGCGAGCCAACCGCGCAAGAGCCCCAGCTTCTCTTCCTTCATCGGATGCGTCACGCCCCGGAGCATCACCGTGGCGGTGGGCACGCGGCAGGCGTGGCAGTAGCGGGTGATCGCCATCTCCACGCCGTAGCGGGACCCCGCAACGTCGGGAATGTCGGTGAAGACCGACCGCAGGATGGCCCGTTGCCCGCTGATGTTCGGCGCGATACGCTGCGACCAGTCCGTCAGCTTGCGGCCGCCGCTGAACTTCCCCACCACCATGTCGGCCGAACCTTCGCGGATCGGTCGAACCATGGCCTCCACATGCTCGGCGCGCAGGCCGATGAGGTCGGCATCCAGGAAGAGGAGCACGTCGGCGTCGGTGGCCCCGGCGCCCGCCACCATGGCGCCGCCCTTGCCGCAGTTGGCCGCCAGGGTCACGAGCCGCACTCCCGCGACGCCGCCCGCGACGGCGGAGGTATCGTCGGTGGAGCCGTCGTCCACCACCACGACCTCGTCCACGGCGGACGCGGCGGCGGCGGCGCGCGCCACATCGGCCAGGCGCGCCCCCTCGTTGTACGCCGGCAGGATGACGGCGATCTTCACGCTGCGGCTACCGTTGGCGTCACTTGCCGTACCTGTAGTTCTGGGTCTCGATCATGCGCTCCACCCGGTCGATGCGCCGCTTGGTGTCGGGATGGGTCCGCATGAACTCCGGCGGGCCGCCCTTCTCTTTGGACGACGCCTCCAGCTTCTTGAAGAAGCGCACCATGCCGCTGGGATCGAAGCCCGCCTTGGCGGCGTACGAGACGCCCCGCGCATCGGATTCGAACTCGTCGTCGCGGCTGTAGTTGAGGTGCAGCATTCCGGCCGCCAGGCTGCCGTTGTCCTGCGCCTTGCCCTTGAGCAGCAGCACGAGGCCCACGTTCGTCACCATCTGCTGGCTCCACTGCTTGGCAGCATGTCGGGCGTTGATGTGGCCCACCTCGTGCGCCAGGACGCAGGCCAGGGCGTCGTCGTCCTTGCCCACCAGGTCGAGCAGCCCGCGGTAGACGTAGACCGGGCCGCCGGGCAGGGAGACCGCGTTGATCTCCTTCTGCGCTATGACCTTGAACGAGTACGGGACGCCCTCCCGCGGCTCGCAGTGCGGCAGCAGCTTCTCGCCGATGCGCGCCACCCGGGCCGCGTCGGCGCTGCCGGCCATGGGCGGATACTGTTTCTCGATCTCGCCGGCGACCTCGCGGCCCATGTGGACCTCGTCGCGGGTACTCAGGAAGTTGGTGTTCCGGCAGCCCACGCCTCCGGCCACCAGGCAGGCCACGGCCGCGGCGGCCGCGGCGGCGGCGATCCGTCGGCTTCGCGTCATTGTGCCGGTTACCATGGTTGCTCCACCTCCGGGTGGCGCGGCGTCATTTCCTGGCCGCCTGACCCGCTCCCTGCAGCTGCTTGCCCAGTTCCGTGGCCTGGTCGCCGAGCCACTTGAGCGTGGGGCCGGCCTTCTCCGAGGCCACCTTTGCCGCGTCGCCGAGCGCCGCCGTGGCGCTACCGAGGGCCGTGCGCGCCTTCTCGGTATCCAGCGTGCCCATGGCCGCCCTGGCCTGTCCCAGTGCCTGCACGGCCTGCGCCGTGAGGGTCGACTGCTGATCCTGCTTCTCGACGCGGGCGCGGAGGGTCTGAACCTCCTGCCGCAACGATTTCATCTCCATCCAGACTACCGCGTTTGCGCCGAGGACGACCACCAGAAGGAGCGCGATGAAGGCCTTCATGCTGTTACTTCCTCCCCCAGTTCTCGGCCCACGCCTTGGCCCGCATCTCGAGACGATGCTCCAGGCCGGTGAGCCGCAACATGGCTGAACCCCGCAACGAGCGCGGCCTCGCGAGCAGAAGCCTCTCGTTCATGACGTCCTCGGGCAGCCATCTGTACTTATACGGCTCAGCGCCGCGAAGGAAGTCAAAGACGCGGCAGCCCTCGGCGACGGCCTGCCGTATGGCGTGCGCCGTGAGGACCGTGCCGAGGCTGAACTTACCGAGCTCCGGGTCGAACCCGCCCAGGTAGTAGTAGTAGCGGTCACGGAACCGGTAACAGTAGAGCGCCGATGCGATCCGGCCATCCAGCCGCATCAGGTGCAGCCGGAGCGCGCCCCGAGCGTGGAAGCGGCGCGCGATCTCGGTATGAAACGCCTGCGTGTTGGCCGAAGCCAGCACGCCGGGCATCATGCGCGAGCGCCAGCGGGCGCGGTGGAGGTCGAAGAGCGCCCGCATACCCTCGTCGATATCGGCCTCACCGGCGATCAACACGTCCACGGCGCCGAAGCTGCGCGCGATGAGCCGCTCGTAGTACCCGATGTTGGTGCGCATCTTCTTGCCGAGGCCCGCGGCCACCTGCTCCCATGTATCGGCCAGCAGCAGTCCGGGGCAGGGCTCCTGCTCGTGGGCGCTCAGCCCGGCGCGCGAGGCGTTCGGAAACGCGGGATCGCGGACGGCGGAGCGCAGCGCCGAGGCGGGCCGGAGCTGCTGCAGATCAGCCAGGTCGAAACAGCGGGAGGCGGCGATCCGCTCCAGCACGGCGGCGCAGACCGGCGCCTCGAGCCCCTCGGCGGCAAGGACGTCCAGGTAGTCGGCCGCTCCGGTGCCCAGAAAGGCCAGGCGGCGCATGGGCGTGCCCAGATGGAGGCTGACGTACAGGGGAGCCATGCCGACCAGGGCGCCGCCCTCGTCGCGCACCGTGATCAGGTGAAGCCGCTTGCCGCGGCCATAGCGCCGCCACCACGCCTCGTTCCAGTCCCAGGTCTGGTAGAGCGTGGCGGACGGGCTACGCTCGAGCAGGGCATCCCACTCGCCGCGCAGCGCGCCTAACGCGCCAACGCCGCGCGTCTCCTCAACTGTCCACCGGGCCCGGTCCACGGTGCGATTATAGCAGACGGCCGGCAACGGCGGGTCGAGGAGGCCCGCGAGAGGCAGGAGTCACGGGGCTTCGCGGCCAACTGAAGCCCGTGCGGGATTGCCCCGCGCAGACCCGCCCGAGGAGGCGCCCCACCATGTTCGGCTTCGCCCTGCCCATCCTGACGGCCGCCACTATGGCCGCGCCCGATCCCTGGATCACCTTCCCCGCCGCACGCGGGCCCGCCGCAGGCAAGCGCGTGGTGCTGGTGAGCGGCGACGAGGAGTACCGCTCCGAGGAGGCCCTGCCCCAGTTGGCCCGGCAGCTGGCCCGGCAGGGCTTCGCCTGCACGGTGCTCTTTGCCGTTGATCCGGTCGACGGGGCCGTCTGCCCGACGGTGACCAACAACATCCCCGGCCTGGAGGCGCTGAAGCAGGCCGACCTGCTGGTCCTCTTCACCCGGTTCCGCAACTTGCCGGACGACCAGATGCGCCGGCTGGCCGACTATGTCGAGAGCGGCAGGCCCATCATCGGCATGCGAACCGCCACGCACGCGTTCAACATGGCCGGTGGGACGTATGCCCGCTACACATGGAACGGCAAGGAGCCGGGCTGGGAGGGCGGCTTCGGGCGCCGCGTCCTGGGCGAGACCTGGGTGAACCACCACGGCATCCACGGCGTCCAGGGAACCAGGGGTATTCCGGCGCCGGGACAGGAGGCGCACCCCATCCTGCGCGGCATCGCTCCGGGCTCCATCTGGGGGCCCACCGACGTATATCAGGTGAATCTGCCTCTGCCCGGGGACAGCACGCCGATACTCCTGGGCGAGGTCACCGCCGCGCTCGATCCGGCATCGGCGGCAGTGGACGAGAAGAACCATCCCATGATGCCTGTGGCGTGGACGCGGACGTACACCGGCGGCGCGGGCAGGGCGGCGCGCGTCTTCACGACCACCATGGGCGCCTCGACGGATCTGCTCAACGAGGGCGTTCGGCGCATGCTGGTGAACGCCGCGTACTGGGCCGTGGGGCTGGAGAAGAAGGTCCCAACGAAGGCCGACGTGAGCCTGGTGGGCGACTACAAACCGACGGCATTCCGGTTCCGTTCCGCCGAGGAGTGGAAGCCCGGCCTGCGGCCCGACCAGCTCGCGCGCTGACCCGCGCTTGACGGATTGGCCGCGGGCTCCCATAATGACGCCCGGCGTCGCGCGATGCGCGATGGGCTACGTCCTGCCCGGCCGCTCCCGCGGCACGGTGCGCCATACAACGAAGGGGAACGCATGAAGAACCGTATCTGGACGGCCGCTGTCGTGGCCGGTGCGCTGGGCGTGGCCGCGTGCGCGGCGATGGGACAGGCCCCCAAAGCAACCAAGGCCCCCACCAAGGCCCCGGCGCCGAAGGAGGCAGCCAAGTCCGTGGAACTGAAGACGCAGATGGACAAGGTCAGCTACGGCATCGGCTACAGCGTGGCGCGCAACCTGAAGACCCAGAAGATCGCGGTCAACGTCGAGGCGCTGGTCCGCGGCCTGCGCGATACGCTCTCCGACGCCAAGCCGTTGCTCACGTCGCAGCAGATCGATGCCGTGATGATGGCGTGGCAGTCCGAGATGCAGGGCAAGCAGATGAAGGAGATGGCTGCCGCGGGCGCCAAGAACAAGGCGGCGGGCGATGCCTATCTCGCCAAGAACAAGACCGCCGAGGGCGTTGTCACGCTCCCCAGCGGCCTCCAGTACAAGATTCTCAAGGCGGGTAGCGGCAAGAAGCCCCTGGCCACCGACACGGTGGAGTGCAACTACCGCGGCACCCTCATCGACGGCACCGAGTTCGACAGCTCCTACAAGCGCGGCACTCCGGCCTCCTTCCAGGTCACCGGAGTGATCCCGGGCTGGACCGAGGCCCTGCAGCTGATGCCCGTCGGCTCCAAGTGGCAACTCGCCATTCCCGGCAACCTGGCATACGGCCCCAGCGGCGCCGGCCGCCAGATCGGCCCGGACACCACCCTCGTCTTCGAGGTGGAGCTCCTGTCCATCAAGTAGCCCGGCACTACGATTGAGACGACGCGGCGCGGCGGGCCTCCGGCAACCGGGTGGTCCGCCGCGTTCGGTACAGGGGAGGCATCGGCGCCCGTATGAACCCACTCAACGTCAGCAGGCGCGCGTTCCTGCGCCTGGCCGCGGCGGCGGTCGCGTGCCCTATCCTGCTCGGCGGGCAGGTCTCGGCCGCCGGCCTGGCCGGCTACACCAAGATCGAGTACCGAATCCCCATGCGCGACGGCGTGCGCCTCTACACCTCGGTCTACGTGCCCGCGGGCAAGGCGGGCAGGCACCCCATCCTGATGGAGCGCACGCCCTACGGTGCGGGCCCCTACGGCCCCGACCAACTGCGCTCGGGCTTCGAGGGCTCCTCGCGCTTCGTGGAGAACGGCTACATCTTCGCCTACCAGGACGTGCGCGGCAAGGGCCAGTCCGAGGGCAAGTTCGAGAACATAAAGCCCTTGCTGGGCGGCTCACCCGGACCGCAGGACGCCGACGAGAGCACGGACACCTGGGACACGGTGGATTACCTGGTGAAGAACGTCCCGGACAACAACGGCCGCGTGGGGCTCTGGGGCATTTCGTACCCCGGCTACTACGCCGCGCTCGGCGCCGTGCGCGGCCATCCCGCCCTGCGTGCGGCGTCTCCGCAGGCGCCGGTCTCGGATTGGTTCATCGGCGACGATTTCCACCACCACGGCGCGCTCTTCCTCATGGACGCCGTCAGCTTCGCCCGCTTCGGCGAGACGGCCGATCCCTCACGACCGGCCGCGCCTGCGATCGACTTCGGCGGCGACGCGTACTCCTTCTTCCTACAGAACGGCACCCTGGCCGGCATCACGGAGAAGTACTTCCCCGGCACGGACGGCGTCTGGAAGGACGTCATGGAGCATCCCAACTACGATGGCTACTGGCAGGTGCGGAGCTTGCCCAAGGCCATGCAGAAGGTGACCTGCCCCACGCTGGTGGTGGGCGGCTGGTTCGACGCCGAGGACTGTTGGGGCGCCCTGAAGACCGGCCGGGCAACGGTCACCCAGAACCCGGCCTACGCCTCCACGCTCTGCATGGGGCCCTGGTACCACGGCATGTGGGCCAATGGCGGCGGGTCGTCGTTCGGCGGCATGCGCTTCGGGATCGATACCTCGGTCTACTACCAGGAGAAGGTTGAGTTTCCCTTCTTCGACGCCTGCCTCCGCGGCTCCGGACGGCCCGAGTTGCCTGCGGCCGTGGCCTTCGAGACAGGCGCGAACCGATGGCGCGAGTTCCGGCAGTGGCCCCCGGCCAACCTGAAGGAGACGCCGCTGCGCCTGTTGCCCGGCGGCGCGTTGGGCGTGGGCGACGGCGCGACCGCATCCGGCGGCGAGTTCGATGAGTACGTCAGCGACCCGGCCGCGCCCGTGCCCTACCAGTCCGGCCGCATCACCGGCCGCACGCGCGAGTACATGGTGGACGACCAGCGTTTCGCTTCAACGCGCAAGGATGTCCTGACCTATCGCTCCGAGCCGCTCACGCGTCCGGTCACGATCGCCGGTCCGCTCAACGCGGACCTCTATGTCAGCGTCAGCGGGACCGACGCCGACTTCGTCGTCAAGGTGATCGACGTGCTGCCCGAGGACGGGACCGGCGGCTACCAGAACCTGCTCCGCGGCGACGTGTTCCGGGCGCGCTTCCGGAACAGCTACTCGAAGCCCGAAGCGATGAAGCCCAACGAGGTGACCCACCTGAAGTTCGAGATGCCCGACCTGCTCCATACCTTCGAGCCGGGGCACCGCATCATGGTCCAGGTGCAGTCGACCTGGTTCCCGCTGGTGGATCGCAACCCGCAGACGTTCGTGGATATCCACAAGGCCCGCCCGGAGGAGTTCAAGAAGGCCACGATCCGGGTGTACCATACGCCCGAGCGGCCATCGTGCGTGCGGGTCGGCGTGCTTTGACGCCGGTGCGGATCGGGCCGCGCGACCGTACAGCCGTGTGTGGCTCCGCCCGTTACCGACCGAATCCCACTCAAAGGTGAGACCCCATGACCCTTAGCGATCCTGCCGGGCTCGTTCTGGCGCTCGCGCTGGCCTCCGCGGCCTGCGGCGCCATGGCGCAGCCTCGGCGTGTGACCAGCACCTACGACATCGGGCCGTTCTACCAGGACTCCAGTCGCAAGTTCGATCCGGCGCAGGGCCGCGCCGCGTCCGTCAAGGCGGGCGCGCCGCTGGATGCGACGGCGGCGGCCGTCTCCCTGCCAGCCGGGGCCAAGCCACCCATCGGCTCCCGCATCAACTGCACCGCTGTCGACGCGGCAGGGCACATCTGGGTGGGCACCGACGCCGGCATCGCCGTCTACGGCGCCGGGGCGTGGCAGGTGATCAACGGCGCGTCCGGGCTCCCCGTCCTGGATGTCCGCCTGCTCGCCTTCGGCGCCGACGGCTCCGTCTGGGCGGGCAGCTCCGCCGGCGCGGCCCGGCTGCTGGGCGGGAAGTGGCGCTACTACGCGAGCCGCCGTTGGCTCTGCGACGATGACGTGAAGGCCATCGCGCTCGCGCCACCGGCCCAGCCCGACGCCCCCTGTGACGCGTGGGTGCAGACCGCCTCCGGCGTGGCGCAGATCGCTTTCCGCAAGTCGACCATGGCCGAGAAGGCCGCCTATTACGAGACGACCGTGGCGCGCCACAACCGCCGGGGTTACGTGGCGGACGGGCGGCTCACGCGGCCCGGCGACGTCACCTCGTTCCGGTTCGACGCCACCGACAACGACGGGCTGTGGACCTCCCTCTACGTGGCGGCCGCCAGCTTCCGCTATGCGGCCACCCGCTCGCCCGAGGCCCGCGCACTGGCCCGCAAGAGCGCCGAGGCCATGTTCTTCTTGCATGACGTCACCGGCATTCCCGGCTTCATGGCCCGCGCCGTGAAGCGCAACGACGAGGACATCGACGGCCGCGACCCCAACGATCCCAACTGGGGCTACGTCAACCCGAAGTACCCCGACTACCACTGGAAGGACGACACCTCGTCCGATGAGGTGGACGGCCACTACATGGCTTTCTACATCTACCATGAGCTGGTGGCGACGGCGGCCGAGAAGAAGCGCATCGCGGGATATATCCGCGCAACCACGAACTATCTGATGGACCACGACTGGTACCTGATCGGGCCCAGCGGCAAGCACACCACCTGGGGCGTCTGGAACCCGAAGGACATCAACGACAACCCGCGATGGATCGAGGAGCACGGCCTCAACTCGCTGGAACTGCTCTGCTACCTGAAGGTGGCATCGTACATCTGCGGCGACCAGCGGTTCAAGGACGCCTACCAGACGATGGCCCGGGACCACCACTACGCGCTCAACACGGTGGACCAGAAGACGCTGCCGCCCCTCTCCAACAACCACTCCGACGACGAACTGGCCTGGTGCGCCTACTACCCGTTGCTAATGCTGGAGCAGGATCCGGCCCTGCGCCGCGTCTACCTGATGAGCTTGGAGCGGACCCAGCGAATCCTCCAGCCCGAGGGTTCGCCCTTTTACAACTTCATGTACGCGGCCGTGACCAACCAGCCCTGTGGCGTGGAGGACGGCGTGGAGTGGCTCCGCAACTGCCCTCTGGACCTGATCGAGTGGGGCACGAAAAACAGCCACCGGGCCGATGTGGTCGTGCAGCCCGCCGGCGACCGGTTCGAGCAGGCCGAGGCGACCCGCGTCCTGCCGAACAACGAGCGGCGGGCCACGCGCTGGAACTCGAACCCCTACGTGCTGGACGAGGGCGGCAACGGCACGGCGGAAACCGAGGGCACGTTCTGGCTCTTGCCCTACTGGCTGGGTCGCTACCACGGCGTGATCGGCGAGGCGGGGAAGTAGCCCTCCTCTTGCGGACCCCGGCCGAACGAAGATAGTCCGGCCGGGGGACCGCGCGTCGGGTTCTGGTCCGCGCCTACCCGTAGGCGCCGAACTCCGCCAGAGCGTCGCGCATGGCCAGGATGTTGGCGGCGGGCACATCCTGGATGTTGTGGACGGAGGCGAAGACGAATCCGCCGCCCGGCGCCAGGTCGTCGATGCGTCGCTTCACCTCGTCGCGCACCTGCCGCGGCGTGCCGCGGGGCAGCACCTGCTGGGTGTCCACGCCGCCGCCCCAGAAGGTGAGATCCCTGCCGAAGTCGCGCTTCAGCTCGCGGGTGTCCATGTGGGCGGCGCTCACCTGGACCGGGTTGAGCACCTCCATGCCGCACTCGATGAGGTCGGGCAGGATGGCCCTCACGCTCCCGCAGGAGTGGTAGAGGAGCCTGACGCCCGGTGCGGCGCGTTTGATGACGCTGAAGAGGCGCGCCACCCGCGGCCGGAAGATGCGCCGCCACGTGGGGAGCGACATGAGCAGGCCGTGCTGCCCGCCGAAGTCGTCGCCCTCCTGCGCCACGTCCACGATGTCGCCCAGGCGGCGGAGGGCCAGCGACCAGTAGGCGCACTTCAGCTCGAGCACCTTGTCGGCGATGGCCTCAAGCACGGTGGTGTCGCCTGCCAGGTCGCAGTAGAACTGCTCGAAGCCGCGCATGGCCTGGCAGAACTCCATCATGCCGGAACCCACGCCGCCCAGCAGCACGGCCTTGCCCTGTGCCCGAATGGCCTCGCATCGGGCTCGGACACCCTCCAGCCGTGCGTCGTCGGCCCGGGCGGGCCATGGGTAGGCGGCGACGTCGGTGGCCGTCGCCGCCGCGCCCAGGGGAGCGGCGCAGAGGTCGTAGTAGTAGCCCCGATCGCGCTGCGTCCGCCGCGTGAGTCCCCACTCGTCGACGAAGTAGGAGAAGTCGGCGTCGTGGGTCAGCTCCAGCCGCCAACCCGCGGGCGGGTTGGGGCGCACGCCGCGGCAGTCGGTGCGCATGGCCTCGTGGACGTCCTCGTCGACCACGGCGAGCTGCTGCATCATGTGGTAGATGGCGACCTCGCGGGCGGGCAGGCCCAGCGCGGCGCGCAGGTTCACGTAGGCCACCCGGTGGATGCCCGTCACCGGCAGGCTGCCCATATCGAAGGGCACCCGGTCGGGCTCCCTGTGCGCAAGAGCCGACAGGACGCGCTCGCGAGAGGTCATGGCGTCTCCTCCTCCGCCTTGCTCAGGCCCGGACTACAGCGTCGCCTTGAGCCGCTTGAGCTGCGCCACGGCGTCCGTTCCGAGGCGGCCCTCCTGGTAGATGCCCACGTTCAGCGTCACGGCTCCGCCGGCGCGGCGGTAGTTCCGCACGAACGTGAAGAGCTGCTCGTCGGTGTAGAGCAGCGGCTCCATGGGCCCCGGCTTGGCATGGCCCCAGAAGGCGTCGATGAAGAGCAGCGCGTGGTTCAGGCAGCGCGTGCCCTTGGCGTAGCGGCCGTCGGGCAGGTAGAGGGCAACCGTCTCCTCGCGCCCCAGCCTGATGCGGCCGTCGATGATCTTCTCGATCTCGCCGGAGAGGAAGTCCTGCTCGGCGTTCACGGGTTTGGTGATGCCCACGCAGTAAGAGCCGTCGTTCCACGCCACCGCCGCGTTGGGGTTGCCCGCCCGTGCGGCTTCGTACCAGAGCGGCCATTTGTAGAGGCTGTTGTGGAAGACCGGCCAGGTGTAGCAGCCGTCGAACCACCAGCCGTCGCAGAGCTTGCCGAACCGCTCGGAGTACTCGCGGATGAAGGAGGCGTAGCGCTGCTGGAACTCGTCCTGGTTCTCCGGGTTCCAGCCGAAGCCCTTATGCACGGCGTCGGACTGCGCGGCCACTTCGGCGGGCAGGTAGGCGATGAACCGCTTGCCCATCTTGTGGAGGCCCTTGGCGATCTCCAGCGCCAGGTCGCGCTTGGAGCAGTGGCCCGGCCCGACCAGGCGATCCATGGTGGCGTTGGGGCTGCAGTAGTAGCCGCTGTTCTGCCCCAGGGTGAGGATGACCCACCCGGCGCCGGACTCGCGAACCTGGCCGAGGAAGCCCTGGACATCGAACGCATCCACCGCGCGGTCGTTGTCCTGCACCCACTCGCCCTTCTCGGGCGCCGGGCCGGGGGCGATCCAATGGACCATGATGCCGAAGGAGCCCTTCGTCATCCACTCGGCGCGGCGCCTGGGCGGCGGGGCCAGCAGCGAGGCGCCCAGTCCGAGCATGCCGCCGGGCTTGGTGGTTGCGGCGGCGAGGGCGGCGCCATAGCTCTTCAGGGCGTCGCGGCGTGAGACGTTGTCTGCCAAGTTGCGTGGTTCTCCCTCGTGGTGTGGGCCGCCGCGGCTCGGGCGGCCCGTACTTCATTCTACGCCCTTCGCGCCGACCGATGCGCCTGGGCGGGCCTACGGCAGCGTATTGCCCGCGGCGCGGTAGATCTCGTACCAGTGCGGTCGGGTCAGGGCCACGTCGCACGCCTCGGCGGCCTTGCGGACGCGGTCGGGGTTGGTGCTACCGATAATGGGCTGCATCTTGGCCGGGTGCCGCAGGATCCATGCGATGGCCAGGCAGGTGCTGGAGACGCCGTACTGCTCCGCGACGGCCTCGATGGTGGCGTTCAGACCGGCGAACTCCTGGCTCCCCAGGAACGCGCCGCGGAAGAAGCCGTGCTGCAGCGGCGACCAGGGCTGCACGGTCATCTGCTGGAGGCGGCAGAAGTCCAACACGCCGCCGTCGCGATCCACCGAGCGGTCGATCTCCATGTTGACGTTCAGGCCCTGGTCGATCATGCCGGTGTTGGTGATGCTGAACTGGAGCTGGTTGGCCTGGAGCCGCATGGGCAGGCCCGCCTGCAGCAGCTTGATCTGCCCCGGGTTGTGGTTGCTGACGCCGAAGTGACGCACCTTGCCGCTCTCCAGGAGCTGCGCGAAGGCCTCCGCCACCTCCTCCGGCTCCACCAGCGCGTCGGGCCTGTGCAGCAGCAACACGTCGATGAAGTCGGTCCGCAGGCGCTGGAGCATCCCGTCCACCGACGCCAGGATGTGCTCCTTGGAGAAGTCGAAGAAGCCCGACCGAATGCCGCACTTGTCCTGGATGATGAGGCGGCCGCGGTCGACGCCCAGCCGGGCGATGGAAGCCGCGAAGACCTCCTCGCTCCTGCCCCCGCCGTAGATGTCGGCGTGGTCAAAGAAGTTGATGCCGGAATCCAGCGCGGCGCCGATCAGCCCATCCGCGGCCCTCTCGTCCAACCCCGCGATTCGCATGCAGCCCAGGGCCACCTGCGGGACCCGCAAGCCGCTTGTTCCAAGGTTCAGCGTGTTCATTTCGGCCTCCTTGGCCGCGGTGCCTCAAGGCCGCAGCCGGACTGTGCGCCATGTCGTGTTAGTTTCGCCGTGGGGCCGGCATTCCCTGTTTCGGTCGCGCATCAGCCGCGTAAGTATGGCTACAAGGGACGCACGGACCGGACGCACCGCACTCGGCGCCCGGTCTCAACCACCCAGAGGAGGTCTATCCAGATGCACATCCGAGTACTGCCGGCCGTAGCGGCCGCCGCTCTGCTGTTCTCTGCCGCTCTGCTCCCCGCCGGGGCGCAGATCAAGCCCAAGAACGCCAAGGGCTCGCGCAACATCCAGATCGCCCAGGGCGGCCCCATGCAGGGCGATCCCATGCAGGGCGGGATGATGCAGGGCGACCCGATGCAGGGAGGCATGATGCAGGGCGGACCGGGCATGGGGCCCGGCATGGGCCAAGGAATGCCCGGCATGGGCGGACCCGGTATGGGCCAGGGGATGCCCGGCATGGGCGGGCCCGGCATGATGGGCATGATGCCCGGCATGGGCCGGCCCGGCCAGGCGCCCGTGATGGTGGCCACCGCGGAATACGTCTACATCCTGCGCGGCAACACGCTGTTCCAGTTCTCCGCCAAGGAGTTGAAGCTGCTCAACAAGGTCACTCTGGAGGAGGAGGGACCGTCCATGCGCCCCGGCGGCAGGCCCGGCGCGCAGGGCGGGATGCAGGGCGGCGGGATGCAGCAGCGCCCCAGGTAGCGGCCTTCGTTCCCGACCGACCGACACGCTGAACCCGATGACTGCGCCACGCGTCCCGGCCGAGCCCAGCGCCCGGCCGGGACGCTCTATTGATCCCGAACGGCTGGAGGCCCGATTCCCATGATATCCAACCCCGTGCGTCAGTTGTGCGCGGCCCTCGCCGCCGGCGCGGCCTTGCTATGTTCAGGCGCACCGGACCGAGCCGACGATTGGACGCAGTTCCGGGGGCCTGGGGCTTCGGGCGTCGCCGCGGAGAAGGGCCTGCCCGTGCGGTGGAGCGCCACCGAGGGCATCGCCTGGAAGGCCCCCCTGCCGGGGCCGGGCAGCTCCAGTCCCATCGTCTTCGGTGACAAGGTGTTCGTCACCTGCTACACCGGCTACGGCATCCCCGGCGGCGCCACGAGCGACCCGGCGGCCCTGAAGCGGCGCCTGATCTGCTTCGACAAGCGGACCGGCAAGCAGCTCTGGGACCAGGCCGTGGCCGCCACGCTGCCCGAGGACCCCTATGCCGGATACCTTGCCGAGCATGGGTACGCCAGCAGCACGCCGGTCACCGACGGCGAGCGAATCTACGTCTTCTTCGGCAAGAGCGGCGCCCTGGCGTTCGACCTTCAGGGCAAGAGGCTCTGGCAGACCAGCCTGGGAACCAGTTCCAGCAACCGGCGCTGGGGCTCGGGCGCCAGCCCCGTCCTCTACAAGGATTGGGTGATCGTGAACGCCTCGGAGGAGAGCCGGTCCATCCGCGCGCTGGACAAGAAGACCGGCGCGGTGGTCTGGACCGCCGAAGCCGCGGGCTCCGAGCTCTGCTATGCCACGCCCCTCGTCCTCGAGGTGGCTCCAGGGCGCACCGACCTCGTGGTTCCCGTAGCGGGCGAGGTATGGGGACTGAACGCCGACACCGGCAAGCTCCGCTGGTACGCCCGCGTCGATACCGCCGGCAACGTCTGCCCCAGCCCGGTGGCGGCGGGCGGGGTGATCTACATCGCCGGCGGCTTCAACCGGCGATCGATGGCGGCGATCCGCGCGGGCGGCGAAGGCGACGTCACGGAGACGCACCTGCTCTG
This sequence comes from Armatimonadota bacterium, assembly GCA_026392115.1. Lineage (GTDB taxonomy): Bacteria > Armatimonadota > Chthonomonadetes > Chthonomonadales > CAJBBX01 > CAJBBX01. The sequence continues at coordinate 1,676 of JAPLCQ010000128.1, read as the reverse complement.
GACCAGCGCGCAGGCGCCCTATGTGCCGTCGCCCGTGGTCAGCCAGGGCCGCCTGATGTGGGTGAACGAGCAGGGCTACGCCTGCTGCGCCGACGCGCAGACGGGTAAGCCGATCTACCGGGAACGGCTGGACGCACCGTCGAACAAGATGCCCGTCTATGCCTCGGTGGTGCTGGCCGACGGACGGCTCTACGCCACGAGCCGCACGAACGGCACATTCCTGCTGGGAAGCGGTCCGCGGTTCGAGCAGATCGCGGTCAACAAGATCGCGGATGACACCAGCGACTGCAGCGCCAGCCCGGCCATCAGCCAGGGCCGCATCTACCTGCGGTCGCAGCGTTTCCTGTACTGCATCGGCAAGTAGGAGGGGTCCGACCATGACGCTCAATCGCCGCCTGTTCCCCGCGGCCCTGCTGGCCGCATCGCTGGGCCAGGCCGTCGCCGCGCCGCCCAAGCAGGCCGCCAGGACGAAGCCGTTGTCGTCGCCGTTGCCGGACACCGGCCAGACGCGCATCTTCTCGGACCGTGGGCAGATGCTCGCCGCGCCCGGGCCGACAGAGGCGTTCTACGGGCAGGACGGCCAGTTCGAGGGCAGGCGTCCGGCATATGCCGTGAGCAAGGACGGCAAGGTGGTGCGCGACCTCGTCACGGGCCTCATGTGGCAGCGGAGCCCCGAGCTGAACAACGACGGCGCGCTGACCGCCGCCGACAAGCTCACCTACGAGGCCGCCTGCAAGCGGCCGGCCGCCCTCAACGCGGAGCGCCACGGCGGCTACACCGACTGGCGGCTGCCCACCATCAAGGAGCTTTACTCGCTGATCGACTTCCGGGGCGTCGACCCGAGTCCGATGGCTGCCGCTACCGGAGGGCTCATCCCGTTCATCGACACGAAAGCGTTCGCGTTCGCCTACGGCAGGCAGGAGGACGGCGAAAGGGTCATCGACTCGCAGTACGCCTCAAGCACGCTCTACGTGGCGCAGACCAACCCCGTCGGGAGGCTGCTCTTCGGTGTGAACTTCGCCGACGGCCGAATTAAGGGCTACGGCCTCACCATGCCGGGCGGGCGCACGAAGACGTTCTATGTGCAGTGCGTCCGCGGCCCCAGAGGCTACGGCATCAACCAACTGAAGCCGGCAGGCCAAGGGCTGGTGCAGGACCAGGCGACCGGCCTGATGTGGGAGCAGGGCGACAGCGGCAAGGGCATGACGTGGCAGCAGGCTCTGGCGCTGGCCCACGAGCGGAACCGATCCAAGCACCTGGGCTACTCGGACTGGCGCCTGCCCAACGCCAAGGAGCTGCAGAGCATCGTCGACTACGGTCGCTCGCCGGACACCACCCGGTCGGCGGCCATCTCGCCGCTCTTCCGCTGCACGGCCATCACCAACGAGGCCGGCCAGACCGACTATCCCTTCTACTGGACCTCCACCACCCATGGCGAGGGGCGCGGCGACGCGGCCGTGTACGTCGCCTTCGGCAGGTCGCTGGGCAACATGGGGCAGTGGATCGATATCCACGGCGCCGGCAGCCAGCGAAGCGACCCCAAGTCGGGCGACCCGTCGGTCTTCGCCGCCGGGCGGGGGCCACAAGGCGACGCGATCCACATCCTGAACTACGTGCGGCTGGTGCGCGACGTCCAGCCGGGCATGACCCGGGCGGCCAAGCCGAGCCTGGCGCCC
>JAPLCQ010000140.1 GCA_026392115.1 Armatimonadota bacterium | reverse complement strand
GCCGACAGGACGCCGCCCATGTTCTCCACCGCCAGGTCGACCCCGCCGGGTCCGCGCGTGGGGGTGCCCTTGAAGATCATGTGCTCCAGCAGGTGCGCCGCGCCGGCCTCGTCGGCGGCTTCGTAAGCCGATCCGGCTCGGACCCAGATGTCTATGGCCGTCAGGTCGGAGCCGGGACGCGGGACGATGCAGTAGCGGAGGCCGTTCGGCAACTCGCCGGCGGCGGGTTCGGCCGCGCGGGCCATGGCGGACAGCGCAAGCAGCACAGCCGCCGCACACGCCAGGGCCGCGGCTCTCCTCAGCGGGCGCATCAGTAGATTTCTCCGGTGCTCGTGTCCAGAGATTGCCCGAACGCCCCGGAGCCGAACTGGTTCAGGATCGGCAACGCTTTGATCCTCAGTTGGAAGGTGATCTGCCGCTGGGCGCGGTACCCGAAGGGGTCCTCCATGTAGGTGAAGACGGCCTCCATGCAGTGGAGGTCGCGCGTCACCTGCAGCGCCTTGCTCTCGAAGCGGCTCAGGTAGCCGTTGTACTGCGCCAGCGCCGTGACGCGCCAGACGCGGCCCAGCGGCATGACGATGTGCGAGTTGGCGTTGGCGATGCGGTGGCGGCGCGGGTCGTAGCGGGCCAGCAGGCTGAAGGCCGAGTCGCCCGACCCCGCGAGGCGCAGGTCCGCGGTGCTGGAGACCCACTCGCCCTGGTTGGGATCGTAGGTCATCATGGCCCGGACGCGGCTCCCCTGCGCCGGCCTGTAGAGAGCGTTGGCCGACAGCGTCTGCCACGGCTGCTGGATGCCCGCGTAGGAGCCCCGCGTGAAGTCATAGCCGCTCCGGACCCCGAACTCGAGGCGCCCGCCGCCCGCAAGGCGCAGGTCGGCGTTGACCGAGTGGTACTGGCCCTGCTGGTCGAACCGCAACGGGGTCCCGCCCTCAGGCCGGCTGTAGGTATGGGTGAGCGAGAGGCGTGAGCGTCCGCCCAGCTCCTGCTGCAGCCCGACGCTGGAACGCACCAGGTACTGCGCCGAGCCGTCGCTGTAGGCGTACTGCTGGAACCCGCCGCTCAAGTCCAGCCCCGTGCCCCGGGCGAGCGACCATCGCGCTCCGGTGAGGTCGAAGCCGCCCACCACGCGCTCGGTGGTGATCGCGGTCCGGCCGAGCGTGCCCGACTCGGTGTAGCGCCCGGCAGACAGGTTGAAGGTGGCCGGCAGGCGCGCGGCCCAGCCCTCGGTGAAGCGATAGCTGGTGAGAGCCATCTCGGGCAGCTTCTGCACGCCGCCGTAGTACTGCTGCCCATTGCCGCCGCCCATGGGCACGGCCTTGTTGGCCACTAGTTGCAGGTTGTAGTTGGAGCCCCGGGACTCCGCCTGGAGGCGGGTCGTCAGCGACTCCTGCACCTGCTGGTAGGAGCCGCCCGAGGTCGAGGAGCGGCTGTAGTCGGCGGCCACGCTGATCGAAGCGGCCCGCCCGAAGCGCCACGACCGGCTCAGCGAACTGCCCAGCGATTCGGTGGAGTAGTTCGCCGACTCGTTGGTCTGGCGGTTGAGCGAGATGGCGGTGTCGCCTCCGGCCGACATGGACGAGTAACCGAGCCGCGCGCCCAGGCTCGTGTTCCCCGGCATGGTGAGGTAGCTGTTTTTCCGCAGGTCCGCGTTCACCGTCAGGTTCTGCCCCGCGCCCAGGCTCTGGCGCAGGTCGATGCGGCCGGAGAGGTCCTTGCCGACGCCGCTGGCCGGGATGCCGTAGATCGACGCCATGCCCCCGGAGCGGCGGCTTTGCCACGTCTGGTCGATCCCCAGGCCCAGCCCCTTGAGCTGCATGGCATCGACGTGGTAGACGCCGCGCCCGGTCTCGCCCGCCGCGTAGTTGAAGGCGGACTTCACGAACCAGCCCTCGTCGGCGGAGCGGCCCACTTGCGGCGTGTAGCCCCGTTCCGGCGCGCTCCGGTCCAGCGGGATGAGGAGGCTGGGCAGCGTCACCAGCCGCCTGCCCCAGAGCACAATGCCCGCCCGCTTCAGGACGATGCGGCGGCCCGGCTCCACGTCGATGCGCCCCGCCCGCACCAGGTAGTGCGGCTCCTCACGCTCGCAGCCCGTCACCACGGCGTCTCGGCCCGTGGCGGGCTAGCCTTGCCGCCCAGAGAGGCCTTCGGCCGAGAGGAAGAGGGGAGACGCCACGCGGCCTTGCAGGAAGTCAGGCGTCAGCGCCGCATGGAGCCGCTGCACGAGGTAGGCGCGCTCGCGCGGCCGGAACCGAATCGACTCGCCGGTCATCACCTGGCTTCGGTAGGTGAGCACGGGGCTTCCGGTGAAGGTCAGCACGTCTTCGGTGTCGCCGTCCACCAGACCGCCGGTCACCGCGTACTCTCCCGAGATGAAGGAGACGTTGGTGGCCCGGATGCGCGTACCTTGGATCTCCGCTTCGTCGAACGTGATCACGGCTCGCGAGGGCGCCACCGGCCCCTCGGGCCTGCCGGACAGGTCGCTGAGGCCGGTCGCGTCCGGCGTGGCGCGGCCCTTGACGGGCGGGGGCGGGTCCTGGCGCGGCACGGCCTGCCTGGCGCGGGCCGCCGCCGGACGGGCGCTCCGCAGGGCCGCCAGGCGTACGGCGTGCGACGGTGTCGGACGGACCGCCAGCGCGGCGGCTGCGAGGCAGAGGATCACTCGGTCCTCCGCAGCGTCCAGAGGCCCAGGGCGGAGAAGAGCACGTTCTGACCCCATCCGGCCACGGGCGGCGGGAGGATGTCCGGGTAACGGGAGCCGATGATCTTGGCCGCCAGCAGCGTGTTCCAGTAGACGAAGACGAGGCTGATGGAGAGCAGAACCCCCACGAAGTTGCCCGCCTTCGAGAGCCTGAGCGCCAGCGGCGGGCAGCATAGGGCGAAGACCACGCAGGAGAGCGGCACGGAGAGCTTCAGGTGGAGGTCCAGCCAGTTCTGGGGGCTGCTGAAGCCCGCGCGGGCGTCCGCCAGGGCTCGGGGCAGCATCTCGCGGAAGCTGGTGGCCGCAGCCGGCGAGTAGAGCGGCAGTTGCAGGTAGATGAGGTTGAACACCCGGTCGGCGAGCCGGAACGGGATGTCGACCGTCTTGGCGTGGGTGAAGACCTCGTCCGTGCCGCCATTGGAATAGCTGTGCACCCGGGCGTCGTGCAGCTTCCAGCGCCCGTCGACGTAGTCGGCCAGCGGGGCCTGGACCACCACGGGCAGCTTGGCGCCGGGCTTGGCGATCATCAGCGTCACGTCGTGGGCCTGTGTCAGCGGCCCGTGGAGCGACATCCGGCTCACGTAGAGCGTGTAGACGCGGTCCGGCGACTGCACCACCTGGCGCTCCTGCGGCGCCAGGAACCGGACGCCCTGCGATAGCTCCCGCATGGTGCGTTCATACTGGAGGTTGGCCCACGGGACCACCACCTCCGCGAAGCCGAAGTCGGCCGCGCTGATGGCGAGGCCCACCGCCACGGCGGGCCGGAAGATGCGCCAGAGGCTGATCCCCGCCGCGCGCATGGCCGTGATCTCGGAGTCGCGGGCCATGCGGCTGACGGCCAGGGAGAGGGCGATGGCGGTGGCCACGGGCATGGTGAGGCCCACCAGGTAGGGCATGAAGCAGAGGGCGATGCGCGCCACTCCCGCTGCCGGTATCTGGTAGTTGAGGAACGTGTCGGCGTTGTTGTAGAGCACCGTGCCGGTGAGCATCAACACGACGGCTCCCTGCCCGATCAGGAAGGGAACCACCATCTCACGCATCAGGTACCGGTCGAGCCGCGTCATGCCTCGCATTATAACACTACGCCGCCCGACCGGCTCACGGCGCCGCTACGGCGCGGCCGGGCCGAGGCCTTCCAGTTCCACGATGCGCGGACCCAGCGACACCCCATCCTTCGGCGCCCACTGTGTGAACTCCGCCCGGAACTCCTGCGCCGTAACGGCTTGGGGCAGCGTGCGGTCCAGCAGCAGGTGGGCGCCGGGGCGCAGCGAAGCGAACGGGTGCTCGGGCGTGTAGGTGTCGATCAGGGCCCACTGGCCGCCCTTGCGCGCGAAGAGGCGGAACTCGCCGAACTCGCGGTAGAGCGAGCCGCCGTCGCCGTGCCCGGAGAGGCGGTACCGCTGGAGCCGCATGGGCGTCTTCGTTCGCCACTCCAAGAAGTGGACCGAACCCACCGGCGCCTTGTCGGCGAAGAGGATCAGGTCGCCGGTCTCCATGGCGCCGTAGGAGCCGCCCAGGGCGTCGCGGGCGTCGCAACCGGCGACCAGGGGGCTGTGGCCCGTGGCCTCGGCGCCCAGGCGCACGTCCCATCGGTTCGTGACGGTCTCCGGTGCGGGCTGCGCCATCGGGACCAGGCGGGCCTTCCCTTTGTCCGGCCCCAGGTTGAACTGCTTTACCAGCGCCATGAGCGTGTAGGGATCGACGAAGGCGACTTCGGCGCCGCGCGGCTGCGCCCTGGTGTTGTCCATCAGCCGCTTAAGGTCGGTGGGCGACCAGAGGATCGTGCGGTAGGCGGCGAACTCCGGCTTGTTGGGCTTGCAGCGCGAGGCGATCACCTCTGCGCCCGCTTCGGCGCTGTAGAGGTCCCACGCCATCCGCACCACGGGCATGGCTCCGTGCAAGGAGGCGTGGGCCGTCTTCTGGCCGATGATGCCGTCCGGCGAGAAGCGCGCATAGGCGTCGAGGCCCGCGCTGCCCATGGCCGGCGCGTTGCCGTCGATGACGAAGCCGGTGATGGAGAGGTCCCACTGGCGGTAGTAGCGCGTGCAGTGCTCGACCCAGGCGGCCAGACCCGACGGCAGGCCCGACCAGGGGCGCGGCTCGCTCAGGTAGCCGGGGTTCACGTATCCAGCGCCGGAGTCGCCCGCGATGAAGGCGTCGCCGGGCTTGGCGTGGGTGCGCGCCCAGTCCATACCCGTGGCGAACCGGTCGGCGAGGTTGGGGTTGAAGGCCCAGCCCACGGGTATCGTCCCGCGCGCCGGGTCGGCCCAGATGGCCGGCAGGCGCTGGTAGAGCCACGCGGCCGCGTCGTAGTCGCCGCCGTAGACGGTGACGAACGTCTTGGGCGCCACGCGGCCGTCGGCGAGCACCAGCCCCCGGGACTTCAGGTCCGCCGGCGTGGGCCGGGGCTGCTTGTAGACCGGCTTCAGGGGCTGCAGGCTGAAGATCGAGGCGTTGGCCATGGCCGAGTAGCCCAGCGCATCGGCGTCCATGAAGGCGTTGTAGCAGGAGAGTATCTCGGCGTAGCGCCACTCGGCGGGCACGCCCTCGCGCTTGCCGCCGGCCTGGCCGTAGTTGGTGTACTTCCATGCCCAGGGCACGAAGCCGCCGGCGTGGATCATCTTCTTGCCGTTGGTGCGGGTCCACGAGGAGCGGAGGATCGCCGTCAGCGTCCTGGCGTCGGCGCCCACGGGCTGCGCGAGGTCGTCCACGGGCGCCTCGTCGTCCCACATCGAGAGGTCGAAGAAGAAGCCGCGTCGGGCGATGAAGTAGTCGTGATTCGAGAGCGTGTGGTTCGGCACGTCGCCGCCGGGATGGCCGATCCACCAGGCGTCGATGTAGTAGGCCAGCCGCGTGGGGTCGCACTTGCCCGTGTCGAGGTAGCGCTCCTTGGCCCAGATGTAGGCGTCGCACTTCGCGCTGCCGGTGGAGGGCGTGGCGCTGCCGGGGATCGTTCCCCGACCGGTGAAGAGCGGCGAGCCGTCGGGCGCCATCAGGAGGCGCTTCACGGGCAGGCGCGGACCCCTGGGGTCGGTCACCAGGCGGCTGTAGAGCGAGGCGGGATCGGGGTCGTACCGCAGGCAGACGAGGTCCTCCACGCCGGCGATGGTGCTGGCCACGTTGGACGTGGCGGGCACGCGCTCGTCGTAAACCACCGCGCCGCGGATCGCCGCGCGGAAGGTGCGGGCGGCCTCAACGACGTCGCGGAGGGGCTCCACGTTGCGGCCCGCCAACCACGCGCCGGGCTTGCGCATCTCGCCCAGCCAGAAGCGGTCCGTCTCGCCCGTCTTGCCGCCCACCAGGTGGATATAGAGGCTCGGCGCGCGGCGGTTCACGATGCCCTGGAGCGACGCCGCGAAGTGCACCGTGTCCCACGTCGCCTTGACCTGCGACGGCTGGTCGAGCGCGATGCTGTTCGTGGCGCTCAGGTCGAGCGTGTAGAGCGGCGCGGGCGGCGGGGGAGAGGCGGGCGCCGCCGCGCAGAGGCCGGCGAAGAGCAGCAGCAGGACGAGGGGCATGGTGGGCATGGAGGGCTCCTTCGGAGAGGCTCGCGCGTTGGCGCCCACGCAGGTTCGCGACGGCGCGCGGCGAGTCCTGCGTGGCGCTTCCCGGTTCGCGTTGACCGGCCTCGTGCGCGGGTGCTAGAATCCGCTGCAACTCGCCAAAGGAGCCCCAAAGATGCCCACGCCCGTCGACCCGAGCCTGATCTTCCAGTCGCGGTACGGCCACGCGCCTGAGGCCGTCGTCCGGGCGCCGGGCCGCGTGAACCTGATCGGCGAGCACACCGACTACAACCACGGCTACGTCTTCCCGGCCGCGCTGGAGTTCGATATCCGCATCGCCATGGCGCCCCGGGACGACCGGCAGGTGCGCGTCTTTGCGGAGTCCTACGGGCGGGAGAGCATCTTCAGCCTCGATGGTCTGGTGCGCTCCGACGCGGAGCCCTGGTCGAACTACGTGCGCGGCGTCGCGTTCGTCCTGGCCGAGGCGGGGTACGCGCTCGCCGGGATGGATGCCGTGGTGGTGGGGACGGTCCCCGTCGGCAGCGGCCTCTCCTCGTCGGCGGCGTTCGAGATGGCCGCCTGCTGGGCGTTCGAACTGGCCTCGGGCATCGAGATCGACCCCGTGCGGCGGGCGGTGCTGTGCCAGCGGGCCGAAAACCGGTTCGTGGGCATGAACTGCGGCATCATGGACCAGTTCATCTCGTCGCTGGGCAAGGCGAACCACGCCCTCTTCATCGACACGCACTCGCTGGAGTTCCGCCCCGTGCCCCTGCCCACCAGCGGCGTCTCGTTGGTCATCACGAACACGAACCGCCCGCACGAGCTGGTGAAGTCGGCCTACAACGAGCGTCGCGCCGAGTGCGAGCGGGCCGTCGAGCTTCTGCGACCGGAGATGCCCGGGCTGGAGTTCCTCCGCGACGTCTCCGAGGCCCGGTTCGATGCGCTGAAGGGGCTGCTTCCCGATCCGGTCGTCCGCCGAGCGAAGCATGTGGTGACCGAGGACGAGCGCGTCCTGCGGGCTATCCGCGTTCTGGAGGCCGGCGACGGGGCGGCGTTCGGCGAGCTGATGACCGCCTCGCACCGCTCGCTGCGCGACGACTACGAGGTGAGCTGCCCCGAGCTCGACGCGCTGGTGGCCGCGGCCCTGACGGTGGAGGGGGTCTACGGCTCCCGCATGACCGGCGCCGGTTTCGGCGGCTGCACGGTGAGCCTCGTAGCCGATGCCGCGGCGCCGGAGTTTCAGGATCGGGTCCGCCGCGCCTACACCCGGGCCACCTGCCTCGAGCCGAGCTTCTACGTCTGCCGCGCCGCCGAGGGCGCCTCGAGGATCGCGTAGCCGCAGAGACTGGAGGTCTGCCATGCCGTGCCGCCGCCGTCGCTTCGGTTGGACGCACTTCGCTGTCGTCGGCGTCGCGCTGCTCGCGACACAGGTCGCACGAGGAGTCCCGCCCATGGAAGGCCGTGCGCCGAAGCCCTTCAGGCCCCGCGTCATCGTCTCGACGGACTTCCCGCCGTTGGACGTGATCCCGGTCCGGGCCCCTGCCGGCGGGCCGCCGGAGAAGCGGAGCGACCCGGACGACATCCAGTCGATGGTGCGTTTCCTGATGTACTCATCGGACTTCGACGTCGAGGGGCTCGTGGCGAGCTCCGGTACGTTCGCCAACGTGACGAACAAGAGGAACATCCTGTCGATATTGGACCTCTACGCCGCCGTCCGGCCGCAGTTGCTGCGCCACAACGACCGTTTCCGCTCGGCGGATGCCCTCCGCGCCGTGACCTGGCAGGGGCGTTCCGGAGCCTGGGGCGGACCGGCGGTTGGGACCGAGTACAAGCCCCTGGGCGACATCCTCGGCGCCGGCAAGGACAGCGAGGCATCGGACGCTATCGTGCGGGTCGTCGACCGGCCCGATCCCCGGCCCGTGTGGGTCTGCGTATGGGGTGGCTCCCGCGAGGTGGCCCAGGCCGTCTGGAGGGTCCGCGCCACCCGGTCGGCGGCGGAGCTGGACCGCTTCCTAGGCAAGCTTCGGGTATTTCTCATCGCCAAGCAGGACACAACCACGGACTGGCTGCTCGACGCGTTCCCGAATCTATTCATTATACTGTCCGATAAAAGTTATATGGGTATGTTCTGGAATATGGTGAAGTCAGACCCGGCGCTATCCGACCTGGCGTGGATCGAGCGCAACGTCCGTACCGGTCACGGGCCGCTCGGCGCCGTCTACCCTCGGAGCGGTTGGGACCCGGCCTACCCCGGCACACAGGAGGGCGACACGCCGTCGTTCCTCCACCTCCTCAGCGCCGTGCGCGGAGTGAACGATCCCGAGAAGCCGGACCAGGGCGGATGGGGCGGACGGTTCGTGCGGAGGGACCCCTCAAGGCGGCACTGGTTCGACGACGCCGAAGGAACGGTCTCCGTCTCGAAGTGGCGGGCCGACGTTCAGGCGGACTTCCTCAAGCGTCTGGAGTGGCTGAGGCCTGAGTGACGCCGGCCCCGTGTCTCAGTTTGGGGTGACACCCCAGCTCAAGAAGGCCACTTTCCTACGTCAGAGAAGTGGCCATCTTGACGGGTCAGGGCTCAAGAATGCAGGAGGAAGAGGACCACCACCGGCAGGATGCTCACCAGCGTCCCGGCCATCAGGGTTCCGTACTGCTGCTGGTAGATGCCGACGAGCTGGTTGAGCGCGATCGGCAGCGTGAAGCGGGCGCTGTTGTGCAGGATGATCTGCGGCCAGAGGAAGCTGTTCCAGGCGCCCATGAACGAGATCAGGCAGAAGGCGCCCACCATGGGCCGCGAGACCGGCATCACGATGTCCCAGTAGGTGCGGAACTCGGTGCATCCGTCGATGCGCGCCGCGTCGAGCAGCTCGTCCGGCGCCTGCGTGATGGACTGGCGGAAGAGGAAGATGCCGAAGACGCTGACCGCGCCGGGCGCCACGAGGCCCAGGTAGCTGTCCACCAGGCCGAGCCGGTAGATCAGCTCGTAGAGCGGCGCCATCACCACCTGGCCGGGTATCAGCATCGTGGAGAGCATCAGCACCATGAGCTGCTTCTTGCCCCGGAAGGTGTACTTGGCCAACGCGAAGCCGGCCAGCGACGAGAAGAAGAGCTGGACCAGCACCGTCGTGCAGGCGACGAACAGGCTGTTGATGCCGCACCGGAGGAAGTGGACGCTCTTGACGGCCTTGCCCGCCTCGAACAGGGCGTCGAAGTTCGCCATGGAGGCGCGTGGCGCGAAGAAGGTGTAGTGGAACAGGTCGTCGGGTCCCTTGGTCGTGGCGGCCACGAGCCAGAGCAGGGGCGTCAGGGTGAGCGCCGCGAGCAGGCCGAGGCAGACGTAGACGATGGCCCGCAGCAGGCGGGTGGCGACGGTCGGCCTCATTCGGCGCCGCTCCGGAAGGCGCCGGTGATCCGCATCTGAGCCAGGCTGATGACGAGCAGGCCCAGCGCCAGCGTCCATCCCACGGCGGAGGCGTAACCCAGATCGCCGGTGACGAAGCCCATCTGGTAGAGGTACATCACGATGGTGAGCCCCGCCTTGTTCGGTCCCGAGCCGTTGCCCAGCATGATGTAGGGCAGTTCGAAGAGCTGGAATGAGCCGATGGTCGATGTGATCAGCACGAAGACCGCCACGGGCCGGATGCCCGGCAGCGTCACCGCCAGGAACTGCTGGAACCCGTTCGCGCCGTCGACGGTGGCGGCCTCGTAGAGGTCCTGATCCACCGCCTGCAGCGCGGCCAGGAAGTAGATCATGTTGAAGCCGACGTACATCCAGAGCGAGGTGAGCACCAGCGCGGGCATCACCAGCGCCGGGTTGGCCAGCCACTTGGTGTCCAGCTCGACCACGGGGATGAACGAGAGCCACCGGTGGAGCGGCTCGGTGAGCCCGTGCAGCGCGTTGTTCAGCAGGCCGTACTGCGGCACGAAGAGGACGCTGAAGAGCACGCCGACGAAGACCTGGCCCAGCAGGTTCGGCGAGAAGAAGACCAGGCGCAGGAACTCCCGCCCGCGCAGCCAACGCCGGCTCAGAAGCAGCGCCAGGCCCAGGGCCAGCGGAAGCTGGACGAAGACCGACCAGAAGGCGAAGAGCGCCGTGTTGGCGACGGCGATGCGGAAGTCCGGGTCGCCCAGCAGGAAGCGGAAGTTGGCCGCGCCCACGAAGACCTGGTCCTTGGGCCCGCTTGTGGCGTACATGGAGAGCGTGAGGCTCTTCACGATGGGCCAGAGGCCGAAGGTCAGGAAGAGGAGCACGAAGGGCGCCACGAAGAGGTAGGGCGCCGCCCGGTGCTGCAACCGGAACCAGCCGTCTGCCCGGAGGCCGCGCGGGGCGCTCACAGGAAGGGGCTCCGCGCCATGAGCCGCCGAAGCTCGCCGGCGCTCATGCCCATCTGCCGCCGCACGAAGGGCTCGAAGCCGGCGTCGCCCTCCGCCCGGTAGCGCTGCACGCAGGCCACCAGGGCCTCGCCCAGCTTGCCCTTGGCGGTGCTGATGAAGGGGCTCGCGTACTGATACGGCGTCTGCGGCGCCAGCAGGGCGTAGCTGTCGCCCAGCCGCTGGTTCGACCAGTAGGGGCGCGGCTCGGAGAAGGCCGGCTGCCGCCACGCGGACCTGAGCGCGGGGATGATGTTGGTCCCCCGGAAGCGCTCGGCCAGCTCGGCGGGGTTCAGGTAGAGGTGCCTGGCGAACTCCCACGCCAGGTCCGGGTGCGGGCTGCGCCTGGTGATGCCCAGCATGGTGCCTCCCCAGGTGCTGGTACGCGGCCCGCCTCGCTTCACCGCCGGCAGCGGCATGAGCGCCATCTTGCCGGAGACGCGGGGCGCGTCCATCTCGAAGGAGCGGGTCCGCCAGTCCGGCGCGGCCAGGAAGAGCAGGTAGCCGTCCTCGATGGCCTTGGTCAGAATCTGCCCGCCGCCCAGGTCGCCGCCGATGCGCCGCGGACCGGCCACCAGGGGGACGTACCAGAGCATGGTCTGGACGCCGACCTCGTCGTCGAACCTGCAACGGCCCTGCTGGTCGAAGTAGCCGCCGCCGCGCTGGAAGAGGCACATCTCCAGCCGCGAGGCGTCCGTGTCGGGCATCTCCAGCATGTAGCGCTTGTTGGGGATGGTCACGCGGCGGCCGGCGGCCACGAAGTCGTCCCACGTCTCGATCTTGGAGACGTCGATGCCGAGCCCCTCGACGAGGTCGCGCCGGTAGGCCAGTTGCACGGGGTGGACGTCGTGCGGCAGGCCGAAGATGCGCCCACGGGTGGTGTAGGGCGCGAACCGGGCCTGCACCATGCCGTCCCAGAGGCCGGAGCGGTGGATGCGGTCGGTCAGGTCCAAGAAGCCGACGTGCTCCAGCGGGCCGCGGAAGAAGGAGGCCGCGTTGCTGATCTCCGCCTCGACGAGATCGGGCACATCCAGATCGGCCCAGAAGGCGGCCTGCAGGCGCGACGTGACCGCCGTGCCGGAGACGAGCTGCACGTCCACGCGGACGCCGGGGTGCGCCTTCTCGAAGGAGGGCACAGCCGCCTTGTAGGCGTCATAGTGCGTGTTCGCGAACGTCCACATGGTGAGGTTCGCCGAGGAGGTCCCGACCGGATGGGCCGCGAGCCAGACGCCCGACGCGAGCGCGAGCGCCAGGATGCAGAGGGCGGCGATGCCGTATGGGAAGCCGGTCAGGCGGTTCATGGTGGTGGCGGCGTCTCCGGGCGTGGGCGGCTGGGCTCAGTGTATCCTTTGCGGGTCTATGCCGGCAACTCGCGCAGGACCTCCAGGAGCGCCTCCACGTCGCCGCTGTTGGTGAGAACGCTCGCCGCCGCCCGTGTGGCGTTGTAGTGCGGCACCGGGCGCAGGTGGATGTTGCGGCTGCTCCGGGCGTGATCCATGACGGCCTGGAAGCTATGCCCCTCAATCACGAAGCTGACCAGTCCCGCCGACGCCTCGGCCGCCGCGGGAGTGAGCAGGCAGACGCCCGGCAGGGACAGGAGGCCCTCCTTCAGCGCGGAGGCATGGCGGGCGATATGGGCATGGATGGCCGGCCAGCCCACGGCGCCCATCCAGTCCAGCGACGCGTGCATCCCCGCCCAGCGCGCCAGGTCGCGGCTGCCGTACTCGAACCTCTCGCCGGTTGCGTGGGGCACGGCGCGGCCCGCCTGCCAGTCGGCCTCGGCCAGCGAGCCCGCGCCGACGTGGGCGGGCCGAAGCGCGAGCATGGCCTCCGGCGCGGCCGCCAGGAAGCCCGTGCCCTTGGGACCGTGGAGCCACTTGTGGCCGTTGCCCGCCAGCCAGTCGCAGCCCAGCTCGGGCAGCGTCACCGGCACGGCCCCGACCGACTGCGCGCCGTCAACCAAGCTGGCGACGCCGTGCTCGCGCGCCCAGCGGCACATGGCGGCGGCGGGCAGGCGCGTGCCGGTCTCGCAGGGGACGTGGCTGAAGGTGAGCAGCCGGGTGCGCTGGTTGGCCGCGTGCCGCAGCCGCTCCACCATAGTGTCAGCGTCGGGCGAGACGCTGATCCGGTGCACCACGATGCCGCGAGTGGCCCGCAGGTAGAGGAGCGGGTGCCACATGGCCTCGTGCTCCTCGTCGGTGGTGATCACCTCGTCGCCGGGGCGCCAGTCGAGCCCCGCCAGCACCAGATTGATGCCGTCGGTGGAGTTGCGCGACATGGCGATCTGGCCCGGCTCCACTCCCACGATGGCCGCCAGGCCCTGCCGCGCCCGGTTCACGTCCCGCATGATGTCGCGGGTGCAGGCGATGCCCTGCCGCTCGGCGGCGGCGGTGGCCTCCAACAGCTCCTGCAGGGCGGGCTCGGGCATGGGGCCATAGGTGCCGGTGTTCAGGTAGATGCACTCGCGGGTAACGGGGAAGGCTTCGCGGGCGGTCTCAATCGTCGGTGTTACAGGGCTCAATGGGAGGTTCTCCGTGCCGCGCCGCGGATCGGTGCGGTCTGCGTGAGGTAGTCGACTACGGCTGTGCGGACGTCGATGCCGGACTTGCGGAGCCGAAGCGGCTTGATGCCCAGTTCGGACACCGCGTAGTCCATCATGGCGAGGCGGGTCTCGCCGGTGGCCCGGGCCGCCCCGTCGGTGACCACGTCGGGCGCGAAGTCCCGCAGCCGCCGCAGGGCCTCTGCCGTCGTCGCCACCGTAACGATGGTGTTGTGGTAGGGCTGGGCGCTGTAGACGTCGTACCGCGTGACCGGGCCGTCGCGCAGCGCGCCGTGGAGGCCGAAGCCCAGCGGGCTCAGGGCGAGGTCGGCGCCCGACGCCCGGCGCATGGCCGCCACGAATATCCGCGTGGTGCGGCGCTCCAGCGCCTTCTCGTCGGCGCCGCATCCGCCGAGCCGCGCGATGGGCTTCAGGAAGGGCGCCAGGAAGGGCCGCAGCGCCCCGGCGACGGCGGGGTCCTCGGGCACATCCGGCGTGACGCGGTGGAGCTTGCCGGTAGCCGATGCGACGCTCCAGACGCCCGTCGGGTCGCGCCGGCAGACCAGATCGAGCGCACCCACGCAGACGCCGAACTCCCCGGCCTGGGCCAGCGGGACCATCCGACCGTCGGGGCCTGCCATCTGTTCGGCGTTCGGCAGGAAGGTGTGCGAGTCGCCGCCGACCACGGCGTCGATGCCCGGCGCCCCGGCGATGAGGGCCCTGTCGCTCTCGTACCCGATGTGGGTCAGCGCGATCACGAGATCGGCCTGTTTCCGCAACTGCGGCACAAGCTCCCTGGCGCGGGCGATGGGATCGGTGATCGTCCAGCCGCGCGTCTGCGGGTAGTTGGCCGAGCGGGGCGCGGTGATGCCGAAGAAGGCCACGCGCACATCCCCGAATCGGTGCACGACGTAGGGCACGGCGCCCGCCGCGGGCTTCCCTGCACCATCGGTTGCGTTGGCGCAGAGCCATGGGAACCGGGAGGCCCCGACGAAGCGCGTCAGTGCGGCCTGTGCGCCGGGCGCGTCCTCGGCGTCGGCGGCGTCCCGCGCCTTGAACTCGTTGTTCCCCACCGACCCCAGCTCGTAGCCCGCCGCGTTCATGGCGGCGGCCTCGGCCTGGCCCATGTGCGTTGTGGCCAGCGGTCCCCGCGTGAAGGCATCGCCGCAATCGACGAGGATCGACGCGCCGGGCGCCTGCTTCAGGAGGCGTCTGGCCAGCGCCACCCGGCGCGCCGCGCCTCCCACCAGGACCGGGGCCTTCTCGCCCTGGAAGGTGTAGCGGAACGGGAGCAGATGACCATGGACGTCGTTGGTGTGGACGATGCGGAGGGCGAACTGCTGGCCAAGCGCGGAGCCGCCCGCGAGGACCACCGCCCACAGGAGGGCGGCGGCGAACAGCAGGCGGCGCGGGAACCTCGGCGCACGAAGGGTGCTCATGGGCGCTCCGTGAAGGGTGGTGATCGGGCGCCGGATCGGCCGCGAGGCGCCCCGGCGAATCAGTGTAGCAGCCACGCGCCGCCTTGCGGTCTGGTACCATGCCGTGCGTGGCGGCCCGGCGCCGCCGAACGAGCTTGCACGGAGGGTTCAGCATGGCGAACGGCCTGCCGAAAGCGCTGTCGGGCGTGAAGACGCTGGTGGTGATGGGCGACAGCATCACCGAAGGGGGCGCCGCCCCGGGGGGCTACGTCTGGCTCCTCGCGGAGGCGCTTGCGAAGGCCGGGAGCGGCATCCGCGTGGTGAACGCGGGCATCAGCGGACACCGCGCGCCAGATATGGCGGCGAGGTTCGACCGCGACGCGCTGGCGCACGAACCCGACCTGATCCTGCTCAACGTGGGCGTTAACGACGTTTGGCACGCATTCAACATCTTTGAGACCGGCGTCCGCGACCCGCTGGGCCTACAGCCGGCCGGTGTGCCCGTTGAGGACTACACGGCCTGGCTCGAGAAGATGGCCGACAAGGCCGCCGCGGCGGGCGCGAGGCTCGCCTTCGTATCGCCGACGCTGGTCTACGAGGACCTCAACTGCGCCGAGAACGCCCGCGCCGCCGTCTATGTGTCGGCCATGCGGGCTGTGGCGATCCGGCGGGGGCTCCTCTTCGTGGATGCCTACCTGGCGTTCCGGGAGACGGTGGCGGCCTTCCGGCGCTGGTCGCTCGACGAGACGCTGCTGCTGACGACCGACGGGGTGCACCTGAACGCCGCGGGCAACGCGCTGCTCGCCGGCTCTATCTGGAACGCCCTCGGCGAGTAGGGGAGGGCCTCTACTCGACCACCGCGCCGAAGCGCCGTGTGCGGGCCTGATAGCCGCGCACGGCCTCGGCCAGCAGCTCCTGCGAGAAATCGGGCCAGAAGGTGTCGGTGACCCAGATCTCCGAGTAGGCGGTCTCCCAGAGCAGGAAGTTGCTCAGGCGCATCTCGCCTGCCGTGCGGATGAGCAGGTCGGGGTCCGGCGTGTCCGGCGCATAGAGGCGGGAGGCCACCGTCTCTTCGGTGATCTCCTCGGGCCGGATGCGCCCCGAGGCGGCCTCGGCGGCCACGGCGCGAACGGCGTCGACGATCTCGGATCGCCCCCCGTAGTTGATGGCCAGGTTGAAGGTCATCCTCTGGTAGTCGGCGGTCCGCTCCATGGCCTGCTCGAACTCCTGCCGCAGGTCGGCGGGCAGCTGTGACAGGCGCCCCAGAACGCGGACGCGGATGCCGTTGGCGGCCAGCTCGTCGATCTCCGCCTTCATGGCGCGGAGCATGAGCGACATGAGCCCGCCCACCTCGGCCTCGGGACGGCGCCAGTTCTCCGAGGAGAAGCCGTAGACCGTCAGGTGGCGGATGCCCATCTCGTCGGCCGCGTAGACGATCTTCTTCAGGGTCCGATAGCCCTGCCAGTGCCCCTCGAGCCGCTCCAAGCCGCGCGCGCGGGCCCAGCGCCCGTTGCCGTCCATTATGATGGCGACGTGGGCGGGCATGGCCTTGGGGTCGGAGGTGACGGGCTGCCGGGACGCGGTGGACATTCGGTTGCACCTGCCGCCGCACGTGCCGAGGGGCGCCGTCGCCGACGCCCCTCCGGTGCGGGCTAGACCTCCAGGAGGTCCTGTTCCTTCTGCTTGGTATGCTTGTCGATCTCGACGATGAACTGGTCGGTGAACTTCTGGAGCTTCTCGCCGGTCCGCTTCTCGTCGTCCTCGCTGATCTCCTTGGCCTTCTGCATATCGCGCAGACGGTTCATGCTGTGGTGGCGCACGTTGCGCACCGCGGCGTGGCCGGCCTCGGCCTTCTTGTGGAGCAGCTTGATGAACTCCTTGCGCCTCTCCTCGTTGAGCGGCGGGATGTTCAAGCGGATGGCGTTGCCGTCGTTGTTCGGCGTCAGGTTCACGTCGGACTTCAGGATGCCCTTCTCGATGGCGCCCAGTTGGTTGCGGTCGAACGGGGTGATGAGCAGCTGTCGGGCGTCCGGCGTGGTCACGGTGGCGACCTGGTTCAGGGGTAGCTCCGACCCGTAGGCCATGACGACAACGTGCTCGAGGAGCGCGGGATTGGCCCTGCCGGTGCGGATGAGCGTGAACTCGTGCCGGGTGGCCTCCACGCTCTTCTTCATCTTGTCTTCGGCGTCGTGCAGCAGATCGGTGATGCTCATGGCTTCCTCCCTACTACCGTGCCCACCGGCTCACCGGACACCACGCGGCGCACGTTGCCGGGCGCCAACATGCTGAACACGATGATGGGCAGGTCGTTCTGTCGGCAGAGCGTGAACGCGGACAGGTCCATCACGCCCAGCTGGTGGTCGATGCAGTAGTCGTAGTCCAGATTCTCGAACCGCTTGGCGTCCGGGAAGGCTCGCGGGTCCTTGTCATAGACGCCGTCCACGTTGGTCGCCTTCAGTACCGCGTTGGCCTTTATCTCCAGCGCGCGGAGCACCGCGCCCGTATCGGTAGAGAAGTAGGGATTGCCGGTGCCGGCGGCCAGGATGACGACGCGGCCCTTCTCCAGATGCCGGATGGCGCGCCGACGGATGAACGGCTCGGCCACGTCGTCCATGGAGATGGCGGTCTGGACGCGGGTATCGACGTTGATCTTCTCCAGCGCGTCCTGCAGGGCCAGCGCGTTCATGACGGTGGCGAGCATGCCCACATGGTCGGCCGTGACGCGGTCCATGCCGGCCTCGGAGGCGAACTTGCCCCGCATGATGTTGCCGCCGCCCACCACGATGGCCAGCTGTACGCCGCCGGCATGGGCCTCGGCGACCTCGGCGGCCATGGACTTGAAGGTGGCGGGGTCGAGGCCGAAGTCCTGCCCTCCGGCGAAGACTTCGCCGGAGAGCTTGAGCAGGACTCGGCGCCAGCGCGGCGCGGCCAAGGGGTTACTCCTGGCCTACGACGTAGAGCGTGAACGAGGTGGCTTCGGCGCCGGCCTCCTTCAGCAGTTCGCCGACCTTCTTGGAGGGGTCGCGGACGAAGGGCTGCTCCACCAGGCAGATGCGCTCGAAGAACTTGCCGATACGGCCTTCCACGATCTTCGGGATCGCGGCCTCGGGCTTGCCCTCGTTGCGGGTCAACTCGGCGAGGACCTGCTTCTCGTGCTCCACGACATCGGCCGGGACGGCCTCGCGGTTCACGTACTCGGGCTTGCTGGCGGCGATGTGCATCGCCACCGAGCGGCCCAGGGTCGCCAGGTCGGCGTTGCCGGGATCGCCCTTCATCTCCAGCATCACGCCGATCTTCGTCGTGACGGTGTGGATGTAGGTGGCGACCACCTTGTCGGCGGCGGCGGCCGAGCGCGCGCAACGGCGGAAGACGATCTTCTCGCGCAGCTTGGTCACGACGTCGTCCAGCGCGGACTGGGCCGTCTTGCCGTCGACCGTAAGGGCGAGGACATCCTCGGTTGAGGCAACGTCGTTGGCCGCGGCCAGGTCGGCGAGGCACTGCGCCAGGGCGCGGAACTCCTCGTTCCGTGCCACGAAGTCGGTCTCAGAGTTGAGTTCGACCAGCGCGGAGCCGGCGGCCGTCGTGGCGGCTGCCACGACACCCTCGCTGGCGGCGCGTCCGGCGCGCTTCTCGGCGCCGGCCTTGCCCTTGGCCCGCAGCAGGTCCCGGGCGCGGGACTCGTCGCCCTCGGACTCGATCAGCGCCTTCTTGCACTCCATCATGCCGGCTCCGGTCTGTTCCCGGAGCTGGCTCACCATCTTCGCGGTTATCTCCATAGGTAGCACTCCTGATGAGGTTGAGGTTCTGGATGGGGTTGGGCCGCCCCTCGGCTCGAGCGGCCCGGTCACACTCTAGGCGTCGTCATCCGCCGGATCGACGACAACATCGTCGGTCGCGGTAGCGCGGCGCGCCATCCGGCTGTACTCGTCCTCTTCGGTGACGGCTACGACGCTGTCCCCGGGCATGAGGCCGGGAACGACGGGGGCGGCGACGCTGGCGGAGATGTCGATATCCGGCTCAACGATCTCCATGATCGGCTCGACGCTCTCTTCGACCTGGCTGTCCCACTCGGACTGCTTCACGTCGATGATGGCGTCGGCGATCTTGTTCGAGATCAGCTTGATGGCGCGGATCGCGTCATCGTTGCCGGGCACGACGAAGTCGACGTCGTCCGGGTCGCAGTTGGTGTCCACGATCGCGATGACCGGGATTTCCAGCTTCCGCGCCTCGGCTACCGCGATGTGCTCCTTCTTCAGGTCCACCACGAAGACGGCGTCGGGAAGGCGGGGCATGGTCTTGATGCCGCCGAGGTAGCGCTCCAGCTTGTCGCGCTCTTCGCGCAGGCCGGTGGCTTCCTTCTTGGTGAGCTTGTCGAGGATGCCCTTCTCTTCCATCTCGTTCAGTTCGGCGAGGCGCTTGATGCGCGTCTGGATGGTCTTGAAGTTGGTCAGCATGCCGCCTAGCCAGCGCTGGTTGACGTAGAACTGGCGGCAGCGCTCCGCGGCCTCGCGGACGGCGTCCTGGGCCTGCTTCTTGGTGCCCACGAAGAGCACGAAGCCGCCGGCGCCGACGGTATCCTGCACGAAGCGCTGGGCGTCATCGAAGAGCTTCAGGGTCTGATGCAGATCGATGATGTAGATGCCGTTGCGGGCGCCGTAGATGTACCGCTTCATCTTCGGGTTCCAACGGCGCGTCTGGTGCCCGAAATGCACTCCTGCTTCGAGGAGCTCCTTCATCGACAACGTAGCCATATTCGGCCTCCTGGTTTGTTCCTCCCGGGCCGTCGTCAGCCGTGCGCCGCAGGGCGGACCCGCACGAACCTCAGACCCGGTGTGTGATCACACGGAATCGAACCGTGAGTATACCCCACGGCCATAGAAGGGACTTTGCCCGCACGGCGACACCGCCGGACGGGTCATTACGTCTGAGTGTGTGTGACGCCGGCGGGTGGGCCGTTTGGGCCCCTCGCCCGCATGGAGAAGTGCTGAAGGAGGCCCGATCTGATGAACGCACCCGACGCGCGCTCGACGACCCGCGCGCTGCCCCTTACCGAAACCGAGGCGCTCACGCTGCTTGAGATGTGCCTCGTGGCCGGATCCGACGTCGATCCCATCCGCGCCGATATCCTCATGCGCGTGGCCAACCTCTGCCGCGACCACCTGCGCCGCCCGGCTGCCGCATGATGTGGCCGGGCCAAACGGGGCGGGTGTCCGCGGGCGGGTAATCTAGTTCAGCATACCAAACCTGATCGGAGGAACTACATGGCGGATGTCTCGGCGCTCGACACCTGGATCGAGGCTCATGTTGACGATCTCGTGGCGGCCGTTCAATCCAGCGTTCGGGTTCCGAGCGTGAAGGGCGAGCCCGACGGGCCCGGCAGCCCCTACGGTCGAGAGGTCCGCGCCGCGCTGGACGACGCGCTGGACCTCTGCAGGTCGCTGGGCTTCGCCGTCTCCGACATCGACGGCCACGCCGCCCATGCCGAGTTCGGACAGGGCGCCGAGATGGTGGCCGCGCTGGGCCATCTGGACGTGGTGCCCGCCGGCGACCGCTGGACCCGCGACCCCTTCGGCGGCGAGCTGGTGGACGGCTTCATCTACGGGCGCGGCACATCGGACGACAAGGGCCCCACCATCGCCGCCCTCTTCGGGGCCAAGGCCCTCATGGAGAGCGGACTGCCGCTTCAGCGCCGCGTGCGCGTCATCTTCGGATGCGACGAGGAGAGCGGGTTCAGCTGCGTGAAGCACTACTGGGACGTGGCCGGCCAGGAGCGCCCCGCCGCTGCCTTCGCTCCCGATGCGGGCTTCCCCCTGGTCTACGCCGAGAAGGGCATCTGCGACCTGGCGCTGACGCTGCAACGGCCCGCCGGGTGCGGAGGCCTCCGCGTCGTCGCCGCAACGGGCGGACGCCGCTCCAACATGGTTCCCGACGCCGCCGAGGCGCGGATCGGCGGTCCGGCCGATGCCCTGGCCGCCGCCGCCGGGCAGCTCGCCGGCTACTGGGACCGCAACGTGACCTATGCTGCGGAAGGCGACGAACTGGTGGTGCGCTCCATCGGCAAGTCGGCCCACGGGAGCCTCCCGCAGGAGGGGGACAACGCCATCGTGCGCCTCGCCCGTGCGCTTCGGACGTTGCCGCTGGGCGCCGATGTCGCCTGGGCGGGCAGGCTCGTCGAGACCGGCGACCCCGCGGGCTCGGGCCTGGGCATCGAGGGGCGCGACGAGGTCGTGGGTCCGCTTACCTGTAATATGGGCATTCTGGAGGTCACCGACGACTGCGTCCGGGTGGTCTACAACGTCCGCTATCCGGTGCTCTGGGAGTTCGCGACGCTCATCCACCGCGTTGAGGCGGGCCTGGCCGGCGGGCAGTGGGTCCTCGCCCAGACCCGCAACGGCCCGGCCCTCTACGCTCCGCTCGATGCCGAGCCCGCGCGCACGCTCATGGCCGTCTACCGCGAGGTGACCGGCGACACGGTGACCAAGCCCCTCACCATGGGCGGCGGCACCTACGCCCGCGCCACCCCCAACGCCGTGGCCTACGGCGCCGACCTCCCCGGCTCACAGGACGGCCCGGCGCACGAGCCCGATGAGCGCATCGCCGTCAGCACGCTGGTGACCGCGGCCAAGATCTACGCCCGCGCCCTCCACGCGCTGGCCAATGTGAGCCTGTAGCGCCATGCAGGGCGAGGAGGCGGCCGCCGAGAGGGGCCGTGGGGCCACGCCGGGCCGAAGCCGGGGCGAGCGCGCCCTGGCCGAGGGGCTCGCGTCGGCTCAGTCGGGCAACTGGGAGGCCGCCGCCGAGGCCTTCCGGCTCGCCACCAGCCTTGAGCCGCGCAGCGCCGAGGTGCGCTTCCGCCTGGGCTGGGCGCTCTGGCACCAGGCGGAGGAGATGAAGCCGACGCTGGCCGACCTGAGCGTCGGCTATCTCGCGCACCTTGCCGGGTTCGATGCCGTCGCCCGGCAGCGCTCCGGCCGCTTCAGCGACCATAAGAAGCGCCTGCGCGATGCCGTCCACGCCCTGCGCGACGCCCTGCAGCGCGATCCCGCCCATGCCCGCGCGCGCTACTACCTCGCTCGCGCCCTCCGCGACCTGGGCTACCGCGAGGAGGCCCTCACCGAGGCCCGCCGAGCCGCCGAACTGGACCCTTCCGACGGCGAGATGGCGGGCCTGGTGCGCAACTACCAGGGCGATGCGGGCAGCGTGAGCCAGCCGGCACCCCCCACCGAGGAGCAGGCCGGCCGCATGGGCTGGGCCGATGTCGTCCTCAGCTCCCGCGTGAAGCGCGAACTGCGGCAGGTGCAGCTCATGCTGGAGCAGCCCGACCTGGCCCGCGAACTGGGCGTCGAACCTCCCACGGGCATCCTCCTCAAGGGCCCGCCCGGCACCGGGAAGACCACCATCGCCCGCGTTCTGGCCAACGAGGCCAAGTGCAAGTTCATCGCCACATCCCCCGCCGACATCAACCAGATGTATGTGGGCGAGTCCGAGAAGCGGGTGCGCGACCTCTTCGCCAAGGCCAGGGCCGCCGCGCCGGCCATCATCTTCATCGATGAGATCGACGCCCTCCTGCCCATCCGGCAGGGCGGCATGGCCGTGCATTACGACAAGGTGGTGAACCAGTTCCTGCAGGAGATGGACGGCATGACGCCCAACCACCGCCTCCTGGTGCTGGGCGCCACGAATCGGCCCGACATGCTCGACCCGGCCGTGCGCCGCGGCGGCCGCCTCTCCCGCGAGATCGAAGTGCCGTTGCCCGACGCCGCGGGCCGACGCGCCCTGCTCGGGCTCTTCACGCGCAAGGTCAACCTGGCTCCCGATGTGAATCTCGATGCACTGGCGGCCCGCACGGACGGCTACGCCGGCGCCGATCTTCGGGCCGCCGTGAACGAGGCCGGCCTGCAGGCGCTGATCCGCCTGGCCGACGCCGAGGCCGGACCCCAGCCCGCGCCCAAGGCGCTCTCGCCCGATGACTTCGAGGCGGCGCTGGCCAACCTGGAAGAGAACGCCGAATCGAGCGACTGAGCCGCGGCGGGCGGTCGGGCATGTTTGACGCATCCGCGCCGCGTTGTTATACTTGTCACCCGCGAGTCGGTGTTCCGGCGGGTCACTCGGGAGGCGGACATGAGCGCGAACCAGTCGGAGACGGCAGAGCAGGCGACGCACCGCCCGGGTGTGACGCCCGTCGCCGAGGTGGTCGAGTTCCTGGAGTTCCTGGCGCCCCCGGCGCTCTCGTCGCCCGAGGCGCCCTACGGCCTGCAGGCGGGAACGCCGACCGCCGCCGTGCGAACCATCGTGGTCGCGCCCATGGCCACCCAGAGCGCCCTGGCCTGCGCGTCCGCTCGAGGCGGCGCCCTCATCCTGACGGCGGCGCCGCTCGTTACCGCGCCTCTGACCGCCGTCCGCCGTGACGATCCCATCGGCAACAAGCTCGCCACCATCCTGGAGCAGGGGAGTTGCCTCTACGGACTGGCGAACAGCTACTTCGCCGCGCCGGGCGGCTTCGACGACAGCCTTGCGGAGGCGCTGGGACTGGCGGCGACCGGCCTCCTGCGTCCGACCTGCAACGAGACACTGCACCGGATCGCCGTCTACGTCCCCGTGCCCTCCGTCGATGCGGTCTACCTCGCCGCCGCCGAAGCGGGCGCCGGCCGCCTGGGCAACTACAGCCACTGCTCATTCCAGGCGCATGGACTGGGTACGTGGATGCCGGGACCGGGCGCCCATCCGGTGGCCGGGCAGATCGGCGCGCTGACGAAGATGGAGGAGGTGCGCCTGGAGATGATCGTGCCGCAGCGCGAGCTGCAGGGCGTCATCGCCGCCGTGGTGGAGGCGCACCCCTACGAGGAGGTGGCCTACGATGTCATCGCGCTGCGCAACCCCGGCGCCCAGTTTGGGCGCGGGCGGGTGGCGGAGCTGCCGCTGAAGGTCTCGCTGGACACGGTACTGGCCCAGGTCTCCGATGCGCTGGCCGGCGCGTCGATCCGCGTGTCGCACCGTTCCGACCTGCCCATCTCGTCTCTGGCCGTGGCGGCCGGACAGGGCGATGGCCTCTACTGGCCGGCCAACAGGGCGGGCGCGGGCGCCCTCGTGACCGGCGGCGTCTGCACCCAGGACGTCATGCTGGCCGAGCAGAGCGCCACGGTGATCATCGATGTCGGCTTCCGCCACTCCGTGGCGCCCGGCCTTCGGGCCCTGTGCCGCCAGCTCCGGGATACGTTCGGAGCCGACGGCGTCGACGTGGTCTTCTGCCCCTAGACGAGCCTCTCGTCGAAGCGGGCCGCGCACTGGTCCCAGGCGCCGGGCGTCTGGGGCGTGTACTCCACCAGCGGGAATGATCGCGCCACCATGGCGCGCGCGTCGGCCAGCGAACCGAGTCTGCCCGCCGCAATGGCCTGCACCAGCGCGTTGCCCAGCGCCGTGGCCTCGGTGGGACCGTACTTCAGCGCAAGGCTCTCCACGATGCACCGGACCATGCCGGCCACGTCGGCAGGCGGCGCCTGCCCGGTGCGAGCGCAGTAGTGCCGGATCGCCTCGGGCATGTCGGTGGGGTTCAGGAAGAGCGGGTCGTCGGGGTCCACGGTGGCCGCGAAGGGCGTGGCGCGGGTCGACATCGCGGTCAGTTCGTCGTAGCCGTACGAGTGGCCGGCCTTCTCCCACGAACGGCGGCACTGCTGCAGGAGCCAGAGCCCCATCACGTTGCGCAGCAGGCGGTAGGTGCCATAGACGCCGCCCTCGTTGGTCAGGTTGTACTCCAGCGTCTGGTCGGTGATGACCGGCTTCGGCGTCTCGAGCCCCACCAGCGACCAGGTGCCGCAGCTGATGTACGCCCAACCCCTATCACCCTCGGCGGGCACGGCCGCCACAGCCGATCCGGTATCGTGCGTGGCCGGCGCGATGATCGGCACGGCGCCCAGCGACGTCTCGCCGCGCACCGAAGCGTGCAGCGGACCCAGCGTGGCGCCGGGCTGCACGATGGTTCCCAGGAAGCCCGTGGGGATGCCCAGGGCCTCGAGCATGGGGCGCGCCCAGTCGCCCGCATTCGGATCGAAGCACTGCGTGGTCGTGGCGTTGGAGAACTCGTTGGCCTTCTCGCCGCTGAGCCAGTAGTTGAGCAGGTCAGGCGTCATCAGGAAGGAGCGCGCCTCGTCCAGCGCCGGTGAGCCCGACCGCTTCAGCGCCATCAACTGGTAGAGCGAGTTGAGAACCATGAACTGGATGCCCGTGGTGCGGTAGACCTCGGAACGGGGGACGATCTTGAAGACCTCCTCCATCATGCCCTCGGTGCGGCTGTCCCTGTAGTGGTACGGGAGGCCCAGAACGTCGTCGTTCTTGTCCAGCAGCGCGAAGTCGACGCCCCACGTGTCGACGCCGATGCCGTCGAACTGACTGCCGTACTGCTTGGCGCAGAGGGCCAGCCCGCGTTTGATCTCGGCGAAGAGCCGGATCGTGTCCCAGTGGAACCGCCCGAGGATGCGCTGGGGCTCGTTGGGGAAGCGGTGCAGGACTTCCAGGCCGATCTTGCCTTCGGCCAGGGTAGCCGCGATGGTGCGGCCGCTCTCGGCGCCGAGGTCGACGGTGATGAACCGGGCCGTATCGCTCATTGTGGGGCGCTCCTTGGGACAGGCTGAGTGTTGGGGATTTGGCGGAGGATTCGACGGACCGGGACAAATCACCTGCCGGCGGGCCGCAAGTGAAAGGGCGCCCACTCCAATGAGTGGGCGCCCACGAGGCGCCGAGCGGAATTGAACCGCTGAATAAAGGTTTTGCAGACCTCTCCCTTAGCCACTTGGGTACGGCGCCGTGACACGATCATTCTATCACGGATCGCGCCTTGCCGTCAACGAACCGGCGCGCCCGAAAGGCGCCGGGCCCGGCCAACGTCGGCCGGGCCCGGCTGCACGCCGCACGGATGTCGGGTCTCTACGGCGAACCGGTCACCGTAAGGGTCTTGTCCGGGCTGGTGGACGGCAGGAAGTCGGGATCGGAGGGGTCCTCGAACTTGGCGGTGAGGACGTGCGGACCGGCGGACACGGCGACCACGTAGTTGTAGTCGGAGTGGCCGGCGGCGTTGGTGACGACGGGCGACGCGTTGACCTTGGTGCCGTCAACGTAGAAGTTGAGCGGCTTGCCCGCGAGCGGCGCGCTGGTGGATGATCGGTACACCCAGCCGGGCAGCGCCACGGTGGAGCCCACGGCGCCGCTCTTGTCGCCGGAGAGGGTATAGGTGACGGCCTTCTGGTTCACGGTCAGGCTGCTGGTCGTGGCGCAAGGCATCGTCGTGCCGTCGCCCTCGAACTTGACGTCGGTGGTGTAGACGCCGACGCCTTCGGTGATCTGGTAGGTGATGGCGCCCTTGCCCACGGCGTTGGTCGCCGCGGTGGCGGTCCAGGGGCCGCCGTTGACGCGAATCTGCAGCACCTTGCCGCTGATCGGGTTGCTGCCGCCGTCCTTCAGGTAGCCGAAGACCTCAACGATGTCGCCGCGCCCGGCGGTTCGGGCCGGGGCCGCCAGCGTCGTGCCGGCGCGGACGGTGATCGTGCGCTCGGCCCAACTGTCGTCATAGAGCGCGTTCTTGGAGTTCAGGAACTCCGGGGCGTACAGGTAGGGCCCCGCGGCGGTGGCGGGTACGGCGAACGACGTGACGGCCTTGCCGGTCGCGTCGGTCACCGCCTGCTGCCAGATCGCGCCGAATCCGTACATGTGGAACTGCAGGTGACCGCCGCTGATCGGCACGGCCTGCTGGTTCTGCATGATCCAGTAGGCGAAGGCCGGGAGGGTGATGGTGGTCCCGGGGTCCGCGGTCTTGTTGTAGGCGATGACGGCGCTGGAGCGCGTCGACCGCACGGTGACGGTGGCGCTGGCGCCGCCGCCGGCGTAGGTGGCGTCGCCGTCGAACTTCACGTCAAAGCCTGTGACGCCGGGATCGTGGGGCGCCGTGATGGCCAGCTGCGCCTTGCCGCCGGCATCCGTATTGACAGGGCCCTGCCAGGCGCCGCCGTTGTAGCGGAAGTAGACGGGCTTTCCGGCGATGCCGGTGTAGCTTCCCACCTGCCACAGGTAGGCGAGCAGGTTCACCGTGTCATCCGGCCCGCAGACGCGGTCGCACGCCATCACGCGGCACGGATTCGCGACGAACAGCGCGCCGACGCCGAAGACCGGTGGAATCGGTACCAAACGCGCCATGACGGGGTAGGGGCCCGGCAGGGCCGGAGCCGCAACCAGGAGGTACGCCTTGCCGGTGGGATCCGTAGGCGCCGGCGACGGAATGAACGGCCCGCCGTTCACGCTGAACTCAACAGGCATTCCCGGTATCGGTTCGCCGCCCGGCGTGCCGGGCGTCACGCCGGGTGGTATGCCGGTGACGGTGGCGGTGAGCAGCACCGGCGCTCCCGGCGACGCATAGGCGTCACTGACAGTGACCGTCATCGGCGGGATCGCCATAGCGGTCTGTGACAGCAGCACGGCAGCGACCAGCGCCACCGCGGTCCGGCCGAACTTGCGTAGTGCAAACATGGTGAGTTATGACCTCCTGGTTCTTCTTTCGCCAACGGGGATGGCCTGTGACCCGGTCGCGCCGCACGCGCGGGCATACGCGCGAACCGGGATTGCAGGCGTCTGCAGGCTCAACTCGGTCATTATAAGCGATGAGTTTCGATGGTGCAAGCCCTCCGGGACCGCATTTGACCGACACGATCAGAGTCGGTCCGTCGGGCGATTCCGGCGGTGGAGAGGCGAGAGCCACTGATCCGGACCCTCCTTGCTCGTCGCCCGCCCAGGCCGACCGGCGCTAGATTTTGATGTCGATCAGGCCGCTGATGCCGACGCCGGGCACGCGCTTGATGTCGGTGAAGCTCTTGGCGGCCATGGGCACCAGTCCGCGGATGCGCAGGCCCACAGGGTCGAACTTGCCCTCGATCTGCCCAACCAGCTTCACGCTGTCGACCGCGTCGGCGGGGCCCATGATCTGGCACGCGCCCACTTCCTTGCCGCTGCCCACGGAGATGATCGGGACCACCTTCGTCTTGTAGTCCATGGTCTCGCCCTGGGTCCTGGTCAGGCCGTTGAGCGCGCGGTTGATCTGGCCGCCGAACTGCGAGACGATGAGCCCGATCCCGGCGCCCTTCAGCAGACTGCCCAGCTGCGCCGATGCGGCGCCCGCCAGCACCGCCGTGGATACGATCATCGCCATCTGAACACGCATACGTCGCGTCATTGAGCCTCTCCTTATGTCATGGCGGGCCCGCCGGCCGCCGAGCGGCGCAGACACGATCACGAGCCCTGAACATATGGACGGATACCTCGCGCGAATGGGTTCCAGTTCCACCCCGGCGCGCTTCTCGACGGTACACTGTGCCTTCAGTCACCACCACGCGGAGCGCACACCATGAGATCCGACACCATCAAGGCCGGCTATGATCGAGCCGGCCATCGCGGCCTGCTGAAGGCCACGGGCGTCACCGACGCCGACATGGGCAAGCCCTTTATCGGCATCGCCAACAGCTACACCGACATCGTTCCCGGCCACGTCCACCTGAACCGGTTCGCCGAAGAGGTGAAGCAGGCCGTGCGCCAGGCCGGCGGCGTGCCGTTTGAGTTCAACACCATCGCCGTGGACGACGGTATCGCCATGGGCCACCTGGGCATGCGCTATTCGCTGCCGAGCCGCGAGCTGATCGCCGATTGCGTCGAGACGATGGTCATGGCCCACTGCTTTGACGGCATGGTCTGCATCTCGAACTGCGACAAGATCACGCCGGGCATGGCTATGGCGGCTGTGCGCATCAATGTGCCCACCATCTTCGTTACCGGCGGGCCCATGCTGGCCGGCAAGCTTCCCGACGGGCGGAGCTCCGACCTGATCACCATCTTCGAAGGAGTCGGCAAGCTTCAGGCGGGCGCCATCGACGAGGCCCAGCTCAAGGAGCTGGAGGACCTCTCCTGCCCCACGTGCGGCTCCTGCTCGGGCATGTTCACGGCGAACTCCATGAACTGCCTGCTGGAGGCCATCGGCCTGGCGCTGCCCGGCAACGGCTCGGTACCGGCCGTCGACCCGCGCCGCGTGGATCTGGCACGCCGGGCGGCCGCGCGCATCCTTGGCCTGGTGGCCGAGAACGTCTGCCCGCGGGACATCGTCACCGCCGAATCGCTGGACAACGCCTTCGCGCTGGACATGGCCATGGGCGGCTCCACCAACACGGTGCTCCACGCGCTGGCCCTGGCCCGCGAGGCGGGCATCGAGTACGAGCTGGAGCGCATCAACCGCATCTCCATCTCCACGCCCTGCATCTGCAAGGTTTCGCCCTCGCGCAGCGACGTGCACCTGGAGGATGTGGACCGCTGCGGCGGCGTCTCCGCCATCATGAAGGAGCTGGGACGGAAGCCGGGCGCCCTGCGGCTGGACATGCCCACGGTCTCCGGAGTGACGTTGGGCGAGCGCATCCAGGACGCGCCCGCGCCGGACGGCGACGTGATCCGCACGCTGGAGGGCGCCTTCAGCCATGACGGCGGGCTCGCGGTTCTCTTCGGCAACCTGGCCCCCAACGGCGCGGTCATCAAGAGCGCGGGCGTGGCGCCCGAGTGCCTCGTCTTCGAGGGCGAAGCCATCGTCTTCGAGTCTCAGGATGAGTGCCTCGAGGCGCTGAAGCGGCGCGAGGTGAAGGCCGGGCACGTGGTAGTGGTGCGGTACGAGGGCCCCAAGGGCGGCCCCGGAATGCCGGAGATGCTCTCGCCCACCTCCATGATCAAGGGCCAGGGCCTCGGCTCCAAGGTGGCCCTCATCACCGACGGCCGCTTCAGCGGCGGCACGGCGGGCACCTGCATCGGGCATATCAGCCCCGAGGCCGCCGAGGGCGGGCCCATCGCGCTGGTTCGCGACGGCGACCGCATCCGCATCGACGTTCCGAGCCGGACCATGGACCTTCAGGTGTCGGCCGAGGAACTGGGCAGCCGCCGCCTGGGCTGGCGCAAGCCCGCGGCCAAGATCAACCACGGGTGGCTCGGCCGGTACAGCCGCCTGGTGACCAGCGCCGACAAGGGCGCGGTCATGACCCTTCCGGAGGAGATGGCCTAGATGACACCCCGAGAGCGTTTCATAGCCGCACTGGAGCGCCGCCCCATCGAGGGCCGCGTGCCGCACTTCGAGCTGGTCTTCTTCCTGACCATGGAGGCCTTCGGGCGGCTCCACCCGGCACAGCGGAGCTACGGCCAGTGGGACCAGATGGAGGAGAAGGAGCGCAACCTCCACCGCAACGACATGGCGGACCTCTATATCCGCACCGCCGAGCGGTTCGAGCAGAGCGCCATCTTCCTCCACCCCAACCCGGGCAGCACGGAGGAGATCTTCCGGCTCATCGACCTCGTGCGGGAGAAGTCCGGCGACCGCTACTTCCTCATGATGCACGGCGACGCCACCTACAGCATCCCCGACGGCACGCATATGGAGGACTTCGCGTTCCGGCTGGTGGACGAGCCGGCAAAGGTGAAGGCCGAGGCCGACGCCATGGTCGAGGGGCAGCTGAAGTGGGCTGAGAAGCTGGCCGCGCATGGCGGCCTGGACGGCTTCGCGCTCTGCTCCGACTACTGCCTCAACGACGGGCCGTTCCTCAGCCCCCGGCAGTTCTCGCAGTTCGTGACGCCCTACCTGGCCAAGCTGATCCAGGGGCAGCGCGATCTGGGCTTCTACACCATCAAGCACACCGACGGCGACATCATGCCGATCCTCGACCAGCTCGTCTCGTGCAAGCCCCACGCGCTCCACTCCATCGACCCGCAGGCGGGCGTCGACATCGCGGAGGTGAAGCGGCGCGTGGGCGACCAGGTCTGCCTCATCGGCAACGTGAACTGCGGCCTGCTCGATAGCGGCACCGACGAAGAGGTTATCGAGAACGTGGAGTACAGCCTGCGCGGCGGCATGCCCGGAGGCGGCTACATCTTTTCAACCAGTAACTGCATCTACACCGGCATGCGGCTGGCGCGGTACGAGCTGATGCTCGATGTCTGGCGCCGGTTAGGCAACTACCCCGACGCGGCGTAGCGAACCCCGGAGCCCCCGCGCCGCGACCCGAGCGGCCGCGGCGCGGGGGCTTCGCCGCATCTACAGGGCGGTGGACTGTGGCCGTACCGGCTGTCCCGTGCGGATGCTCTCCTTGATGGCCAGGCAGACCGCCACGGAGCCGCGCGCGGCCTCCCCGGAGACCAGCGGCTCGGCGCCGGTCCGCACGCACTGCAGGAAGTGGCCGATCTCGGCGTCGAAGCAATCGTCCGGCGGCACCATCTCGTCCACGTTGGGCTTCGATCCGTCGCGCAGGGCCTGCCACCAGTGTGTCGGGCAGTCGAACCGGCCCTCGATGGCCGCCTCGCCCCGCTCGCAGGCGAAGTAGAAGCGCTCCTCGGCGTGCGACCACTCGCTGGCCTGCCCAAGCCCCAGCGCGGCAACGGCGCCGCCCTCAAAGGTGAGCGTCACGGCGGCACTGTCGATCTGCGGGGCGCGGTCGCCGTTGAAGAGGTTGCCGCCTGCGGCGTAGACGGTCGCCACCTCGCCCACCAGATGCCGCAGCATGTCTACGGTGTGGATGGAGTTCTCCAGCAGCGGCCCGCCGCCGTCGGCCTCGTCCCAGAACCAGTCCATGGGCACGCGGCCCAGAGCGTACTTGCAGACGGCCCAGCGGATCGGCCCCAGCTCGCCGCCCGCGGCCTCCTTCATGCGCCGGATCAGCGGGTGGAAGCGCTTCTTCTGCGCCACCATGAGCGTGACCCCCGCCGATCGGCAGGCCTCCACCATGCCCGAGCAGTCGGCCACGCTGGGCGCCATGGGCTTCTCGCAGAGCACGGCTACGCCCGCGTTGGCAGCGGCGCAGGTGAGCGGCAGGTGCAGCGCCGGAGGAGTGCAGACGCTCACGGCGTCCAGACCGGCCTCGCGGATCATCGTCGCACCGTCGGCGTAGGCCGTTGCGCCCCACGTCGCGGCCTCAGCCTCGGCGGCGTCCATGCGCGGATCGGCCACCGCCACGATCTCCACATCGTCCATGCCGCCATAGCTGACCAGATGCCGCTTACCGATCCCCAAACCCGCAACGCCGACACGCAACTTCGCCATGCGCCTTCCTCCCGCCTCGTCGGCCCCTGGGGCCGTAGGTGTAAGGTTCGGCATCGGCGGTCGTGTAACCTGCCGCCGGGTTGACTTGCCCGGGGGCTCGGGGGTACGATCCGCCTACAATCAGGTTTGGCAGTGAAGGGGAAGAGTAGGCGTCTCCAGGCCTCAGAGAGAGCGGGACAGGTGCGATCCGCTCGGCTGGTGAGCCGCCGAACGTCGCCCTGGAGCCGCGCGCAGACGGGCCACGGCCCCTAGAGCGCGCCGGGTGCGCCCGTTAGAGCGCTGGAGTGTCCGGTCGCCCAGGCGGCCGGGAACGAAGGTGGTACCGCGTGGGCTTGCGCCCGCGTCCTTCAGGGGACGCGGGCGTTTGTGCGTTCAGCCGCCCCGCGATGAGAGAACGGAGGAGCAGACGTGGAACTGGCCAAGGCATACGATCCCAAGCAGGTGGAGGACCGCCTCTACTCGAGTTGGCTGGCGGAGGGCGCCTTCACGCCGACGCCCGGCGAGGGCACGCCCTACTGCATCACCATCCCGCCGCCCAACATCACCGGCAAGCTCCACATCGGCCACGCGCTCAACAACACCGTCATCGACACGGTCATCCGCCGCCGGCGCATGCTGGGCGACAACACGCTCTGTCTGCCCGGCACCGACCATGCGGGCATCGCCACGCAGAACGTCATCGAGCGCGCCCTGGCCGCCGAGGGCAGATCGCGCCACGACCTGGGTCGCGAGGCGTTTCTGGAGCGTTGCTGGGCCTGGCGGGCCGAGTGCGGCGACACCATCTTGAACCAGTTCCGCCGCCTGGGCCTCTCGTACGACTGGACCCGCACGCGCTTCACTCTGGACGATTCCTACGTGGCGGCCATCTACGAGGAGTTCCTCCGCTGGTGGGACCGCGGCCTTGTCTACCGCGGCGCACGCGTGGTGAACTGGTGCCCGCGATGCCGGTCGGCCATCTCCGACATCGAAGTGGCCAGCGCCGAGGAGCCCGGCAACCTCTACCACATCCGATATCCGTTTGCCGACGGCAACGGCCACATCACCGTGGCCACCACTCGGCCCGAGACGCTGCTCGGCGACGCCGCCGTGGCCGTGAACCCCGAGGACCCGCGTTACCAGGACCGCATCGGGGCCGAGGTGAGCCTGCCGCTGACGTCGCGCACCATCCGCGTGGTGGCGGATCATCACGCCCGCGCCGAGTTCGGCAGCGGCGCCGTGAAGATCACGCCCGCCCACGACCTGGACGATTTCGAGGTGGGCCTG
Organism: Armatimonadota bacterium; assembly: GCA_026392115.1. Classification (GTDB taxonomy): domain Bacteria; phylum Armatimonadota; class Chthonomonadetes; order Chthonomonadales; family CAJBBX01; genus CAJBBX01. The sequence continues at coordinate 43,106 of JAPLCQ010000140.1, read as the reverse complement.
CGCCACGGCCTGCACCAGATCGTGGTCATCGCCGAGGACGGCGCCATGGCTCCGGAGGCCGGCGAGGCCTACGCCGGGCTGGACCGCTTCGAGTGCCGCAAGAGGGCGCTAGCCTATCTGGAGGCGCTGGGCCTTCTGGAGAAGATCGAGCCCTATGTGGTGAAGATCCCCCGCTGCGACCGGTGCAAGACCGTGCTGGAGCCGCTCCTCAGCGAGCAGTGGTTCGTGAAGCAGACCGAGTTGGCCGGGCCCGCCGCCGAGGCGATCCGCTCCGGCCAGGTGCAGTTCGTGCCCGAGCGGTACACCCGCATCGCGCTGGACTGGCTGGACAACATACGCGACTGGTGCATCTCGCGGCAGCTTTGGTGGGGCCACCGCATCCCGGTCTGGTGGACCGAGAACGGCCGCTACAGCGCGGGCCGCTCGGCAGCGGACGCCGCCCAGCGCCTGGGCGTGCCGGAGGAGGCCCTGCGCCAGGATGAGGACGTGCTGGACACGTGGTTCTCGTCGGCGCTCTGGCCCCATGCCACGCTGGGCTGGCCCGCCGACAGCGAGGACCTGAAGTTCTGGTATCCCACCAACGTGCTCTCCACAGCCGCCGAGATCCTCTACCTCTGGGTGGCCAGGATGATCATGACCGGGATCGACTTCCTGGGCGAGGCGCCGTTCCGCCAGGTCTACATCCATGCCACGGTGCTGGACGAGCATGGCGACCGGATGTCCAAGAGCAAAGGCAACGGAGTGGACCCGCTGGAGATGGTGGACCGTTACGGCGCCGACGCCCTGCGCCTCTCGCTGTTGCAGCAGGCGGGCCTGAACCAGGACATCAAGTACAACGAAGACCGCGTGCGCATCGCCGGCGCCTTCTGCAACAAGCTCTGGAATGCCGCTCGGTTCGTGCTGACCAACCTGGAGGGGCAGGAGGTGCCGCCGTTGGACCAGGCGCCCGCTGAGTTGCTCACCGTGCCTGATCGGTGGATCCTGTCGCGCCTCCAGCGCACCGCGACCGAGGTGAACGCCAAGGTCGAGGGCTTCGAGCTGGACGACGCCATGCGCAGCGTCCAGGTGCTGCTCTGGGATGACTTCTGCGACTGGTACGTGGAGATCGCCAAGCCGCGCCTGCGCGACGGCGGCGACGAGGCCCGAGTGGCCCGCGCCGTGCTGGCCCACTGCATGGACGGCATCTTGCGGCTCATCCACCCCATGGTACCGTTCATCACCGAGGAGCTCTGGCAGGCGCTCAGGCAGGCCGCTCCCGAGGCGCTGGCCGCGCACGCGGGCCTCGGCACGATCCTCTTCGCGCCCTACCCCGGCGGCGACGAGGCCCTGCTCGACCCCGACGCCGAACGGCGCATGGCCATTGTAATGGACGCCATCCGCGCACTGCGCAACGTGCGCTCCGAGGCGCTGGTGGCGCCCGCCCTCCGGGTGAGAGCGGCCATCTGCCCGTCGGAGCAACTGGTTGGCGAGTCGCTGACCGACGCCGCCGACCTGGTGCAGCACCTGGCGCGGCTCTCGGAGCTCTGGTTCGTCGATATGCCGCCGGAGAGCCCCGGCGCCTGGGTTGCCAGCCCCGCAACGGGCTGTGACGTCTACGTCGACGTGGGCGGCGCCGTGGACCCGGCCAAAGAGCGCGCCAAGCTGCAGAAGGAAGTGGCCGAAGCCGAGGCGAACATCGCGCGGTGCATGGCCAAGCTGGAGAACCCGGCCTTCGTGGACCGGGCGCCGGCCGCCATCGTCGAGAAGGAGCGGGCGCTCCTGGCCGATAGCGAGGAGAAGCGGGCCAGGCTGTCCGAGCGGCTTGCCGGGCTGGGCGCGTAAGGGGAGGAATGTCATGCCGAGACTAGATGGTCGATCCGCCACCGAGATGCGCCCCGTGCGCATCGAGCGCGGCTTCATGAAGAACGCGGAAGGCTCGTGCCTCGTGACGATCGGCGAGACGAAGGTCATCTGCACGGCCACCGTTGAAGAGCGCGTGCCGCCCTTCCTCAAGAATACGGGCAAGGGCTGGGTGACGGCCGAATACGCCATGATCCCTCGCTCGTGCCGCGAGCGGACCCAGCGCGAAACCAAGGGCGCCGGCGGCCGGACGATGGAGATTCAGCGCCTGATCGGCAGGAGCCTGCGCGCCATCGTCGATACCGACAACATGGGCGAGCGGACGATCCTCATCGACTGCGACGTCCTGGGGGCCGACGGCGGCACCCGCACGGCCGCCATCACCGGCGCGAGCGTGGCCCTGGCAGACGCGGTGGCATGGATGGAGAAGCAGCGGATGATTAAGCGCCCCGTGCTTCAGGGCATGGTCGCCGCCATCAGCGTCGGCGTCGTCAACGATGCCATCGCCCTGGACCTCTGTTACGAAGAGGACTCCAAGGCCGCGGTGGACATGAACGTGGTGATGACCGACAAGCTGCGCTTCGTGGAGGTCCAGGGCACAGGCGAGGGTATGACCTACGACCGGGTGATCCTGAACAAGATGCTGGACGCCGCCCAGTTCGGTATCCAGGAGCTCCTCAAGCTGCAGCGCGAGGCGCCGGCCGCGACGTAGCCCGGGAGGACGACATGGACATCCTGATCATGCGCCATGCCGAGGCCGAGGAGCCCCCCTTCGGCATGAGCGACGAGCAACGCGACCTCACGCAGGGCGGTGTGGCTGAGGCGACTGCGGCGGGCCGGGCGCTCGCCAAGTTGCGGCTCGTGCCGGACGCGCTTCTGTCGAGCCCTGCCGTCCGGGCGTGCCATACCGCCGCCATCGTGGCCGAGGAGCTGGGCGTTGTGGATAGGCTCAGGGCTGAGGCGCGGATGGGCTTGGGAGCCCAGCCCGAGCACCTGAGCACGATCCTCCGGGCGAACTCGGGTTGCCGGTTGCTAATGCTGGTTGGGCATCAGCCGACGGTCTCGCGGATGATCGCCCAGATGACCGGCGGCGGCGACGTAGAGATGCCCACGGCGGCGTTCGCCCTGCTGCGGAGCGTTTCGCCGGGCTGCCTCGGCTCCCTGCGGCTGCTCGCGCCGCCGCAGGTCGCCAAGGCCATCGCCAAGGGCTGACGCTAGGCCAAGCGGCAGGCCCAGCGCGCGCCGCGCTGCATCACGGTGATCCAGGAGGCATCGGTCATCGTCTCGGGGAAGTGGCCCAGCGACGTGTAGAAGACGCGCCCGGCGCCCTCCTCGCGGGTCCAGCAGACCGGCACGGGGCCATTGTCGTCGTAGCTGGTGGTCTGCGCGAGCAGGTGGACGTTCCGGGGATCGTAATCGGCGAACAGGTATAGTTCCTCGAGCACCGTGAAGTCGGCGATGCCGGCCACGATCGGGTCATCCGGAGCCACCGAGCTGAAGGTGACATCGAGCGGGGCCGGGTGCGTGCGGAACTTGCCGCCGATCAGCTTGACGAAGTCGGGGTTGGCGGTGAAGGAGTCCGCGGCGTTGTGGATGCCCAGCAGGGCGCCGCCGCCCTTCACGTAGGCGACGATGGCGTCGACATCGGCGCCGTGCGTCTCCGCCCCGGTGGTGTAGAGGAGCAGCGCGTCGTGGTTGGCGAGGTTCTCGGCGGTGATGGCCGAGTAGTCGCCCACGAATGCGTCGCCGCCGTCCGGATGGTAGATGCCTGTCACGGTCACGTCGAACCCGGCTGCCACGAGGCAATCGGTGATCGGCGCCACAACCGGCTCAAGCCGGTGGTAAGGGGCGGGGCATCCGCCCACAACGAGTACGCGCTTGGCCATCTGGAGAGGGTCTCCCTTCAAGGTTTGGTCATGTAAGCAGTGTAGCCGCCCGGCGTCCGTTCGTCAACGTCCGGGCAGCGCGGAGGCGTCCCAGATCGCCCCGCTTCCGCAATTCCGTCTGGAGGTACGCGTCTTGTCTCAGATAACCGAGGCCGATGTCCTGACCGCGCTGGCGGTCGTCGAGGACCCCGACCTGCGTCGCGATATCGTCACCCTGGGCTTCGTCAAGGATGTTCGTATCTGCGGCGGCACGGTGGCTTTCAAGGTGGAGCTTACCACGCCCGCCTGCCCCATGAAGGAGCTCCTCAAGGAGCAGTCCGAGGCCGCGGTCCGCAACCTGCCTGGTGTGGAAGTGGTGAACGTGGAGATGACCGCACAGGTGCGCGCCTCCGCGCTGCAGGGCGAACTGGCGCCGGGCGTGCGGCACGTCATCGCCGTGGCCAGCGGCAAGGGAGGGGTCGGCAAGTCGACGGTCTCCTGCAACCTGGCTGTGGCGCTGGCCCAGACCGGCGCCTCGGTGGGCCTGCTGGACGCCGACATCTACGGTCCCACGGTTCCCATCATGATGGGTATCACGGAAAGCCCCGAGACCGACGGCCAGATGATCCAGCCGATCGAGAAGTACGGCGTCAAGGTGATGTCCATCGGCTTCTTCCTGGAGGAGGACAAGGCCGTCCTCTGGCGCGGGCCCATGATCGGCAAAGCGCTCAGCCAGTTCCTGGGCGACGTGGCCTGGGGCGACCTCGACTACCTGGTGGTGGACCTGCCGCCGGGCACGGGCGACGCGCCCATGAGCCTGGCCCAGCTCATGCCGCTGACGGGCGTCGTTGTCGTGATGACGCCGCAGGACGTGGCCCGGCGCATCGCCAACAAGTCCATCCTGATGTTCCGCGCACTGGCGGAATCAACCGAGCGCCCCCTGCCGATCCTGGGCGTGGTTGAGAACATGAGCGGCTTCGCCTGCCCGCACTGCGGCGAGATCACCGCCATGTTCGGCTCCGGCGGGGGCGAGCAGGCTGCCGAGGACCTGGGCGTGCCCTTCCTCGGCGCGGTGCCCATGGACCCCATCGTCTGCGACGGCGGCGACCAGGGCTTGCCCTCGATCCTGCTGGAGCCGGGCTCGGCCCATGCGGCCGCGTTCCGCGCCATTGCCGGCCAGGTGGCCGCGCGGGTCAGCTCGCTCACCATGGCAGAGCAGGCCGCGCCTCGGACCGGGGAGTAGGAGCCCACAGTGGAGACGATCACCCCCACCGACGGCATGGTCATCCGCCGCGACGTCCGGTTCGCGCCGGGCGTCTACCACCTGCCGCGCGGCGTGACCGTGGCGGTCGACGGCGTGACGCTGGACGGCGGGGGAGCGCTGCTGGTGGGCGCCGGGCGCCTAGGTGCGGGCGTGAGCTTGGAGGGCGTCCGGGGCGTTGCCGTGCGCGACCTCCGCCTGGCCGAGTACCGCCACGGCATCCGCGCCGCGCGGTCGTCGGGCCTGTCTCTGGCCGGCAACCGAGTATCGGCCACCGCCGAGCTGGCGCCGAACACCCTCTTCCTCGATATCTGGCTACCGGCCGAGGGCGCCTACGGCGGCGGCATCCTGCTGGACGGCGTCACGGAGTCGGTAGTTGAGGAGAACAACCTGCAGCACCAGCAGAGCGGCCTGCTGGCCTACGGTTGCTCGGGCCTCACGGTGCGGCGCAACCAGGCCAACTACAACAGCGGGTTCGGCTTCTACCTCTCCGCCACCTCCGACAGCCTCTTCGAGGAGAACTCCGCCGACTACTGCTGTCGCTTTGAGCCCCGCGAGGGCGGCCTCCACTTCGGCCACATGGGCGCCGACGCGGCCGGCTTCGTGGTGGTCCGCGCCTCGTGCCGCAACACGTTCCGGCGCAACACCGCCCGGCTGGGCGGCGACGGTTTCTTCCTGGCCGGGCTCGCGCCCGACGGGACCAAGTGCGGCTGTGACGACAACCTGTTCGTGGAGAACGACGCCTCGCTGAGCCCCAACATCGCGTTCGAGGCGACCTTCTGCCGCGGCAACCGCTTCGAGCGGAACTACGCCGACCGGTGCAACTACGGCTTCTGGCTCGGTTTCTCGTGGGATACGGCCATCGAGGAGTGTCGCATGGTGATGAACCGCCAGGCAGGCATCGCGGTGGAGAACGGCCACGGCTTCCGCGTGCAGCACAACACGTTCCAGGCCAACGGGCACGGAGTGCTTCTCTGGAGCGTGCGCGTGGAGGAGTTCGCCCGGTCGTTCCCCGACCACGCCACCTCGTACGGATGGCAGATCGAGGGCAACACGTTCACGCGGAACGGCAAGGGCGTCCGCATCGCGGCGAACCAGAACCACGGCATCCGCCCCGGCCCCGCCGAGAACGAAGAGCGCCGCGAACTGCGCCCATACAGGCACACGCTGAAGGGCAACGACATCCAGGACAACCGCGTCGGCATCGAACTGGCGCGAACGGACGGCACGGTGGTCGAGGGCAACATTCTCAACCGCAATGTCGAGGCCAATGTGCGGCAGGACGATGCCGAGGGCGCCGTCCTGCGCAACAACCTGGGCGCGGGCGGAGGCTACCTGTAGGTCAGGCGTCCGGTAGCTGGTACATGGCGCGGGCTGCCGCCGCAGTCGCCGCTGCCGCGGTATCGTAGCCGCCAAGCGCGTCCACACGCAGCACCATGTCGTAGGCCTTGTGCTGCGCCACGTCCTTGCCGTAGACGTCATGCACGAACTTGGCGCGGTCGGCGTCGACCAGGTGGACCTGCTTAACCGCGTCTCCGTGGTTAAGGTTGTCGATCCGCATGGTCGCCTGCACGCGCCACTCCTCGTCGGCCTCCAGACGAACGTTGAGGGCCTGCGGCATCACATAGTTGGCGCCGCGCCCCACGATGATCTTGTGCCCCTGCTGCGCCACGCTGAGGAGCGTCTCGATCAGGATGCGCTTGTAGGCGCTGCTGTCGATGTGGTGGGTCCCCAGCAGGTCGCGGAACATCTCCTGGACCCATGACCGCGACCGCTCGTCCATGGCCTGGGCCATCTCCTGCTTGATCTGGGCGTTCTCCGCCACCACCTTGATGGCCTCCTTGTCCCAGACCGTCCACGGAGCCCCGAGGAGCGCCGCGACCCGGGTGGCGACGGAGTTGCCGCCGGCGCCGAACTGGCGCGAGATCGTGATGGTGGGCCCGGGACGGACGGCTTTGGGCGCGGTCTCCGCCTGCTTGGCGCGCGCCTTCTGGAGAAGGAACCACTCCTGTACGCGCTGGTCGGTGAGCCTGCTGTTGTCCGAGAGTCGCATGGCCAACCTCCTTGCGGCCCCACGGTCAGGCCGCGGCGAGCTACTGGAAGGATAGGGCCGGCGGTCTAGCGCAGCGCCGCCAGCAGGTGCAGAGCCATGAAAACGCCAAAGATCGACAAGACAACCCCTACGGCCGCCTCCAAACCAAAGGCCGACGGCCGGTACGTCACGCCGCGGTGCAGGCGCTCGACGGTCCGGACGTGTTGCGCCGTGGCCACTCCACTTACTATGACGCCGAGGAGCACCAGAACGGTTCCTAGCCAGTTGGCGGGCGCCTGGTGCCGGGCCAGCGCGGAGTGCCCCTCGACCGCCAACTCCTTCATGAGCAGGCCGAAGCGGGCCACGACGAAGCCGAGTCCCATCATCGCCAGGCCCGTGCGAATCCAGGCCAGGAGGGTGCGCTCGGCGGCCAGGTAGATGCGCGGATCGGTGACCGGCCGATCACCGCCGCCGGCCTCCGGGTCGCCGTCCAGATGCCGCGGCGTCGGCTCGCTCATGCGGTCCCTCGGACGCTGGGGTCGTTGGGGTGGCGCCGGAGCAACTCGGGGATGGCCCAGGCGCGCTTGGTGGTCTTGAGTCGATCGCAGTAGGCCTTCAGGTGGCCGCGGGCGTGCAGCGGACCCCCCTCCTGCATCACCGTCCAAAGCGGGTCGGCCGCGTGGCCTGCCGGCGCACCAGCGAGCATCTGGTGCTCCCAGCGGAGAAGCCGTGCCGCGCCCTCGTTCGTCAGCGCCGGCTGGTCGGCGGCCATCTCACGCTGCTGGTGCGGGTCTGTGGCAATGTTGAAGAGCATCTCCTCGGGGAAGAGGTGGAAACCGTCGTGGTACGTCCGTATGTAGAGCCACGGCCCCCATCGCACGCCGCGCTGGCAGACATGGGCGCACTGGCTCAGGACGAGGGCCTCGCGCCCGCCGTCGGAGCCGGGCCGCAGGACCGACGACGCGTAGCTTGCGCCGTCCCAGGAGGCCCGCGGTTGTCCCCCGAGCAGGGCCGCCAGGGTCGGGCCGAGGTCGAGGTTGTAGCGGAGGCCGGCATCGGACGCGCCCTTGGCGCCGCCCGGCCAACGGATGATCATGGGGATGCGGCAGGTGGCGTGGTCCGCCGTGGCATGCTCCGCGTAGATGCCGAACTCGCCCTGATTCTCCGCATGGTCCGACGAAATGATGATGACCAGGTCGTCCGCCACTCCCTCGTCGGCCAGGGCGTTCATCACCTGCCCGATGTGCTGGTCCATGTAGGCGATGCCGCAGTCGTAGCCATCGAAGTGGCGGCGAACGTCCTCCATGTGGCGCACCTGCGGCACGTGGCGCGGGAACTGGGGCAGAGGATCGCTGTTGTACATACCGATCTCGCGCGCGGTATGCGGCCCGACGGCGCGGCGGTGGAGTTCAAGGATGTCGGGCGTGACCCACTGCGCCACGGGTTGGCCGACGAATGGGTTGCCGAAGTCGGCCGGGGCGCGGTAGGGCGTATGCGGGTCCCAGTAGTTGAGGTGCAGGAACCACTGGTCGCTCTTGGCATTGCGCCGGATCCAGTCCAGGGCGGTCGGAGTGACCTCCTCGGCCGACTCCATGCCGCCCTTGCCGGTGTTGTGCATCTCGTTGAAGCCGGCGTTGAACCACCAGGCCCCGTGCCGTTCGGCAAAGGGACTGATGGAGGTGGTCTTGAAGCCCTGCGACCTCAGGAACGCGGGCAGGTTGTCCTGGCGGCAGAGGTCGGCGAAGCCCCGGTCCGTGCCCTGCAGCCGCATATCGGCCGCGGTGCCGCCGTGGCCCACAACGCCCGTGTGGATGCCGAACCGCCCGGTGAAGAGCGCGGCGCGGCTGGGCAGGCACGGCGCGTCGGAGCAGTAGTAGTTGTCGAACCGAACGCCCTCTGCCGCGATCCGGTCGATGTTGGGTGAGGTGTTCCGATGGTAGCCGTAGCAGCCCAGATGGTCGGGCCGTAGCGTGTCGAGGTCGAGGAATAGGATTCGCATCACGTCTCCGCCGTGCGTGTTGGGTCAGTCGGCCGCGCTGATCTGCTTGTCTGAAGTAACCAATACGACTCCCAGCAGGGCGATCCCTCCCCCGGCCACGGTGGCGGCCTTGGGCGCCTCGCCGGGCCAGACCCAGGCCACGAGCATGGCCACGGCCGGAAGCACGTAGGTGGCCGCCGAGAGCTTCGAGGCGGGGAGCCGGTGGAGGCAGTAGTTCCAGGTGAGGTAGGCCACACCGATGGGCCCGATGCCCAGGTAGGCCACCGCGGCCAGCGCCTCCCGTGGCGCCGAGGCCACCGAGGCCGGCAGCCCGCCTGAGAACGCCAGCAGCGGGACGGCGCCGATGAGGACCGACCAGATACCTACCTGCGACGGCGACACGCGCTGCATCAGGGGCTTCTGAATGATAATAACCACGCTCCAGCAGCAGGCGCAGAAGAGCAGCAGCAGGACGCCGGTGGGAGCCATGCGCACGCCGACCTTCCGGGCCGCCAGTTCACCGGAGGCGATTACCGCGCCGCCGGCCACGGCCAGAGCCAGGCCCGACCAGCCGCGCATCGCCATCCGCTCACGCAGGTAGGTTCGGGCAAGGATGGCCGTTAGCACCGGCGAGAGGTTGACGATGAGGCTGCCCGCGGCCGCGGAAACGGTCCGGAGCCCGAAGTTGAGAGCAAGATGGTAGCCCACCGAACCCATCACGCCGATCAGCGCGACGCGCGGCAGGAGGCGCGCCGGCGGGATCGGCACCCGGCCCACGACCGCAATGATGGTCATCGCGGCGCAGCCGAAGAGGAATCGCAGCAACGTGAGGTGCGCCGGCGAGAAGAAGCGGACCGCGTACCGAATGGCTGGAAACGCCGAGCCCCAGAGCAGGATCGTGACGACAAAGGCGACGCCGACACGGGCGCGCGCCGCCGGTACGCTCAATAGTCGTCTTCGCCTGTCGGGACAGAAGAGGCGCCCGGGTGCTCTGCATTCTGCTGCTGGTCGGGCGATGGCGCGGCGCGCAAGACCGCGGCCTTGACGGACATTTCCACGAACTCGGTGATGGCGTGCTCCTCGCGCAGCACCTCCAACCGGCGCTCGGCCTCGCGCAACCTGGTCCTCAGCTCCTTGGCGCGGACCTCGTCGGTGGCGCCGCGGAGTTCGGAGCGTAGCCGGTCGCGCCGGTCCTGCAGCGCCTCTGCCATCTCCACCAGGGCGGCGGCTCGGGGCCGGCCGTCCAGCGCCTCGTCAATCGCCTGCTCAAGGTCTTCCTGCATGGTGGCCCTCTCCGGTGCGGATTATACCTGCGGCATCCGGCCGCCATGGCCGGAGCGTATATACCGTATACTGCTCTGTCCGGTCCTCTGGTTGCGCCGACGTCGCGACAACCTTAGCCGGCGTCGGAGGTGCCACTTTGCGCTGCACAATGCCTGTCCTCGCCATGGCGCTGGCGGTCGTGGCCGGCAGGTCGGCCGTTGCCGACGAGTCTGTTGTTTGGTCAGTGGCCGGTCAGCAGGTTCTTCGGCTGCGCGCTCCGTACAAGAGCCTGACGCCCGAGCAACGCGTGGAGCAACTGGACGAGCGTCTCACGGAGATGCTCTCGGCAGCCACGAGGCCCATCGGGCCGGCCGACATATGCGTGAAGGTGTACAGCAAGGAGACCGTCTCCATCACGATCAACGGCAAGGTGCTCGTCACGGTGGCCCCGGTTGACGCCGCCGCCAACCACTGTTCGCCGCGCCGGCTGGCCGAAATCTGGCTTGCCAACGTGCGCAAGACCGTGCCGCTCCTGAACCCGCGTGAGAATCGCGGCGGCGCGTAGGCGCACCGGCTGCGCCTGGGTGTCGCAACGCGTGGCCCCGGCGCTCGTCTGGCTTGCCGTTGCATCGACGGCGCTTGCGGCCGCGCCGTCACCGCAGATTCGTTACACGGTGACGCCGCAGCCTCCCGACGCCGGCCGAACGGGCCGCACCAAGGTGGAGGTTTCGATCGCGGGCCTGACGACCGGTCGCCCCGTCCGGCTCGTGATGCCCTCTTGGACGCCCGGCGACTACCGCCTTCAGAACCACTGGCGCGGCGTCACCGACTTTGCCGCCGCCATGCCCGACGGAACCCCGCTCGCCGTGAGCCGGCCGGAGCGCGACCTGTGGGAGGTCGCCGCCCGCGGCGCGGAGCTTCGTGTGCGCTACATGGTGTCCAACCAGGAGGCGGGCCTCTTCTCCGAGAACGCGCTCGTAACGGACCGGTACGCCTACCTCAGCGGCCCGGCCGTCCTCATGTTGGTCCAGGGACGGCAGGCCGAACCGGTGACGCTGACCGTGGAGGCTCCGCAAGGTTGGCCCCCCGCCATCTGTCCGCTGCCGGAGCAGGTAGGCGAGGCGGGCGGATTCGCGGCGCCGAGTTACGACGCGCTGGCCGATGCGCCGATCCTCGTGGGCCGGCGCGACGAGTCCACGTTCCTTGAGGCAGGCATTCGGGTGACAGTGGCGACCTTCGGCCCCGGCGCTCCCGCCGACGCCGGGCCGCTTGCCGCGCGCTTCAGGCCGGCGGTGGCGTCCGCGGTGGCCATGTTCGGCTCTGCGCCGTTCAAGCGCTACACGCTCTTCGTCGACGGCGGCAACAAGGGCGGCGGGCTGGAGCACGCCGACTCGGCGCGCGTGGCCTGGTCCGGCGCGCCCAATTCCATGTTCACCGCCCTCGCCTGCCACGAGTTCCTCCACGCCTGGAACGTGAAGCGCCTGCGCCCACAGGGGATGATCCCGTACGACTACCGCTCCCCGCTCCGCTGCCGCAGCCTCTGGTTCGCCGAGGGCGTCACCGAGTACCTCGCCCGGTTGGCGCTCTTCCGCTCGGGGCAGATCACGCAGGTTGAGCTCCTGAACTGGCTGGCCGATGACATCGCCCAGTACGAGAGCACGCCCGCGGCGGCGAACATCAGCGCCGAGGAGGCGAGCCGGCGGGTCTGGGAGGGTGGCCAGAGCAGCGGCTATGCGGGACTGAGCTACTACATGAAGGGCGAGCTCATCGGCTTCTGTCTGGACGCCGCCGCGCGCCGCGGCTCGCAGGGCGTCCGCGGGCTCGAGGACGTCGTGCGCCGCATGCTGCCGCTCTACAGCCCGCCGAAGCCCGGCTACGCGCCGCCGGAGCTTCGCGAGAGCGTGTTGGCCGTGGCAGGCCCCGAAGTGGGATCGGACTATGATGCATTGGTGGCGGGTGTGGGTCCGATGCCCTTCGAGTGGGCCGCCGAGGCGCTCGGGCTACGCCTTGAGCGCACCCGTTCCGGGCTCAGCCTCACCGTCGACCCCGCCGCCTCCGCGGAGATGCGCGCCCGGCGCGACGCCTGGCTGTGGGGCCGCGAGGCGCTTGCCGATCCGCATCCCGCCGAGACCGCCCCGGCGGGGAAGGATCACGCGCTCCTCCCGGTGAACCTAGGGGCGACATGGCAATCGACCTCAGCGATCGGCCCGCCGCGCCCGCGCCGGCCCCGTCCGCGCCGCGTGGCGTCAGTGGCCGGGCGATTCTGCTTGGCTCCCTGCTGATCCCCGTGAGCTGCCTCTGGATGGCAGCCATGGAGATGCAGTGGAACTCGTTGGACAGCACCTGCGTCAGCCTTTTCTTCCACGTGATCTTCATGATTCTGGTTCTCACCGGCCTCAACGCGGCGGTCGCCAAGCGCAAGCCCGGCCTGGCCCTATCCCAAGGTGAGCTGATGACGGTCTACGTCATGCTCAGCATGGGTTCGGCCGTCATGGGTCGCGACAGCCTGGAGAACCTGCCCTCGGTCCTGGGCTTCATGCGCTGGTTCGACGACCCCACGAACCGCCTGAACCGCTTCTTCAGCTTCGTCCCGACGTGGATGGCACCGGCGGACCGCGATGCGTTGCGGGGCTACTACATCGGCAACAGCACCTTCTGGAGTCCGAGGCACCTGGCCGCCTGGCTGCCGCCGATCCTCTTCTGGACGGCCTTCATCATGTTGCTCACCTGGGTGATGCTCTGCCTCAATGTGCTGCTCCGCAGGCGCTGGACCGATGACGAGAAGCTCTCGTACCCGACCATCCAGATCCCGCTCTCCATCACGACAACGGCCACCTACCGCGAACGTATGCTCTGGCTGGGCTTCGCCATTCCGGTGGTGGTGCAGACCTTCAACAACCTGAACTACCTCTACCCCTCGGTGCCGCACCTGCACCTGAAGCTGCAGGACCTGGGGCCCTACTTCGCCGCCTCTCCGCCCTGGAACGGGCTGGGTTGGATGCCCGTGGGCTTCTTCCCCTTCGCCATCGGGCTGGCCTTCTTCCTGCCGCTGGACCTGGCCTTCTCCTGCTGGTTCTTCTATGTGCTTCGCAAGCTGATCGACGTGGGATGCGTGGTCTGGGGCTTCCGCGATCCCGGCGCGCCGTCGGCGCTGGCCCGCATCCCCTACATCCAGGAACAGGGCACAGGCGCGTGGATCGGCCTCTCCATCGCCATGGTCTGGCTCTCCCGCGGGTATCTGAAAGATGTGCTCGTTGCGGCCTGGAAGGGCGGCAGTGACCCGCACGCGGGCATCTCGTATCGCGCGGCCGCCCTGGGCGTACTCGGCGGCATGGCCGTGCTGACGGGCGCCTGCGTGGCGGCGGGCATGTCGGTCTGGCTTCCCATCGTCTACTTCGCGTTCTACTTCATCCTCTCCATCGGCATCACGCGCGTCCGCGCCGAGTTGGGTCCTCCCGCGCATGAGCTGAACTGGGTGAACCCCGAGCGCTTCGTTGTCTCGCTCGTCGGCTCGCAGGCGCTGGGGCAACAGAACCTGACGCTTCTCAGTTACATGTTCTGGTTCAATCGCGGATATCGCTGCCACCCCATGCCGCACCAGCTCGAGGGCATGAAGGCGGCGCAGACGCTGGGGATGGAGGCGCGCCGGTTGGTCTGGGCCATGGTACTGGCGGCGTTGCTCGGCTCGATCTTCGGGTGGTTCGCGCTACTGGATACGTACTACCGGTGCGGCGAGGCCACGCCGAAGATCGCCGCTTACGCCACGGGCATCGGCCGTGAGGCGTTCAGCCGGCTACAGGATTGGACCGACAACCCGAAGCCGCTGGACGGCATGGCCCTCACCTTCACCGGCGGCGGCGCGGCCGTGACCCTGGCGCTGGCCCTGGCAAAAGCCCGCTTCTTCTGGTGGCCCTTCCATCCCATAGGGTACGCCCTGGCCAACAGCTACGCGCTGGAGTACTTCTGGTCGGCCATCTTCATCGGGTGGCTCCTGAAGTCCATGGTGGTCCGGTACGGCGGATCACGCATGTACCGCCAGGCTCTGCCCTTCTTCCTGGGGCTCATCCTGGGAGACTACGTCATCGCCGCGGTCTGGTCGCTCTGGGGCTGGGCCATGGGGATAAGCACGTACCGGACCTTCATCTTCTGACGTGTGCAACGGTGGCCAGCTCCGTTCTGCGCCTCGGCGGACAGCCGGCATCGGTTGCCATGCCGATGTGGTATACAGCGGTTAGGATCGGGTTCCGGTGCGCACGGTCGCGCTCTGTTCGCTCCGGCGCCCGCGGCCGACACCAAGATAGGAGCCCTCGATGCGACTCCGATGGTTACTGCTGCTCTGGCTTGCCCTCTCCTGCTCCGTCACGGCCCAGCCGTCCATCGCCGGCGTCTACTACGTCGAGACGACCGGGAGCGACGCCAACTCCGGTCTGTTCGGTAGTCCCTGGAGAACGCTCGAGTTCGCGCTGGGCCATGTGGTCGCGGGCTCCGAGATTCGGATGGGGCCGGGCCGGTACAGCGCCAACAGCGGAGCCGCGTACGCGCCCTTCGCGTGGGCGTTCGGCTCAACGGTCACGGTGACAAGCGCTACGGGCAATCCCGCCGATGTGGTCATCTCCGGGTCGGGCGGCACGTCGGGTTACGATTTCAAGATCACCGGAACCATCGAGCGCCTGACATTCCTGGGCGTCACGTTTGAGAACTCGCCCGCGGCCGGGGTGTTCATCGGCTCAGCCGGGACCGGCGCGGCGGTCCATGATCTGGCATTCAAGGACTGCGTCTTCAACATGGGCGCCACCTGCAACTACCTGTTCCTTCTGTCCGGGTATTCGGGAAACCTGAGCGGCCTCACGTTCACGGGCTGCAGGATCAATATGACGAAAGACCCCGGCGTCGGTATCATGGTCAAGGGCGCGAATGTCGATTCGGTTGTATTTGTAAATAACATATGCAGTGTGAAGAATGGTCTGATCCGGCTGGAGGGCGCTAGAAACTCGAGGATCGACGACAATCGGGTGAGCGTCACCGGCGTGGCCGGCACCGGGTTGGTGATGTGCTACGGGAACACGGGTGTCGTGCCGGGGCTCACAGGCACGAATAACTCGATGAGCCGCAACTTCGTCAACGCCACAGGGGCCAAGTACTCCCACGTGATGGGTACGGGCATCGGGCACACCACAATATTTGACTCTAATATAATCATTGCTGGCGACATATGGGTAAAGCTCAATGATGGCTCCCGCGTCACGAACAACGTGATGGCCCAGGGCGCCGTCGAGCTCAAGGCCGCCACCGGGTTCCTGATCCACAACAACAGCCTGCAGACGCAAGACGGCACCTGCATCACCTTCGTGATGGGGGACGTGACGGCGCCGAGTGAGTACGGCCAGATTATCAATAACTATTTGACTGTCAGCGGGTCTGGCAAGTGCTATTCACTGTTGTATGATTGTGTTGGCGATCAAATCGTGATCGACTATAATGTATTTCAAGGAAATATCGGCGATATACGCCATTGCACGGGGATCCGCACCATCGAGGCCGCCCGCACCGCATGGGAAGGCTATGGCATCCCCACGAACGAGGCCAACAGCAGCGCCGTGCAGGTGATCGGCGTCCCAATACAGATCGGCGTCAAGGGCGGCGGCTAGCCGCGCGCCGTTCCCGCAGTGACTGACGTGCGTAAGAGGAGGATTACCATGCGCCTGCTGCCTATCGCCGCGTTGGCGGCCCTGACGGCTTCGGCCACCGCTCAATCGCCTGCAGGCTGGCGCCCCGCCAAGGGCCCTCTCGCCACCCGATGGGCGGCCGATGTGCGGGCCGACAAGGCCCTGCCGGAGTACCCGCGTCCGCAGCTGGTTCGGTCGCGCTGGCTGAACCTCAACGGTCTGTGGGACCTGGCGATCACGGCGGCCGACGCGCCCGAGCCATCGGTCTACCCCGATCGCATCCTCGTGCCCTTCCCCGTCGAGTCGGCCCTTTCGGGCGTCATGCGCAAGGTGACCGACCAAGATCGTGTCTGGTACCGGCGCACGTTCCGCGTACCGACGGCCTGGAAGGGGCAGCGCGTGCTGCTCCACTTCGGCGCCGTGGATTGGGACGCCCGGGTCAGCGTGAACGGTCGCGTCGTGGCGGAGCACAAGGGCGGGTACGACAGATTCAGCGTCGACATCACACCGGCGCTCAGCGGCTCGGGCCTGCAGACACTACAGGTGGGCGTGTGGGATCCGTCGGACAAGGGCCCGCAGCCCCGCGGCAAGCAGGTGCTCAAGCCGGGCGGCATCTTCTACACCGGCTGTACCGGCATCTGGCAGACCGTCTGGCTGGAGCCCGTGCCCGCGGCCTCCATCGCCTCCCTGCGGCTCACGCCCGATGTGGCGGGCAAGCGGCTGAGTGTCCGCGCTGCCGTGGCGGGTTCGGCGGCGGGGCTGACGGTGCGGTGCAGCGCACTGGACGGCTCACGCCCGGTGGGAACGCGCCAGGGAGCGCCGGGCGTCGATCTCTCGCTGCCGGTGCCGGCGCCGCGGCTCTGGTGGCCCGACAAGCCCTTCCTCTACGGCCTCAAGGTCGAGTTGGTCCGCGGCGCGACCGTGGTTGACAGCGTCGACAGCTACTTTGGGATGCGCGACATTCGCCTCGGCAAGGACAAGGCCGGCGTCGCTCGGCTCATGCTCAACGGCAGGTTCGTCATGCAGGTCGGCCCGCTGGACCAGGGGTTCTGGCCCGACGGCATCTACACGGCGCCCACCGACGCCGCCCTCCGCTACGATATCGACATGACCAAGCGCTTCGGCATGAACATGGCGCGCAAGCACGTCAAGGTGGAGCCCGAACGCTGGTACGCCTGGTGCGACCGGCTGGGACTGCTCATCTGGCAGGATATGCCCGCCGGCGACAACAACACTCCCGAGGGCCGCAAGCAGTTCGAGGTCGAGCTGGCCCGCATGATCGAGCAGAAGCGCAACCACCCCAGCATCATCATGTGGATCGTCTTCAACGAGGGCTGGGGCCAGCACGACACCGAGCGCCTGACCGCCTGGGTGAAGAGGGCCGACCCCTCGCGACTCGTCAGCAACGCCAGCGGATGGACGGACAAGGCCTGCGGCGACGTCATCGACATGCACAACTACCCCGGGCCCGGCAGCCCCAAGCCCGAGCCGGCGCGCGCCGCCGTACTGGGCGAGTTCGGCGGCCTGGGACTGGCCATCAAGGGGCACACCTGGTCCAGTGAGAGCTGGGGCTACAGAGGCATGGCAGACCAGCGCGCCCTGACGAGCCGCTACGCCGACCTGCTGCGCCGCACCTGGGCGCTGAAGGACGACCCCGGCCTCTGCGCCGCCGTCTACACGCAGACCACCGACGTGGAGACCGAGTGCAACGGCCTGATGACCTATGACCGCGCCGTCGTCAAGCCCGATCTCGCCCAGATGGCGGTCGCCAACCTCGGCCGGCTCGCCGCCCTGCCGCCGGCCCGCGCTCTGGTCGCGACCTCCAGGCAGGCGCCGCAGACGTGGCGATACACCACCGAAAGGCCCGCCGAAGGCTGGAACCAGCCCGGCTTTGACGACGGCGCGTGGCTCTCCGGTCCCGGCGGCTTCGGCACGGCGGGCACGCCTGGCTCCGTGGTCCGCACCGAGTGGCGCACCGGCGACATCTGGCTCCGGCGAACGGTGCAGATGCCCGCCAAGCCCTGGCACGGGCCCTTCCTGATGCTCCATCACGACGAGGACGCCGAGGTCTTCATCAATGGCGTCCCGGCCTGCCGGGCCGACGGCTTCGTGGGCGACTACGAGGAGGCAGGCATCGCGCCGGCGGCCCTCGCAGCGCTGCGTCCGGGCGCCAACGTGCTCGCCGTTCACTGCCGACAGACCGCCGGCGGACAGTTCATCGATGTGGGCATCAGCGACCAGCCACCGGCTCCCGCCCGCTCGCGCTAACATAACAGACAGGGGACTTTGCATTTGAACAAGCAGCTTGGCGTCATCTTCGATATGGATGGCGTGCTTATCGACTCGTCATCCTTCCACCGCGAATCGTGGCGGCTGGCCGGCCCGGAGTTCGGCTTCGAGATGACCGACGCGGCCTTCCTGAAGACCTTCGGGATGCCCAACCGTGCGGTGCTGGCCCACGTCTACGGGCGCGAACTGCCGCCGGAGCAGGTTGAGGCAATCTCGGACCGCAAGGAGGCGCTCTACCGCGAACTGGCTCGGCACGATCTGCGCGCCCTGCCCGGCGCGGTAGAACTGGTGCGCGGATTGCGGAGCGCGGGCTTTCGCGTGGCACTGGGCTCCTCGACGCCCATGGTCAACATCCTCTTCGTGCTAAAGCTGATCGGGCTGGAGGGCGCCTTCGAGACCATCGTCAGCTCGGGCGACGTGACGATCGGCAAGCCCGACACCGAGGTCTTCCTGAAAGCCGGCGCAGGGCTGGGGCTGGAACCCGCCCAATGCGCCGTGGTGGAGGATGCCGTGGTGGGCGTGCAGGCGGCCAAGGCGGCGGGCATGGCCTGCCTGGCCGTGACCACCACGCACCCGGCCGCGTCCCTGCAGGCGGCCGACCGCATCGTGCCCTCGCTGGAGCTGGTGGGGCCGGCCGACTTCGAGGCGCTGATCGCCGCTTAGCCGGCTACTCCAGCAGCCGGATGCGCCCGCCGGTGGGGAGCAGACCGCTCCGATCGGGCTTGCGGGCGTCCAGCACGTACCAGCCTGCTGGGTCGCCTGCCGCGAAGGTGTAGGCGAGCGATCCGTCGCGCCCGGTGGTGCGGCGGTCGCTCCCCACCATCACGGTCACCCCCGGCACGGTCTTGCGCGCTATCTGCAGCCGCTTCAGGCGGAGCGCGGCGATGTACTGCGTGCCGCCCCAGGCGTCGACGCGTAGGTCGGCTTCGTTTGACATGGCGCCGGCGAACCGGCCATCGGGCAGCGTCAAGGTGGCCTTTACCCAGCGCCCGGTGTTCTGCTTGTGGATCCACGCGGTCGCCTTGTGCTGGGGGTTGAACTCGCCGAAGCGGTAGGGCATGGCGAAGGGATCGCTGGAGTTGTACTGCAGGCGAAAGGCGCCCGTCCCCTCGTCGAGGTACTCCACCTCCACCTGTACCATGGCCTCGCGGCCGGCGAAGCGGGGATCGGTGACGTCGAAGTAGGCGTACGGCGCGTCGGGCAGGGCCACGCGCCGGCACAGCCGCCCGGCCCGCTGGATGACCTCGGCCTTGCCGTCGGCCACCTCCACGGGACGCATCCCGACGCCGGGCTTGCCCTCGACGATCTCGGCGCGGGCGTCGATGCCGACGATCCGCTCCTCCACGGCCCGCAGCGTCACGGGTTGGCCGCGCCGCGCGGATTCCGGTCCCAGCAGGCGCAGCCGTCGGGGCGGCGCGGCGCTCAGGACCACCATGCCGATGCTGGAGGTGGTCCCATCTTCGGCGCAGAAGGCCTGCTCACGGCTGAAGGGGCTGACGGCATCCATGGCGGGGAGGACCAGCTCCAGCCGTCCGCCGGCGGCGGGACGGAGCGGCACGGCCACCGGCGCGTCGGGCGCGTCGCCCCGGTAGAGCGTGGCCAGCGCCGGGCCTCGGATGCCGATGACCTTCGGGTCCAGCAGCACGCGGGCGGCGGCCCGATCCGAGCGGGTGTCCATGTAGGGCAGCACCCAGGCGGGACCGGCGGCGAAGGGGCAGATGGCGCGATCCACCTCCAGCAGGCTGAGGCGCAGGCCGGCAGGCGACCGGATGCCCTCGTCGCCGCGGTAGCCCGTGTACCAGTAGAGCCCCTTCAGCGCCTCGGTGAGCCGGCCCACGGCTTCGATCTTCCGGCCATGCTCATCGCCGCCGGAGCCCAGTTTGCCCCGAGCGAGGAAGCTCAGCTCCACGCTGCGCCTGTAGCGCACGAGGGCGGGGCCGCTGACGCCGGGCAACGAGGGGTACTCGCCGCTGAAGACGGCGCCGGGGAAGGTGGTGGCGATCATCTCCGGGTAGCTGTAGGGCATCCACATGTCGTATCCGGCGTGGCCCATGTGGAGCCGCTGCGCCGCCACGTCCGATGCGCCCTCGTACCAGATGTAGAAGTCCTTCGGCACTCGGTAGCGCGGGTCGCCCCATATGCGGTCGGCCAGTTGCAGCATCCCCTGCGCGCCGGTTCCCGTGACGTTGTGGCCGTGCGACGCGTCGGCGCAGTACTGGCTGGGATAGGCCCCGAGCTGATCCCACTGCACGCCTGCGAAGCCGTAGTCGGTGGCGTACTTGTGGGTCCAGTAGAGCACGTAGTCCTGCCACAGGCGGCTGGCCAGGCAGGTCTGGGCCAGGTTGCCGAAGTAGTGCGTCTCGACGTAGTTGTCCACGCCGTCGTATTTCTTTGCAGTGTCGCGGCGGTAGCGCTCCCATAGCGGGCGCGGGGCGACGCTGTCCGGCGGGGCCTGGGCCAGGCGCTCCCGGAAAGCGGGGTCGTCGGCGTGGGGCACGGCGGGGAAGCCCTCCCATACATAGATCGGGTTGATGTAGGGCGCCACACGCCCGCCTCGCCGCCGCACGTTGGCCATCCGCTTGCGGAGGAGCGCCTCGCCGCCCAGCGTCGGATCGGGCCACCAGTAGCCGAAGTCGTGGCCCATGAACTCCTGCCCGGCGAGACCTACCACGGAGGAGCCCAGCGCCAGCGCGCCATCCATCAGCTTGCCGTCAAGGTCGGCCCAGGTGAAGGGCGACGTGAGCGGCGGGCGCGTGGGGCCCATGCTCCAGAGCATGGCGCGCCAGTACCAGTTGGGCATCTCGCGGGCCCAGGCGGGCATGTCGGGCTTGCCCATGAAGCCCTCGGCCCAGCGGCGGTAGGTGCGCGCCCCCCAGCGCCAGTCGCCGGTGTGGATGCCGACCACGGCGGGCAGGGCCAGCGTCTGGCCGGCCCGGATTCGCACGTACTTCCCGATGCCCAGCGCGAGCCCGACACCGGGCTTCGTCTCCAGGAAGCCGCCAATCAGGCTTGTGTCCGCACTGGCCAGGTAGAGGCCGCCCGAGGCGTCGTGCAGGTCCATCCAGAACATGCCCGCGCTGCCGGGGTAGATGAGGCGGGGTTGGTTCCACCACCCGGCGTAGGGGAGGCCGTCCACCACCTCGCCCTCCTTGCGCTCCAGGTTCCGCTCGGGGTCGGGGATGCGCTGGCCGTAGCGGTTGGGCCGCACGAGCCAGTCATCTGACGCCGCGGCGCCCACGCGCACCCCGGCCAAGGCGGGGAAGATCACCTCGGCGATGGGGTCGCCGCCCTGGTTCGTGACGGCCACGCGCCAGTCGGTCCGGCCGGACAGGTCCGGCGCCTCGACGGTCACGCGGGCCACCACGCCGGGCCCGGCGTACTCCACCGCCATGGCCCTGCCCGACTTCAAGCTCCGCGGCGCCGACCGGACGCGCAGGGGCGCCTCGACCAGCTCCTTGCCTGTGTGCCGGTAGAGGCGCAGGGGCAGGCTGGGAGCGCCGTGGAGCATCTCCGCGCCGCTGGCCCTGTTACGCAGGCTGCGCACGCGCCCCGCAGCGTCGAAGGCGATGGAGAGGCTCCGGTTGGCGACCGTTACCTGTCCGCCGGCGGTTCCCGATGCGGCCGCCAGCGCGGCGAGGCAGGCCCAGGCGCTCCCTTGTCGCATGGGGTTAGGCCCTGTAGGTTCCGAGCGCCAGGCCCCGATCCACGAAGTAGCGGTAGGTCTCGTAGTTCACCGTGTTCGGGATCGAGTGGTCGCTGTGGAGGATGTAGCCGTTGCGGCGCATCACCTCAGGAATCTTGGCCTCCAGTTCGACTCGCGGTAGAGCTTCAGCAGGTCCATGCCGGCCTTCACCTCGATGACCTGCAGGCAGTCGATCCCGGCCTCCACCATGCCTGGCAGCAGCGGCTCGATGTAGCCGCACGAGTGCATGATGACGGGCAGCCCCTGCGCCTTGGCGTAGCCGATCGTCTGGGTGTGAGCAGGCTGGATGATCTCGCGGTACATGGCGGCCGACATGAAGGGGCGGCCCTTGAAGCCCATGTCCTCGTAGTACCAGACGCCGTCGGGCAACCCCTCCTCGGCGAAGAGGATCTTCTGCAACTCCACGCAGAGGTCGCCGAAAGTGTCGGCCATGTCGCGCACCCACTCCGGGTCGTCCACCATGCCCATGAGCATGTACTGGTGGCCGCAGACGTCCTTCATGATCTCGAAGACGTTGACGCCCGACCACGCGAAGAAGCGCTGCCGGTCGGCGGCGTACTGGCGTGCGTTGCGGTAGCCCTCGAAGTTGATGCGCCGGCGGTCGATGGTGAGCTTGGGCTTGATGTGCTCCAGCCAGCCCTGCCGGTCCTTGACGAGGAAGTCCACATGCTCCGGCGTGGAGGAGTGGAGCTTGTGCGAGCGCATGGTGGCGTAGTTGCCGTTGCGCGTGAGGATGGTCTCGTCGGTCTCCTCCAGCACCTCGCCCGGGTAGTCCAGGTCTGCGACGAAGTTGAGCGGCCAGCAGAGCGCCATGTCGGACCAAGAGCGCGCGCCGGCAACGGACCGCCACCGTGGAGTCGCCGAAGGGCGACTTCCCGCCGTTCGTTGCCGCGACTTCAGTCGCCGGGCCATCCCAAGCCGTCCCGGGCCATCCCGGGCCACTCGCCGGCCCTCTCGACCGCCGTTGCGTGGTATCGTTCCATCGTCGCAACACCACCCGTGCCGGGGCCTCCATGACCGAAGCCGAGCTCGCCAAGCAAGTCGATGACCTCCTGCGCCGCGCTTCGGGCCGCGATGCCGCTGTGGCCCGCATGGCGGCGCGCGACCTGACGAACCTGGGGGCCGTCGCCCTGCCGCGGCTCATCAAGATCGTGCAGCAGGAGCGGTGGCTGGCGCTGCTCCGGTTTGTCGGCGCCTACGCGGTGACGGCGGTGGCGATCAGCGCTCTGGCCGAGGTAGTCGGGCTGGGGAAGGTCTCATCGGGTCTCACGGTGGCGGGAATGAGCATCGGCGGGCTGTTCGCAGTCTCCCGGAGGCAGCGCATGGCCATCTGGCTTCTGGGGGAGGCTGCCGACAAGCGGGCCATCGGACCATTACTCCACACCTACCAGTCTGGTTCAGGCTACCGGATTGCCCACTCCGTGGTGGGTCCGCCGCTGGTTCGCCTCCTGCGAGCGATGACGCCCGAGGACCGCAACCTGCTGGCGCCGAACGAGCGCGCTCACCTTCGCCTCTGTGTCGTGGCAGTCGATGTCCAACTCGCCGCCGCCGCCGTGCATGCCCTGTCGCAGATCGGCGATACCCAGGAGGACGCGGCGGTCCTCCGCAAGCTGGCGGCAGGTAAGGCGGGCCGCGGCAAGCGGCGACACGCGGATCTTCGGCGCGCCGCCGAGGCGGCCCTGAAGGCCGTTGAGGAGCGTATCCCGGTGAACCGTCTGAGCCGGACGCTCCTCCGTCCGGCCTCGGACCCCGCCAACCCGGCGGAGATTCTCGTGCGGCCGGCCCCAGCCGGCGCCTCCAGCGACACCGCAACGCTCCTCCGGCCCGCCCCATCCCCCGAGCCCGACGAGACCGACAGCGCCGTCAGCAACGCCAACCCCGTCAACCACATCAAGGCCCAGTCCTGACGGGACTGTCGAGAACCGGCCGCAGGGGGTCCGGCATCCGCCGCGCATCGGGTAACGTTCTGCCGATCACAAGACGGGAGGGGGCGCTATGGGCGAGCGGATGGATTGCGGGGTCTGGTGCGGGCCGTCGGACGCGGGGATGACCGATGCCTCGGTGGCGCAGTTCGTCGAGCGGGCGGCGCGTTCAGGTGTGACGGCGCTCATCATGGAGGTGAAAGGCGGTCACGGACTGCTCCGGTACCCGAGCCGCGAGTTCGCCGAGGCCGTCGAGCCCGGCTACGAGGGGTTCGACATGCCGGCGCACCTGCTCCGGCGATGCCGCGAGGCGGGCATCCAGCTCCACGCCTGGTTCATCGACTACTACGAGGGCGAGCAGGGCCCCGCCTTCCGCCGCCACCCGGAGTGGGCCGCCACCGACGCCGACGGCCGTCCCACGTGCGGCACGACGCTCCGCGGCAACCGCTACGGCGCCGTCTGGATGTGCCCCGCGCGCAGACCGGGCTATACCGACCAGTGGCTCGTGCCGCTCATCCGTGAGTTCGCCGAGCGCTACGGGGTAGACGCCGTCCATCACGACTACATCCGGTACCCCGGCGACCTGGCGCCGGACACCTACTGCTTCTGCGACGACTGCCTGCGCGAGTTGCCGCGCTGGGCGGGCTTCGTCTCCGACGCGATCCCCGACGAGCCCTTCTACCACGAGCTCTACGACCGCCCCTACCTTGAGTCGCACTGGGAGCAGAGCCCCCGCGTGCTGCCCGCCAACTGGGACCGCCTCTCCCGGTCCATGAAGAGCCGGTTCCTGCTCCACGGCGGCTTCTTCCAGGGCGGCCTCAACGACCTGGACCACTTCTTCTACAGCTACCGGATGCACTGGGTCACGGAGTTCGCCCGGGAGGTGCGCGAGGCCGTGCGGCAGGTGCGCCCGGAGATGGAGTTCTCCGCGGCGGTCTTCAAGAACCCCATCCACAGCGGCCGCTTCATCGGGCAGGACTGGCGCACCTTTGCGCCGTACGTCGAGCACTGCATGCCCATGGACTACCGCGACCACTTCCCCGGCACGTTCGAACAGTACCTGACGCTGCTGGCCGAGGCGATAGGCCGGCAGAAGGTCTGGGCCCGCGACTACCGCACCCTCTGGCCCGGATTCGCTGTGAACTTCCTGTACAAGGAGGAGGCAGAAGCCGCCCTCCCGCAGGCCCAATGGCCCCATGAGAAGCTTCAGCGCGCGGTAGCCGCCATCCGTGCCGCCGGCACGGGAAGGCTATGCATCTTCTGCGCAGGCCAGCTCACCGCCTACGGCATGTGGGACACGCTGCGCGAGGCGCTGGTGTAGGGGAGGGGCGGGGGCCTTTGACGTCAGCATGACGGCGCGGGCGGTGCGGTGTCCGACGTGTCCGACGTGTCAGACTCGTCCGACAGGGCCCGCCTGGCCTACTTCCCCAGGCACCAGACCCAGCCGTCCGAGTTGCCGAACACGAGCCTGCCCTGCGCTATGGCTACGGAGGAGAGTATCTCGCGGCCCGCTCGGAACTGCCATAGCTTGCGGCCCGTGGCAACGTCAACGGCGTAGAGCATGCCCTCGTCGGAGCCCACGTAGACCGTGTTGCCTGCCACCACGGGCGAGCTGTTGACCTGGGTGCGCGTCCGGAAGGTCCAGAGCGCCTGCCCGTTGGCCGGGTTCATGGCGAAGACGCGGGCGCTGCGCGAGGCGAAGATCACCTTGCCCTGGGCCGCCGCCGGCGACGAGAAGCAGGCCGCGCCGCTCTCCTTCTCCTTCACCTGCCAGCGGATGCGGGCGTCGGCCAGGTCGACCGCCAGGTACGTGCCGTCGAGCGAGCCGACGTAGGCCGTGCCTCCCACGATGGCCGGCGCCGAGGCGAAGTTGCCACCCACCTTGGCCGCGCCGGTCTGCTTGCCGGTCTCGATGTCGATGACCCGCACGTGGCCGTCGCATCCGGCGGTCACCACGCGTCCCTCGGAGAGGGTCGGAGTGGCGTGGACCTGCGCCTCTGCGTGGAAGGTCCAACGCACCTTGCCGGTGGCCTGGTTCACGCGCATCAGGCGGTTGTCATAGGAGCCGAACAGCACGTCGTCGCCTATGGGCGTGGCCGACGAGGCGATCTTGTCGTCGGTCTGCAGCTTCCAGAGCAGCTTGCCCGTGTTGCGGTCGAGCGCGCGGAAGAGGCCGCTCTCGTCGCCGATGAAGAGGCGCGGACCGACCACCAGCGGCGAGGCGCTGAAGGCGTCGCGGCAGGTGAACTTCCAGACCTGCTTGCCGTCGGCCAGCCGCAGGCGCAGCACATGGCCGCGCATGGTGGCAACGTAGGCGCTGTCACCCACGATGGCGGCGGTGGCCTCGACGGGCCCGTTGAGCTTCTGCGCCCAGACCTTGCGGAGGGGCGGGGCCAACGGAGCCGCGACGCCCGCGCCATTTGGGGCGCCGCGGAACATGGTCCAGGACTGCGAGCCGGGCTGGCCCAGGGCGGAGGCCGCCGACGCGGCCAGGGTCAGGGCCGCCGCCCAGCGTCGCCAGATCACTTGCGGGCCTTCCCGGTGCTGGTCAGCGCCAGGTCGTCGAGTTGGAATGCCGTCTTCACGGTGGCCATGGAGCTGAAGCCCAGCCACGTCAGGTTGCGGATCGGCCCCGAGCCACAGGGCAACGCGGCGAACTCGCGCCTGGCACCGTCCGGCAGCGTGATCGTCAGGTCCCACTTGCCGGTGGACGCCGCGCCCACGGTGCAGCGCATGTCGACCTTGACCCACTGCCCGGTTGGAATCTGCATCAGTTCGCTGCCGTTGGAGGAGAGCGACCCGCCCTTGACCCAGACCATGGGGCCCGTCTTGTAGCCGGCCGGGTCGGACCAATCGCGCCACTCGGCGTACATATCCGTGGCGGCCTCGGTGCGGATGGCGAACGAGAAGGTGGTGACGCCGTCGCGGTGGTTCGGTGTGAAGACGAGGTGCGGGTTGAAGCCGGCCTGCAGGCCCGGCGCGTCGGTGATCTGGAGGCACCGTCTGCCCGACGGTCCGAGACCCTCGACAACGGCGATGGTGTCGCCCTTGCCCTCGGTGTTGTTCTGCCCACCGGGACAGGGCGCACCGACCGGGACCTGCTCAAAGTCCATCTTGAACGCGATCGGCGGCGATGCCGGGGCCGGGGGAGCGAACTGGACCGGTGCGTAGGCGAAGGTCGCCGGCACGGCGCGCCAGGCCTTGTCGCCGGTGAGGCCGGCGAGGTTGTAGTCGAACGGCTTGAAGCCCATCTGCAGCGCCGGCGAGCCAGGCTTCAGGCGGAAGTCGCCGGCATGCGGGTTCACGAAGAGCGGGTCGGCCACGCGGGAGCCCTGGTCCTTGCCCGTGGCCTGCCACTGCTCCAGTGTCATGTCGTAGAAGCGAACGGGGCCCGCCTCGTTCCAGTAGAGATTGCTGTCCAGCGCCACGTTGGCATCGCGCCAGTTGGCCGAAAGCAGGTCGCTCTGCTTGTAGAGCACGATGTTGTGGCTGAAGGTGAACGAGAGGTGCTGCTCGATGCGCGAGCGCTGGAGCTGGCCGTCCATGCTGTAGGCCATGATGTTGTTCCGCAGCACGTTCTCTTTACCGTAGTGCTGGTGGTAGAGACCGGTCTTCACGTTGCTGACCAGGTTGTTCTCCAGCACGATGCCCGTGGAGCCCTCGTCGTTGTAGAGCCCCCAGCCGCCGCGCCCGTAGAGGTCGTAGGAGTAGACGTCGTGGATGCGGTTGTTGCTGACCGTGGTGCCCTCGGAGGGGCCCAGCGTGTAGACGCCGCCCATGTCGCTGAGGACGCCCTGGCCCAGGTGGTGGATGTGGTTGAAGTCGATGGTGTTCCGCTTGGCCGGGCTCGGACCGTAGCCCCACTGCCAACCCACGGAGATACCGGTGTAGTAGAGGTCGCTGATGTCGTTGTGGGTGACCGTGTTGTCGCCGCTGGCGCCGATCCAGAGGCCGATGCAGCCGGGGAAGATGCGGCCGCCCTGATGGATGATGGAGTTGGTGACCGTGATGTGGTGCGTCATTTGCTCAGGCGTTGGGTTCTCGCCGCCCCATCCCTCGCCGATCTTCATGCCGCCCGCGCCCATGTCCTCGAAGCGGCACTTGCGGACCTCGCAGCCTGAGCAGCCCTTGCGGAACCAGGCGCCGTAGATGCCGATGTGCCGCACGTCGCAGTTCTGGACCAGCAGTCCGCGCGCATGGTCTGCCATGATGACCGCGGGAATGGTCACCGCCGCCTGGCCGTCGCCGTGACCCTCGGCGGGGAGGTTGTACGCCGCATGCCGGAAGGAGAGGCCCTCCAGCGTGATGCCCTCTACCTTCTTCGCGTCCGTCCCTTCGAACCGCACGAAGTCGGAAGCTACCGGCGCGTAGACCTCGGCCTTACGCATGTTCTGGCCCGGCAGCGGCTTGTAGAGGAGCGTGCCGTCGCGGTCGAGGAACCACTCGCCGGGCTCATCGAGGGCAGCGCGGAAGTTCTCGAGGTGGCGTCGCTCCGTCTACGGCCGCGATACGATGCCGCGAGGTCTCCCACGAGTGGTAGGCCATAACGACGACGTTGGCGAGGTCATCCTTGGGCACGCTGAGCAGCGGCTTCAGGTCCTCGGGGCGGGCGATGAAGGCGCGGCCGCCGAGCTGGGCCTCCGTGCCGGTCACGGGGTCGATGCCGTACTCCAGCTTGCCGGCCATGTAGTGGTAGAAGGCGTTGGGCGTGCGGGCGCGGGTGGCGCGGACGCCGTTCACATAGAGCTGCTCGAAGCGCGCGCCGCCCGGCACGGGGGCCTGCCAGAGGCCGCCCGGCGCGGGCTTCCAGCCGCCGATGCGGAAACCGCCGTCGAAGACCGGCTTCGAGCCGGGCGCCGCAGCATAGACCACGCGGGCGTCGTCGGTCCCGCCGTCGCGAGGCTCAAGGATGATCGGCTCGCGAACCTGGTAGCGCCCACCGGCAATGACCACGCGGGCGGCCGCGCCGCTGTCGGTCCGGAGCTTCCTCAGGGCGTTGCGGGCGCCCAGAAGCGACGCCGCGGGGCCATCGGTCCGAGCCCTGTTGGGTCGAGCCAGATGGCCGCTCCAGCTGTCTTTCCCATCCGGGGCCACGTAGACCGTGACAGGCCCGGCGGCGGCGATCCCGGCGGCCAGGCAGAGCGCGGCGCACAGCGCCACTCGATGAAGCATGGTGTCAGTCCTCCAGTTGCCTGCCCGCCGTCGGGCGGCCCGCAATAGAGTGGCACGGAAGGCGGCGGCGGGGCAACAGGGAGGGCGACAACGGGCTCGACCTACCGCGCCGCCTCCCGGTAGTGGCGGAGGCCCTCCACGTAGGCGGCCACGTTCTCCCAGGGCGCGCCCGGCGCGAGGGAGCTGCTGTGCGCCAGGAAAAGGCCCGTGCGTGGGCCGTGGTCGACCAGGAAGCGCATCTCGTCGCGCACCTGGCCGGGAGTGCCGAACGGGAGCGTGGTGGTCACGGAGACGCCCGCCCAGATGAGCAGACTGCGGCCCAGTCGGTCGGTTCGGCGGCAGAGGGCCGAGTAGTCCACCCCGCACTCGTACTGGAAGCCCTGGAAGCCCGAGATGCCGCATGCGATGAGCGGGTCCACCATGGGCATGACGTTGCCGTCGCAGTGCCAGACGCAGCGAACACCGGCCGCCAGCAGGGGCTCGATGCTACGCGCGAAGTGGGGGTACCAGAGCCGCTCCAGCGAGGCCGGGCTCACCAACGGCCCGCGGGCGTCGGCCATGTCGTGGTCCAACCGGGTTACGAGCGGCGATCCGGCCCGCCTGAACGCCTCGGCCACGGCCCGGTTGTTGCGCACTGCCACGTCGGCCTGCAGCGCGAAGTGGCGCTCCATGACCTCGGGGTAGAGCGCCCAGGCCTCCAGGTAGGGCCCGTAGCCGTAGGTCCCGTAGGCCATACAGGGGAAGGAGCCGTGGCCGTAGGGGAGCTTCAGGATTTCGTCGCCCAGTCGTCGCTGCAGGTCGGCGTCGTGGGCGATGACGTCGGCGGTTCGCTGCGCCTCGTCGAACTGGTCGGCGGCAGAGCGCAGGGCCGGGAAGACGACGGCCTCCATGTGGTGCGCCACGTCGTCGGCGCCGTGGATGGCGATGCCGTCCACCACCACCGCCTCGGCGCCCGTGGTGGCCCCGTGGGCGGCGCCCTCGTAGCCCGTGTCGCCCATGGAGAGCGGGTTCTCGGCCAGATACTGGTCCACGGAGCAGGTGTGGCAGGCGCGGATCATCCGGAGGTAGACGCCGTGCGGGTCGCGGCGGTAGTCGCCGGGCTCCGCACCGGCGAGACGCTCGATGTGGGCGTGCTCCATGATGTTGAAGAAGTGGGCCGGCACGGGCAAGCCCTGTTCGCCCGCCAGCGTCCGCAGAGCCAGTTCACGTCCATCCATGCCGCACCTCCAGGCCCGCCGCTCACCCAACACCGCTCGCTACCAACAACGGTACCACGGTCTGCACCGGCAATCGGTACAATGGCTGTGCCGGTCATGCACTATGGTGCAGAGGGGGACAGGCCATGGCGATGGCACATACCGTAAGCCTGCGGGCTCACATCACAGAGGGACGAAGGGTGGAGGTCCTGCTGCCTCCGGAGGTGCCGCTGGGCGACGCCGACATGGAGGTCGTCGTCACGCCTGTCGTGGCGGGACGGCAGTGCACCGGGGGGCAACTGCTCAACTCCGACATCTTCGGCATGTGGGCAGGCCGCACCGACTTGCTTGACAGCCCCCAGGCCGCCCGCCAACTACGCGACCGTGCCTGGAGGCGGTCCGCCTAGTGGTTCTGATCGATACCGACATTCTCATCGACATCCAGCGCGGCTATCCCGGCGCGGCCGACTGGTTGCGCTCGTTGGTCGATGACATAGGTATACCTGCGCCAGTGGCGTGGGAGATGCTGACAGGCTCGCGACACCGTGCCGACCTTGATCGGTCCAAGCGCTTCCTGGCCGAGTTCCGCGCCGAGGAAGTGACACTGGCTGACTCACGGCTAACGCACGACCTCATCTCAACCTATGTGCTGACGTCTGGCCTAAGCCTACCTGACTACCTGGTTGCCGCGCAGTGCCTGAATCGTGGCTGTGTGCTGTACACGTTCAACGCGAAGCACTACAGGTCTGTGGCCGGGCTCGTCGCCTTGCCGCCCTACGGGCGCTAGCCCAGTCGCAAGCCCGACCGCGCTATGCCGGGAGTGCGGCGCCTGGGCGCCTGCGCTACTTCTCCTTCAGTGCGGCCTCGATGGCCTTCACCACCTCCGGGTCGTCGGGCGAGGTTCTGGCGGCGAAGCGGCCGATGACCTCACCCTTGCGGTTCAGCAGGAACTTGGCGAAGTTCCACTCGATCTCGCCCCCGAACTTCGGGTTCGCCGCCTTGTCCGTCAGGCGCCTGTAGAGCAGGGTCTGCCTCTGGCCCTTCACGGCGATCTTGGCGAACATGGGGAAGGTGACGTGGTACTTCTCCGTGCAGAAGGCCTGGATCTCCTTCTCGGTCCCCGGCTCCTGGGCGCCGAAGTCGTTGCACGGGAAGCCCAGCACCACCAGGCCGCGCTCCTTGTGCTTCTCGTAGAGCTTCTGCAGGGCGGCGTACTGCGGCGTATTTCCGCACTGGCTGGCGACGTTGACCAGCAGCGCCACGCTGCCGGCGTACCGGGCCAGGTTTACCGGCTTGCCCTCGATATCGCTCATGACGAAGTTCAGGGCTTCGGGCGCGGTCCGCGCGGGGTAGGACTGGTTCCTGGCGACGGCGGTCCCGCCCGTGGCAGCGGGATTCACGCCTGCCAGCTTGGCCTCGTACTCGTTGTCGAAGGCCGCGAAGGAGTGGTTGCTCGCGGCGTAGAAGAGGCCCCGGAAGTTGCGGGGCCCGCCCGGCGTGACGTGGCAGTAGGTGCACCTGGCGTTCTCGCGCGCGGCATACTGGGGTCGGGCATCGCTGCGGGCCGCGGGCAAGATGCCCAGAAGCGCGGCAACGACCAAGGGTCGGACCATAGGGTTCATGTGGGTCTCCGTTTGGCGTTCATCGGGGCGCCGGGGCGCACCCGCACAGTGCCCTATACGCGCCGGTCTGCCGGGTCTCACCCGTTGGCAGGAACCAGGCCGACCCGTGACGAACAAGAGGCAGGCGGCCCTACTCCGCCAACCCACTACCGATTTCACTGGAGGACCATCATGCCCGATACGATCAGCGACCTGAAGGAAGCGTTTGCCGGCGAGAGCCAGGCCAACCGCAAGTACCTGGCGTTCGCCAAGAAGGCCGAGCAGGAGGGGTTCGCCAACGTGGCGCGCCTGTTCCGAGCCGCCGCCGAGGCGGAGACGATCCACGCGCTGGCCCACTTCGCCGCCATGGACGGCGTGGGGAGCACCGCCGACAACCTGAAGGCGGCCGTGGCAGGCGAGACCTTCGAGTTCACGACCATGTACCCGCCCATGCTGGAGCGGGCCACCGCCGACGGACACAAGGCCAAGCGGATGTTCGGGCTGGCGCTGGAAGCCGAGGCGGTCCACGCCAAGCTCTACCAGCAGGCGCTGGAGGCCGTGGCCGAAGGCAAGGACCTGGCCGCCGACTTCTACCTCTGCCCGGTCTGCGGTTACATCGAGCTGGGCAAGGCGCCCGAGGCCTGCCCGGTCTGCGGGGCCAAGGGCGAGCGGTTCGTCGCCATGTAGTCGGTTCGCGGCCCCGGGGGTTCTCAGCGCCCGGGGCCGCTGCCCCGTCTGTTCAGCCGCCTCCGCCGACGGTCTGCTGCACGGCGGCCGCCTCTTCGGGCATGACGGGCCGGACCAGCGTCGACGTGTCGGCCGAAGCGCCCGCCGGGGCCGGCCGGACCAGCACATCGGCCGGGCCGAAGGGCGCCACGGCGGGCCGCACGAGCTGCTCGGATAGCCGCTCCTTCTCCCGGCGGCCCAGGAGGATCGGCAGGGCAGCCAGCGCCGCCTGGCGGATGGCCGGCGTCTTGCCGAACCGCGCCTGGCGGTCCATGGCGTCCACCGCGCGTCCCGTGCCCGCCCGCGCCAACGCCGCGATGAGGGCCAGGTCTCGGGCCTCGGGGCCTCGGCCCAGGACGCGGCAGAGGTCGCGCACCACGTCCGGCGAGTACTCACCATAGTGGGCCTCGGTCACCAGAGGCGCGACGGCGTCGAGCGCGGCCAGTGCGGCTTTCCTTACGTCCGGCTTGTCGGTTGCCGCCGCCGACGCCAGGGCCGGGAGGTTGCGCGGGTCCGGGTGGATGGCCAAGCCCTCGGCCGCCGCGGCGCGCAGTTTCGCCATTCGACCGTTCGCCTCGTTCAGCTTGCCCCAGTAGTCCATGGGGTAGAAGACCAGCGCCAGGGCGGCCCAGACCGGGAGGGCCAGCGCCCAGAGCGCGTGAACCAGGTCGGCCGCGTCGGTCCAGAGGATCGCCCTGAAGGTCGCCAGCCCAGCGGCGGCGCCGGCCACGAGGATGAACGCGCCCCATCCCACGGAGATCGCGGCGGCCCGCCGGATCGGCTTCCGGTCGAACGTGCTCTCGCCGCGCGCGACCTGACAGAGCAACTCGTCCACGACGGCGCGGCACTTCGGGCTCGTGGCCAGCGCTCCGGCCACCCGCGCCGCCGCGGCCCGCTCGCGCCAGGCCGACACGCGGTCGGCGAGAAGGCTGTCCACCATGGCCTGGGCGCAGACATCGTCGCCGGTCTCGGCGCGGGCCTCCACGGCGCGGCGCACGGCCGACCAGCGCGGAAGCCGCTTGACCGCGTCGCGCAACGGGTCGCGGCGCTGCATCCGCCGGAACCAGCGGACCAACGCGCCCCCGTGGGTCTCGACGGTGTCGAGCCAGCGGTCCGGCATGGCGCGGGACCGCCGCAACTCGAAGATCAGGCGTTCAAACTCATGCATGGCGCATTCGTCGTGTGGCTTCCTATCGGGTCTTGGGGCGCATGTAGGGCACATCCGCGGGATTTGGGCCGAGCATCGCGGTCTCGGCTTGCGTCTCGAGCGGGCAGAGGCCCACGTCGTCGGTTTGCGAGCCGCGGTTGTCGCGACCGTCCTCACCGACACTGTACAGCAGAACCGCGCCTTTGTCCACCACGTAACGCAGCGGGTCGCCCGTGAATGGGTCGGCGCCGAGCTTGGCTGTCACTCCTGCCTGCTTCAGGCTGCGCGGCGCCTTGCCTTGCTCCTCTGTGAAAGCGTGGACGCGCAACGCCGCGGCCATGCAACGGGCCTGGGCCTCCAGTCTGTAGGCCTGGCGCAGGGCGACGGGAACGCTCGGCTGGTCGATCAGCCAGTCCGCGGGTCCGAGGCTGATCTTCCAGTTCCGTTGCTGGTAGGGCTTGCGCATCTCTGCTCTGAGGCGGGCCACATAGTCGGCCAAGAGCGCCTTGTTCCGATCAGAGTTCATGAGCCACTGGTTTGCCGGCAGGCCCTCGCCTTCAATGAAGACCCTGAACTCGCCGACCATGTCGGTTTCGACGTAGACCGTGGTAAGCAGGACACGGTCGAGGTCGACGCCCTGCCTAAGCCTCGCTTCCAGTTGCCCGGCAACGTCGCGGCTCTCATCTGCGCTGAACTTCGGCAGCACGGCCGCCATGGCCCGGAGGCCGGCCGAGGCCAGACCTACGCCGTGGCTCAGCGTGACGCTATCGCCCGCGCCGGCCACATCATAGCCCAGGCGCACCATCAGCAGCGCCGTCGCGGCGCTCGCGGCCGTGTCGCCCTTCAGCCGCTGGGCAGTAGCCCTTGCTGCCAGCGCGTAGCCCAGCCGCTCCATCCCGGTATGCCCCCTTCTGCCATGGAGTGCCAGGTCTCGGAGCGCGATGCGGCAGTCCATTCCCCGCGCCGATGCCAGCAAACGGTAGGCCTCGCCGTTGGCCTTCACGGCTGCATCCGCGGCGCGGCGCAGTCGGGCATCCGTCTCGTCGACCGGTCCGCCGGGCGTCTCGGCGGTTACAGCGGCGTCGTCGGCGGCGCGGTAGGCGTCCCACCGGTTAGGCTTCGGCATGGGCTCGGCCAAGAGGCGTCGGTAGGCTGCCTGGTCGGCCTGGCTCACCTTCGGCAGGGCGTTGTGGTCGGCCCAGCGCGCCGCCTCGGGCCAGAGCGCCGTGCCCGCCGAGAAGGCCAGTCCCAGGCCGCAGACGGCCAGGATCGGCCGTATCGGCGCGCGCCTCCGCATGGGCTCGGCGGGCTTGACGACCTCCGTGCGGTTGCGCGCCATCAGCCCCTGGGGGACATCGGCGGCTCGGAGTTCACGGGCCGTCACGGCGATTTGCTGCAGGAAGCTCCACTCAGCCGAACACGCCGCGCACTTGGCGATGTGCATCTGCAGGCGCGCCCGCTGCGCCCAGGCCCGCGGCTTGCTCAGCTCGCCGGTCTGCAGCGCGATCAGCTCCTCGCGGCTGATCTTGTTGCACGTCTTTCGGCTCATGTCGGGAATCATCTTGCAGCACCTCCCTCAGTCTCCGCACGGCCGTGGCCGTGTACCACTTCACGGTGCCCAATGGCCGGCCCATCGCCTGGGCGGCCTCGGCATGGGTCAGGCCCTGCACCATGACCAGATGGAAGGCCTCCCGCATGCACGGCTCCAGGTGGGCCACGGCGTCGCGCAGGCGTATGGCGTCCAGGCTGAGCCCGCCGGGACCGCCGGCATCGGGCATCGACGCCGGGTCCATGGGGCTCTCCTGGGCCGAGCGCGCCCGCCGGCCGTCCCGCCAGCGCCTCGAGGCGATGGAGAAGAGCCACGTCAGCAGGCTTGAGCGACCGCGGAAAGATCCGCGCCCGGCGTAGGCGGCCAGGAAGACCTCCTGCGTCAGGTCCTCGGCATCGGTCCGGCTACCGGTCACCTGCTGCGCGTAGGCCAGCACGCGTCCGCCGTAGGCGCGGTAGACCTCGTCGAATGCGTCCGGCTCGCTCTGCCGGAAGCTCCTCGCCAGTTGGCTCTCGTCTGCCGTCATGGGACACCTCTAACCAGTTAGTAGCGCCGTAGGGGGCCTTTGGTTGGAGCCCCGCCGGAATTCCGCAGGAATGAGCGTGCGGCGCGGTGAAATGCAGGGAGCGGGCGCCTCCGCTCCGCGGGCAAAGGCGCCGCAAGGAGGACCACCTCATGCATCAAGGACATCGCTGCGACTGCTGCCTGTCGCGCCGGCAATGCCTCCGGTATATCGGCAGCGCCGCCCTGGCCACAGGGCTCATCGGTGACGCCGTGGAGCCCGCGACCGCATCGCCCAAGGGCGCCGTGGGGCCGGCCGACGTCATCGATCCGACTACGTTGCGCCCGCGCCCCAGGGTTCGCGTCGCCGCCGCCATCCTGCAACTGCCCCGGCCCTACTGGCTGGGCTGGCCCGGCACGACGTATGACCTGGACAAGCACCAGGCCGAGTACCTTGGGATGCTCCGCAAGTCGTCGGAGACCGTCGGCTTCGACCTCGGCCTCGAGGCGAAGCCGATCCAGGACGAGGCCGGGATGACCGTCCTGCTCAACCGCGTGAAGGAGCAGAAGCCCGACGGCCTGCTCGTCATCCTCCAGCACATGGGCTGCTGGGGCTGGGCGGAGCGACTGGCCAACGAGGCCGGCGTGCCGCTGATCGTCTTCTCGCCCGTGGGCACCTCCTTCACCGGGCACGTGCTGGGTATCTCGCGCCGGCAGGGCGTCCACGTCGTCTCCTCGCTGGAGTGGAGCGCCGTGGAGGACGCCCTCCGCATGGTGCGGGCCAAGCGCCTCTTCGAGGAGAGCCGCATCCTCTGGATCCAGGGCAACCAGACCGGCGAGACCGTGCTGGACCGCCTGGGCACGAAGGTCCGCCAGATTCCCCGGGACACGTTCAACCTCCGGTTCGACAAGGTTCCGGCGGGCGAGGAGGTGCGCGCCGTGGCGGCTACCGCCCGCAAGCACGCCAAGCGCATCGTGGAGCCATCCGTGCACGACTCGGAGAACTCGGCACGAGCCCTGGTGACCGCCAAGCAGCTGCTGGCCGAGAACAAGTCGAACGCGCTCTCCATGGACTGCCTGGGGATGGTGGGCTCCAAGCTCGTGCCGACGCCGCCCTGCTATGCGTGGACGCAGTTGCAGGACCTCGGCGTGACCGCAGGATGCGAGGCGGACCTCTTCGGGGCCGTGTCGCTGATGTTCAGCAGTTACCTGCTCAACCGGCCCGGCTACATGAACGACCCCGTGGCCGAGACCGCAAAAAACCTGCTGATCGCCTCGCACTGCACCAGCGGCACGCGCATCGCCGGGTTCGACAGGCCTGCCGCGCCCTACGTCCTGCGCAACCACTCGGAGTCGGCCCTGGGCGTCTCCACGCAGGTGATCTGGCCCGTGGGGCAGCCCACGACGCTGCTCCGGTTCAATAGCCCGCACGAGATCATCGTCGATACCGGCGTCGTGGTGGGCAACGTGAACACCCCGCCCGCCGGCGGCTGCCGCACCTGCATCGAGGTGAAGATGGACGCGGTGGAGGATGCCCGCGACGTGCAGGGCTTCCACCAGGTGGTGACGCTTGGCAACCACAAGCGTGCGATCGACGCCTTCTGCCAGCTCTACGGCATCCGCGTGATCCGGTCGCCGGAGCGGGCCCCGTCCGCCGAGGAGGTGGCCTCATGAAGTGCCTGACAACCCTAGCGGCCTGCGCCGCCCTGGCTACGACGGGCCTTTGCGCCATGGCCGGAGAGGTGACGCTGAGCCAGCCGGGCTTCGGCGCCTCCAAGGTCGATACTTCCGGTCGGTTGGTTGAGGACTGGGGCTCCGTCGGGTTCAGGTTGGCCCTCAACGGCCGGAGCGAGTCGCTGACGTTCCAGGTGGTCCAGACGAAGCTCAACGGGCTCGTGCCCGCCGCATTGGGCAAGTGCGCCTCTCTGGGCCTGACCGTCGAGAGTACGGCGTACCGCGCACCCGCCCACCCCTCCGGGCTCGACGTGCTGACGCTCCGGATCGCCAATCCCGGCGCGGCCGACGTGACGCCGCTGCTCACGCTGGACGTGCCTCCGGGCGCCGTGGTCGGCGAGCGGACCGTGGCGGTGGGCGGCAGGACCGTGCTTTCGCTACCCCTTCCACCCAACGTCGACCAGGAGGTGCGCGAGTGGGGCGCCTGCGACGAGTCGCAGCCCATGCCGGGCTGGGCGTCACCCAACGTGCCCTGCGATCCCGCCTTCCGCAACATCCGGGCGGGCATGGGCGGCGTGCCCATCAAGTATCGCTTCGCCGTGGAGCCGCGCGAGGCCGTGACAGTGGCGCTCGGCTTCTGCGAGAGCTTCTGGGCCGTTGCGGGCCAGCGGTTGATGCTTGCCCGCGTTGAAGGCGCCCCGAGGCAGTCGGTGGACCCCGTGGCCAAGTGGGGACAGCACAAGCCCGGCATCGTCACCTTCGCCGGGCGGGACGCAAACGGCGACGGGCAGATCGACGTCGCCGTGAGCCCCGCATCGTCGTCGGGCGACCAGAACCCGATCCTCAACGCCATCTGGTTGCTGCCGGCGGGCGCGCCGACCGATTCGCCCGCTCTCATCAGCGGCGCCATGAACAAGACGGCCATGCGTTTCGTGGACGTGGGCGGGCCCGGCGACCAGGCGATCTACGGCTCGGGCAAGGCCGAGTTCACACTGACGGTCCCGGCCAGGGGCTCACGCGAACTCACGTTCATCGTGGCCTGCCCCGGCGCGTCGGTCACGCCGCCGTCGCGATCGGCCTGGACGGCGGCGACGCTGCTCAAGGCCGCCTCCGACGTGGCGAGGGACGCCGCCGCCCGCTGAGCCCGTAGCCCATTCGCCTCCGCCTGACACCGCAGCGCCGCGTGATCCGTCTTCTTGCATACGGATCCGCGGCGCTTCATCGTCTGGTGAGCCCGGACCGATAGGAACCACGCAGGGCGTCGACGCCGGAGACCCGGGAACCCGCGTCTCCGGCGTCGGCGTACAATGGACCGAGACCGGTTGGACCCGCAAGGGCCGACCGAATGGGCAAGTGGAGGTGGTAACAGATGTCGGAAGGCACTATCACAGGATTTCGCGCACGAGTGGCGATGCTCGCCCTGGCGCTTCTCTTTGGCATGGCCCTGGGCGCGCTTGTCATCGCCCGGACGGGCATCGCCGCCGGCGCCCAGGGCTCACAGAAGACGGTGGACGTACCCGCGGCCAAGGTTGCGGGCCTTGCTTCGCTGGAGAGCGGCTTCACGGCCATCGCCGAGCAGGTGCAGCCCGCCATCGTCTCCATCGAGGTCAAGAAGGCCGTGAAGGCCCCGCAGCGGATGGAGCTGCCGCAGGGCTTCGACTTCTTCGGCCCCGACGACATGCAGGCCCCGGATCCCGGTAGCCGCCGCACCATGCCGCCGGTCCTGCGCCAGCAGGGGTCGGGAAGCGGCCTGGTGGTTCGTTCGGACGGCTGGATCCTAACCAACGACCACGTGGTCGGTGGCGCCGACAAGGTGACCGTGAGGCTCTCCGACGGCCGCGAGTTCGAGGGCGCCGTCCGCCGCGACTTCCGGAGCGACCTGGCACTGGTGAAGATCAGTGCGGCGGGTCTGCCGGCCTTGGAGTTCGCTGATTCGGACAAGGTGAAGGTGGGCCAGTGGGCGGTGGCGTTCGGCGCTCCGTTCACTCTGGACGACACGATGACCGTGGGCATCATCAGCGCCCGCGGTCGCCAGAAGGCCATCAGCGAGGGTCTGGAGGGCCGCTTCTACCCGAGCCTGCTGCAGACCGACGCCGCGATCAACCCCGGCAACTCCGGCGGTCCGCTGGTGGACATCCGCGGCCGGGTGATCGGGGTGAACACGGCCATCAACTCGCCCACCGGCGGCAGCGTGGGCATCGGCTTCGCCATCCCGGCCAACACGGCCAAGGGGATCATGGAGCAACTCATCACCAAGGGCAAGGTGACCCGCGGCTTCCTGGGTCTGGTTCCCCGCGCCTTGACCCCGCGTGAGCGGAGCAGCTACAAGGTGCCGGGCGCCGCCGGCGCCATCATCGAGGGCGTCTCCGAGGGCACTCCGGCCTCCGAGGCGGGCATCGCTCCCGGCGACGTGGTGCTGCAGTACGACGGGCATGAGGTCCGCGACGACGTGGACCTGCGGCAGATGGTCGCATCCACGCCGCCCGGCGCCAAGGTGAGCATCACGCTCTTCCGCGACGGCAAGCAGCAGAAGGTGACCGCGACCCTGAAGACGCCGCCCGACGTGACCGCCGACGCGCAGGACAACACTCCCGAACCCGGCACCGGCGGCAAGATCGGCATCCGCGCCGAGCCGGTCAGCGCCGGGTCTCGGCAGCAGTACAAGATCGCCCCGGGCGTCACCGGCCTGGTGGTGCTCGAGGTACAGCCCGGCGGTCCCGCCGACGAGGCGGGCATCCAGGTGGGGGACGTGATCGTCAAGGCGGGCGGTCGCGAACTGAAGGCGGACGCCGATCTGAAGGCCGCACTCTCCGGCGCCAAGAAGGGCGACTCGGTGGCCATGGTGATTGCGCGCGACAAGTCGCGCACTCTGGTCTCAGTGACGTTGCCGTAGAGGCCGTCCGACTGGAGCAGCGATGAGGCGGGCCCCGGCGCAGTGGCGCTCCGGGGCCCGTCTTGCGTTGCGGCGCCGTCTTGCGGGGATCAGGGCAGCGGAACTGCGGTCCGCTCGCGCCGGCGGTAGCGGGCCAGATGCGTGTAGCCCGCGGCGTGGGCGAGACCCGCCGCAATATCAAACGAGCGGGTGACATGGGCGGCGCGGTGCGCGTCGGCGTTGATCAGGATCGGTACCTCCCGACGCCTGGCCTCCGCCAGAATCCAGGGGTCCGGGTAGACCTCGCCGGCGGGCAGGTGCCGGCCCGCGGTGTTGATCTCCATGGCCATGCCCGCAGCGGAGAGGGCATCGAGCGTGGCCATGATCTCGCCTGACATGTCCGCGTCAGGCCGATAGCCGTACTTCTTGGGCAGGTCGAGGTGGCCCACGAAGTCGAAGAAGCGCGTGGCGGCCATGGCGCGGATCAGCGCGAAGTAGGTGCGCCAGACCTCGTCGATGCGCTCCCGGCTGAGCGCCTCCCACCAGCTCGAAGCGGCGTCCACCGGGAAGTCCCCCACGAAGTGAACCGAGCCGATGAGGTAGTCCGCCTCCACCCCCGACAGGGCCTCGCGGGTCTCCTCGAACGTCTCCGGGAAGTAGTCGACCTCCAGCCCGACCCGCACCTGCAACGGGCCGTAGGAGCCCCGCAGCGAGCCGAGCGTGGCGAGGTAGTCCGGCAAGCGGTCGCGCCGCATGGACCAGTCCTGGGGCGGGCCGGGATAGAAGCCGTAATGGTCCGACAGGCCCGCCTCGTCGAGGCCCGCCGCGGCGCAGGCCGCCAACATGGCCTCCAGCGTGTCGCCGCCGTCGCTCCAGACGGAGTGGTTGTGGTAGGACGCGAACCCCATCATCGCCGCCTAGTCCTCGCCCGCCACGGTGCGAAGGCCCCGGCGCAGGGGCGGCCTCGGCGTCTGGGCGCCCATGACGGCGTGCCAGACGATGTTGCTCAGCAGCTCGTCCGGCGCCGCGTCGGCCACCCGGTAGTTGAGCTTCGCAGACTGCGCGGCGCCCGCGGTCTTCGCCGTGTTCACCTCGGCCAGCACCTTGCGCGCGGGCAGGATGGCCGCGTAGGGCTCCGCGTTGTCCGGCTTCGGACCGAGGAACTGGAAGGGCGTTGCGACGGCGTCGTACTGGCACATGGGCGGCAGGCCCAGCAGAAGCTCGATGGTCCGCAGGGCGCTGTCGGTGTTGTAGAAGCGGCTGTCGACCTTGCCGCGCTCCACGTAGGGGCTGATCACCAGGCACGGCGAGCGATGGGCGTCCACATGGTCGTTGCCGTTCTGCGCGTCGTCCTCCAGGATGACGATGGCCGTCTCCCTCCAGAAGGGGCTGTTGCTGACCGCCTCGACCAGCTGCCCGACGGCGTAGTCGTTATCGGCGACCATGGCCCGGGGCGAGTGGAGCCCCTCGGTGGCGCCGGCGGTGTGGTCTCGCGGGAGCCGGATGAGCATGAGCCGCGGCATAGAACCGGAGGCCACGATGCGCTGGAACTCGCCGAGCCACTGGCTCATGCGGCTGGGCGCCTTGTTGGCCCCAAAGGCAAGCGCCTGCTTGGGAGACGGACAGCCCAGCGTCACCCATGCGTCGCTGTCGGCGTAGCTCATGTCGAAGTCGGCGAAGCTGGGATCGGTGGCCCGGCGCAGCGCACGCTTGTTGGCGGCCATGCGCTCCTCGGACGCGGCGCCCTTGCGGGCGGGCTTCAGCGTGACGCGGTCCACGAAGAAGCCGAAGTTGCGCAGGCTCAGTCCGTGCTTCAGGGCGTTGTCCCAGAGGTAGCCGCCCGCGGACGTCGCCACGTCGGTCAGGCCCTCCAGGTCCACCGGTACGCCCTCGTTGTCGCCCTCGTAGTCGTAACCCCGGCCCCGGCCGCTGTATCCGTAGGTGGAGTTGCGCGACGTGTACTCGTTGGCCATGCCGGAGGTCGACCAGTTCCAGCCGTCGGCCGAGACCTCCGCGCAGCAGTAGAAGTTGTCCAATAGCGCGAAACGCTCGGCCAGGGCGTGGTGGTTGGGCGTCACCTCGCGCGGGAAGAGGCAGAGCGAAGGGTCGCCGTTGCCCCTGGCCACGTCTCCGAAGACCTGGTCGTAGGTCCGGTTCTCTTTGATGACGTAGATCACGTGCTTGATGCCGGGGTTGCGGAACGCAGGCTTCCGGGCTTCTGCGATGCGGTTGTTGCGCAGGACCTGCTCCGTAGCGGAGCGGAGGCCGGCGGCGTCGGGTACCGCGATGCGGCTGACCGATCCTTCTATGACGCCGAGGATGTACTGCCCCCACGCGCCGTTGGGCCCGGCGGCCTTGCCGTTGGGATTGCGCGGCGCCTGCCCCTTGGCATTGGCCACGAAGACGGCGCCGTCGGCCCCGCACTGCACGGCCGAGGGGTACCAGCCCGTGGGGATGTAGCCCAGCGTCTCGGCCTCCACGGGGTCCGTCACGGCGACGCAGTTCATGTCGGCCATGGCGACGAAGAGGCGGCCCTCGTCGGGCGAGAGCGCCATACCCAGCGGAGTGGCGCCCGGCAAGCCGCGGAGGTCGTTGGGCCGCAGGACGATGGTCTTCGTCACGCGGTCGGTATGGGTATCGACCACGCTCACGGTGTCGCTGCCCGAGTTGGCCACGAAGAGGCGGCGGCCCGCTCGATCCGTGAGCAGGTGGGTGGGCGAGGCCCCGGTGCGGAGCGTCTTCACGATGCGCATGGCGGCGGGATCGACGACGGCCACGCAGCCGTCGCGCTCGCTGGTGACGTAGACCTTCTCGCGTCCGCCCTCGTTGACAGCGGCCACGCCCAACGGG
>JAPLCQ010000145.1 GCA_026392115.1 Armatimonadota bacterium | reverse complement strand
GTTGATGTGGCCGGCCATGGCGGATGACTACAACGCGACGCTGGGTCCGTGGCTCCGCCGCCATGGGACGCCTGAGCGGGCTATCGACGCTTTCATCGGGCCCGTGGTCGCGTCGGCGTGCAATGAGACGGTCGACGACGTTGCGCTCGGCTTCGCCCACAAGGTGCTGCGCGACGGGTTCCTCGCGGCGCGGACCGCCTTCCGCCTGGGCATCGCCGACCGGCCAATCGGAGATCTCCTGACGGAGCCGGTCCGGGCCCACCTCGCCGCACGCGACTGCGTCCTGAAGACCAACTGCACGCTGCGCCGGCTGCGCCGCGAGACGACCGGGGGCTGGATCGCTGAGACCGTCGACGGCCGGCGCCTCGAGGCCGACCGGTTGGTCCTGGCCGTACCATTTGATCAGGCGGCGCGCATCTGTGCAGGGCTGGGCGATGCGGGCCGGTCCCTGGCGACTTCATGGGAGGGCCTACGGTGGTCGCCCATCGTTGGGGTTCACCTCTGGTTCGACCGCCCTGTGGAGTGCCCGCCCGCGCTGGCCCTGCCCGGCTCCGCGAGCCAGTGGCTCTTCCACAAGCCCCCGTCATTCGGCCTGATGCCCGGCGAGGCGTCCTACCTGACTGCCGCCGTCAGCGCCGACCGCCGCATGGCCGCCCTGTCCGGCTCGGACATCGCCGCGCTGGTTGCCGAGGACGCCCGGCAGGCGCTACCCGGCCTTCGTGCGGCCCGCAACTGCCGACACCGCGTGGTAAAGGAGCACAAGGCGACCTTCTCGGTCGTGCCCGGCGCGGAGCGGCTTAGGCCGAGCCAGCGAACGCCCGTGACCAGCCTCTACCTGGCGGGAGACTGGACACGGACCGGCTGGCCCTCGACGATGGAGGGAGCAGCGCGGAGCGGCAACCTGGCGGCATCGGAGCTTCTGACCGACCTGAGGCTTTCCCGCCCGGCGATGCCGCCGGACCTCGCCGCCGACTGGCCCGCCCGGGCCATCATGCGCCTCGGAAGCCTGCTCGCCGGGCTGCCTCACTTGGGATCGGGCAGCCGCTCCATATAGACGTACCCCTCAGCCAGCACCCAGGTCGACTTCACACGCTGGAGGAGGTCCGTGCCGATGACGCCCACGCCCGCGGGGAGGCCCGGCAGGGGCGGGATGAACGTAACCGCGGCCACCTTGGTGAACTTGTGCTTACCGATGCGCAGTTCCGGGACCTCGTATACGCGCGCGACGCCGGGCCTGGCTCCGGGTACAGCCACGGCCAGTTCCTCAATGGGCTTCAGCTTGAGCGCCGCAACCACCCCTGCCGGCAGCACCGTAGCAGACGAAGTGCTGCTCACCACCATGCTGCACGACGGCGCGGGCCCCGCCGTGACCTCCAGGCCGATCCGTCCCGCCAGCTGCTTCACCGGCACGCGCTCGACCTTGCCGACGATGCCGGCAGCCGGTAGGAACGCCAGCTCGGACCGGGAAGGATCGAGCCGCACGATGGGCGAACCAAGAGCGCCCAGACCGATCCAGACCCGAGGCAGGTCCGCCGCCCCGGCAGGGCTCAAGTGCTGCGCCATATCCGCGCTGATGGCGGGTACATCCGTGAAAGCCGCGGTGCCGATCCGAACCAGCCTCAGCGCGAAAGTGCGGCCGGTAAGAGGCCCAACGGCGGTGCCCACCGCTACCTGCGGATTGGCTGCCGGGGGTTCCGACAGCCCCGCGTCCGACGCCACGACGCACTTCACGAGGCTCAGATCGAACACGGCCTCCTGGCCGGTTCCGATGGCGCCTCCGGCCTTGATGACGACGGCGCCGCCC
The DNA here is from genome assembly GCA_026392115.1 of Armatimonadota bacterium. Taxonomy (GTDB): domain Bacteria; phylum Armatimonadota; class Chthonomonadetes; order Chthonomonadales; family CAJBBX01; genus CAJBBX01. The sequence goes on along the minus strand of JAPLCQ010000145.1, from coordinate 16,632 downwards.
TTCAGCACGTATGTCACCGTGGACGGTAGCGGCGAAGCCGGCGCCGGCGGTGCTGTCGGACCGCCCGCGACAGGCGGCGCGACCTGTCCGAACGCGACCGACGCCGCCGCGGAGAGCGCGATCCCGACTGCGGCCATCCGGCGGTTTCGGATCGCGGGAACCGACCGTCTATAGCTCTGGTCGGGCGAGGCGCCCGATGTTTCTGTTGCCGAGTGCATGCTGTTGTGTGCTATCCTAACTGTCCGCAGGCGCCGATGAAGTCGCCGAGCGTGTCGCATACGTCCCGGTCCAGTGTCCTCTACCTGCTGTGATCGCTGCAGGACCGGGATGGATGGGCGTTGTCCTGTCTTGAATAGGATGACCGGCCCGTCCCTTCTGACACCCAGGAGGAACGAACGGTGTCCAAACCAACTTCCATACGTGCCGCCGGATGGCCTGCGTTCTGCTGGGCTGCCGCCGGTCTCGCGGCCGCGCTGGTCGCGGCTTCTCCCCGGGCCTTCGCGTTCCGGTCCGACCCGCGCTCAAGCGCCAGGTCCGCCACCGAGACGAAGACCGAAACCATCCCGTACATTAGCGTCAAGAAGCAAGACCCCAGCCTCGGCGCCGGCTCGAGCAAGACCGTACAGACCGGCAAGCCCGGCCTCGCCAAGGTGACATACAGCGTCGTGACCGAGGGCGATGCCGCCCCGATCCGCGATGAGGTCTCCCGGGTCATCCTCCGCAAACCCGTTGCCGAGGTGATCAAGGAGGGCTCGCGACCCACCTACGCCCTCCGCGGCCGGCTCGCCTCCCGAGGCGGGATCGGTGGCCGCAGGGCCTACCAGATGACCGCCACGGGCTACAGCGCCCACGGCGGGCCCGGCATCGGCAGCCGGGGCTCGTCGGGGCTCCCCGCGGGCTTCAGCATGGTGGCAGTGGACCCGAGGATCATCCCCATGGGCACGCGCCTCTACATCGAGGGGTACGGCTATGCCGTGGCCGGAGATACGGGCAGCGCCATACGGGGCCTCAGGATCGACCTGGGCCAGGACAGCCTGAACGGCGCCCGTCGCGTGGGCCGCAGGCATGTCGTGGTGCACGTCCTGGACTAGCTTGTCCGCAGACGGAGCCGCCACGGGGCACGGCATCGACCCCGCCTCGCCCAACATGGCGGCCTCCCTGCTTCGGCAAGTCGGAGTAGTTCCCAAGAAGCGATTCGGCCAGAACTTCCTGTGCGACGGGAATGTTCTGGCCCGCATCGCCGATGCCGCGGGCATCGCCCCCGCCGACGGCGCGCTGGAGATCGGACCCGGACTCGGGGCGCTGACCCTTCGCCTGGCTGATCGGGCGCGCCATGTCACCGCAGTCGAGATTGACGCCGAACTCCTTCCCGCGCTCCAGAAGGTGGTAACCGGTCGCGAGAATATCACGGTGGTCCACGCCGACTTCCTCCGCGTGCCCATGGAGGCGCTCCTATCGGACGCATTCGGCTCCGAGCCGGGCGTGGTCGTGGCCAACATCCCCTACAACATCACGGCCCCCATCGTGGAGCGCCTCATCGAGCACAAGGCGCGCATCCGCTCCGTCACGCTGCTGGTTCAGAAGGAAGTGGCGGACCGCATGGCTGCGGCGGCCGGAGCCGAGGCTTATGGATCGTTCAGCGTGTTCTGCCAGTTCCACGCCCGCGTGACCCTCTGCGGCGCGGTTTCCAGGCGGCTCTTCATTCCGGCGCCGGACGTGGAGAGCGCCATTGTGCGGCTCGACATGGTGGCAGGCGGCACCGAGACCGTCTGTGACGCGGTCCTGATGGAGGCTGTGGTGCGCAGCGCGTTCGGGCAGCGGCGCAAGAACCTCCGAAACGCCCTGAACAACGCCGGCCTGCTCCCCTCTCGGGAGGCGCTGGCCGAAGCGGCCGAAGCGGCGGGCATCGACCTGATGCGGCGGGGCGAGACGCTCAGCGTCCGCGAGTTCGCCAGCCTGACCGACGCCATCGCCGCCGCCCGAGCCACCGCCGGCTGACGAGCCGTAGCGGCGCGGACGGCGGCGCGACGACTACTCCGAAGCCTCCTGAAGCGCCAGTTTGGCCCCTCCGGCCACACGAATCGCCAGCAGGTCGGCCTCGCGCGGGCTGATGCCCGTGGCTCCCGTGCTTGCGTCCAGCTGCCCGCTCGCCGTGCCGCCCCCCGCGATGGGCCAGCTCAGGTCCACTCGCACGTTCTTGGCGTGGGCCAGGAAGCCGTGCGTGAGCGACACCACGTCCTTGGCGGCGCTGGGCGATGTCACCTTGACGCTCAAGCGGTGCATCGGGTCGCCCTCGACCTCGCCCAGACGAGAGGCAACGCCCCTCAGGCGCGGCACGATCCTCTCCTCATACAGCGCCAGATCGTGTTCTCGTACGAAGGACAGCGTGATCTCAAATGCCATCTCGGCACCTCCTTGTTGCCAAACCTAGCCCCACAGGCGCCTACCCGCCTCACCGACGAGCGCGCTGTGGGTTTGCTTAACCAACTCCGACACCGGCAGATGCAGCGGGCAGCGCGGCACACACTCGCCGCAATCCGTGCAGAAGTCGCCCTGAACGCCGGGGAACCAGTGCCCCGCCCCGCCCGTGCGGCCACCGGTTTCGGGATCGCGCCGCTCGAACATGCCGTAGCGGTAGCGCCCGAAGTCGGCCATGCCATAGGCCGCAGCCATGTTCCGCAGGCGCAGCACCTCCGGAATGTGGACACCTTCCGGGCATGGCAGGCACTGATGGCAGAAACTGCACCAATTCGGAGACAGCTCCTGTGCGGCAGCATCCAGGCGCGCCACTGCCACGGCCTCTGCGTCCGAGAGCGGTTCGCCGGAGAGGCCGTGCAGGTGCGGCTCAAACTCGGCGGGAGAGGCCATACCCAGTGAGAGGGTGTGAACCTCCGGCTGCGACAGGAGCCAGCGCTGGTTCAGCGCCAACGGCGTGAGCGGGCTGCACAGCTCCGCCAGCCGCGCCGGCGGTTCGAAGAGCCTGCCGCCCTTGTCCGCCGGCGAGATGATGAATACGCCCATGTCGCGGGCGGCTGCCTCCATCACGGCCGGACGGTTGTACTGGTTCATGTAGTAGTAGTGCAGATTGACCGACTCGAAGGCATCCGACCGCACAGCGGCCAGGATCGTCTCCAGCGGCCCGTGCGTTGAGAAGCCGACGTGGCCCACCAGGCCCAGGCGGACGGCCTCGCGGGCGCCGTCAACCGGCCCGCCGGGCTTCAGCGACGCGGCCACGATCTCGTCCGTGTTCAGCCCGTGCAGGTCGAGGTTGTCGATGAACTCGACCTGTAGCCTCGACAAGGACTCACGGACGAGCGCCAGGAACTCCGCCGCCGTCTCGGTGGGGCCGATCTTCGTCGTGAGGATAAACTCGTCGCGCCGAACCGCGCCTTGTTCGATGGCGCGGCCGATCTGCTCCTCGCTGGGACCGTAGCCGCGGGCGGTCTCGATGTGATTGATGCCCAGGTCAAGCGCGTGGCGAAGCGTGGCGTTGGTGCGCTCCTGCGTCGCCTCGGGACTCTCGCCATGCAAGGGAGGAATGCGCATGGCGCCGAGGGTCAACACTGTGGTCTGCAAGCCGGTCTTGCCGAAACGCCGGGTCAACAAGGGTGCTATGCTCCTGTCCGCAAGGATTGCTTCCTATGATGATAAGGGATACGGTCGCTGATGGAACTGCGGAGTATCACTTCAGGCGCCACGGCGCCCGCATCGGCCGATGCTGTAGCCGGGCCGCGGCGGGATCGCCGACGATGGCGGCCTTCGATGGGTCCCACCTTATGGTACGGCCCGTCCGCAACGAAATGTCCGACAGGTGGCTCACCAGGTCGGACCAGCAGGCGGAATCGGCCGACGTCACCGCGGGAGTTCCGCTGCGGATGGCCTCAAGGAAGTTGGAGCCGTGGTTGTCGCTGACCGTCAGGCGCGGTTCGCCGGGCCTCGGCTTCTCGTTTCGAAGGGACGCCGGCTCGATGCGGCCGAAGCCGCCGCGGCCGACCTCGATGCGACCGCGGTCGCCGATAAAGACCGTCATGTCGGACCCGGGAGCCGTGAACCGGAAGCGCTTGCCGTCGGCGAACCTGCCCCGCACGTCCCACGTGAGCGGCGTGTCGAACAGGCCGGAGGTGGGCCAGGTCGCGGAGCCGGTGTACTCCACCGGCACCGCATCGGGACCGTCGCCCAGACCCCAGAGCATGATGTCCAGCGGATGCGCGCCCCAGCCGCCGATGAACCCGACGGCGAAATCGAAGATATGGTATGAGCCCAGGCTGGTGCAGCGGTCGATCGTGTAGGGCGTCGCCGGCGCGGGACCGAGGTACATCTCGTAATCCAGGTCGGCAGGCGGCGTAGCGGGCGTGGTGGAGCCGCCCTGGACGTTGGCGGGACAGGTGATCTCCACGGCGCGCAACTTGCCCAGCCTGCCGCCGCGGACCATCTCGCAAGCCCATCGCATGTGCGGCATGGAGCGCTGTTGGGTGCCGTACTGGAATACCACGCCGTAGCGCCGGACGGCGTCCCGCAGGACCAGATCCTGCTCGATGCTGACGCCCAGCGGCTTCTCCACGTAGATATGCTTGCCGTGGCGGATCGCCTCCAGTGCGGCTGGGACGTGCCAGTGGTCGGGCGTGGCCACAACCACGGCATCGATGGCCGGGTCGGCGCACAGGTCGCGGAAGTCGGCATAGGCCTTGCAGCCCGCGGCGCCGTACGCCGCATCGGTGGCGCGGGCGTGGCCCTCGCGGCGGGAGCGGTAACAGTCGCTCACAGCAACCACGCGGCACTCCGGCAGGCCGCGGAAGCCATCCAACAGGCCGCCTCCCCGTCCTCCGACGCCGACATGCGCCAAGGCAACTCGCTTGCTCGGGGCCCGTGCCCCTAGTACGGAGGCGGGCACGATCGCCGGGAAGGCCAAGGCCGCCGTGGCACGGGCAGCGGATAGGGCCAACTCGCGGCGAGTGACGGGCGTGGGGCTCATGGCTCCCTCCTGGTGCGCTCGTAGATCTCCAGTTCGCGGATGGCGGGGCTCTTTCCGTACCATCCCGAGATGCGAAGCTCCACACTGGTACATCGGGTCGGCTCCAGCCTGATGAGCAGGACATCGCCGTCGTACTGGGCATCGCGCATGGTCCGTACGGTCGCGCCGTCGAGGACGACCTCGAAGTCGCGCGGCGAATAGTCATGGTGCGCCCATGCGACCAGGCGAAGCAGGCCAACGGTGCGCGGAGCCGGCAGAATGACCCGGATACCGTATGGGCCGTGGTCATCGGTCTCGTCCCAGTAGGTGGCTCGACTGCCGTCAATGGCGCTCGCCGCGCCGCCGCCCTGGCCATCCGGCGCGTTCGAGGTGGTCGTCTCGGCACGGGCGCCCAGGGCGACGTTCGGGCCCAGGTCCATGCGGACCAGCGCCTCGGCTGCACGGGACCGGAGGGCTGGATCGGACGACGCGGCCAGGCGGACCGCCATCTCGCGTGCCTCGGGGGGAGCCACTCCGGCAAGCGCCTCCACCGAGATGATCTGGGCGGCCACGGCGGCGGCGGTCGTCTCCGGCGAGGCCAGGTAGGGCTCCACGGCCTTCAACGTCTCCAACGACGGCAGCGACGCCAAGGCAGTGAGCAGCAGGTTCAGCGTGTCGGCCCGATCCGCCAGCGCCAGTGCAGAAACCACGGTCGGCGCAACGCTCGACGCATGGGCCTGACCCGCCTGCGGCGCAACGCGGGCGAGGCCGCGCAACGCCAGCGTGCGGTCACGGGCCGTTACTGCGCTTCGAGCAGATTCCAGTAACGCTGGAGCGGCGTCCGCGGTCGTCCAGGCGCCCAGCGCCGCGACGGCGGAGGCGCGCGTGTCCGGGTCGGCCGACGACGCAGCCTGAGTGAGCTCGGCCAGGGCGGCTCGCCCTTCGCAGGCGCCAAGGACGGTCAGCAACTCGACGCGCACGCCGCCCTGCGCTCGGCGCACGGCTCGAAGAACCGGCTCGGTGCAACGCAGTCGACCCGCCATGCGCGTCAGGGCATCGGTGACCGGACCGCGCTCTCCGGCCGGAACCTTGCCGTGCAGGTGCAGCAGGCGTTCCAGCTCGACCGCTCCGCCACGGTCGGCCAGCCACGGCAGCAGGGCGCGGCGCGAACCAGGCTCCCGCTCGGCGAGGGCCATCAGTTTGGCGACCTGTGCCGCGCCGCACCTCTCAGCCAGCGCCTCGTAGGCGATCGTCGCCGCCAGGCCCGAGTAGCTCGGCGCCAGGGCGACCAGCGCATCATCGATCCCCGGCGATGGCGCCGCCGACAGCGACACGCGGATGGCCGGCGCGAGATCCGGACGTCGCTTGGCGGTGTCCAGAAGGAGCCGAGCCACCCCAGCCCCCGGAGCGCAGGCGGCGGCTCGGACCGCGGCCGCGGCCATACCGGGCCTGGCCGACGTCAGGACCCCGGCGAGAACGGCAGGCGGCGTGGGAAGCGACCTCGACGACGCGGCGTCGAGCAGGGCGATGGTCCCGGTCGGCGCCATGGCAGCTGCCGCGGGCAGCAGGCCCGCCACCACGTCGGTCGGCGCAACAGCCAGGTAAGCGACGGCCGCGCGGAGGCGGGCCGCGTCGGGGCCGCGAAGGCCGCGCCGAAGCAGGGCCGGACGAGCGACCGCCGATGCGGCGTCGAGTTCCGCGGCGGCGCGGGCGATCTGACCAGAGCTGCTCCCCACCCGCACAGGCGGCGATATGGGTAGCGCCGCCCGCAGAGCCGCCGCCTCCTTGCCCGGCACGGATGTAAGAAGCGCGGCTACATCGGCGGTGAGGGCGGGCTCCTTCGCCAGCGCGGCCAGAGCAGGCACATCGCCGGGACCGGCCAACTGAGTGAGAAGTCGCAGGGCCTGGCGTCGTCCGTCCAGCGTGGCGGCGGCGTCAGAGGCCACGGTGAGCAGGCGCTTGGCGGCGGCCTGGACGCCCGGCGTCCCGGCGCACTGGCCAGCGTCATGCTCCAGGGCCCAGACGATGCCGTTTGGGTCGCCTGATCGCCAGGTCCGAAGGGCCGCGGCGGCCCAGTCGGCTTCGGCGGAGCCGAGCGGCGTGCGCGGGATCGGCTGCGTCACGGCGCCCGTGGCGGCCCACTCGGCGGCGCGGGCCAGCAGCAGGCCGAAGCCCGGCGTCGCCATGGCGTCCACATCGTGGCCAAGGGTGAGGCCGCAGGTCCTGCCACGGCCGACCTGCAACGCGGTGAGGACGGGCTCATCGCGCCCGGCGCCGCCGCCGGCAGACTCGGAGTAGGCGGTAGCCAGCACCTGGGCGCCGGGCTGCACGCCGGGACGGTTCCAGAGCTCATCCCGCGTGATGAAGAGCCGCAGTCCGTGTGTGATGGGATGGCCGGCATCCGACATCTGCACCACGAACCGGTGCATGGCGCCGTGCGAGGTGACGCCGTTGGTCCAGCTCGGCCCGGCCAAGCGCTGGTAGTCGGGCCAGTCGTAGAACGAGCTGCCTCCGGCGTGGATCGTGAGCCAGCCCTTGCCGCCGGGCACGAAGCCGGAGATGGCGCGGCGGGCGGCTTCCGGCCACTGCGCGTCGCCCATTCCGAAGGTGTTCCAGTTGCTGACCACGAGGCGGTACGGCGCAAGGGCGGCCGCCGTGAGTTCACCGGGCCGCTCCGTGACCGTCACGGTGAACCGTCCCGTAGCCTCCAGAATGGCCTTCAGGCGCGGCGTGGTGGTGCGCCAGTCGTGGTTGTTGCTCCCCGAGAGGAGTAGCGTCGGAATACGCGGCGGCGCCGCGCGGACTTGCGCGGCAGCCAGCCCGAGGCAGAGCGCGGCCGCGAGAGCCAGGCGGGCGCGGCGGAAGCCAATGGTCTCGCTCAACATACTTGCTCCACCTCGATTCCCAGAAGGCTGCCCAGCTTGGCCAGGCGGTCACCCACGTGGCCGATCCCCACGGCGCAGTGGTGGGCCGGCCCGGCGTTGTTCCAGGCCTCGACGAAGCCGCGCGCTCCCAGGCTGAACCGGTAGCGGCTGTTCGTGTTGCCGATCTCCATGATGGGCCCGGGTACCGACTCGCCGTGGGCGACCACCAGCTTGAGGCCCGCGCGGCCGCCCTCGGCCACGGAGAGCAGCGTCACCGGCCCGTGCTTCACGGACATCTCCACGGAGAGGCCGCGCCCCACCTTGCCGTGGTAGACGCCCAGCGGCCGCACCTTGGTCTTGCCCTCGGCGATGGCGAGGTGGCCCGGGCCGTCGTGGCCCATCAGCACCACGTCGTCACGGTAGTCCATCGCGTAGTACTCCGTGAACGACCCGCCGGCGCCCAGGGCGTCCATGATCTTCATGGCCTGGGCGTTCTTCACCTCGTACTCGCCCGCGACGGGGATGCCCCGAGCCGTCAGGAGCGAGTTGCCGAGGATGATGGAGGCGATGGCCTCCTCGTTCTCGGGCACGCCGGCGCCCATATGGTAGTAGGCCAGCGAACCCAGTCCGTGCGCCTCAACGAGTCGGTCCAGCGCCACGGAGGTTCGGGCTGCCGCGGAGAGGTCGTCCTCGGCGCAATCGGGCTGCACGTCGAATGCCTCGCGGAAGTGCGCGATGCGGTCGGCGATCTCGCCGGCGGTCACGTCGCGGCGCAGGGCGGCCAGTTCATCGACCTCTACCATCTCAATGTGCCCGCCGAAGACGGCCGCCTGCAGCGTGAGGTCGCTGTAGATGTCCAGCATCCCGCCGTAGTAGTGGCCCATGACGCCCAGCGTGTTGCCCCGCATGACGGAGGCGGCGCGGGCGGCGTCGATCCAGGCATCTATCTCATTCCAGGCGTGCGGATCGTCGCGGAGGGTTCCGGTGACCTGGTGGAACGCGATGCCGCATCGGCGGAAGACGTTGGCGATCTCCGGGATCGGGCAGGCGGTGCAGTGGGCCAGCCACTCGCCGGTCATGGCCGCACGGTCGCCCATGGCGTTCAGCGCCGCATAGTCGATGCTCGGCTCGGGCGCGAGGTTCAAGACCAGCACGGGCACCCCGGCGCGGCGCACCACGGGCAGCACGGTGGACGAGAGTGCATAGGTGGTGACGTGCAGGACGATGAGGTCCACGTCGGCGCGGCGCAGGCGCCGGCCCGCATCGTGCGCGGCTGCGTAGTTATCGACCAGTCCGACGTTGACGACCTCCACGCCGGGCCGCCGCAGTCCGGTCTCGACCTCCGAGAGGTAGCCCTCAAGCCGCTCCTTGAGGCCGCCGAACTGGGGCCAGTAAGCGTCCAGTCCAATGCCGAAGAGGCCAATCCTTGCCGTGCTGTCCATGGGTCCCTCCCGATCTGTCGTGCCCTGCCGACACAAGGTACCGCACGCCGAGCCGGTTGTGTGGGTCGGCGCGTACACACGGCTCTCATTTGACCTCCCAAGAAGCCCACGGCTATAATCCCAAGGTCGCCCCGCGAGGGCCGAGCGAGAAGGAGAGCGAGCAGGCACATGGCGGAATCGATGCTGGCCGTCAGCGATGCGGGGTCTGTGGGTCTGGTTGATCGGCAGTTCTTCACGTTCGCGTCGCCGCAGGAGCCCTTCCGGCTGGAGGGAGGCGGCCTCCTTCCTGAGGTTACCCAGTGCTACGAGACCTACGGCACACTGAACGCCTCGGGCACCAACGCGATCCTGATCGAGCACGGCATCACCGGCAGCTCCCACGCCGCGGGCAGGTACCGTATGGACAGCCCCTACGCGGGCTACTGGGAACTCCTCATCGGCCCGGGCAAGGCTCTCGACACGGACCGCTACTTCGTGATTGCGCCCAACGCCCTGGGCGGTTGCCGGGGCGCCACAGGCCCGCAGAGCATCAACCCTCGCACCAACAGCCCCTACGCGGACACCTTCCCCACCCTGACCATCCGGGACATGGTGCGGGCTCAGCGGCCGCTCATCGACGCCCTGGGCGTGCGCCGCCTCCACCTGGTCGCCGGAGGCAGCATGGGCGGCATGCAGGCTCTGGAGTGGGCCGTCACCTACCCCGAGATGGTCGATGCGTGCTGCCCCGTGGCCTCGTCGGCGCGGAACTCGGCGCAGGCAATCGCCTTCAACGAGTGCATGCGCCGGGCGATCCGCCTCGATCCGAACTGGCAGGGCGGCAGGTACTACGGCGGCGAGCCCCCGCGCGACGGCCTGGCGTTGGCCCGGATGATCGGCACCATCACCTATCTCTCCGATCCCATCATGCAGCGCATGTTCGGCAGGAAGTCGGCCCGCGAGGAGAGCGCGGCCGAGCACGACCTGCACATCCGCTTTGATGTGGAGCGCTACCTGCACGAGGAGGGCGAGAAGCTGATCCGCCGCTTCGACGCCAACACCTACGTGGTCGTCTCGCGCGCCATCGACCTGCACGACCTGAGCCGCGGCTACTCCTCGCTGGAGGCCGCCTACCAGCGCCTCCAGGCCGTCATGTTGCTCATCGGCATCAGTTCCGATATCCTCTTCTACCCGCACCACATTGTGGAGATGGACGAAGCGCTGCGGCGTCTCGGCGTGGACTCGACCTACTGGGAGATGGACAGCGACTACGGCCACGATGCGTTCCTTGTGGAACAGCAGAAGCTGGAGCAGCCGTTGCGGGACCTGCTGACCCGCCTGCCGGCGCCCGCCTGAGAATCGGTACCGATCGGAGACACCCATGAACCGACGATGCATCCTGGCCGCCCTGGCCCTGCTCCCAACCGCCGGCACAGCCGCGGCGCAGATGCTCCGCGAGAGCTTCGCCACCGGAGCCCGGACCTCGCCGACCGGCTGGACCCTCGCCGGGAACGGCGAATGGCGCAAGGCCGACCGCAACGGCAAGCGCGCGCTGGCGGTTACCGGCAATGGCGACGACCAGTCGGCATGGACGCGCACGATCCCATGGCTGAAGCCCGGCGCCCCGTACCGCATCGACTTCACAGCCTGCGCCACGCCCGGATCGAGTCCCAACACGCTGGTATCGGGCCTCGACGTCTGCAACCGCGACTACGGCGTGGGGCAACCCTGGCAGGACTACAGCTTCGTCTTCACGACGCCCGCCGATGTCTCGCGGGCCTTCGCCCGGCTGGGCCAGTGGCACCTCAAGGGATCGATCCTCTTCCGCAACGTGCGCCTCTGCGCCGTGGAGCCGCTTTACAACACCCGTGGGCGACTCACGCTGGGTGAGGGCGAGGCCATCATCGGCTCCGCCTACCGCTTCAGCGCGCCGTTGTCGGGACCGGCCTCGAACAGCTCGCGGTGCCTTGAGACGCATACGGCGCCCTTCAACAGCAACCGGTGGTGCTTCGGCTCGGGCAGCCAGGTCACGTACCGCCACTCCGTGACCGGCTCACGGTTCAGGGGCGGCGCCGTCAAGGTGAACGTGAACTACTACGTCGGCGGCGCTCTGGCAGTGGAGGCCTCCGCCGACGGCGGGCCCTGGCAACCTGCCGGCCTCATCGAAGGGCAGAAGCCGGCCACGCTCGAGTTGCCCGCCTCGCTCTTCCCGGCGTCCGAGCTACGCGTTCGCTTGCAGTCCGTCGGTACCTGGTCGGCGGCGGGCAACTCGGGTCCCGGCGACCTCCAGGTTGACCTATACGACCTGACGGCCCAACTGGAGACGCCGATCGCCGAGATGCAGGGCTGGACCCGCTACGCCGCGCCGGAGAGCCTCGACCCGACGCTGGAGGCGATGATCGTTTCGATCAGCGAGGGCGGCCCGTCCAACCCGGCGGGCGCACGGGTGGCCCTGACGAACCGGAGCCGCGCCGCCACGACGGTCACGGCGCATGCCTCGATCACCAGCCTAAGCGACGGCCGCTCCTCGGCAGGCGCCACGCAACTGACGAGACTGGCTCCTGGCCAGACGGCCATCGTGTCGTTGCCCTTCAAGGCTCCCGGGGCAGGACGGTACCGGGTGCTGCTCACGGCGCGGCGGCCCGGCGGATCACATGGCTGGGCCACAGCCGTCGACGGCGCCATCGCCTCGTACGAGCGCACGGACTACGGCTCGCTCCTCTCCAATGGGCCTGCCGGGGCGCTCTGGTGGTGCGAGGCGGGCTTCAAGGTGCCGCCGCAGCGACCGGCGCCCGGCGCCGCAACGACCACGCCGGCCGTCACGCTCCGGGCCGCGGGCGGCGAGAGGCGTCACGCGCAGATCGTGCTGCGCCCCGGCCGCGACCTGGGCGCGGTCACCGTATCGCTGGGTCCGTTACGCCGGGCAGGCGGTGGGACCATCGCGCAGGACCGGCTCAGCGTCCGCGAAGTCGCATACGTCCGCGTGACGCAGGTCACCGACGCCGTGGGGCAACCCGGGCTCTGGCCCGATCCGCTGGCCCCGCTGGAGGGCGGAGCGTGGCGGCCGAAGCCGGGCATAAACAACGCGCTCTGGCTCACGATCGAAACGCCACAAGGCGCCCGACCCGGCGACTACACGGGCCAGATGACACTGACCGCGCCCGGCTTCAAGCAGGTCGTGCCGCTCCGGCTGCACGTCTGGGGCTTTGCCCTGCCGGCGCGGACCGCCCTTCGCTCGGGCTTCGGTATCGATCCCGGCAACATCCGGCGCTACCACAATATCCGCTCCGGCGAGGCCATAGACAAGCAGTGGCAGCTCTACATGGAGGCCTTCGCCAAGCGGCGCATCGCACCGTACAACCCCATGGCGCTGGCCCCCTTCAACGTGAAGCTCGCGGGCACGCAGTGGACGGGCGGCATCCGGCGCGACGGATCGGCGCCGCAGGGGAATCGTTACCTGGAGATCACCGACACCTCCGCCGCCTCCGTGGCTGACGCCCGCTACGTGGACCTGATCCCCGTCGCGCCGGGCCGACGCTACCGAATCACGTGGCAGTGCAAGACGGGCGATGCGGGCAGGCAGGCGCAGGTCACCCTCGGCCAGCACGACAGCTCGCGTACGTGGATGCCCGGCCGCAACATGGACCTAACCGTGCAGGGCAGCGTCGGCTGGGCCCCGGGAGCGGTCGACATAACGCCCAGCATCACGCCCGCAACGCGCTTCCTCAGCCTCGTGGTGCGGCCCACCGTCTGGACCGAGAGCGGAGCGCAGACCGGCTCGGCCTGCTTCGACGATGTGCGCCTCACATGCATCGACACCGGCGAGGAGATGGTGGCCGACGGCGGCTTCGAGGCCTCGGCGTCGCCAAAGGTGGAGATCGACTTCACCGAGTTCGACAAGGCGGCGTCGCGCTATCTGGACGGCCTCGGGTTCAATGCCTTCACGGTTTCGGTTCCGGGCCTCGGCAACGGACGGTACCCCGCCTACGACCCCGGCTCGTTCCTGGGCTACGCCGCGGGCTCACCGGAGTACGACGCCCTGATGACCGACTTCGGCAAGCAGTTCGAGGATCATCTGGCGGCCCACGGCTGGCTGGAGAAGGCCTACGTCTACTGGTATGACGAACCGGAGGTCAACGACTACCCCTTCGTCACGAACGGCATGGAGCGCCTCCGCAAGTACACGCCGCGGCTCAAGCGCATGCTCACCGAGGAGTTTCAGCCCGAGCTGACCGGCCATGTGCAGCTCTGGTGCCCCATCACGCCGGCCTACACTCCACAAGCTGCCGCGAAGCGCCAGGCCGCCGGCGACGAGGTCTGGTGGTACGTCTGCACCGGGCCGAAAGAGCCATACTGCACGCTCTTCATCGATCATCCCGGCATCGAGATGCGCATGTGGCTCTGGCAGACCTGGAAGTACCGTGTGCAGGGCATCCTGATCTGGGAGACCACCTACTGGAACAGCTGGCAGCAGTCGCCTGACAAGCCGCAGGACCCCTGGGCCGACGCGATGAGCTACGTGGCCGCGCCTACCGGCGTCTGGGGGAACGGCGACGGGCGCTTCTTCTACCCGCCCCGCCCCAGGACCGGCGGTGAGGAGGTGGTGGCGGAGCCCGTCGTCTCCATGCGGTGGGAGCTACTGGGCGACGGCATCCAGGATTGGGAGCAGTTCCGCCTGTTGGCCGATCTGCTGAAGCGCCCGGGCAAGGCCCCCGCGGCCACGGTGGCGGCTGCGCGGAAGCTCCTGGCCATTCCCGAGGCGATCTGCAAGGACATGACGCACTTCACCGAGGACCCGCGTGCTCTCGACGCCCATCGCGACCGCGTGGCGCAGGCCATCGAAACGCTTTCGGCGGCCAAGGGGGACCGGAAGTGATCCGCATCGACGAGGGCCTGACCCCGAGCAGCCTGCGCGAGCCCATCCGGCGCATGTGGGAGCTGAGCGCCGCGAAGATCGCCGCGCTGGACGCCCGCCGGCAGCCCGGCGACGGCGCGCCCGTCTTCACCTGCGAGGGCCGCTACACCAGCCGGGGATGGACCGAGTGGACGCAGGGCTTCTGCTTCGGCAGCATGATCCTGCAGTTCGACGCCACCGGCGACGAGGCCATGCTCGATCTGGGCAGGCATCGGATTCGCAGCCTCATGGCGCCACACGTCACGCATATGGGCGTCCATGACCACGGGTTCAACAACATCAGCACCTACGGCGCGCTGTGGCGGCTGATGAACGAGAAGCGCATCAAAGAGGAGGAGTACCTCCGCGACTTCCTGGAGATGGCGCTGGCCTGCAGCGGCGCGGTCCAGGCACGCCGATGGACCGAGACGCGGGACGTGGGCGGCTTCATCTACTCCTTCAACGGGCCGCACTCGCTCTTCTCGGACACGATCCGGTCGCTTCGGTCGCTGGCCGTGGCGCACCTGCTGGGCCACGTGCTCATGGAGGAGCGCGACACGCCCGTCTCCCTGCTGCAGAGGCTGGCCGACCACGCCATCGCCACCGTCAAGTACAACGTCTACTACGGCGAGGGGCGCGACGCCTACGACGTGCCCGGCCGCGTGGCCCACGAGGGCGTCTTCAACGTCAACGACGGCTCCTACCGCTGCCCCAGCACCCAGCAGGGCTACTCGCCCTTCAGCACCTGGACGCGGGGACTGGCGTGGGTGCTTCTGGGCTGCGCCGAGCAGCTGGAGTTCCTGGACGCGCTGCCGGAGGAGCAGTTCGAGGCCCTCGGCGTCCTGCCGCCCTGCCCCGGCGCGGCGCCGGACGCCGGAGCCCGCGACACCCTGGCCGCATGGCTCGAGCGCGCCGCCCTGGCGACGGCGGAGCGGGTGATCCGCTCCTCGACCGCCGACGGCGTGATGCCGTGGGATACCGGAGCGCCCGGCCTGGCCCGGATGCCCGGCTGGGACCAGCGCGACTCCGACCCCACCGGCGCGTGCGAGCCCTTCGACAGCTCGGCCTCCGCCATCGCCGCCCAGGGCCTGGTTCGGCTGGGCGTACGACGCTCTGCGCAAGGCCACGCCGACGGAGCGCGCTTCCTGGCGGCGGGCCTCACCGTCACGAAGACGCTGCTGGGCCCTGCCTACCTGGCGCCCGAAGGCCACGAGGGCCTGCTCCTCCACTCGGTCTACCACCGGCCCAACGGCTGGGACCATATCCCGGAGGGCCGCGGCATCCCCTGCGGCGAATCCTCCATGTGGGGCGACTACCACCTGCGCGAACTAGCGTTGCTGCTGCAGCGGATGGACCAGGGCGGTCCCTACCTCACCTTCTTCGGGCTGGCGAGGCCAATGGGCCGATGAGCGGGCGCGTGGCGCTGGTGACCGGCGGCGCGCGGGGCATCGGCCTCGGCATCGCCCGGGCGCTGGCGGCCGACGGCTGGGACCTGGCGCTGGTGGGACGCCGATCAGAGGCGGAAGCGCAGCCCGCGCTCGACGGCCTGTCCGGCACCGGCGCCGAGGTCCGCTACTTCGAGTGCGACCTGGCCGACGACGACGACCGGCGGCGGCTGGTGGACGACCTGCGCAAATGCTATCCCTCTGTGCATCTGCTCATCAACAACGCGGGCATCGCTCCCAGCGTCCGCGCCGACATCCTCGATGCCTGTGAGGAGAGCTTCGACCGCCTCATCGGCACGAACCTGCGCGGGCCCTACTTCCTCACGCAGGCCGTCGCCCGCTGGATGCTGGAGGCGGAGGAGACGGGCAGGGCCATCGTCTTCATCACCTCCGTCTCAGCCGAGGCGGCCTCGATCAGCCGGGGCGACTACTGCATCAGCAAGGCGGGGCTCTCCATGGCCGCGCGGCTCTGGGCGGTCCGACTGGCCCCGCACGGCGTGCCGGTCTACGAGGTCCGCCCCGGCGTCATCGCCACGGACATGACGGCAGGCGTCCGGGCCAAGTACGACGCCATGCTGGCTGACGGCCTGGCCCTGCAAGCCCGCTGGGGCCTCCCCGACGATGTGGGCAAGGTAGTAGCCGCGCTGGCCCGAGGCGATCTCCCCTACTCCACCGGCGCGATCATCCCGGTAGACGGCGGAATGATGGTGCCGAGGGTGTAGCGGGAGGGCTGGCGTGGCGGTTCTTATAGTTTGTCCAAGTGTTTGCCGCCTAACCCGCTTCCGGCAACCCCCATCCCGACCTTCCCCCTCCGCGACTGCGTCGCGCAAGGGGAAGGAGCCCGGCGACGTCTTACACGGACCGGCGCCGACCGGTCCGCTCCCTCCCCTTGCCGCGAAGCGGGAGGGGGAGGGCTGGGGTGGGGGTTTCGCCTTTAGATCAACCATCTTCCGATTTTGCCGGTCTTACGGCAACCCCCATCCCGACCTTCCCCCTCCGCGACTGCGTCGCGCAAGGGGAAGGAGCCCGGCGACGTCCTGCGCGGACCGGGCCGCTCCCT
>JAPLCQ010000060.1 GCA_026392115.1 Armatimonadota bacterium | reverse complement strand
GTACGGGTCGGCGACGGTAGCCGTGCTGCCCTACCGGAACTTCTACACCTCCTCCGGCGCGGTGCTGGATGCCGCCAGGATGGGTGCGCCATGCCTCGTCCCGGACATCGGCTGGATGGCGGCCCGCATCCGCGAGCGCCGCATCGGCCGCACGTACCGGCACCTGAACGAGGACGACTTGCGGCGCCGGTTTCGCGACATGGTTCCCGCCGCCGCGTCGTATCGGCGGGCCGCCATCGAGTTCGCCGAGGAGTACGGTCCGGATCGATTGGAAGCCGCCCTGGCCAACGGACTGGCGCCGGTGCTGCCGTAGCCTGCCGCGGCCTGGGAACCATCAGCCTGCGGATGGCCTATAGTGATCATAGGCGCCGGTAGGCTGACGGCGCGCAGGGAGCTTCACCACCATGAGCCGCAGAGCATTGGCCTGCCTACTGCTGGGCGCGGCGGCGTGCGTCGGCACGTTCGCCTGGGCGCAGCGCACGCAGAAGACGAGGGGACGAACCATGACCGAGCAGAAACTGCCCATGACATCCGCCGCCGCGCCTGCCGGGCGCGAGATCGCCACGCTGGCCGGCGGGTGCTTTTGGTGTACCGAGGCCATGTTCACCGAGCTGAAGGGCGTGGACGCGGCCGTGCCGGGCTACGCGGGCGGCTTCGTGAAGGCCCCCAGCTACGAGCAGGTCTGCACCGGTACCACGGGCCACGCCGAGGCAGTGCAGGTCACCTTCGACCCCAAGGTGATCGGCTTCTCCGACCTGCTGCGCATCTTCCTCACGGTGCATGATCCCACGACCCTCAACCGCCAGGGCGAGGACAGGGGCGCCCAGTACCGCTCGGCCATCTTCACGCACAGCCCCGAGCAGGCCACGGCCGCCCGATCGGTCATCGCCGAGGTCGAGGCCGCCAGGGTCTGGGACCGGCCCATCGTCACCGATGTGACGCCCTTCAGCAACTTCTACGCCGCCGAGGAGTACCACCGCGACTACTTCCGACGCAACCCGGCCAAGGGCTACTGCGCCGTAGTGATCGCTCCCAAGGTGGCGCACCTGCGGGAGTTGTACGCCGCGCGGCTGAAGAAGAAGTAGGCCGGCCTCAGGGAGCGGACAGCCGCCGCAACGCCGTCAGTATGGGCTGGTTGCCGGGGTAGCCCGAGGCCCGGTACCGCACGCGCCCCCGCGCGTCCAGCACCAGCACGGTGGGCACCCTGGTGACGCCGTACGCGCGGCTCACGTTGCCGCCGTGGTCCAGGGCCACCGCAAACGGCGCGCCGCGCGGTTCGCCGGCCCTGTAGGTGCGTATGCGCGTGCCGTCCACGCTGACGGCGACGATCTCGAACCCCAGCTCCCGGCGATGTTCCGCCAGCCGACGGAGGTGCGGCATCTCTGCCTTCCATGTGTCGCACCAGAAGGCCCAGAAGTTCACCACCACGGCCCGGCCGCGCAGGTCGGACAGCCGCACCATTGAGCCCTCCACAGTGGGCAACGCGAAGTCGGGCGCCTGTGAGCCGATCGGCGGCGGACCCGCCCACGCGGCGGCGCCTGCGAAGTAGGCCGCCGCCAGAACCAGGCGCAGGGGTCTACTCGCGGTCGCGCACATGGGTCTGTACCAGGCCGCTGTTGCCCCTAACCTCGGGGAAGTAGACCAGCGACGCCGCCGCGGGCAGGACCCGGCAGAGACCCGGCGCCTCGGTGTGAATGCGGTACGTGAGCCGCGTACGTCCCTTCGGCAGGTCGTTCAGGAAGAAGACCACCTTGTCGTCGCGCACCTCCTGCCGCACGAAGGCCTGCCGCATGCGCTCGCCGTCGATGAACGCGGGCATGTTGAAGCGGCCGTCGGACGTGGTCGGCGGCGCGACCTCGCAACCCGACGGGATGGGGTCCTCCACGATCACGTAGCGGTAGTTGGCGTCGGCCTCCAGTTCGGTCACCACCGTGATATCCGCCCCGGACGGCACGGTCCCGGCCAGGCTCGGATCCTCGGCGGTGACGCCATAGGTGCGCCGCACGGTGACGCCCCGCGCGAAGGGGCGAGCCATCTCCGCAGGCAGCGTGTGCGTCATCAGGGCGGTCCAGTAGAGCGCGCCCGCACCGGACATGCGCACCGTCAGCCACGACTTGCCGCGCAGTTGCCCGGGTGTTAGCGTCACTGCGGCGGCCGGAGCGAAGGGACCGCCGGTGCGCGCGTCCAGCGAGGCCACGGTGACGCCGTCCACATCCGCCGAGGCGGTGTAGTCCGGCCGCATCTCGCCGGAGTGGCCCAGGTACTCGGCCAGGGCCAGGGCGGCTTCGGCGCTTGCCCTGGTGGTCTCCCAGGCCTTGCCGCGCCGATTGGACATGAGCCAGCGAACGGCGGGCAGCACTCGCGGGTCGCCGGGCCTCACGGCCAGCAGGGCGCGAAGGGCGCGCGCCGAGACCGTGATGTCGTCGCTGCGCCAGCTGAAGCCGCCCTCGTCGGCGGGCCAGTGGGCCGACGTGCCTGCGACGTGGGCTGCCTCGGCCACCTCACCGGCGAGCGTGGCGGCCTTGGCCGCACTCGCGCCGCCGAGCCGGTGGAGAGCCATGGTCAGCGAGGCGCGGGCGTAGGTATCGAGGCGATCACGCTTGGCGTAGAGGTCGTCGGCGGCCTGCCGAACGCGGTCGCTCCGGATCGTCGCCAGGGCAAGCACCCAGTCCGTCCTACGGCTCAGCTCGCGCTCGTTGGCCAGCAGGCGCAGCAGACACTCGGCGCCGCGCGTGATGCGAGGCTCATCGACCAGGATGCCGGCGGACCGCGCCTCGATCAGGCCCGTGAGCACATAGGCGGTGATGTCGCCGTCAGTCTCGTCAAACTCCCACCAGTTCCAGCCGCCGTCCTGGTGCTGGTACCGGTAGAGCTTCTGCAGGCTCAGGTTGACCCAGCCGGCCATGTCCGGGTGCGGAGCGCGGCGACCCTGGGCCTCCCTGGCGGCGCGGGCGGCGGCGATCTCCGGCAGGAAGGCGCTGGTGGTCTGCTCGGCGCAGCCGTAGGGGTAGGTCGCCAGGTAGTCCAGCGCGTCGTACAGCGCCGACGCCACGGAGGGCGCCAGCGTCAGGCTGATCGTCGAGCCCGGAGCCAGCGTCGACAGGTCGATCTGCGCGGCCTGCCCCGAGCCCGTCAACGCGCCCGCGCGGGCATCGACCATCTTCAGCCCCGCGGCCAGGACAGGCACGGCGTTCTCCGCGGCATCGCCGAGTCCATTGCCCGCGTCGGCGGTGATCCGTACCAGGGCCTGGCCCGAGCCGCCGGGCACATCGACGGTGACGGGCAGGTCGAGCCGCCCCTGTCCCCCCGGCGCCAGGCTCATGGTGCGCGACGCGGCGTCCGGCAACCGGAGGCCCTCGGCCTGCACGGTGACCTTCACGTCGCGGGCCTGCGGCGTGTCGTTGCGGACCACGGCGGAGAGGATGGCATGGTCGCCGTTCACCCAGAAGCGGGGCAGTTCGGGCCGCACCAGCAGGGGCAACGTGGAGACCGCCTCTTGCGTGGCGGAGCCCACAGCGGTTGCGTCGGTCACGGCGCGGCAGGTGGCTCGCCAGGTGGTGAGGTTGTCAGGCATCTCCAGGCGCGCGGTGGCCGTGCCGTCGGCGCCGGTCTCCACGAAGGCGTTCCAGTAGGCGGTGTCGGCGAAGTTGCGCCGAACCCGGATGGCCGGAACGCCCTCTCCCGCGGCTCCCGCCTGGTCCCGTGAGCGGCCCTTGGGCATCGCCTGAAAGGCGCCGCCGCTATACCGAGCCGAGAACGAGAAGTCCGTGGCGACGCGCGTCTCCTGCGCCGGGTAGAAGAAGTCGTGGGCGTCGGGCGTGCCGTCGGGCGCCACGGCGTAGACGGCGCTGTCCACCAGGCCCAGAGCGACCTCGGTGGCCACGGGGCGGCCCTGATGGTCGCGCACTTCGACGGTGTACGCCGCCGGTGCGCCGGGCGCGTAGGAGGGCCGGTCGGAGCGCACCGTGACGGCGAGCTTCTTGCGCTCCAGCGGCACGGCCAGGTCCAGCGATCCGCTGACGATCTGCCGGTCCAGCACGAGAGTGGCGGTGACGCGGACACCGGGGAAATGGCGCTCCTCCAGCGGCACCCGCACCATGGTCGTTCGGCCCGTCAGGTGCACCGTCTGGACACTGTAGAGGCGCTCGCCGGCCACGGTGACCAGCGCCCAGGCCTCACGGCGGATGGGCTTGTCGGGCGTCTCCCGCTGCCGGCGGCCCTCCGGCGCGATAAGCGAGGTGTTCAGGAGCAGCGTGGCGGTCTCGCCGGGCTTGTAGGTCTCGCGGTCCGACACCAGGTCGAGCGTCGGGTACTCGTAGCCGTCGCAGTCGCCGCCGGCCGACCAGAGCGAGGCTTCGGCCGCGATCTTGTTGTCCTCCGCGTCGAAGGCCTCGGCCTCCAGGCTCATGTAGCCGGGCCTGACCAGCGTAAACGTCGCCGACCCCTTACCGGCGCTGTCCGTGGTCACCTGGCGCTTGTCGGTGCGCTTGTAGGGCCGCCGCTGCTCGTCGTAGAGCGTCTCCACGAGCCGGACGGTCACCGGGACCGACACGGGCTTGCCGTCGTGGTCCATGGTGCGCACCGCGACCACGGCCTTGTCGCCGGGGCGGTAGACGGCGCGATCCGGCGTCAACGCGACGGTGAAGGAGCCCGCGGTGATACGCGCCGTGCCTGCGGCGCTCTGTGATCGGCGGCTCAGATCGGTCACGGTGGCCGTCACGTTGAGGGTCCGGTCCGTCGGCAACCGCTTGGTCCGAACTTGCAGACGCAGTTCACCCCTGGCGTCGGTGACGCCCCGGCCGTTGTAGGCGCCCTCGGTGGGCCCATCGCCGGCGAAGCTGACGCTGTAGCCCACCTCGGCCTCGGCCACCGGTTGCCCGAAGAAGTAGCGGGCCGAGATCGTGACGGGCACCGTGGCGCCGCCCACGGCGTGCGGCACGCCGAACAAGACCTGGGCCGTGTATTCCGGCTTGCGGTAGGCCTGCACCTCAAAGCCCGCGTAGCCGCGCCACGCGCCCACGCAGACGATGAGCTGCCACTGCCCCAACGCGGGCTCGGAGGCCAGTTGGAGCTCGCCGGAGACCGAGCCGTGCTCATTGGTCACCACCTCGCGCCGTTGGATCAGGGCGTCGGTGGGGTCGCGCACCTCCAGGGTCGCCTTGCGGCCCGCCGCAACGGCAAACTGCAGGGCGCCCGGGCCGGGCCGCACATCGCGAAGGATGGTCTTGTAGCGCACCGTGTGGCCGGGCCGATAGATGGGCCTGTCGGTGAAGGTGTAGGCCCGGTAGGGCTCGGGGGCGGCGGGCGCGCGGGTAACCAGCAGGAGCGGGTGGCCATTGCGCGTCCCGTAGACGCGCAACGCGGTGCGGGCGTCGCACGCTCCCCGCCAGAGGCCGTTCCGGTCGGTGACCACCGTCCGGGCGCCGCCCCCGACGGCGTTCAGCGCCAACTGGAGGTCCGGCGCCGGTCGGCCGCTACGGGCGTCGGAGGCCATGAGGAGCAGCTCGTCGCGGGATCGCGTCGCCGTGAGGGCATAGTCGGTGCGGATCAGCCAGGTTGAGGCGCGTACGCCCTGCGCTTCGGCCTGCAGCAGGTAGGCGCCCGCCGGCAGGCGCGGTGCGCGGGAGGTTCCCTCCGACCAGTTGTCGGGGTAGAGCTTCTTCAACGCGTAGGCCCAACCGGCCTGCACGGGCATGCTGCCCGCGGCGGCGGCGTGGACCAGGGAGCCGAGGTCGTTGTGTTCGTCCAGGTAGGGGAGCAGCGCGCCGAGGTCCAGACGCCGGGCAGTGAGCTTCACGCTCTGGACATTGCGCGAGCTGATGCGAACCTCCACCGGCTCATCCAGCGTGTACGAGCGGCGGTAGGTGTAGATTTGCAGGCCGGGAGCGTGCGGCGCGGCGCCGGAACGTTGCACGGGGCCGGCGAGCAAAGAGACCGACACCGAACAGAACACAAGAAATCGCACCCGGCACCTCCCTCACGGCGACAGGTCGTCGCGCCCCTCAACCAGCCTCACCACTTCAAGTCGTATGAACTCAAGAGGATCAGACGCACGAGCCCCGGATCGGATACGCGCCCACTCCAGCATCGTCCGGGCATCGTCGGTCTCACCCGAGAGCGTCACGCCCACCTTGCCGCCCCGGCCGCGCACAGCCAGCCCCTGGCGGGTGGGGTCCAGCTGCAGCGCCTCCTGCCGGGTGATCGATCCACACGGCGCCACGAAGCTGACGATCAGCGCCAATCCCCGAAGCTCACCCGGCGCCACGGGACGGAAGCGCAGGTCGCGGCCCGCGGCGCTCACGGCGGCTGCGACGATCTCCGAGGCCAGGTTTCCCTCCGTGGGCCATAGCGATCCCATGCAGCAGCGAGGGGCTCCGCGGCGCATGGCGCTGACGAAGACGCCGCTGCGGCCGCGGAACGGCTCCGGCAGGCGCGACGGGGCCGGCAGCACGCGGCGATCCAAGGCATAGGCGTCGAAGGCCCGCCGCGCCAGCCGCAGCGCAAAGGCCCGGTCCGCCCGCGAGGCAACGCGCCAGGCGTCCGTGTAGCCGTCAGCCCACGCACACACGGGCGCGGTGAGGGCGCCTGCGAGTGTAAGGGACAAGGCCACGCGGCTGAGTCGGAGCATGCCCGGAGTATGGCACGATGCACGTCGCGCGCAGCTGAGGTGAGCGTCTTCGGAGTGCGCCGGACCACGCCGCCGAGCCGATCACCCGTGTCGCTGAAGTTGCGCGGACGCTGGCCTACGTTGTAGACTAGTGGCAGTCGCGGCCAGCGATTATCGGGTTCTGCGTGCGGCGCTGATCGTGCGACCGGCAACGTGTAGTTTTGGGTCGCCAGACCAGAGCGTCGCGCCCCGCGGCGCCGCGCCGGCAATGCAGCAGAAGAGATGGCAATATGATGAATGCGATTGATCTCTACAGTGGTGTCGGCGGGTGGCGCCTGGGGCTTGGCGCTCTGGGGGTCGATGTTGTGCGCTCCTACGAGCGTTGGGCTCCAGCCAACGCTACGCATGGCCTGAACTTCGGCGCCGCGCCGCCATGCATCGATATCCGCGCGATGACCCATGCCGAGTTGCCCGACCCCGGCACAATCGACTTCGTTGTGGGCAGTCCGCCCTGCACTCAGTTCTCGTTCGCGAACCGCGGCGGCAATGGCGATCTAGAGGACGGCCTGGTCGATGTTCGCCGCTTCCTTGAGGTCGTTCGGCACCTTCGTCCCAGGGCTTGGGCCATGGAGAATGTCCCGAGGGTCGCCGGCATCCTGTCGACCGAGCTTGGCGCGGGCGGCAGGCTGTCCGAGTTCCGCGACCTCGTTGGCTCTATCGAGGTGGTTGATGTCTCGGAGTTCGGGTTACCGCAAGCGCGACGCCGTATGGTCGCCGGCTCGTTTGACGGCAACCTGCTGCTCTCCTATCGTGGCCAATGCCCGACGCCGACACTGGGCCAGATCCTGGCCTCACTGGCCATCGATCCCGTCCATGATCCGAACTGGGGCTTGGCCGTAGGGGCCGACAAGCTGACGGACCACATACTGGAGGCGCCGCTGACAGCGGAAGAGACGCGCATGAACCGGGACGCCAAGACCCATCACACCGTGTACAACAGCATGTCCTTCCCCGATCGCCTCGACCGACCGTCGCGAACAGTCACCGCGACGTGCACCCGCGTATCCCGTGAGAGCATCGTCATACCCGTCGGCTCGGGCTTTCGTCGGCTCACTGTCAGAGAGCGCGCCGTGCTGCAGGGGTTCCCGATTACATTTCAGTTCGCAGGTGATACGTATTCAGACAAAATCAAAATGGTCGGCAATGCCATTCCTCCCGTGCTGGCATTCTATGTCGCTCAAGCCCTGCAGGAGATACCGCCAGAGGCGGTTCTGACGCTTCCTGAGGCAGGCTATCGCCACAGACCGTTCGCATACGGGGTCAGCACTCCGCCGGAGTCGCGCACGCGCCAGCACACCAGCAATCGATCATTTCGGTACGCCATACCTGGATTGCGATTTCGAAGTGGCGTCAGATTCGAGATGAAAAACGTCTTTATCGATGGTATGACAGAGTGGCGCATTGCATTACTGTACGGAACATCTAAAAACATCATAGAGGGCAACCTTAGTGGTGAGAGGATTAGGGCGTGCCAGGCTGAGTTCGGCCTGCCGGACGGTGTACTGATGGCCGGTCGGCTACTGGCCGAGCATCCGTTCGGCGGTGCGTTCCCTACCTCGGCGGACTTGCAGGCACGTTGGGCCGGGCGGGCGGGCGGACCGGGGCCACACGAGGTCTTGGATTGGCTTGGCGCAGTGTCCGAGGCGCTCGCAGCCGAGTTCGCCCGGTGTGATTCTGATCGCGGCGTCGCCTGCGCCCGCTACCTGTTCCCTGACTTCAACACCGTGAAGCTCCGCGAGAACTGGAGTGCGGTGCTGGCCGGCGCGTCCCTTGGGGCGCTGGTCAATGAGAACTGGGGTTGGGTAGGAAGCGCCTATGCCAGGCCGCCGAAGCAGTTGGCGTTCGCCTTTGATCAGCGTGCAGCTTACAGCCCCGCTGACGGCCTTGAGACGTGCCTCGATGTGTAGGGCCCTGGATCGCCTCGCCAGCCTTGGTTACCAGGTAGAGTTCCGTGCACACGCGCAGGCCATCATGGAGAGGGACTTTCCCGACGAGGCCGCGGAGCTCGTGTCCATTCTTGAGCCGTTCAGCGTCCACGTTGATGAGTTGCTTCGGGTCGGCGGAGGGGAATCCGAGCCGACCCAACGCCTTCGCGGAGCGCTTGCGAGCGCCGGATGGACCAAGCATCGCTTCCGGATCGAACGCCGCGTGGACGGTCGGCCACTTGATTCCATCTCACACGAGATTGACCATGTCCGGCACTCCGGCCCGCACATGTTGGCGCTTGAGATCGAGTGGAATAACAAGGATACGTTCTTCGACCGGGATCTGGAGAACTTCAAACGATTACATAGCGACGCGATCATAAGTGTGGGCTGCATCATCACGCGGGGCGAGACGTTCCATGATTCCCTGGCCGGTCTGGTCCACGCCCGGATTGAGGAGCTCGGCGTTGAGTCGCCGGACCACGTGCGCAGCATTCTCGGCATCGAGCGCACAATTCGACAACAGGGCCTGGTGGCAGACGGTCGAACACATGGCTCCAGCTTCTGTGAGGCGTTCGCAAGGCAGTTCGTGTCCGACAAGTTCGGCACCGCCACAACACACTGGCGCAAGCTGCAAGAAAGGTTGTCGCGCGGCCTCGGCGGGGCGTGCCCGTTGCTGCTGGTCGGAATTCCAAGAGCTGTGATCCGATCGGATCAGGAGGGCGCTCTGCTTGGCTTGAAGCAGACCCGATTGCCCTCCGGGTAGACCTTGGCCCCGTCCACCCACAACCCCGCGCCGTACAGGAGCCGCCCCATGCTCGTCCCCATGCTCTGCGTTCTGCTCGCCGGCCCGGTTGCCGACGTGAAGCCGCTGCCCGCGGCGCACGCCCACAACGACTACATGCACGCGCGACCGCTCCTAGATGCGCTGGAGCAGGGCTTCTGCAGCGTGGAGGCCGACATCTTCCGCGTGGGCGACGAACTGCTGGTTGCCCACGACGAGGCCACGCTGAAGCCGGAGCGGACGCTGCGCGCGCTCTACCTGGAACCGCTGCGCCGGCGCGCACGGGAGAACGGCGGTCGCATCCACCGCCGCGGGCCGACGGTGACGCTGCTGATCGACATCAAGAGGGACGGCGAGGAGACCTATGCCCTGCTTCGCCGGCAGTTGGAGGAGTACCGCGACATCCTGACCTCAGTGGAGCGCGGCGGGCTCCGCCGCAGGGCCGTCACCGTCATCCTCAGTGGCGATTGCCCGCGGGCGGCCGTGGCAGCCGACGAACCACGCTATGCGGGTATCGATGGGCGGATCACCGACCTGGATTCGCGGGCTCCGGCCCATGAGATGCCCCTGATCAGCGACAACTGGGGTTCGCTGATGAAGTGGCGCGGCTCCGGGCCCATGCCGGACGATGAGCGGGTCCGTCTGCGCGATATCGTGGCGAAGGCCCACGCCGCGGGCCGCCGGGTCAGGTTCTGGGGCGCGCCGGGCAACGAGGCCTTCTGGACCGAGCTCCTGCGGGCCGGCGTCGACCTGCTCAACGCCGATGACCTGCCCCGCCTGAGCCGTTTCCTCCGCGACCCACATCGCTCGCGGTGAGCCCTTGACGTGCAAAGGGCGCCCCGGATATCCGGGACGCCCCTCGCTTCCAGATGGGACCCGCAAGCGCTCGCGTGCGGGTCCTCTCGGCGTTACGGGATGACGGTGAGCGTGCCCGGTGCGGAGGTCCCGGCCGCAAGGGCCGCGTCCCCGGCGAAGGAGCCCACGATCGGGTACGCGCCGGGCGTCATGCCTCCAGGCACCGCGTAGCTCAGAGTGGCCACGCCGGAGCCGTCGGTGGTTGCGCCGCCTGCCGGCGAGCCCGCCACCGTGTACGAGATGAGCTTGCCCACCTGCCAGGCCAGATCCGGCAGCCTGCGCACGTAGGCCTTCAGGGCCACGGATGTGCCGACCTTGACGGTGCGGTCACCCATGTAGATGTAGACCGGAGCCGCCGTCACCGTGAGTTTCCCGGTTCCGGAGGATGCCAGGAACGACGCATCGCCCGCGAATGCCGCAGACGTCGTCCGCAGGCCCGCGCCCACGCCGTCGGGGATCAGGTAGTTGAGAGCCACCATGCCCGCCCCGTCCGTGACGCCCGATCCGATGCCTGCGCCGTCGACGCTCACTGTCAGCGTCTTGGCCGCCACCGGAGCGGAGGACAGGTAGGTCAGGAGATAGGCGCGGATGAGCGCCGAGGTCCCGATGGCCCCGGAGCGATCCGGCAAGTAGACCCTGGTGCTCGGCGCGCCGCAAACGAGGCTCGCCGATGCCGATGTGCCGTTTCCGAGCGCGTCGCCGGCGTACTCCAACGTCCACGGATGCGTGCCGCCGCCGGAGATGGGGATCGTGAACGTGATCAGCGCGTACCCGGAGCCGTTGGTGTAGGTGGTTCCCACGGTGCCGAGGGCCGGAACCGTGAAGCGGACCAGCCGCGTGGCCAGTGGTTCGCGCGTGCCGTCGGGGTGCTGCCGGTAGAGCCAGCCCGCCAGGGTGACCGGCCGTCCCGGCGTGCCGGTTGTGTTGAACACGCTGATCGAAGTCGAGTACTTCGGCAGCACGGTGAAGATGGCCGATCCACCGGACGGAGCCAGGGTGGCGTCGCCGGCGAAGGTGGCCGCGATGCTGCGGGTCCGAGGGCCGGCAGGCACGATGTAGAGGCCGTTGGCCTTGCCCA
Organism: Armatimonadota bacterium; assembly: GCA_026392115.1. Classification (GTDB taxonomy): domain Bacteria; phylum Armatimonadota; class Chthonomonadetes; order Chthonomonadales; family CAJBBX01; genus CAJBBX01. Next base: position 14,514 of record JAPLCQ010000060.1, on the reverse strand, counting down.
CGGCGTTCGTCGGCCCGCCGGTGATGGCCGGCCCGCCGTCGACGCTGAACATGATCGTGCGGCCCGCGTAGCCGGTGTAGGAACCCGGCTGCCACAAGTAGGCCAGCAGCGGCACGCGGTCGTCGACCGCACCGGAGCGATCCATGGCCACCGTCCGGGTGGGAATGCCGGTCCCACCTCCGGTCACAGTCAGGGCGCCGGAGGAACTGCTGGGCAGGTGGTCCACATCGCCCGCGAACGATGCGCCGATGGTGTGGTCGCCCAGGCTGGTTCCGACGGGAATGAGCAGCGTGTAGGTTGCCACGCCCGACGCGTTGGTGACAGCCGAGCCGCCACCCACTCCGGTCACGGAGAACGCCACGGTCTTGCCGGCCAGCGGGGCGCCGCCGGGGCCGGTGAGCGTGGCCTTCAGGTCAGCGGACCCGCCGGTTGCGCCCGAGGCATTCTGCGCCGCCAGCGCGGTGGTGATCCTCGCGATCGTCAGGGATGCCGCCGCCGAGACGGCGCTGTAGTCCGCGTCGCCCGCGAAGGCGCCGTTGATCGGATGCACGCCAGCCGAGCCCGAGGGCAACGGCCCAATGATGCAACTGGCGACGCCGGAGGCGTCCGTGGCGCCGGAGCCGGAACCGACGCCGGGAACGGAGAAGGCAACCAGTTTGCCCGCCAGCGGCGAACCCGACGCGGTCAGCGTGGCGGTCAGCGTGACCGAGCCGCCAACCACGCCGCCCTTGTCATCGACGACCAGGGCCGTGCGGATCGTCTCCACCGTCAGGGTGCCGGAGCCGGTCGTATCGGCGTAGCGCCCGGTGGGTCCGTCGCCGGCGAACGAGGCGGCGATGGCGTGGCCGCCGGAGCCGAAGCCCAGAGGTAGGGACTGCGGCACGGAGACCCAGCCATCGGCGTCCGTGGTGAGGTTGTGGACGGTCGGGTCACCCGCAACGGTCAGGGTGATGACGCGCCCCTCAATGCCCTCGCCCTCGGCGTCGGTGAGCCTCGCCTTGACATCGACCGTGGTTCCCAGCGTGCCGGTGACGTCGGGCACGGTGAGAGTGGCGGGCTCGGCCCGAATCTCGATGTTGGGCAGCAGGCGAATCTGGCGGAAGATGGTCACCGTGTCGGGGACCCCCGCGCCCGGGCCCAGGTTCGACATGACCCTGAGGCCGACGGAGAAGCCGCCGGGAAGCGCGGCGGGATTGAACTTGAAGGTGTAGGTCTGGGTCGGAGCCTTGGAGCCGGGGTTCAGGTTCGGATCGGCTGTGCCGTCACCCTCGTCAAAGAGAGTGGGGACCTCGGATAGGCCCATGTTGAACCCGGTCTCCGGGTTCTTGGGCCACTCGAACCAGAACTGGCTGATGCCCTTGGGGTTCTTCGGGTCGATGACGGCGTCAAGACCGTTGTTGTAGGAGAGCGATCCGTCGATCTCCAACTGCACCGTGCCGTCCGGCATGACGCCGATGGTGGAACCGGACTGTCTGGAGCCACCCAGCGCACGGAACCCGAGCACGCCCACCGGCGGGAACGGCGGAGGCGTGACGTGGACCACGATCTGCGCCGAGCTGGAGTTGCCCGCGGTGTCCCACACGGTGAGGGTCACGATGCGGTCTCCGGCGGTCGCGTAGTGGTGCTGCGTCTGGTTGCCGGCCGGGTGGATGCCCGGAGCATCCGGCACGATGCCTCCGATCGGGCTCGGGGAGGGCAGGTCGTACTCGTCCGTGTCGCCGTCGCCGAAGTCCCAGCGAACGCGGTTGATGCGGACGGCCGTGTTCCGCGAGAGGGAGCCGGCCGGATCAAAGATGGCGAAGTGGTCCACGCCGCCCACGGCCACGGGGATGTAGTCCTCGCCGGCCGCCACGTCCGGATGCCGGATCACGGCCTCGGGCGCAGGTGTGAAGACGGCGCCGGCCATGATGGCGATGTCCCACGCGGTAACGAGGTTCACGCCGCTATAGGCGTCGGCGTTGCCGAACTCCCAGTCGCCGGTGCAGGCGTTGTTCGGCTCGAAGTGACCGTCTTCCGTGCCGCTCCACTTCGGGCTGACCATGAGGGAGTTGCCCGTCCAGACCTGGTGACCCAGGTTGGTGGTGCTGGTTCCGGCCAGGAAGTCGAGCAGGGCAGGGTACCAGTCGATGGGCCTGTGCGCCATGCCGTCATAGTCCACGCCGCCCGATGCGTACGGGTCGACCAGCGACGTCACGCCGGACTCGCGGAGCCCCTTGAAGAGGTTGTACATGCCGTAGGCGTCGCGGGCGCTGGTGGACCAGCCGCTGTAGTCCGGCACGTAGAAGCTCCGATAGGCGAAGCTCAGGGCCATGTTGACGTTCGTATCGACCGTCGCCCACGGCTCGGCTTTGATCCAGGCCAGGCCGGCCAGCGCGCCGGCGCTCTTGCCCGCGTTGGTCCACTGCCCGGCGGCCGTATAGCCCGAACCGCCGAACTGCTGCAGGTTGCGCGTCCCGCCAAGCCGGTAGTCCGGGGCGCCGTAGTAGCTCGCCGGCCCAGCTTGATTGTAGGTTAGCCAGATCAGCGCCTCGCGCTTGGTGACCTCGGCGACCTGAATCCTGGGATAGTTGACGGGGTCCGGCGTCGGGGTGATCTCGTGCGCCAGCTCGGCGGCGCGGAGGCCGATGTAGGCCCAGGCGCAGACCGAACCATCACTGTCGTTCTGGTAGCCGAACCCGTACCGCCAGCCGCCCTCGGGCCATCCGGAATACCCCTGGGCCATCTGGAAGGCGTCCACGAAGTCGCCGATGAGATCATAGTAGGTGGCGTAGTCGGTGCGGTTCGGGATCGTCCCCAACGAGTTGCCCGCCTGGCAGAGCGCCTGGAGCATCATCGCCGCTTCGTAGGTGCTGCAACTGGGTACCGCGAACAGCCCGTTCGGCGTGCCGCCGGGACCGTGCGTATCGGGGTTCAGGGTGCTGCCGGAGGTGAAGGTGATGGTCCCGCCCCACGTCGTGGTGGGTATGCGGTTCGCGTTCGTGATGTACGCGATCATCCGGTCCACATCCTCGACATAGGCGTCTTTGGTGGCATCGTGGCTCAGGTTGCGGCCGCCGGTGACGGAACGGCCGGAGTTGAGGAACGCCACGGCCGCCATGGAGGTCGGACCATACACGTACCCCGCCGAGTCCACGTAGCCCTCGGGGACGACCGGGTAGTCGGCGTAGGGCTCACCGTCGTAGCGGCTGATCTGCGTGTGGAGGTACCAGAGGCCCTCGTCCGCCGACCGGTTCACGCGGTGCTCGCGGACCGCCGGGTCGCGCACCACCATCCAGTAGCGGCTCGTGACGGTGCTGCTGTCGGCGTCGGTCACCGTCACGGTGGCGGCCAACTGCGTGTTCAGCAGCAGGCCGCTGTAGGTGTGGTAGACCGCCGCTCCGGTATCCCCGTCCGAGGTGCTCGACGTCGCCACCGGTGTGCCGTCGCCGAAATCCCAGGTGATGTCGTAGGGCGGCGTGCCGCCGGCGACAACGGCCTTGCAGCGCGTTGGGACGTCGGTGAAGATCACGTGGCTGCTGGCGTAGCTCGGAGGGTCTGAGGCATAGGTCGGGTCCGCCACCCACGGAACCGGCACGATGCGCAGGGCCCCGGAGATGGCCGGCGGCCTGGGCGGCGCGGGGCTCTTCGGCTTTGCCACGCCGGCGTCGTACGCCTTCAGGTCCGACGCAATGACGCGAACCTCGTCGGAGGCCTCCAGCGTGTAGTGTCCGCCGCGCAGCGGGATGCGCGTGACATCCTGGTTGCCGAGCTTGCCGGACCAGGTAACTTCCTTGCCGTAGTAGCGGAGCTGGACATCGGTCTGCGGGCCATAGCCCAGCAGCACGATGCCGTTGGTCGTGAACACCTTCTCGCTCCACGCTGCCTTGCCCGGCGCCAGGGCGGCGGCGGGTAGCCGTAAGCCCAGCCCCAGGACGGCGGCCAGCGCGGCAGCCAATCCGAGTTTTCGCATCTACTCTCTCCCTCTCGTACCGCATCGGCGTGGAACCCCGTCACGCGGGGCGCCGATGCGGCTCACTTTGGTCGGTACGCTGCCCACTTGGCGAGCGCGGCCTCGCGGATGCGCTCGTAGACGGGCTCGGCCATCCACCGGCGGCGACCGGATGCCGGCTTGGGGCCCAGAGCCCACATGTTGCTGTGCGCGGAGAGAACGACCACGGCCTTGCCGTAGCGCGCAACGGTCTCCTGGCGCAACCAGTCGGGCCGCCGATCGGGCCGCAGCGCCAGTTCGTGCAGTTCCTTCGCCTCGTCGCCGGCCCGGTAGGGCTTGACGGTCAGCGTGACGTTGCCCCTCTTGGCGGGCTTGGGGAACTGGGTGCGGTAGGCGTCCTTGGCTTCCTGCTCGGTCTTGAAGATGCGACCGCGGTAACGCACCACCGCGCCGCTGTTCACCATCAGTTCGCCCCCGATGGAGACGAACCAGTTCTGCTCCGCCACGTAGACGGTGGGCTTGCCGGCGCGGTCCTTGTACTGCCACCACTTGTCGGGCATCCCCAGTTGCTTGTCGACCGCCAACCCGGGAATCAGATCGGCCGCGTCGCCGATGCCCGCCGCCTGGCGGACCGGGGCCGCGGTGTGCGGAGCCTGCGCCGGCAGGCTTGCCGGAAGCAGGACCATGGCCAACGGCGCCGCGGTTCCGACGCAGAATCGCACCACTTCCAGCGACCGACGCACCGCACTGCTGTATCTAAGGATCATGTTTCTCATCTCCAACAGTAGACTGGGCGCGCCCATGCGCGGCCCGCGTGCAAAGAGACCTTTGCTATCAGCGTGTAGCCTACGACGAGTCGGAGATCGGCGCAAGGTACCTGCGTACTCAGCCGTCGGCGCAGGCACGCCAACATCCGGCGTGGTTCAACCGTACATCCACGGATGTCAGGCAGGGCAGTCGGCTGCGCGCGACGAATCTATCGGGCGTACCGGAGCCGCCGCCCGCACGCGAAGGGGCGGCGCGCTGGAGGAGTGCGCCGATGGCCGTCACGCCGTCGCGGAGACTGAGCCGCCGAGCCGCGTTGCGCAGGTGGCTGCCCGCCGCTCTGCTCGGCGTGTCGTGTCTGACCAAGGAGGTTGCGATGGCCGGAACGGGCATAGGACCAAAGCTGCTACCGGAGCCCCGGGAGCTGACGAGGCGCCTGGGCGTCTTCCAGATCGAGGAGAAGAGCATCCGGTTGCGGATGCCCTCGGGACCGGAGTACGCCGCCGCCCGCGAGGCGGCGCGGGAGGCGCTGCGTCTGGCCGGCGCCGCCTCCATCAGCCCCTCGGTCGCCACCGACGGCCTCCTGCAAATCGGCGAGGGCGCTCCGCTCCCGTCGCTGCCCACCGAGGGGATCGCCTCCGAGGGGTATGTGCTGGCCATCGGCAAGCAGGGCGTCTCGGCTCGCGGCGCCACGCCGGCGGCCCTCATGTACGCCGCGCAGACGCTCCTGCAGATCTGCCGAACCTCCGCGGGAGAGCGCGCCATCCCCTGCTGCACGGTGCGCGACTCGCCCGAGTTCGCCGTGCGCGGCATCTACATCGAGGGCGGCCAGGAGCGATTCGGCCGGATCGTCCAGCCGGACTACCTGCGCGCACAGATTCGCCGGCTGGCCTCGCTAAAGATGAACACGCTGGTGGTGGAGGCCTATAACCTCTTCCCGTTCGCCTCGTTCCCGCAGTGCGCCGACGCCGGCTCGCTGACCGAGGCGCAGTGCCGGGAGGTCTTCGCCGAAGCCAAGCGCTGCCACGTGACGCTGATGCCCTCGATCCAGACGCTGGCGCAGGCCTATGAACTGGTCTGGGCCAACGAGGCCGGGAAGCCCTACCGCGAGGCCACGGCGCCGGGCCTCATCTGCCCGTCGGAGCCCAGCGTCTACCCCTTCATCAAGGGCCTCTACCGCGACCTGCTGAAGCGGTTCGACGAGGCGCCGCTCATCGGCATTGGTTGCAGCGAGATCGACATGCAGTGGCAATCCCGCTACTGCCCGAAGTGCAAGGCCAGGATCGACGCCGGCGAAACCGTGCGCGACCTGCTGTTGGGTCACGCCGAGAAGTGCATCAAGGCGGTCGAAGAGGTGGCGGCGGAGCTGCATCGTCCGGTGCGACCGCTCATCTGGGGCGACGAGTTCTACATGTACGGGCCGGGGCACGACTGGGTGGGCATCGACCGCATCCCGAAGAGCGTCGTCATGGGCTTCTGGAAGTACTGGCCCGACTACGCCGGCATCGGCGGCCTGATGGAGCGCGGCTACGACGTTCTGGGCGTCTCGGCCATGTACAACCACTGCTTCTACCTGGCGAACCTCACGCCGGAGTTCCCGAAGAAGTCGTGGCCCTCCATGGAGCAGACGGGATTGGTGAACATCGCCGGACTGGTGCAGGGCGCCGCCGCCGCTCGGAAGGCGCATCCCGACGCCCGCTTCCTCGGCGCCGCCGCGGCCTCCTTCTCCAAACACCGGCTGCGCGCGTTCGACTCGATCTGGATCGGCTTCGCGCTGAACGCGCAGGCGCTCTGGAGCAAGCCGGAGCGTCCGCTGGACGAGTACCGCGACGACTTCCTCACTACAGCCGTGCGCCATCTGCACGACGCCCGCACGGACCTGGCCACGCTGGCGCTGGCCGACGCCTACACCCGGCTCAACGCCTGCAAGTCGCTGCTGGAGATGGCGAACCAGACCATCCACGACGTGGTCGGCGTGGTGGATACACAGGAGGCCGGCTACATCGGCAACACGGTGCGCGGCGCGTGGCGCAGGTGCGGCGAGCTGCTGGGCGCCGACGGCAAGGCCGGCCCGGAGCTGCAGCACATACGCCGGCAGGCGTCGCTCACCGTCCACGAGGTGCGCGCGATCCTGCCGATCCTCGACGCCCAACGGCCCTACGTGGGCGACCAGGCGGAGCTGGCCAACCTCCGGCTTGCGGCCGAGAAGATCAGCCTCCACGCCCAGCGCCAGGTGCTGATGATCGTTTCGCGCGAGGTGCTGGCCCGTATCGGCGATGTGCGCAGCCGCCGGGACGAGACCGATCTGGCGATGATGGCACGACGCTGGACCAACCACGCCGAGCAGCTCGAAGGCATCCGCGCGCGTTCGGCGTCGCTCAGCACGCAGGGCGATCCGACTGGCCTCGGTTCGGTGGCGGCCGACGTCGCCGCTATTGCCGACCACCTGGGTTATCTGGCGCGGCGCGGACCGCGGGACTCCCGGCGCAGCAGGGGCGCCACCGTGATCCAGGAGGCCTTCACCAACCTCGACCCGACCGTCTGGGAGGCGCTTGGCGAGCCGGAACTGCGCGACGGCGGCCTGGAGACGCACGCTCCGGGCGGCTGGGGCAAGCTGTCGGGCCTGCTGACCAAGCAGACCTTCACGCTGAACGCCCACAGGCAGTTGACGGTGGAGTTCGATATCACGCCCCGCCGCCTCGGCGTCGACAGCCAGCTCTTTGCGGCCGCCGACAAGCCGACGGACATCTCGTTCAAGTTTGCCATGGCCTGCTCCGGCGGGCGGTTCTCCGCGCACACGCAATCGAGCAAGCCGCTCAACGGCGCATGGACGAACCCCGACGCCGGATGGAAGCAGCGCTCCGTGAGCCCCGAGGTCAAGGTGGGACAGCGCTATCACGTCCACGCGGAGATCCGGCGCAACACCTGGCGGGTCGCCGTCCGGGCGGACGGCGACAGCCCGTGGGACATGCCCTTCTGGGACACCGGGGTGGTCCCGATGGATGCCGTGACCTCCACGCGGCTCGTCTTCGCCGACGTGGAGCCCGAGGGAAGCGCCGGCGCCACGCGCTGGGAAGCGATCAAGGTCATCGCGCCATAGCGCCGCCGCGGCAACGGAGGAGTCCGCCGCGTCGGGCGTGAACTGACACTCCGACGGAGGACGGCCATGACACGAAGGGAGATGCTCGCCATGACGGCAGCGGCGGTCGGGGGATTTGAGCTGGGCGAGGCGCCGAAGAGGCTGCCGGACGCGACGGCGGCGAAGCTGCCGCGGTGGCGCGGCTTCAACCTGCTCGAGAAGTTCATGGCGCACAACCACCAGCGCTTCGTGGAGCAGGACTTCGCCTGGATCGCCGAGTGGGGCATGAACTTCGCGCGGCTCCCCATGGACTACCGCTGCTGGATCGACGGCGACTGGAACCGGCTCCGCGAGGAGACGCTCAAGGAGATCGACGAGGCGGTGGCCTTCGGCAAGAAGCACGGCGTCCACATCAACATGAACTTCCACCGTGCGCCCGGCTACACCGTGGCGTCGCCCGCCGAAGCCAAGCCGATCTGGACCGACGACGAGGCGCTGGCCGTCTGCTGCCGGCACTGGGCCGCGTTCGCCGGGCGGTACAAGGGCATCCCCAACCGCGAGCTCAGCTTCAACCTCTTCAACGAGCCGGCCATCCTGGCGCCCCAGCTGCACAAGCGCGTGGTGGAGCGGGTCGCGGCGGCCGTCTGGGAGCAGGACCCCGGCAGGCTGATCATCTGCGACGGGCGCGTCTGGGGCAACACTCCGCCCACCGAGCTGGTCGGCCTCGGCGTCGCGGCCTCCACGCGGGGCTACCAGCCCATGCCCATCAGCCACTGGAAGGCGAACTGGGTAGAGGGCTCCGACAAGTGGGCCGAGCCCACCTATCCCCTCGCGGAGGGCGGCTTCACCTGGGACAAGGCGGGCCTCCGCCAGCGCAACATCCAGCCCTGGCTGGACCTGCAGCGCAAGGGCGTAGGCGTCATGGTGGGTGAGTTCGGCGCGCACAACCGCACCCCGCACCCCGTGGTCCTCGGCTGGCTCCGCGACAGTCTCGCCAACTGGAAGGAGGCCGGCTGGGGCTGGGCCATGTGGAACCTGCGCGGCTCCTTCGGCCCCGTCGATAGCGGGCGCGACGACGTGGCCTACGAGGATTGGCGCGGCCACAAGCTGGACCGGTCCATGCTCGACCTGCTGCGGTCCTCGTAAGGCCGGGGCCGGGGCGCGGTCGGTCGGGCGCTTCTCTCCACAGGAGAGCGGCAACTCCGGCTGCGCCCCTGTCGCCCTACGCCGCCTCGACGACCGCCTTCGTCTTGCTGAGGCCCTTGCTGGCGGCTTCCAGCGGCTCCATGCGCCAGTAGACCTCGCTGAACAGCTCCACCGAGAGGGGGCCTCGGAAGCCGATCTCGCCGAGGATGCGCATGATCTTGCCGATGGGCGCCACGCCGTCGCCGGGCCAGACGCGGTCACCGTCGCCGATCTTCGCGCGCGGCGGATCGGCCGGGTAGTCGTTCATGTGGAAGACGCCCAGAGCCCCGCCGCTGATGGTCCGGAGGCCGTCAAACGGCGAGCCGCCCTTGTAGAGGTGATAGACGTCGGCCAGTATGCAGGCCTTCGGGTGGCCCGACATGGCCGCCGCATAGGCCGCCTCGCCCAGCTTGCCCAGCGTCTTGGAGAAGCCCCAGACCTCGACCTGCGGGGTCACGCCGGCGGCGTCTCCGATCTCCAGGATAGCCCGGTAGCGCTCGGCGACGGCGTCCAGGCTCATGCCCGCCACGTCCACGGCGCCCATGGCCGGCGCGGCGATGCGGGCGCCGCCGATCCTGGCGATGAGCTCCATGTCGCGCTTCATCTGCTCGAGGCCGGCCTTGCGCCGCGCGGGATCGTCCACGATCCACTCGGCGAAGCCGATGGCGCTCTCCACGGTGAGGCCCAGGTCGACGATGCGCGCGGCGATCTCGGGCAGTCGGCCGCCGGCGACGACGAACCTCTCGACCTCCTCGACCCAGGGCTCAATGGCCTGGTACCCCGCGCGGGCGGCGACTTCCACGATCTCGGGCAGGTCCAGCTTCTGGCCGCGTATCGTGCTGGTGTTCAGGCAGTAGCGAAACGTCCGTGCGTCCATGGGCATCCTCCCGGGCCGACGCTCCTGCGCCGCAGCCCGATGCGCCGCGGGGCGCCGGATTGGCGCCCCGCGTGGCTGACCGTTATCTTACCGGCAAGCTACCGGTCCCTGGCCGGAACCTCCATGCCCGTCTTGTCCGGGTAGGGCGGTCGCTTGGGGCGGACATAGGCGCCCTTCTTGAGCTCCTCCAGCATCTGGGAGATGGCGGCGTCCAACTGCGGGTCGGCGCCGTTCTGCATGAGCGCCGGGTCGTCCACCACCTCGATGTCCGGCGCGACGCCGTAGCCCTCGATGCCCCAGGTGGAGTTGTTCTTGTAGAACGCGAAGGATGGAGCGGTGACGTTGGCCCCGTCGATGAGCGGCGGCGTGCCGCGGATACCCACGAGGCCTCCCCAGGTGCGCCGTCCGATCAGCTTGCCCAGCCCGGCCTGCCGGAAGTACCACGGGAAGGCGTCGCCGCCCGACCCCGCGAGCCCGTTGATAAGCATGCACTTGGGGCCCTGGTGGCCGTCCGGAGGCCAGACCCAGTCGTCGCCGTCGCGCACCGCCCAGTGGTTGGTCACGGGCCGGTTGAGCAGCTCGATGAAGCGGTGGGGAATCTGCCCGCCGCCGTTCCAGCGTTCGTCGATGATGAGAGCTTCTTTGTTGGTCTGGCCCATGAACTGGCGCACGAGGTCGGTCTGGCCGTCGACGCCGGTGTTGGGCACGTAGACGTAGCCCACGCGACCGCCGCTCTTTTTGTCGACCATGGCCCGGTTCTGCTCGATCCACCAGCGGTACCGCAGGTTGCCGTCGGAGCCTTCCAGGCGGACCGGCACGTCGCGGGCCTCCTTGTCGAGCTTGGGCTGGGCGCTGACGGTGAGGACCACGGTCTTGCCGGCGAGCCCGGCGAAGGGCGTCCAGGGGTCCAGCGCGGTGTCCAGCGGGACGCCGTTCACGGCCAGCAGGTAGTCGCCCTCCTTCACCTTGCAGCCCGGCTGGGTGAGCGGGCCGGTGGCGTCGGTGTCCCACGGGGCGCCGAGGTAGATGCGGCTGATCTTGTAGGCGCCGTTCTCCAGCGCGAAGTCGCAGCCGAGAACGCCCACGCTGATCGACGGCGCGGAGGCCGTGTCGCCGCCCGAGTAGTAGGTGTGGCCCACATTCAGCTCGGCGATCATCTCGCCGATGATGAAGCCCACGTCCTCGCGGTTGGCGGCGAACTCCAGCATGGCCGCGTACCGGTCGTAGACGGCCTTCCAGTCCATGCCGTGCATGTTGGGGTCGTAGAAGAAGTCCCGCTCGATGCGCCATGCGTCGCGGAGGATCTGCTTCCACTCGGCGCGCGGGTCGATGGACGCGGTGAGGCCGTCGGTGGAGACCGCCTCGCCGGCGCCGCCGGGAGCCGCGTCCTGGATGGACGCCGATGGCCCGCGCACCACGAGCAGCTTCTTGCCGTCGGCGGAGATATCGAACGAGCCCGCCCCGGCCGCCACCGTCTTCTCCTCGCGCTTCTCGTCGTTGATGTCGAAGAGCTTGATGGCCGGCGGATCGGAGGCTCCCTGCGTCGCCAGCCGTGCGTAAACGAGCTGGTTGCGGTCGTTGACGGCCAGCCGCCCGAAGCGTCCGGCCCTCGGCGCCAGTTGGATGACGCGGGCCTCCAGACCCTCGAAGTCGATCTTCGTCGGTTTCACGGTCGCCGCGGGAGCCGAGGGAGCGGCGGCGGCTACGGGAGCGCCCGGAGCCGAGGGGGCTGCGGCGGCCTTACGGCTCGCCTTGACGCTGAAGCTGCTGCCCATGCCCGATGCCGTCCCGCCGAAGGTCTCGCCGTCGAGCTTTAGCTCCATCGTGATCGTCTCGCCGTTGGGGAGCGTGATGGTGATCCTGGCGCTCTTCGTGGCGGCGGCGTAGCTGCCGCTGATCGCGCCGCTGCCCATGGCCGTGCTCATGCTTCCGGTAATCGCGCCGCCGGCCAGGTTCAGCGTCGCCGTGAAGGTGAGCGAGCCGCCCGGCACGGACCCGCCGGAGACGGCTCCCTCCCAGGTTCCGCTCACCGGGTCGGCGACCGCGGCAGGCGCGGTTGGGGCCGCGGGCGCGGCGGGCTTGGGCGCGGCGTCGGGCTTCTTCTCGTCGGCGGCGCCCTCTTCGTCGCTCTTGGGCAGGTACGGCGATGCCATGTCGGCCCGCAGCGGCGCGGCCAGCAGCACCTCTGTGTTGTTGTAGACCCAGGTGGTGCCCAGATCCTCGTAGGTCGGCGAGAAGCTGCGCGAGCTGCTGAAGTAGAGCCAGTCGCCCTTGCGATCGAAGACCGGCTGCCCGTCGGGGAAGACGCCGCTGGTCACCTGCTTCACTTCGCCGCCCTCGGCGTCGGCGATGTAGACGCGGGAGGCGCTCTGCCCCTTCGGCGTGGAGGCGAAGGTCAGGTACCGGCTATCCGGCGACCACGAGGCCTCCAGACGGTTGGCCTGCGCATCCTTGTGAATGAGCTTGGTTGCGCCGGTCTCCACGACGGCGACATGGAGCGAACCCGTCTTGTCCGCGAAGCTGATCTTCTTGGAATCCGGGGACCAGGTGGGCGACCAGCGGTAACAGGAGCCGTTCCTGGTTACCTGCCGGGCCGGGCTCTTGCCGTCGGCCGCCAAAACGTACAGCTCGTACTCGCCGGTGGCGTCGCCCAGGTAGGCGATCCACTTGCCGTCCGGGCTCCACGATGGCTCGCGCTCGGCCACTCCGCTGGTTCGGGTCAGGTTGCGGGCCGATCCCTCCTTGGCCGGGGCCGACCAGATGTCGCCGCGGGCCTCGATCAGGGCGCGTTTGCCGGTGGACGAGATCGCGAAGGAGGTGATGTTGCGGGCCGTGTCGACGGGTCTGGGCCGCAGCGTGGGCTTGGCGCCGGGGATCGTCACCGCCACGGCGCGGGTCTGCTCGGTGGCCAGGTCGAGCACTCGCAGCTCGGCGCCCAGTTGGAAGACGACCTCGCCCTTGCCCGCCGCGCCGGGGCCGATGGAGGGCCAGCGCGCGTCGGCCTCCTTGAACTTGGTCACCTGCCGGCGCTTGCCCGCCCTGGTGTCATAGGCCCAGATGTTTAGGCGGTGCTCGGGTCCGTTGTCGGAGAGGTAGTAGACCGTTTCGCCCTGCCACATGGGCAGGCTGTCGGTGCCGTCCCAGTCCGTCATCCGCTTCGACTTCTTCTCCTTCAGATCGAAGAGCCAGATGTCGGACGACATGCCGCCGCGGTACCGCTTCCAGGTGGCGAAATCGGTGCCGTAGGGGATGTAGGCCAGCCACCGGCCGTCGGCGCTCAGGGCTCCGTGCAGGCCATAGGGCACGGGCGCCTGCACCGGCATCCCGCCGCCGGCGGCCACGGTGAAGATGCCCGGCATGCGCTGGGCGCCCTCATAGCCGGAGGCCGAGAAGATGATCCGACCGTCCGGGGTCCAGCCGCTGAGCAGCTCACCCGAAGGGTGGTGCGTCACGCGGAACGGAACGCCACCCGCGGTCGGAAGCGTGTAGATATCGCGGTTGCCGTCGTAGGCGGCCGTGAAGGCCACGGTCTTGCCGTCCGGCGAGAAGCGCGGGAACCCTGCGCTTCCCGGCGGCGCGGCCAGCGGCGAGGCGACGCCTCCCTCGCGCGGGGCCAGCCAGAGCTGGTTGGCATAGACAAAGGCTATCTGCGTGGCGCTGATCGCCGGGTAGCGCAGCATGGCCGCGGGCGGCTTCACGCCCTGCGCGGTGCAGGCCGCGGCCAGCGCCAACAGCCCGGCGCAGAGCGAGAGGCGGGTTCGGATCGTGCTCATGGGTCCTCCGTGGCGGGCGGCGGCCACTGCGACTGCGGTCGACGCCACGCAGAGTCTAGCAGTGGCGGGCAAGCGGCGCGCCAAAGTGCGGGCGCTCTACTGGACGGACGAGGCAAGCGCCCGGTTTCGGGACGCAGACGGCTGTGGCGCCGCAGGTCGGCCCCAACGTCACGCGTCGGCGAGCCACTCCGCCACGTCGCCCTTCGCCAGGCCGATGACCGTGTCGGCGCCGCCGTAGTAGACCCACAGCTCCGTGCCCAGCAGGACGGCGCCGCAGGTGAAAACGACGTTGTTGACGTCGCCCTGCAACTCCCAATCGGCGGCGGGCTCCAGAATGGGCTCGTCGGTGCGCTTCAGGACCTTGCTCGGGTTGTTGAGGTCCAGCAGGACGAGGCCCAGGCGGTAGACCATCCCGGCGTCGACGGCGTGGTAGATCATGAGCCAGCCCTTGTCGGTGCGGAAGGGCGGGGCGCCGAGGCCGGTCTTCTCGTGCTCCCAGGCGATCTCGCCCCGGCGCGCGCGGAGCAGGCGGCGATGCCCCCGCCAGGTCCGCAGGTCGGCCGAGGTGGAGAGCCACATGTCCAGCGGGTGCGGGTCCTCGCCCCAGGCGAAGCCCATGGGACGGTGGATCAGCGCGTACTTGCCGCCCAGCATCTCGGGCCAGAGCGTGGCGTTCTTGTTGTTGCCGAACTCGTCGAACCCGAAGATGATCCCCTGGTCCTCCCAGCTCCAGAGGTCGCGAGAGGTGGCCAGGGCGATGTTCACCTTCTCCTCGTTCCAGCAGACGTAGCAGAGGTGGTAGGTGTCGCCGATCTTCACGATCCGCGGGTCTTCGACGCCCACGCTCGCCTCGGGCCGGATGCCGTTGCGGATGACGGGCTCGTCGGCCCGCTCGAAGGCGACGCCG
>JAPLCQ010000178.1 GCA_026392115.1 Armatimonadota bacterium | reverse complement strand
ACGTGAAGCTGAACGCGGAGAAGGAGGGCCTGCAGTCGGCCCGGAGCCTCGGCGTCACGTCCTTTCCGCGCCTCTTCTTCCTGAAGGCGGACGGCACCGTGGTCAGCTCGATTCGGGGCGTCATGCCTGCCGACGAACTCGTGGTGGCGCTCGGTCGATTGGCCTCGTACAGGGGCTCGAAGCGGCTTTAGGGGCCGGCGTGCTATACTGCCTTGGTCGACGGGAGCCAATGCACCTGCGCCTTTTTCGCTCAACCGCGGGGGTAACCTGTATACTTGGAGCGTAGGTGTGTGAGTGCGCGTGCACCCGAGGATCACCATGGAGGCGACCGCAATGGATACCATCGAAGTTCAGCCCTACGAAGAGCCGGTCTTGACGGACTGGGGTTCGCTGCTGGAGCTTACCGCGGGCAATGCCGGCGGCCCCGGCGACGACCTCGCCACCGGAACCCTGACCTAAGCAACCACTCGCGGCGCCTCTGTGCGCCGGCGCCATAGGACGTTAACGCGGCCCCAGGCAGTAGGCTTGCCTTGGGTTGCGTTTGGCTACATGCCGCACAGGACCCGGAACCACTTGCCCCTCTACCGAGCCTACGGCCTCGCGCTGGACTACCCGGACGCCCTGCAGTATCCGCTTCCGCTCGCACCATCGGGCCCAACCATCACCGTCCGCCCCGCCGCCCTGCGCGTGCCTGCTTCCGACCCCTGCTTCGTAAGCCCCTGGGGCTGGCAGGATGTGCCCTCCATCACCGTCCGTCGATGCCCCGAGGGCCTGCACCTGCGGCTATACTCCTGCGACTATCTGCTCCGCGCCGACAGCATCGGCTACAGCGACTGGCCCGAGCCGGACCCCGACCTCCGGGCCACGCAGATGCTGGGGGCCGTGCTGTCGGTCTGGTTCGAGGCCAACGGAGCGGCGGCGATCCACGCATCGTCGGTGGAGGTGAACGGTTGGGCGGTCCTCTTCCTCGCCTCGCAGTCGGGCGGCAAGAGCACCCTGGCCGCCGGGCTCACCCGGTGCGGCCTGCCCCTCCACGCCGACGATGTGGCCGTCCTGCAGCGCACTCCCACAGGCATCGGCGTCCGGCCCGGCTTCGCCGCCATGCGCCTCTGGCCCGCTTCGGTGGAGCGGCTGGGTCTGGACGCCGGGTCCATGCCCCTGGTACACCCCCGCGCCGAGAAGCGCATCGCCTCCGCGAAGCAGCTCGGAGCCTCCTTTGCGGACCGGGTCCTGCCACTGGGAGGCATCTTTCTGCCCGAACGACGGGAGAACGCGGCGCTTTCGATGCAGCCGTTGCCCGGCTCGGCGTCTATCATAGAGTTGGTTCGCCACTCGTTCTCGGCTCGGCTCGTCGAGGCCATGGGCTGGCAGCCCGGCCGCATGAGCCTGCTGGCGGAGGCCGCCGCCCGGGCGCCGGTCACCCGATTGACCGTGCCCGATGGGCTCCATCACCTGGACGACGCCTGCCGGGCCATCGCCGCCCGGCTCCGGGAGGGCATGGCATGACGCCGTCGGATCGATACCTGACCTACATGGGCGCCGGGCCGCGCAAGGTGGCCCACTGGGAGCACTGGTCGTGCCCGGATGCCGAGACCCACCTCACCGGCATCGACTACTACGACCACCCGCGCCTGTGCCGCATCCGTCTGGCCGAGCTCTACCCCGAGCTGGGTCTGGGCGTGCCCGAGACCGACGACCCCCGCCCCCGCCCCGAGCTGGACCTGGGCGCCCACAGCTCCTCGGGCGACGCCGACGGCCGCCACCACGTCCGCTGGGGTGACGGAGAGACATGGCACTGGGACTGGGGCCACGCCTGCAAGAGCCTCGACGAGGTCTTCGCCTACTCGCCGCTGGAGAGCGCCGACTACAGCGCGATTCCCGTCGTGGAGAGCCGCGACTACCGCGACGAAGAGGCCCTCTACCGGCTCTACCGCTCCTACTACCCCGCCGAATGGGGCGACGAGGCGCCGGAGGGGAGCGACGCCGGCACGGGCTTCTACAACACGATGTTCATGTGGCCCCTGCTCGTCTTCGGCTGGGAGCTCTTCATGGAGGCCTGCCTCGACCCGCGCTTCGACCGCGTGATGGAGGAGTTCGCCGAGATCAACCGGCGCGTCTTCCGCACCTTCGCGCGGCTGCCGATCCAGTTTATCGTCTGTCACGACGACATCGTCAACACGCGCGGCCCCGTCTGCTCGCGGGCCTGGATGCATAAGCACATCTTCCCCCGGTACGAGGAGTTCTGGTCCATCGCCCGGGCGGCCGGCAAGCGGATCATCTTCATGTCCGACGGGCGCATGGATGCGTACGCCGACGACGTGATGGCCTGCGGCGCCACGGGCATCGTCACGGAACCCTATACGGACTTCAAGGCCATCGCCCGGCGCCACCCGGACTGCGTACTGGCCGGCGAAGGCGACAACCGCGTGCTGACCCGCAACGATCCCGACGAGATCCGCGCCATGGTGGCCTCCATGGCCGAGACAGCCCGTATGTCCGGCGGGTACTTTATGTGCGTCGGCAACCATATCCCGTGGAACGTGACGCCGCAGGGCATCGAGCGCTACCTGGCCTGCTCCCGCGAGTTGGCCATTCGATGACGCCGCCCGCGCAACCGCCGCAAGGAGTCCAGCCCATGTCCCTGTTCGCCCGAAGAAGCCTGCTCGCCGCCGTCCTGCTCCTTGCCCTCGTCGCCGCCGGCGGCTGCGGCAAGAAGGGCGCGTCGCGGTGGGCCTACTCCGTGCAGGGCGGCAACGTCTTCCGCTACGCCATGCAGTCGCGCCCCACGACGTTGGACCCGGCGCTGGTGGAGGACGGCGATACCATCGACATGCTCATGCAGGTCTTCGAGGGCCTGGTGATGTGGACCGAGAAGAACGAGGTGGCGCCCAACATCGCCGATAAGTGGGAGGTCAGCCCCGACGGCCGCACCTACACCTTCCACCTGCGCGGAGACGTGAAGTTTCACAAGCCGTACCAGCGCGTGGTCACCGCCGAGGACTTCGTCTGGTCCATGACCCGCGCCCTGCTGCCGGCCACCAAGTCGCCCACCTGCCGCAGCTACCTGCTGGACATCGACGGCGCCGCCGATGTGGCCGACGGTCGCACGGCCACCGTCCGCGGGCTCAAGGCGCTGGACGCCGGGACCCTGCAGATCACCATCGACAAGCGGAAACCCTACTTCCTGGGCAAGCTCACCTACCCGACGGCCTACGTGGTTTGCCGCGAGGCCATCGAGAAGCATGGCGGCAAGTTCAGCGAGGAGACCGTCATCGGCACGGGCCCCTTCGCCATGGCGGACTACCGCCTGGGCTACAGCATCACGCTGGCCGCCAATCCGGACTACCACCTGGGCAACCCGGTGCTGGACGGCATCGAGCGGCCCGTACTGGCCGACAGCAACGCGCGCCAGACCAAGTTCGAGGGCGACGGGCTCGACATCACGGACATCCAGCGCGCCGACCTGCCGCGCCTGCGCAAGGACCCCGAGCTATCCAAGCAGCTCCGCGAGTTCTCCCGGGCCAACGTCTGGTACCTGGCTCTGAACCAGCAGGACTTCAAGCCCTTCAAGGACAAACGCGTGCGGCAGGCGTTCGCCATGGCCATCGACAAGGATACGGTCATCCAGATCGCCCTCCAGGGCACCGCCGTCAAGGCGCAGGGCATCGTGCCGCCGGGCGTGCCGGGCCGCAACGACAAGCTCCCGGGCCTCGCCTTCAGCCCCGACAGGGCCCGCAAGCTGCTGGCCGACGCGGGCTTCCCCGGCGGTCAGGGCTTCCCGCGGCTCACGATCTCCTTCCGCCAGGGCTACAAGTACATCGAGGATGCGGCCATCGCCGTGCGCAGCGACCTGAAGCGGAATCTGGGCATCGAGGTCGACCTGCAGCAGGTGGAGTGGGCGCAGTTCCTCACGCAGCGGGCCAACGGCAACATGCCCTGCTACCTGCTGCGCTGGTCGGCCGACTACCTGGACCCGCAGAACTTCCTTTCGCTCATGCTCCGCACCGGCTCCAACGAGAACCAGGTGGGCTACAGCAACCCCGAGTTCGACAAGCTCTGCGACGCCGCCGACGTCGAGCCCGACACCGCCAAGCGGATGAGGCTCTACGCCGACGCCGAACGGATCGCCGTGGATGACGCGCCCTGGGCGCCGCTCTTCCACCTCCGAGACGTGGAACTGCACAAACCTCGCGTTCGCGGCCTCCGCGACGGCCTCATGGGCCACCTGCCGCACATCACAACCACCGTGGCGAAGTAGCCGCGCCGCCGCAACGAAAGGACTCAGCGCCGTGCCCGAACCGACCAGCCGCCCGACCGCCATTCCCGCCGACGCGCTCGACCGGATGCAGTCGGCCTTCCGCTCCGACCCGCGCAACCGGGCGGCGCTGAACGCCGTCGCCAAGACCAGCGTGCGGGGCATCGCCATGAACCGCGAGGCGGTCCTCCGTGCGCGGCATACCTACTCCCACGTCACCAAGGCGGGCGAGTCGACCAGCCAGAACGGCAGCGGACGCTGCTGGCTCTTCGCAGGGCTCAACACCGTGCGCATGGCCGCCGCCGAGAAGCTGGGCCTGGAGAACTTCGAGCTGTCGCAGAACTACCCCATGTTCTGGGACAAGCTGGAAAAGGCCAACTACTTCCTCGAGAGCATCCTGGCCACGCTGGACGAGCCCACCGACGGCCGCCTCATCGCCTTCTTGTGCCAGGCTCCCATCCAGGACGGCGGCCAGTGGGACATGTTCGTCAACATCGTGCGCAAGTACGGCGTCGTCCCCAAGGAGGTCATGCCGGAGACCGAGAGCAGCTCCAGCACCGGGATGCTCTGCGACCGCCTGACGTTGAAGCTGCGCCAGTTCGCCGCCATCCTGCGCCGCGACCACCGCGCCGGGGCGACGTTGGACGAGCTCCGCGCCCGCAAGCCCGCCATGCTGGACGAGGTCTACCGCATCCTTGCCATCCACCTGGGCGAGCCGCCCGCGAGTTTTGAGTGGCAGTGGCGCGACAAGGACAAGAGCTTCCACCGCGACGGTGTACTGACGCCCTTGGAGTTCACCGAGAAGTACTGCGCCACCGACCTCGACGCCATGGTCTGCCTCATCCACTGCCCGCAGCAGACCAAGCAGATCGACACCGTCTACACGGTGGACTATCTGGGCAACGTACTCGAGGGGCAGATCGTCCGGTACCTCAACGTCTCGCTGGACGCCATGAAGGCGGCCGCCATCGCCATGATCAAGGACGGCAAGTCCGTCTGGTTCGGCTGCGACGTGGGCAAGTGCTTCGACCGCGACCTGGGCATGATGGACCTGGAGCTGTACGACTACCCGAGCATCTACGGCACCGACTTCGCCCTGACCAAGGCCGAGCGGCTCGACTACGGCGAGAGCGCCATGAACCACGCCATGGTCTTCAGCGGCGTCGACCTGGACGACGAGGGCAAGCCGCGCAAGTGGCGCGTGGAGAACAGCTGGGGCGACAAGGGCGGCGAGAAGGGCTTCATGCTGATGTCCGACGCCTGGTTCGACGAGTTCAACTACGAGGTCGCCGTGGAGAAGGCCTACCTGCCCGCCGAGCTACTGGCGGCGCTGGAGACCGAGCCGGTGCACCTGCACCCATGGGACCCCATGGGCGCCCTGGCGTAGCCGGAAGAGCGCCGCCCTTCGTGCGTGTCTCGTGGAGGCCGTGTGGGAGCGGCGGTTGAAACCGCGGCAACGAACGGCGGGAACTCGCCCTTCGGCGACTGGGGGCGCCCGGAGGGGCGCTTCGTGCCGTTCGTTGCCCGCCCATCGTGCGAAGCGCTGAAGTCTGCGAACGGAACGGCTCATGCATTCCCTCGTTCAGGGTGCGTCCGTGTCCGGTGCGAGCCTGACTTCGCCACGGACACACACGGACGGACACGGACGCCCACGGACCCGCACGGACCGCCGAGGCGCCGGGGCGCATGGGTGCGCCGCTGGAGTCGGGGCCCTTCGCGTTGCTCAGGGCGACGGCAAAGGCGGTGCGGGCAGGCGTAGAGGGGGGGCGGTTGGTTGCATCCGCCTGACTGTGCCGTGCCGGCAAGCGCCGGCGTGAGAACTAACCGTGCCGTTTGCATCTCTGCCCATCCCACGAGAACCACGAACCAGCCAGCCACTGACCCGCTGAAGACTTTAGGTACTTGACGAACGCACATGATATCGGGCTGCATCTGGCTTGTCAAGGGGCGAATCGGGCGGTCGATGCCTCGGGCCGCGGGCAGGAACGGGACCGCGCCTCCGTCGAACCTATGCGCGTGAGGAGGGACCAATCATGCTGGATGACCTGGGCCCCGAGGGACGCGCCGAGCTGGACCGATTCGCACGATCACGCGAGGCCTTCGCCGCAGACCGCTACCGCCCGCTCTACCACTTCGTCAGCCCCGAGGGCGGGCTGAACGACCCCAATGGGCTCTGCTTCCGGCACGGCCGTTGGCACCTCTTCTACCAGGCCTTCCCGCCCGCCGACCCGCGTCCGCACTGGGGGCACGCCGTGAGCCCGGACCTGGTCCACTGGAGCGACCTGCCCTACGCGATCGCGCCCGGGCCGGAGGAGTCCTGCTGGTCGGGCTCCACGCTGGTGGAGGAGGAGCGCGTCATCGCCATGTACCATGGGCACCAGTTGGGCAACATGGTGGCCGTCTCCGAGGACCCGATGCTGCTCAACTGGCGCAAGGTGACCGGCGGCGCCGTGCTGCCGAACCCCTGCCCGATCTGGACGCCCACCGCCGGCGGGGAGGCCATGCCCGGCGTGGGCGGGGCGCCCGTGCCGCCGGGAGCCATCAACTTCATGTACGACCCCTGCATCTGGAAGCAGGGCGCGTTCTACTACTCAGTCTCCGGCGGCGCGCTGCCCCACTGCCCCAGCGGAAAGCGCACACGGGCCGAGTTCCTCTTCCGTTCGCCCGACCTGGAGAGGTGGGAGTACCTCCACCCGCTGCTG
>JAPLCQ010000009.1 GCA_026392115.1 Armatimonadota bacterium | reverse complement strand
TGGCTCGCGACGCCCGCAACGGCGTCCTGGTCGACGAGGAGTTCCCGGTCGGCGCCACGCGGCCCGCCACGGCGCCGCGCCTCTTCGGAGCGGCGCAGGCGGCCGACGGCAGCCTTACGTCGGGCTTCCACGGCCTCATGGACCACGCGGCGTTGTGGCGCCGGGCCCTGACCGTGCCGGAGATCAGGGCCCTGAGCGGCGGCGTGCGGCTTGCCCGGCAGCGAGAGCGTGCAGTCCTCGGTGCACCGCCGGACCGGATGCAGTACTACCGCGCCCGCGGGCACAACTCCAAGGCCGGCGACTGCATCCCCTTCTACCACGACGGGACCTTCCACCTCTTCTACCTCATCCTGCGGCGCAACATGCACAGCAAGTTCGACGGCGGCCACGGCGGACTGGAGATCCACCACGCCTCCACGCGCGACCTGATCCACTGGTGGCACCACCCGGTCGTGGCGCCGATTTCGGAGCAGTGGGAGGCGTGGAACGGCACCGGCGGCGTGGTTTACCGCGACGGCAAGTTCTGGTGGTTCTATCCCACGCCCGACTACGACGGCTCACGCGGGGGCATTCAGCTCGCGGTCAGCGAGGATGGCGAGAACTACGTCAAGCAAACGCCGCACCCCTTCATCGAGGGCGGCGACTGCGAGGTCTTCGCCGACCCCGACCCGGCATCGAGGCTCTTCCACCTCGTGAAGCTGGGCAAGTCGGTCGGCGCCGGGCTGCCCGCCCTGAAGGACAAGACGCTGGTCTGCTGGGCCTCGCCTGCCGATCTGGACCAGCACGGCGCGGGCCTCATCACGGTGGAGGGCCCCGGCGGCAGGTTCGACTCGATCGTGCTGGGTGAGGCCGCCGACGGCCGGTGGATGGCCGGCAGCGACAGCTTCCAGCGCACTCAGCCGGACCAGTCGGCCAACCTGCGCGAGACCGCCGCGCCCGGCGAGCAGGTGCAGATCGCGGTGGTCTACGCAGGCCGCAACGTGACGCTCTACCGCAACGGCTCGCCCTACGCCGCCTACACCGTCGCCCGGCCGCTGGAGCTGGAGCCCGGCGCCAGGGTGCTGCTGGGCCTGCGGCACCTAGATCGGCGCGGCGACCCCAAGGCGCACTTCCGCGGTGCCATCGCCGACGCCAGGGTCTACGCTGAGGCCCTGACCGCCGAGCAGGTGGCCGGGCTGAGGGCCCACGATCCGGCGGGTCCGACGCCCCTGGTCTGGTTCGACTTCGCCGCCGGCGCCCCAGTCGATCGTGTGGGAGGCCTGGCTGCGGCGGAGTTGGAGGGTGCAGCCCAGGTGCGCGACGGGCGCCTGGTGCTGGACGGCAACGGCAGCCGCCTCACTGCAGGCGGCCGCAAGACGGGGATGGCCCACTGGGTCTCCGAGGACCTTCGCACTTGGCGCGAACTCCCCGAACCGATCATCACCACCGACGAGTCGTTCATTCCCAACATGTGTCCGCACTGGTTCCAGTGGAACGGCTGGAGCTACTACATTGGCGGGGTCAACGGCATCTGGCGTTCGCGCGGGCCCTACGGTCCGTGGACGCTCCAGTCGCCCGGCCGCCTCGATGCGCTGGCCGTGCCCAAGACCGGAGCGTTCACAGGCAACCGCCGCATCTTCGCCGGGTTCGTCACCGATGACGGCTGGGGCGGCGACCTGGTGCTGCGCGAGTTGGTCCAGCATCCCGACGGCGTCCTCGGCACGCGCTTCGTGCCGGAGATGATCCCGCCGACGGGCAGGCCCCTACCGTCCGCGGGCTGGGACAAGCCCATTCGCATCGATGCGGGGCAGGGCAGGCGCCAGGTTCTCCTCGGCGGGCTTCCCAACGACGTGCGGATCACCCTCACCCTGGCGCCACAGGGCACGGTGGCCGCCTACGGCGTGCGGCTCCGAACCACCGACGGCGAGCATGACGGCACCGAGCTCCGCCTGACGCCCGGCACGGCCACAGCAAGCTACTCGGCCTCTACCCACAGCGGCAGCGGAGTGGAGACCGGCGTCGGCACTTCCATCGACGGCCTGCGGGGGCTTGACCGGCCCGTGCGGCTGGACATCATCTGCCGCCATGACCTCGTTGACGTGGAGATCGATGGCCGGCACACGCTGGTCAACCGCTTCTGGAACCCGCAGGGCGACCACCTCGGCATCTGGGTAGAGGGCGGCGCCTTGGAAGCCTGCGGCGTGGTCATCCGTGCGCTACTCGACCACGTCCCGCCCGGCGCGCTGAGGCCTGCGGAGAGGGGGAAGTGATGCGGGCCAGGACGATGGTCGCTACCCTCTTGGCCGCCGTTCTGGTAACGGTCGCCACGATCTCTCTTGCCGCGCCCCCTCCCGCTAACCTTCTGCCCAGCCCCTCCTTCGAGGCGGCTCGCGACGACCGCGCGCCGGGGTGGGTGACTCGCGCGTGGGCAGGTGGTGATAGATGCACGTGGACGGTGGATTCGCCGGGACGGACGGGTAGGCGCTGCGTCTCCATCCGGTCTGACGCGGGCTCCGATGCGGCCTGGACCGCTACCGTCCCCGTGGAGCCGGGCGCCCACTACCGGCTTTCTGGAGGGATCCGCACTCGCCGCGTTCGGGGAGCCGTGGGAGCGCTGCTCAACATCCAGAACCTGCAGCAGGTCCGCACGGCCCGGGTGCGCGGCGACTCGGGCTGGACGCGGGTGGAGGCGCGCTTCGCGAGCGGAGCCGAGACCCGAGTGGAGGTGAACTGCCTCTTCGGCGGTTGGGGCCGATCCACCGGCCAGGCCTGGTTTGATGACATCACGCTGGAGCGCATAGAACCCATGAGCGAACCCACCTGCGCCACCGTCCGCATCGATGCCGGAGCGCGCCTGACGCCCTATAGCCGCCGGCTCTTCGGAGGCTTCATCGAGCACTTCGACCGGCAGGTCTACGGCGGCCTCTACGAGCCGGGCTCTCCGCTGGCCGACGAGCGCGGGTTCCGCACCGACGTCATCGCCGCGCTGAAGGATCTGAAGCTCTCCATCGTCCGCTGGCCGGGCGGCTGCTTCGCCAGCGGCTACCACTGGCGCGACGGCGTGGGGCCGGTGCGGAAGCCGACGCAGGACCCGGTCTGGGGCGTGATCGATCCCAACACCTTCGGCACCGATGAGTTCGTCGAGTGGTGCCGTCGCGTGGGCTGTGAGCCCTACATCTGCACCAACGCGGGCAACGGCACGCCCGAGGAGATGCGCGACTGGGTCGCCTACTGCAGCCGTCCCGGCGGCCCTGCGGTGCGCACCTGGAGCATCGGCAACGAGAACTGGGGCGGCCACGAGATCGGCGCGCGCACCGCCGACGAGTGGGGTCCGCTGGTACGGCGCTCGGCGGAGCTGATGCTGGCGGCCAATCCGCGCCTGGAGCTCCTCGCCGCGGCTACGCCCGAAGCGCGATGGACCATGCCGCTCCTCGCCGCAGCCGGGAGCAAGCTCCGCAGCGTTGCCATCCACGAGTACTGGCTCCCCTGCTGGGGGGAGAACCTGATGCCCGACTACCTCACCTGCATCATGAACTCCGAGGGCCCCGAGGCGACGATTTCGCGCGTCGTCGATCTGCTGGACGACGCGGGAGTGCGCGGCCGCATCGGGATCGCGTTCGACGAGTGGAACCTGCGCGGATGGCACCACCCGGGCTTCCCGCGCAAGGAGGCCACCGACCCGGCCGATACTGCTTCGGCCGCGTTGGTCCGCGCGCGCGAAAAGAGCGACATCGCGTCGCAGTACACCATGGCCGACGCGCTCTTCTCCGCCTCCTTCCTCAATGCCTGCCTGCGCCACGCGCCCGATGTGTCCATGGCCAACATCGCACCCATCGTCAACACGCGCGGACCGCTCTTCGTGCATCGCGACGGCATCGTGAAGCGGACCACGTACCACGTCCTGCATATGTACGCCCGGATGCTGGGTGAGCGAGTGGCCGCCGCCCGGGTCGAGGCTCCCGCCTTGGCGCACGCAGGCCGGAGTGTGGCGGCGCTGGATGCCGTGGCCACCTGCGACCCGGCCCGCAAGCGGTGGCGCCTTGCGCTTGTGAACCGCCTGCCCGACAAGCCGCTGGAGTGCGAGGTGACGCTGGCCGGCAAGCCGCTGGATGGCCGCCATGCAGCCTGGACCCTCTCGGGCGACTCGCCCGAGGCCTACAACAGCGTCGAGCGGCCCGACCGCGTCGCGCCGCAGAGGGTGGATCTGGAGTTCCGAGCGGGCAAGGTCCTGCTGCCGCCGCATTCGGTGACGGTGGTGGAGGTGGACAGGTAGGCGGGCGCCGATATGTGGTAGGGAGGTATCCTCCAGTATCAGGCTACGCCCACAAGGAGACCCGCAATGACCGAACTGGTGCAAGCTAGGAGAGACGAGATTCTCGACCTCTGTCGTCGCTGCCGGGCCACACGCCTCGACCTCTTCGGTTCGGCTGCCACTGGCCTGTATGATCCCGCGTCAAGCGACTTCGACTTCGTGGTGGACCTTGAACCCGAAGAGCCGGTAGAGCGCGCTGAGGCCTTCTTCAGGTTGCTGGAGGGGCTGGAGCAGTTGCTCGGTAGGCACGTCGATCTCGTGGTCGATCGGGCCATCCGAAACCCTACCTTCCGCGAGGCGGTAGACGAGACCCGCCAGGCCGTCTATGCCGCGTGAGAGCCGGAAGCTGCTACTCGACGTTCGACAAGCCCTGGGCCATATGCGTTCATTCGTCGATGGCAAGACCTATGAGGATTACCGCTCCAGCGCCCTGCTTCGGGCTGGCGTGGAGCGGCAGTTCGAGATCATCGGCGAGGCCCTGAACCGGCTCCGGAAGGCGAATCCGGCCATGGCCGAACAGATAGTATATATCGACAGGATCATAGCATTTCGACATATGCTAATCCATGGGTACGACGGCGTCGATGATGCCGTAGTCTGGGGCGTCGTCGTGGCGCATGCCCCCGCGCTACGTGAGCAGGTACAAGCCCTGATCGATGCCGATACGTTGCCTGCGTGAGGGCCGTCAGGCCGTAGTCGTGTCCGTCATTGCGCGTTTTCGGCGATGCACGCGCCACTGGCAGGTGGAGTTTGCGGCTCTGGCGCCATCGGCCTGCGTTGCCGAGCCAATCGAGGGCGCGCCACGCTCCCTCATCATCGCCATGACCGGTTTCTCCTCCCGTCGTGTACAGTAATGGTCACACCGCACCGCCCGGAGGCCCATATGAACCGATCGCGCTTGACAGGACTGATCGCCGCCGTTCATACGCCGTTTCATTCCGACGGCTCGCTGAACCTTGGGTTGGTGAGCTCGCAGTCTCGGCGCTTGGCCGCCGGTGGCGTTCGGGGCGTGTTCGTCACCGGCACCACCGGCGAGGGGCAATCGCTGACCGTGGATGAGCGGTGCGCCATGGCCGAGGCGTGGGCCGAGC
>JAPLCQ010000004.1 GCA_026392115.1 Armatimonadota bacterium | reverse complement strand
GGCCCGCCCTCAACGTCGCCAGCGCGGCCGCCAGGCAGACGGCGGTCTTGCCGCTCCCCACGTCGCCTTGAAGAAGGCAGTGGAGCGACGGCCCGCCGGCCATGCCGCGCATGAGGGCGGACGCGGCCTCCGACTGCCCGTCGGTGAACCGGAAGCCCAGGGCCCGCTCGGCCTCGGCGATCACGGCGCGCGCATCGGACGGCACGGGACCGGCACCGCCGCGGGCGTGCCGCAATCGCGCCAGCCGCAACTGGAGCATCAGCAACTCCTCGAAAGCCAACCGCACCCGGGCGCTCTCGGCCAGGTCCGCCGAAGCCGGAAAATGGAGGTTGCGCCAGGCCGCCTCCACGGGAAGCAGACCCTGGGCCGCGCGCACCGCCCGGGGCAGCGCCTCGGGCATGGAGGGGGCGCACAGATCGAGCGCGGCGGAAATCCAACGGCGAAGGCGCTTCTGGCTCACGCCGGGGAGAACGGGGTAGACGGGCGTCAGGCGCCCGGCGGAGGGCGGCTCGTCGTCGGGCTCCCACGGCTCCCACTCCCGAATTTCGAACCAGCGCCCGCCCGCCCGGCGATGGTGTGCGACGCCCCAGGCCACGATGCCGGAGCCGGATCGCGCCAGGTCGCGGAACCCGGCGGCCACATACGGCTGTCCGAAGAAGGAGGCGTCGACCTCGCCGGCCGCGTCGCGCAGGCGCACGGTGGTGACCGCCAGGCCGGACCGGCGCGAGTACCGGGTCTGCACGCCCATCACCACGGCGCAGACGAGCGTCGGAACGTTCGGCGCCAGCGCGTCCAACGGGACGAAGCGCGAACGGTCCTCGTAGCGCCGGGGACGGAATGCCAGCAGCTCCTGGACGCTGTCGATGCCCTGTTGCCGCAGCGTCTCGGCGGCCGCGGGACCGATGCCGCGAACGGCCGTCACCGGTACGCTCATGCCGGACCCGCGCAGACGGGCGGAAGTCCAACGATCGGGTTGTCAAGGATCGCGCGGGCGGAGCCGACAGACGGCACAGCCGACAAAAAGGGACGGCATTGGATGCCGCCCTCGAACCCCGCAACTATACCCTCAGCCATTGTGACGAGTCAAACCGCCGGAGCCCCGGGCGCCGCCCGCCGGTAGCGTGCGCGACCCGCGCGTTTGGCCGGTAGAATGTGGGGGCCGCGCGACGCGACTGCGCGGCTCAGGGGTGCATACCATGATAGACCCGCTGGTGCTCGACGCTCTGGCCTGCCCGGCGTGCGACGACCGTCCCCCGGTTCGGCTGGAGGGCGGGGCCGTCGTCTGCGACAGGTGCGGCCGGCGATATCCGATCATTGACGGCATCGTACAGATGCTCGTCGACAGCGCCCTCCCGCCGTCCGGCGGCGCCCAGGGCGGAGGCGTCCAACCCCAATGACCCGAGTACTCGTGATCCACGGTCCCAACCTCAACCTGCTCGGCGTGCGCGAGCCGGACGTCTATGGCCGCTGCACGCTGGCCCAGCTCAACCAACGCATCCACGAGAAGGCGCAGGAGCTCTCCATCGAGGTGCGCACCACCCAGTCCAACTCCGAGGCCGAGATCATCGGCGCCATCCACGGCGCGCTGGAGTGGGGCGACGGCATCATCATCAACCCCGGCGCGTTCACGCACTATTCGTATGCCATTCGGGACGCCGTCGCGGCCGTCCGCATGCCGGTGATCGAGGTGCATATCAGCAACGTGCACGGGCGCGAGGAGTTCCGGCGCCACTCCGTGGTCGCCCCGGTGGTCTACGGTCAGATCGTGGGATTCAGCGCCAACAGCTACCTGCTGGCCCTGCACGCCATGCGGGACCTGATCGAAGAGAGCCGCCGCTAGCCGCCGGGGCCGCCCCCGGGCTTCGAAACCCCGGGGCGGCCCCGCCGCGCCTACTTCGCGGCCGGGTTCAGCAGCTTCTTGATCTCGGGCGTCTCCAGGTTCTCTTTGGTGACCTTGGTGACGCCGGTGTCGATGAAGCGCGACGGCAGCTTCTCGCCCTTCACCAGGCGCATGGCGGTCTTCACGCCCTCGTAGCCCATCCGGTACGGGTTCTGCACGATGAGCGCGCTCACCGAGCCGTCCTTCAGCGCGCCGATCTCGAGGTCCGAGGCGTCGTAGCAGACCAGCTTCACCTTGCCGACCTTGCCCATCTGCCGCACGGCCTGCACGGCCCCCTCGGCGCCGCCCTGGTTCGCGGCGAAGATGCCGGCCAGGTCGGGCGTGGAGGTGATCATGGACTTGGACTTGTCCAGCCCCTGCGCCACGTCGCTGTTGGAGTAGAGCACGCGGGAGCCGAGGTCCAGGCCCGGGAACTTCTTGATGCCTTCGGTGAAGCCCTTCTCGCGGTCGTCCGACGAGCCGGCGCCCTTGACGAACGGGAGCAGGCCCACCTTGCCCTTGCCGCCCAGGGCCTCGGCCAGCGCCTCGGCGGCGACCTGCCCGCCCTTCACGTTGTCCGTGGCCAGGAAGGCCGAGCTGACGTCGGGCTGCAGGCCCGAGTCGATGGTGACCACGGGGATGCCCGCCGCGACGGCCTGCTTGACATAGGGCACGAGGCTCTTGGCGTCGCAGGCGGCCAGGACGATGGCGGTCACCTTCCGCGTGATGGCGTTCTGCAGGATGCGGATCTGCCCGTCGACGTCGGTCTCCTCGGTGGGCCCCGCCCACTCGATGGAGGCTCCGTCCTCGACGCCGGCGGCATCGGCCCCGGCCTTGACGGCGAGCCAGAAGGACTGGCTGGTGCCCTTGGGGATCACGGCCACGGTCCTGGCGGCGGCGCCCTTCCCGCCCTCTCCGGCGGGCTGCCCGGGCTTCGCGGATGGAGTGCAAGCCGCCAGCGCCAGCGACGCGCCGGCGGCGGTCAACGCCAGACCGGCCAATCGAACCTTGGTAAGCATCCCGACCTCCTCCGAACGATGATGGCGCCCCGGCACAGACGACCGTCGCCGGCCGAGTATAGTGGACCGCGCCGGGAAGTGTCAACAGCGGCCGCCGCCAACCCCGCCGGACTCGGGCACGGAGGCCCGAGCCACCAGGGCAAGCCCCCGGGCAAGCCCGCGCCAAGCCCGCGCACACCCGCCGTCAGCACGGTCAGCACCGTCAACGAGGTCAAGCCGTGGCCGTGGCCCCCGGTCGCCCGCGCCCGCCCGTGCCTTTGACGTCATCCTGACGCGGAGCGGAAGGATCCCCCGTAAGTCGCCGGCCGGGCCGACGCCCCTCGCGACCCGCCGTATCCCTTCCACCGAAGGCGGGCCGGAGCCGCCCTTGACGACATCCTGACGCGAAGCGGAATGATCCCCCGAAACTCGCAGACCCGGCCGACGCCCCACGCGACCCGCCGTA
>JAPLCQ010000135.1 GCA_026392115.1 Armatimonadota bacterium | reverse complement strand
AGGCCGCCGCCGCCGTGGGGACGCTCGACGCCGCGGCCGGCGGCTACGGCGCCAAGGGAGGCCTGAGGGCGTCGGTGCAGGTCCACCTCGCCGACCTCCCCTCAGAGGGCGGCTGGGCCTGGCGCCTGCTCGACTTCACCTGGCAGGGCTCGCCGGACCTGCTCGAGACGCGCGTATGGACCCACGGGTCCGTGGAGCTGCGGGTCGACCGCATCGCACTCTTCCGCGTGGAGCGGTAGAGGGCCGGCACGGCTGGCGGGCTGTTCTGTGCATCGCAGGCTCCGCATAATGGAGGATGGGGAGCGGCCATCGGGCGGGGAATCCGAGGACCCCGGGGGAGGGCGATGTGCCTGAGTTCGATGACGACGCGGCGGTCCGCGCGGCGCGTGGCAGGATGCGCGTTCGCGTCTCGCGCCTTGGCGAACCCGACGCCGACACCGACCTGGCCCGCACGACGGCCGCCGAGCGGATGGAGATGATGTGGCAACTGGCGCAGGATGCCTGGGCATTCATGGGAGAACCCATTGCTGAACCGGGACTTTCGCGACATATTGTGCGAGTTATCCGCCCAGCGGGCTGAGTACCTGGTCATCGGGGCCGGCGCGGCGTCAGCCCAGCAGGGCGGCGAACCCCTCCTGTGTGAAGTGGCGGTCCGTGGTCAGCCCTTCCGTGATCCCACGATCCGCCATGGCAACAAAGCTAACGGCATCACAAAGCGAGTAGGTCTTGTCCAGCCTGCGCCGCAGCAACCCAACGGCGGCGCCATGGACTGCCTCATCGACCCAGACCATCTGGACCGCCGCGTTGTCCATCAGGTCAGCGACAAAGGCCAGCGTGCTCTGCCGCGGCAGTCTCCGCGCTGCGGCAAGCGCAGCGAACTCCGCAAGCACGTAGTTGTGGATGAGCCGTACCGGTGAGGCGTCAAATAGCGTGACCGCATCGGTGTGCTTGGATTCATCCTTGTGCAGGTAGCACAAGAGACCCGATGTGTCGATCAGCACTGGGCTGCGACGGCGGCCTCGGCGCCGTAGGCCTAGGCAAGGTCCGCGTCAATGGTACCGTTGTCGGCGCCCGTCGCATGCCCCAAGCTTACGGAGCCGGCATGCCTGCGCAGCCGAGCAACGGCATCGGCGCTCGCACAGCGGTCGGTCGGGGCGGTCGACGGAGCGGGTCTGGGGCCACCCAGGTCATGGGCGATCAGTTCAAGCAGGCGCATCCGATCACCGGGCGACCTGCCGCGCACCGACTCCTCGTATATTCGCTCGATGGATAGCGTCATCATTGCTTGCCTCCGATTGGATTATGCGCGAAGCCTCGGCGGTTGTCAACGCGACCGTGCCCCTTACCCTCACCTCCCCGCCGCCCCAACCTCCAGCGTGACCGGTCCGATGAGGCCTGAGCGCGGCGATCCCCGGTAGCGCGTGGGGATGGTCAGGTAGTGGTTCGCCAGGGTGTTGTAGACGAGAGCCTCGATGCGGTTGTCGCCGGCCTTGACCTTCCCCGTGAGGTCGAAGCTCCACGGCGGCGCCACGCGAACCCCGGCGCTCTTGCCGTTGATCCGCACCTCGGCGGTGGCGGCTACGTCGCCCAGGTTCAGGCGCACGGTTCCGGCGGCCTGGGCCTGCGTCAGCGCGAACGTCTTGCGGTACCACGCGCCGCCGGAGTAGCTCTCCAACGCCCCGGCCTGCGACCAGTCGCCGAGCTTCATGCGGCCGGGTCCGCAGTCGAGCGCCACCGGCTCCGGGATCGCCGCGCCGCCGTAACACCCTCGCTCCTGCTCGATCCGCAAGGCCACCGCGGCCTGGCTGGCGGCGAGTGCGGCAAGCTCCACGCGGCTACGGCCCGGTCCGACCGGCGTGACCCGGCACTCGACGACGTCGGCCCACGCACGGAGGCTGCCCCGCGTGGTCAGCGCGAACGAGCGGAGGCCGGGCGGGGCCGTGAACCGGTACCAGGCCGCCGGGGCCGACTCGCCGGGCCACGCATCGAATGGCACGCGACCCGGCGCGTCGTACCAGCTCATGGCCAGCGGCGTTCGCTGTGATGGCGCCGGCGCGCCGGACTGCACCAGCACGAAGTGGCCCCGGCCGGGCTGGTCGTACCGGAGCAGCAGCGGGTTCGAGCCCGCCTTCAGCGCCACCTGCGGCTGGCCGTCTACCACACGAGCGCCGTTGAGGTAGAGGGCCGCGGGCTTGAGGCCGCCGGATCGGATCGTCGCCTGCATATCGCGTCCAGCCGCGGCCGAGGTCCAGAGGTAGTACCTGCCGCCATCGCCCTCGCGGGTATAGAGCGTCTCGTTCATCCCGCCTGTAGGCGACCCGAGGCAGATGAAGTCGTCGGTCACGTTCTCCTTCAGGCCGTGCCATCCCTGGTGCCCCGGGTCGCCCTCCAGACCCCAGCGCCAGGAGAACGCATAGGGTTGCCACCGGTAACGCCTGCCTCCGACCGTCACCTCGGCCGTCGGGTCCACGGCGCGCAACGACGCCAGCGCCGCGTCGAGGGACGCCGTCTCGGCGTCATCCGGCAGGGGGCCCAACTTCCACATCTGCTGCCCGAAACCGTGCGTGACCTTCGCCCAACCGGTGTCATCCATGTCGGCGGCCTGCCAACCCGGGTTCGGCGAGACCTCCTGCGCCGTTCGGAAGGTGCGCGCCTCCGGTCCGATCATCCCGGCGGAGGCCGGCAGTCGGAAGTCGCCCCAGCGGTTGTCGCAGGTCGGCTTCATCTCGAACTCCCAGTCGCCGTCCAGCTTCACGATCTCAGCGGCCGCCGTAGCCGGGGCCTTCCGTGCGGCGGGGCGCGGCTCGCCCCTTGGCTCCGGGCTGAAGACGATGATGTGCGTGTCCTCGCCGGTCATCGGCATCCGAACCCGCACGCCGTCGGCGCCCTGGGAGACGACCTCTATGGCCACCGACGAACCGGTCCACGGATCCCAGACCTCGGCCTTGCCACGCGCGCCCCGGAAGAGGACCTCGGCTCCCGCGGCGGCGTCCATGACCATGTAGACATCACACGGGCCGATCCTGCGGTGGAGGCTCCGACACTGCGGCGCGGCTTCCACCTGTCGGGGCAGGCGTTGCTTCAGGAGTTCCATGAGCGCTTCGACCGACAAGGCCTGGGCCTGGGCGCCCGCCTCGGAGCCGAAGACCGCCTGGACCGCCTGATCCAGCGCGGGATCCTCGCGCCCTGCACGGTCGCTGGCCGACGGAAGCGCGCCCAGCGCCACCACGATCCCGCCCGCCCGCCGGAAGGCGAGCGCCTTCTGGAGCGTGCTCCACCGGACGGCCCGCATGGCAGGGAGCACGAGCGCCCGGTATGCCTCGCCCGCCACGTGGAGCCGGCCGTCGCGAACGGTGGCGCGCTCCAGGGACTGGTGGTCCATGAAGTCGAAGTCGTACCCGCCCGCAAAGAGCCGCTCACCCGCGCCGAACGCCACGCTGGTCGCCTCGCCGGGGCTGAGGTCGGCATCATACGGGGCGACGGGGTACATCACCGCCACGTCGCACCGATGCACGCCCTGGGTCAGCAGGTAGGAGAGCCGCTCGAAATACTTCAGGAATGTGCCGAAGTGGTCCCAGTAGGGCATCCGGAAGTGGTAGCAGGGCGGCGCCCACTCCCAGAAGCCGCCGTGGGTGGTGTAGTAGAGCCCGTGCAGGTTCAGCAGGCTGCAGCCGAAGAGGTAGTTCTCCCGCGTGGCTCGGAGGAGCCGCTCGGGCGTGGCGCCCCAGCCGAGGCTGTGGTAGCCCTCCAGCCAGACGCGCGGGCGTTGGTAGAGGTGGGCGATGGAGCTGGAGACCTTCCCCTTGATCAGGTCGGCGTTGCCTCCGGGCGTGTCGTGGCCCGGCGCGCTGTACCATCGCACGGCTCGGAAGTAGTCGCCGAACTCGCCGGGGTCGCGCCCGCGGCCACCGGGGTCGCAGGCGTAGATCAGCCCCCGCTGCTGGTGCCACTCGAAGATCGGCCGGAAGTAGCGCTCCTCCGCCAGGGCCACGCGCACGTCCATATAGTCCATGCGGACCTTGGGCGTCTCCTTGCCCATCTCACCGAAGAGCGCAGGCAGGGCCTCCATCAGGTCGTAGCCCTTGCGCTTCCGGAACTCCAGCGCGAAGTCCTCCACCCACTGGTTGCGGCCCACTCCGAACTGCAGTTCATCCTGAAAGAAGTAGTTGAGCCCGGCCGACGTCCCCCCCGGCGTGTGGGACTCGCACGGCTGGAAGAAGCGCTCGATGACGCGCCGACCGGAGAGCGGGTGCAGCGGGTTCAGCGTCAGTGGCTTGCGCTGGGCCGCCACGACCCAGACCTGCCAGGAGCCGTCCGGCGGCGTCCAGGTGAGCTTCCCGGCCTTCACGTGGCCGCTTAGGTCGGCGCCGCCTCGCGCGGATACGGCGCCCTCCAGCCGGTAGGCGCGCACCGCCACGGCATCGGCTGGCACATCCACGGAGATCGCCTGCCCGGCCTGGCACGCGACCTGCTGCGTCACGGTCAGCTCCTGCCCCTGCGTCTCGCGATCGCCGTAGACGGTCTTACCGAAGAGGTTGCTCTCATGCCCGGGCCAGTCCAGCGTGTAGCCGCTGATGCCGATGCCCATCCCGCGCTTGCGGCATTCCCCGACCATCCAGCTCCAGGTGTCGAACCACTCCCTGCTGAAGATGGGCGGCTGTACCGCCGACGTGGGCCAGCCCGCGGTGTCGTCGTGCGAGTAGTTCACCTGGACCCCGGTGATGCCCTTGCGCTTGAGCTCGTCGAGCTGCCAGAGCAGGCGGTCCTTGTCCAGCCGGTCGCCGGTCCACCACCAGTACGGGATTTCGCCGTAGCCCGGCGGCGGCGTGCGGAAGCCCGGCAGCACGTCGAAGCCGGCCGTGCGGCTCTCGGGCGTGGGGATGCCGGGCCCCGCCTTCGGCGCCGCCGACGCGGCCACGCCTGCGCCGGCCAGCAGCGCCACGGCTGCAAGGATGCTCGCTGCGAACTCCATGGGTGCGCTCCTCAGTGCCCAAACAGGAACCGGCGATATCGGCTCTACGGCCCCCAGGCCACGTGCACGGTCCCGCGCATGGTGGGGTCAGTGGTCGCGAAGGTGGGGAAGAAGCCCACCGTGACCTCGGCCTGGCCCGATCCAGCCGGGGCGACGCCCTTCACCTCGATGGTCCGCGTGTCGCCGGGCGCCACGGGTTCGCCCAGAAGCTGCACGTTGGCCGGCAGGCCCAGCTTCGCGGCGTCGCCGGCAAGGTCGATGCGGTGCCGGGCCTGCTCCGACCATGGCATGATGCCCTTGTTGCAGATCTCGAACCGTAGCGTGAAGGGCCGCCCCGCCGTCGCCTGCACGGGGAGCGCCGCGACCGAGCCCGCGAACTGCTTGTGCTCCAGCGCCCAGTCCAGGTAGTAGCCCCACGGCTGGAGGCCCCACT
This sequence comes from Armatimonadota bacterium, assembly GCA_026392115.1. Classification (GTDB taxonomy): domain Bacteria; phylum Armatimonadota; class Chthonomonadetes; order Chthonomonadales; family CAJBBX01; genus CAJBBX01. Next base: position 3,007 of record JAPLCQ010000135.1, on the reverse strand, counting down.
CCCGTCCAGGCTCGAGCTGGCTGTACGCGACGGTGTGGCCGACCATGACGCTCTTCGTGGTCGGACCCATCGCCGCCACTTCGGCGGCCTCGCGCCACATCGCCGCGTACTGGTCCAGCAACGCCTTGCGTGCCGCGGCGGGCATGGCCTGTCCGGCCAAGATGCGCTCACGGTGGGCCTTGGCGAGGTTCTGAATGCGGGTCAGGCGCTCCAGCCGCACACCGTTGGTCGTGTAGAACGCCCCCACCATCCGCATGTGGGCCAGCCAGGCCGGGTCGGCTCGCGGGCCGGCCGCCTTCTCCAGCGCGTCCATCCCAGCCCGGAAGCGGCGTCCCCACTCGCGGCACTCGTTGGCCGTGCCGCGCTGCTGCTCGGGCGTGAGTTTGATCCAGTTCAGGGGCAGCATGGGCAGGGCGAAGAGTTCCGCCAGCCGGTCGTAGGCCGTGTGGCAGCGGACGAACGCCACAGCCGCCCGAGGCCCGAACCGGGCCGTGCCCTCCTCCCATCGGATCGTGTTCACGCTGCACGACGCGTCCCAGCCGAAGCGCCCCACGGAGAGCCACGGCAGCTCCGACGCTTGGTAGGCGCCGCCGATCCAGAAGGAGGGGCGGTCGGCCAGGAGCTTGCGCATGCGCGCGAGTCCGGCCAGGCGGAAGCTCGCCAGCGGGTTGTCGATCCACGTGTCGCCCATGGGTGCGCACTGCTCATAGCCGCGCGACAGGACGCCCAGCCCCGCGCCGTGCCCTACGATCAGCAGATCGGCCGGCAGCAGCGGCTCCAGGTGCGGGTCGTAGTGGTCGTTGTAGGGGTAGACCGCCACCTCGCCCTTGAATCCGTCGCGGCGCAGACGGTCGTAGAGGATCAGGTACTGCTCCCAGGGCGGACTCTGGGTGCGCGAGGTCTTCAGGTACGCCTTGCATCGGTCGCACTCGCAAGTGCCGCCGTTGTCGTCGCGGATCATCACCACGCCGTCCAGCTGGTAGGTCTCCAGCAGCTCCTTGAGGAACGCCTCCAGGTACCGCTGGTAGAGCGGATGCGTGAAGCAGGGCGTCTTGGCGTTGGTGGGAGACATCGCCTCCGGGTGCGCCGCCGCGTAGGTTGTGGGAACCGCGCCGATGGGCAGCCATATCCAGACACGGACGCCCCGGTCGTGCAGATACTTCAGCAGCTTCTGCCCACGCTCGCGGTGTTGGTCGAACTCGGAGAACTTGGCGCCGCTCACCTCGTCGTATGCGTCCGGCGCCGAGGAGCGGAGCTCGGGCATCTCGCGGTAGGAGACCGGCATCTTCCAGTTGCCCCACATGCCGAGGTCGCCCATCACGTTCATCCCGGATGCGGCCAGTTCTCCCAGCACGCGCTCCCACTCGGCGTCGTCGCCGTAGGGGAAGTCCACCTCAAACCCGCCGCCGCCGAATCCTCCGGCCCGTAGATCGACGGTGGGGTTGGAGGCGATCAGAGGGACCGCCACGCCGGTCTGCGTCGCACGGAGCGCCTTGCCCACGCGGTATGCCGCCTGCAGCAGGCCGAACCGCGTCGCCGCCGTGATGTTCAAGCCGCCATGGTCCGCTTCCTGAACGACGAAGCCGTCGCCGCTGATACAGTAGTCCGCAGGCCGTTCGGCGAGCGTGAGGCGGATCGCCGGCTCCGGCTGACCGTCGGTCGATTCGCGCATGCCTGCCGCGGCCAAAGCCTTGCGCAGCACGCCGGCGGCGGCCTCGCACCCCGTCGGCGCAAAGACGCGTCCGAGGCCATGCAGAGCCGCCTCAACGGGCTCGGGCGTCACCACCAGCCCTTCGGTGGCCACGTCGAGCAGCGGGCCGATCTCGGCCTTCGACGCGCCGGGGCCAAGGTACAGCGAACGGCTCCAGCGTCGGCCGTTGACGAACTCCTCGCCCAGCGCCACCACCGAGGCCCCGGGCAGCGTATGGACCGACGCCGGGTAGCGCACCGCGGCCGCGAAGTCGCGGTAGCCGTACAGCGGCGCGCGGTTCTCCTGCATCGGCGCCCGCTCCGCCTCGCCGGCCAGGTCCAGCCGGTAGTCCACCGCGTGGCTGATCCATGGCGACGGGCCCTTCCACGGCCGCTCGTCCGCCAGAATCTCCACAAGGCCGGCGGCGTGGAACCGGTAGGTCAGGAGCGGTCCCGGAGAGGCCAGCCACTCCCGCTCCGACATGGGCAGCGCAAGCGCCTGCACGCCCGCGACACGCACGCTCTGCAACATCCCGGTCGCAGCATCGATGGAGGCCGTGAAGCCGGGGTAGGAGATCTCGAGCCGTCCGTCGCGGCGGCGCAAGACCCGCGAGGGGGCCTGCGTGCCCTCCACGACCTCCACCAGCGCCTGCTTGCCGGGCGGCACGGTGCAGGAGAAGACCAGCAGGTCTTCGGCGCGGGGCTGCGTGGGCGTGGTAAGCGATGCGCGCCAGTGTGGGCGCCCCTCGCGGACTGCGAAGGCGATCTCCTTGCCGCCCATGCGGAGCCGCACACCCCGCCAGTCGATGATCGAGCGTGCGGCCAGGCTGCCGACGGGCGCCTCCACCACCGTGGCGCCCGACCACTGCGTCGGGTTGAACAGCCGAACGGCGGCCACCCGATGCGAAGCCGTGATCGCTGGAGGCGCTACCGCAGGCGCCGATGGGGTCATGGAAATCTCCTCTGCCGGCTGGACACGCCGCCGGCCACGATGGCGAATGGCTGGGCAACGACTGCAAGCCTCTATTGCACGCGGGCGGCGGGAGTTCCTGCCGGGGCAGACGGCCATGGACATCAGGGTCAGTGTGGTCAGTAGGGTCCAGCGTCCATACATGAGCCGCACAGCGTGTCGTGGGGTATCGTCCCTTGCAGGAGCCACCACGCCATGATCGATCGTCTGACGGGATGTACGGACTGGTCGCGCACGCTTGCGCCTTGTGAAGCGGAGTGGTTGCTCACGCCTTGCGAGCGAGGGGCGCTGGAGGCTGGCGGCGACTGGTTCGCTGCGGCGTTCATGTCGGGCGCGGGGCTGCCGGCG
>JAPLCQ010000132.1 GCA_026392115.1 Armatimonadota bacterium | reverse complement strand
AGCGCCTCGCCCGAGGGCGCCTGGACGGCCCTGATGGACGGCGTCCGGGGCGGCTCCGCGCAGAACGCGCCCATCACCGGCGTCGACCCGCGCCTCCGGGGCCAGGCCTGGCTCGAGGCCTCCAAGATCACGGAGTACCGCCCGGGCCTGCTCACGCTGTCGCTCCGGTGCGTTGTGCCCGGCAACGCGGGCGGCGCCTTCGAGGTGCGCTTCCGGCCCGAGGCCATCGCCGCGCCAGCCGGGCTGGACGCCGAGACCTGGGCGAAGATACGCCGGCCCTACCTGAACCACTGGCAGCCCTGCGGCACCTGGTGCGGGCCCGAGCGCACCATGCTACTGGCCAACAACGTGCTGTCAGACCCGGCGTCGATCTCGCTCTGGAGCTACTCCGAGCCCATGCTGTTCCTGCCCGAACCGGTCCCCGGCATCGACCTGCGCGTGCTGCTGCGGCGGTCGCTGGACACCTACCTCGACGAGCAGACCAGCGCCCAGGGCCACGTGAACGCCTTCGGCAAGATGTATGACCTCTACGTCAGCACCGGCGCCACGCTCCTCATCGCGGCGTGGGACTACTGGGTCCTGAGCCGCGACGAGGCCTGGCTCGGGCGGCGCGTCGACCGCCTCCACCTCATCGCCGACTACGTGCTGCGCCGCGACGTGGACGGCGACGGGCTGGTCGAGAGCTACGGCAGCGGGAACGCCGGGAGCCTGCGCGACCCCGACCGGGCCGACATCTGGTTCGAGATGATGAACTTCGGCCACAAGAACACGTGGACGAACTGCCTCGCCTACCGCGCCTTCCTCTGCCTCGCGGAGATGCTGGAGGCCGTCGGCAACGCGGGCGGCGCCGGGCACTACCGGGCGAGCGCGCAGCGGCTGCGCCAGGAGTTCGTCCACCGGTTCCTGAGCGCCAGGAGCGGATGGTTCGTCAGTTGGATCAGCATGGACGGTCGCGTCCACGACTACTGCCACACCTTCATCAACGGCATGGCCGTCGCCTACGGCATGGTTCCGCCGGAGCAGGGACGGGCCATCCTGTCGCGCGTGGCCGCCAAGTCGCGCTCGATCGGCTTCGAGCATTGGGAGCTGGGCATCCCGGCCAACCTGCTCCCCTGCCGCCGGGCCGACATGATCCTGCCGCCGCTGGGCCCGGACGGCCAACCGGTGAAGGACCACTGGGGGCACTGGCCCAAGGGCATGACCGAGCGGAGCGGCTTCGGCCACAGGTACCCCAACGGCACGCTCCACCCGGCCCTGACCTGGCACTACCTCCTCGGCCTGCAGGTGGCCGGCATGGAGGCCGAGGCCGACCGAATCCTCTCGGCCATGGTGCGCTCCGCGCAGGAGGGGATTTTTCAGAACGGGATCGTCAACGTGGGCTACGGCGGCGCCGAGCACTTCTATATCGACGGCATGACGTGCGGCTATGAGGGCTACCTGCCCGAGAGCTACAACTCCCTCATGGCGTGCTTCACGCGGGACGCCGGCATGCGCGAGACGCTGCTTCGGCCACTGGCCGCGCGGGCATGAGGCCAACGGAAAGCGAGGACGAGGCGATGACCGAACCGAACGCCGCACTGCCGCAGGTCTGGGTGCGGCCCGTCAACCCCGAGGAGTACCCCGGCTTCGCGTCGCGACGCGCAACGCCCGTGACGCGGGCCGACCTGGGGAACCGGTTCCACACCGTGGGGCTAAGGGGTTTCGAGTTCGACCGCGCGCCCGCGCCGCCGCCGGAGAGCTTCCGCATCATCAGGCTCAAGGAGACGCTGGACCTCTGGACGCGGAGCTTCGACTTCGGCGATATCGTCTGGCCCATGTGGCCCTGCTTCTACGCCGAGAACTGGCGTGAGTTGGTCGACGAGCTGGCCGCGCGCGGGCTCTACCTCTTCGATATCTGGGCCTACTGCCCGTCGGGCGTGCTGGAGAAGTACGAGTGGTCCGAGTACCAGGCCTCCGACGAGCTCCACGCCGCGCTGCTGGAGAAGCTGGGGCCGCGCTTCCTGGGCTACGACAACGGCGAGCAGGACGGCCGGTACATCGGCAACTATGCCAAGCAGGTCTGCCCCGCGCCCATGACCCGCCGGGAGGGATACGAGGCGTTCAAGCAGTACTTCGACCAGCTGGGCAACGACCTGCAGAACTACCTGGTCGCACTGAACAGCCTCACCTACCCGCACACCTTCGCGGCGTGGGACAACCACCGGATGATCGGCACCGAGAGCGCGCAGGCCCTCCCCAGCGTGCCCATGTGGTACGCCTTCGTGCGCGGCGCCGGCAAGCAGTACGGGCTGCTCTGGTTCGGCAACGCCAGCGTATGGAACCGGTGGGGCGCCAAATCGCTGGCCGACCCCGAAGCCGAGGATACCGACGCGCCGGGCTTCCTCAGCGGACCCACGGCGGGCACCAGCCTGAGCCTGCTCAAGCGCATGTGGTATGTGCTGGTCATGTACGGCAGCGTCATTATGGGCTTTGAGGCGGGCCATATGCGGCACACCCACCCGGCCATCGGGACCACGGAGCCCGGCCTTCCGCAGGAGCCGACGGAGATCGGGCAGATCCAGCTCGACGGCACGCGCTGGTGCGCCGAGCACCCCGACCGAGGCGAGCAGCACACGCCCGTCGCGCTGCTCTGGGACGTCCACGCAGGCTGGGCGCCATCGCGGCACCTCTACACGTCGGACACCTACCTGGTCTGGGGCAACATGCCCTACGAGAAGGGCGACCACCAGATCGACCTCCTCTTCCGTGAGCTCTACCCGCACTACGAGGACGCCGGCTTCTGCCACAACGAGCGCGGCTTCCTCACCGCCACGCCATGCGGCGACAGCTTCGACGTGCTCCTCTCCGACGTGAGCGCCGACGTGCCGTCGCGCTACCCGCTGGTGGTCGTTCTGGGCGAGACGCGACTGGAGGGGGAGCTGCTGGCCAGGCTGCGGGCCCACGTCGAGACCGGGGGAAGCGTGATCGCCTGGGCCGACCACCTGGGCGATGGCTCCGCCGACCTCTTCGGCGTGTCGGTGGGCGAGGCCGCCACGGCCAACCACGCGATCATCCCGGGCCACCCGTGGACCGTCAACGAGCCGGCCTACTCCTACCGGCGGCTCACTCCCGCGGCGGGGGTCGAGGTTCTGGCATCCACTCGCCAGGGCGCGGCGCTGGCCGTTCGGCGCCCGATGCCCGGCAGCGGCTCCTGCACGCTCTTCGCCTCGGAGTACGGCCTGAGCAACCCGTTGCCGGCGGCCGACCGGATCGTCAACGAGGTCGACCAGCCGCTCCTCTCACCCTACGCGATGCTGGAGCACGTGAAGGCCATACTCCTGCCGACGCTCCGTTCGTACGGCCTTGTCGAAATCGAGGGGCTACCCATCCAGTACATCGTGAACGTGGATGAGCGGACCGACCGCCTCGTAGTCACCCTGTGCAACAACACGGTAGAGGCGTGGCGCGGCGTCGTGCGGCCGAAGGGGGCCGCAGTCGTGTCAGGTTCCAACTGGATGACCGGCGAAGCGTTGCCGGCAGGGGATGCGGCGACCCTGACGGTTCGGCCGCTCGACGTTGTGGTGGTCGAGCTCCTCCTGGATCGGCCCGTCTTCCTCGCGCGGGGTATCGCATGACCGGAGAGCGTTTCCAGTACGTCCTACGCTGCACCATCGAGCCCGGGCATCACGAGGAGGAGCGCCTCGATAGCCTCGTCGCGTTCTGCGCCGATGCCGCCATCGACGATGTGATGCTCTTCATCCTTGGCGAGGAGCTGAATACCGGGCACCCGACGATGGATGAGATCGAGCCCTGGATGCAGTTCATCGCACGGGCCAAGGCGCGCCTTGCGAATGTCGGGGTGACGACCTCCATCAACCCCTGGGCGACGCTCCTCCACGCCGACCGGGGCCGCATGCTCAAGCCGGGGCAGGCGTTCGAGCGCATGGTCGATCCTACGGGGCGACAGGCAGACGCCGTCGCCTGCCCGCTGTGCCCCGCCTGGCTCGACTACATCGCGGAGACCTACCGCCGCTACGCCCAGGTTCAGCCGTCGGCGTTGTGGGTCGAGGATGACTTCCGCCTCCACAACCATGCCCCGCTTGCCTGGGGCGGCTGCTTCTGCGAGAAGCACATGGCCGAGTTCAGCCGCCTGGCAGGCCGTAGGGTCGAGCGCGACGAGTTCGTTCGGGCGGCGCTGCGTCCCGGCGCGCCGCATCCCTACCGGAGCCTCTGGCTCCAGGCCGCCCGGGACGCCATGGTGGCGGCCGCCACTCGGATCGGCGAGGCGGTCCACTCCGTCTCTCCGGAGACGCGCGTCGGCCTGATGAGCTCCGATCCGGCGGTCCACTGCGCCGAGGGGCGGAGCTGGGAGGGCATCCTCCGAGCGCTCGCGGGGCCCACGGCTCCGCTCCTTCGTCCCAACCTCCCGGCCTATAGCGATACGCCGCCGCAGCAGTACCTGTGGGGGCTCAGCGCCGCCTCGCGCCAGTGCGCCGCCTTTGTGCCGGGCGACACGGACCTGCTCCCGGAGGTGGAGAACTCGCCCTACCCCCGGTTCTCGAAATCGAACCGGTTCGTAGCCTTCCAGGTCGAGACATCGGCCCTGCTCGGCGCGGCCGGCATCACGATGAACCTGTTCGACATGATGGGGAACGGAGTGCTGAACTCCGAACGGTACCAGCACACACTGGCGTCCATTCGCCCGTTCGTCGACCGCCTGCATGCGCTGGGGCTGCGATCGGCCCGCCCGACCGGTGTGCAGGTGATGGGTTGTCCGGGATCGTCATGGACGCTGCGTACCCGGCACGGCCGGTCCATGGAGGAGCTGTACCCGTCGGAGACGTTCTGGGCGGGCCTGCTGACAGCCTACGGTATCGCCAACGCCTTCTGCACCGACGGGAATCCGGACCAGCCCGCCGTCGCCGTCTCGGGCCAGTACCTGCGGAACCTTGGTCCGGACGCCGTCGCCGCCCTCTTTGCGCGGCCCGTGGTCTTGCTCGACGGTGATGCGGCCGACACGCTGCGCGAGATGGGGCTCGGCCACCTCGCGGGCATTGAGAAGCTGGAGTGGATCGATCAGGGCAACGGCCGGTGTTCCTACGAGCAGGTGGTGGACGGCCGGCGCACTCTCGGCATCTCCGGGGCGCGGGCCTCGTGCCAGAACCTTGCCGGCGACGCGGCCGCAATCAGCTATGGACCCGGAGCCGAGCATCTGACGCAGGTATGCGGCCCTGAGGGACGCAACGTATGCCCCGGGGTCACGCTCGTGCGCACCCCATCTGGAGGTCAGGACGGCTCCCAGAGGCACGTCGTGGTCTGGCCGTACGGCAGGTTCGGGGGGCGGCCACCGGGCCAACTGAACCCCATCCGGCAGGCGATCCTGCAGGAGCTGCTGTGGCGAACCATGGGCGCCTCCGCACCGACGATGGTGACGGACGACCCGCACATCGGTCTCTTCACGTTCTCCATGCGGGACCGCCGCGTGATCCTGCTCGTGAACGGTTCGGGCGACGACCTTGCAGCCGTTCGCATTCGGGGCGCCGGCATCCGGCCTGACGGCGCCTACGAATTGAGTCGTGATGAACCGACACCGGTACGGGGCACACTCGTGGAAGAAGGGCCCTGCGTGGTTGTACGAAGCGGCCTGCGCAACATGGAGACCAAGGCGCTTGTGCTCGCTTGAGGTAGCCGCCGGCAGGGCGGCCAGGCTGGTCGCGTGCCTGGCAACAGCGATTGGAGGTGTCGTTGTGGGTATGGACGCATCCGGCGCAGGGCTCGACAACAGGGCGCCCGCCGCGGCCAGGGCGGGAGATGCGCCCGCAGTAGCCCGCCTGCTCCCGCGCGGCCGGATCGCCGATCCCCTGTACGCCGGCCTGGCGGCGGGCCCGCTCCGCGTTCGCCTGCTCAAGGGCACGCAGTCGCCGACCTTGAGCCACTACGCGGTGGCGAGCGGCGCGTCCATCCAGAACCTGATCGCCTGCGCCAAGCGCACCGGGATCGGCGGCTCCTGGCTGATCATGGGCGGCGCGGGCCGGGCAGCGTACGACGAGTACATGGCCACGGGTTGGCCGGTGATCGTGTCGCAGTTCGTCGTGCCCGTCAACGAGAAGCGGTTGGACGACGACCCGGCGCACGCCGAGGAGGTCCGAAGGGCCACCGCCGCGGCGCCGGGGTACTTCTCGTACCTCATGGCCGAGTGGGAGAACTACATCTGGGCCTGGTGGACGACGGTCGACCCGAAGCCCACGCTGGGCAAGACCGAGGCGGAACTGCGGGCGATGGACCGGCGCGGCCACTATGACGCGGTCATCGCGGCCCTGCGCGAGTGGAAGCGCCGGGCGGGCGGGCATCTGTCGCTCATGACCGGGCACGGACTCCAGAGCCATGTGGCCGAGATCGGGATCGATGCGGTCTGCATCGAGACGTCGGAGAACATCGCGGCCACGCAGGTGAAGCGCGCCTACTGCCGGGGCGCCGCGCGGCAGTTCGGCATCCCGTGGACGGAGTCGGTCTCCGTCTGGTTCGGGCCGTCGGTGACCGCGCCGAACCGCGAACCGAAGACCATCGAGGCCTGGCCGGGCGTCACCATCGGCGGCGAGGCGGGCCACTCCCTGAGCCACATGGAACGGATGTGGCACACGTCGTGGTTCGCGGGCTCCGCCGACGTGAACCAGGAGACATCGACGTCGCTCCTCTTCGAGGATCAGTGGGACACGACCGCCTTCGCGTCCGATCCCAAGCTGTCGCGCTTCGGCGAGGCGGCCGACCGGTTCTGCAGGCGTATGCGGTCGGTCGATGTCGGCGTCCCGTACACACCGTTCGGTGTGATCGTCCGCAAGGACCATGGGCGATGGACCAACTGGAGCGATCCCTGGGGGCGGTACCCGCAGACCCTTGGCGACAAGCTCACCAGCCGGTTCTTCGACCAGCTCTTCCCAGGGCAGTCGCAAGGGCCAGGCGACGAGGAGCGCTACCTCTGCCCGTCTCCCTACGGCGATACATTCGACGTCCTGGTCGCGGATGCCGACCGATCGGCGTGGGGCGCCTACCCTGTGCTGATCGCCCTCGGCGACGTGCCGTGGACCCCGGACGACATCCGTGAGCTCACCGAACACGCCAGGCGCGGCGGGGTGGTCGTGCTGCACGAGGTGAACACGAAGGGCTGGGACAGGCAGCTGATCGGGCTCCAGCCGGGCGGGTTCCAGGCTGCCGGACGGGCGGAGGTGGCGCTCAAGCGCCTCGACGGCTCGCCCGCCCTGATCAAGCGCAGGCTGGGCAAGGGCTGGGTGTTCGTGGTCGGGACGGGGCCGTCGGAGGCCGAGGCCCGCGCCGTACCCGACGCGCTCCTGGGCGAGTTGGCGCGGCGTTATCTGCCGTTCGAGGTGACCGGCGAGGTCCAGACGCTGATCAACCGCACTCCGGACGGGTGGCTGGCGCTACTGGTCAACAACGGCGGCATCAGCAAGAAGTTCACCCAACGCGAGATGATCGATCCGGCCCGCACAGCGCCGGTCCGTGTCCGGTTGGCCGGCCGCAATCCGCGCGTCGAGGAGCTGATGCAGGGCGGCGCCGTACGGCCGGAGCCCGTGCGCGGCGGGCGTTCGTGGGATGTGCGGCTCAGCATCCCGCCCGGCGAGATGCGCCTGCTTCGGATCGGCGAGTAGATGATCGGGGCAGGCGCGGCGATCGTCGCCGGCATCCTGCTGGGAGGGCTGGGCATGGCACCGTCACAATCGGAACCCGGTTCGGTGGCGCTGGCGCACGGGGGCATCCGCCTGGAGGCCGACCGCGCGGCGGCTTGCATCACGACGCTGGGATGGGATACGGAGGGGACCGGGCGAGAGGGCGTGAACCTGCTCAAGTCGCCTGTAGAGCTCCGGATGTGGAAGGCCGGAGCGCCCGTGGCGGCGGCCTCGCACCTGGCGGCGTCGAGCGAGCAGGGCGTCCGGTACGAGCTGAGCGTCGGCGAGGCAGGCCGGCTGGCATGGGAGGTCGACGCGCATTCGGACGGCCTCCGCATGGCGGTCTCCTGCGCGGCCGATGTTTCGCGCTCCATCGACAAGCTGGAGCTGGTGTTTCCCTTCGAGCCCACCAGGGTGATGACATCGGTCATCAGCAGCCACGGGACCGACGACGGGCGCTTCCAGCTACCCGCGATCATCAGCGCGCCGGACCTGGGACAGATGCTGGCGACCTCGCCGAGTCGTGCCGGCATGACGGGGCGCGTGGAGGGGAGCCGTCCGGGCAAGTGGCTCGTTGTCACGCTGGAGCTACCTGTGCCGGCACAGGGCGCTCGGACCGAGTTGCGCATCGCGCCCGTGGTCCTGCCCAGGCCCGCGGGATACCGGGACGCAAAGCGGTGGCGGGCCGCCCGGCGAGGGTGGTTCAACCTCATCCAGCAGAGCTGCGGCGCGTCAGGCGGCGGCGTGGAGGTCCACGGCGTCTGGGCCAACAACGCGCTGAGCGACCCCGTCAGCAGCGTTCTGTATATGCTCGTGGATGCGACGCTGCTTGTGCCCGACCTGGCCCCCGGTGTCAGCATGGCGCCCATATTGCGCAGGTCGGTGGACTACTGGCTCGACCACAAGACCGCTCCGGACGGCCTGGTCGCGTACACCGCCGGCGGCACGGGCCAGAACGTCATGGACGCCAACCCCGCCGTCCTCATCGGGGCATGGGGAGCCGTGCAGGCGACCGGCGACCTCGGCTGGCTGCGCGGGCGGATCAGTCGGCTCGAGTTCATCTCCCGGTACCTCGAGCAACGCGACATCGACGGCGATGGCCTGGTCGAGTCGAAGCAGAGCGGCAACAGCGGCTCGCGCCCGCCGCGCGATCCGGACTGCGCGTGGGACTGCTACGTCGGCGGCCACAAGAACGCCTACGTGAACGCGCTGGCCTACCGGGCCTGGATGGGCATGGCAGACCTGGAGCGCCGGCTTGACCGCGGCGAGGAGGCGCAGAGGTATGAGGCGCTGACCGCCGGGCTGAAGGAGGCATTCCTGCCGGCGTTCCTGAACCCCGAGACCGGCTGGCTCGGCTTCTGGCGCAGCCGCGACGGAGCCCTGCACGACCTGCACATGGACGCTCCCACGAGCATCGCCGTCAGCTATGGCCTGATAGAGAAGGAGAAGGGACGTGAGATGCTCCACGCCTACTGGAAGGCCCTCATGGCCACCGGGTTCAGCCGCTTCGACCTCGGCGTGCCGCTGAACCTGCGCCCTGTTCCCAGGGCGGAGATGGAGCACTACACGGAGTTCCAGCACTTCCTCAACGGGGGCTGCGGGGTGAGCAACACCTCCTACCTGCTGAACGCCCTGTACCAGGTCGGCATGCGGCGCGAGGCGGACATGATCCTCGACGCGATGCTCAAGCGCCAGGCCGACGGCGCCTTCCCGAACGGCGGCGGGTTCCAGAACGGGTTCGTCGACCAGATGGGCGGCGGCGCGGAGGTCGTTGACTGGAACGGGAAGCCGGAGGGCTACGAGGGCCACCTCGTCTACTGCTGGGCCTTCCTGCACTCAATGCTTATGCGGGAGCCCGCGATGCGGGAGAAGGCGCTGGGGCCCGGCGCCCATGCGACGGGATGGGGAGGGAAGAAGTGACAGAGAAGCAGACAGGAGCGAGCGCGGCGGTGAACCCCGCCCTTCTCACGGGCCGCCCCGACGGATGGCCCCTTGCCGAGCTGGAAGCCATGGGCTACGGCGCCCTCGAGATACCCGTAGCCGCGCTGGAGCCCGGCCTCTCGTGGCGGGCCGAGGCCGAGCGGCTGGGCCTGCGGATTGCAGCCGTCAACGCCATGGACGAGCTGCGGCCCTACCTCACGGGGAGCCTGTCGGACAACGTGGCCCGGCGTCGGGCCGATGCCGTGGCCCGGCTGACCGGCGCCCTCGAGCGCATGGCGGCGCTGGGCATCCCGTTCCTCGTCGTGGCGCCCAGCCGGCTGGCCGAGATTTACCAGACGCCGGAGGAGGCCCGCGCCCTGCTGACCGACAGCCTGCTCCGCCTCTCCGACGCGGCTGGCGACGCGGCGACCGTGCTGCTCTGTGGCGCGCCGTTCCGGCTCTTCGGGGCCGCGCGGGAGGTGGCCGAGGTGGTGGACGGCGTGGGACGCGCCAACGTGGCGGCCGCCCTGAACCTGGGCCACGCCCTCCTGCTGGGCGAGGCGCCCGCCGATGCGTCGCGCGTGCTGGGCGGCTGGCTCCGCTACGTGCAGGTGAACGACGCCGACGCGCGGCAGGGCCTGCCGAAGCTCGACCGGCACCTGCCGCTCGGCGCCGGCAGCCTGGACCTCGCCGAGGCCCGCCGCGCGCTGGCCTGGGCGCTGAACGTCACCGCACCGGACGACCCGCTGGGCGCGGCCCGCGACGGCCTGGCGCTGTGGACAGAGGAGCGCCGATGAGAATGGTGCCGGGGGTCGCCTGGGTCCCCGGCCTGATCGTTGCACACACAGCGGCTGAGGGAGGCGCGAGCGCTCATTTCCTGACGCGAAGCGAAGCGCCCCGACACCTGCATCGCACCCCCGTGCAGCCGCCCGAAGCGCAGGCCTCCAGACAAGCCGGTGCAGCGCTGGAGTCGGGGCCCTTCACTTCGTTCAGGGCGCCGCCATGACCAAGGGCCGTGCGGGTCAATGGGATCACTTCTCTGACGTAGGAAAGTGAGCCCCTTGCGCGCGGGACATGGCCGGGCTTGACATCTCCCGGCAAACGGCCTATGATAGGTTCTGGTCTCACCGTTGCCATCCGACGGAAGCCGGATAAACAACTCTGACCTGTAGTAAGTCGCCTGAGTGCCCGCTGATACCTGAGTGGAGAGACGTCATGCATCGCTTCCATGTCCTGCTCCGTGCCGCGGCCCTGGTCCTGCTCGGCACGCCCCTCGCGCACCGCCCCGCCGCGGCGCAGAACCCCGTTCGCACGGTTCTACCGACCGACGGCAGCGTCTCGGTCTACATAGGCGTCCAGGCGACCTGGCAGAGCCTGCTGAACGCCAACCTGGCGCCTCAGGCGAAGGAGATGGCAACCGATGCCTCGGTCTACACCCTTGACCAGACGCCCACCAGGGCCAACTTCGTCGAGCACGCCCTGACCCTCATGCCGCTGTCGGACGACGCTGACTGGTATGCCTTCGCGCCCGCCACGGACGACTACAATCTGAAGATCAACATCCTGGATGCCGCCAAGCGGCTGCGTCGCGTCGTGATCACCGACCTGGACACAGGTGAGGCGCTCGGGTCCATCGATGCCTCAGCCGACCACTCGGCGATCGTCGGCCAGTTGTCATGCGGCTGGACGCAGCCGTACTTCCGGATTGACGGCTACTCCACCAACAACACGCCGCTCTTCCGTCTTGCGGCATCCAATGGGGCTCCGGACACATTCGTTCACTTCAAGATGTCGGCCCCGTTCGAGCCGCACCAGCCGGCGACCGTCACCACACCACACTGGACCGGCTCGGGTGTTCAGACATGGGGTCCGATCGGCAATCCCTACAGCCCGGCAGGCGTGCAGATCGGCTCCACGGTCAACTCGTCGAGCCAGGGCGCCGGAGCCGACGACGGTTCGAACGACAGCCAGAACGCAAATCCCCTCTCCCCGCCACAACCCTATGTGTTCTACAAGCCGAAGAAGTGTATCGAGGCGCTAAGTAATATTGTCATTATGAGCTACCTATCGAATACAACGGCTGATGTGCCCAGTCTCGCTGCGGACGTCGAGGCAACACAAACTGAGATTGCGGGCCCGGCGCTCGGGAACTACACGATGGCGCCCTACTCCGTCGGCACCGCAGTGTGGTCTGCCAGGTTCGAAGGTATGGCGACGGCGTTCTTTGTGGTTCCGTACCGGATTCGCGTCCGACCGAACCTGTGGGCGGCGATCGGCGGCCTGTCACCCGCGCTCGCCGGGTACTTGACGGGCGCCCACACCGGCGAATGGGTGAATGCGGTATCCGGCGCCCTGGCGACCTGGCTCGCGACAGCCCAGGGCACAGCGTCCGGATTGCGGCCCGGCATGGTCATCCCGCTGCCCAACGACGTGAAATCCGTCACATGCGCTCAGACCGGCCTACTGGCGCCATACACGGCGGCGATCACTCAGGATGTCACCTTCACGCTTTCACCCAACATCGCGCCCCCGGCAGGCATGAACGCCATCGGCAGCGGTGCCATCACGGACTGGACCGCCACCACTACACCGCCGCCGCCGCCGATGGCCTTGAACGCCACACTGTCGTTCTCTCCGTACAACGGCGTCGTCACCAGGGCCCTGCCGAAGGGCTATCAGTACAAGGCGAACGCCAACATCACGTTCCCTGTCGGATACCAGGGCGGGACGCTGGGCTTCTACACCGTGCCCGGCCAGACCGCGGTCACCATTCCCTGCACGCTCACGAAGCTCTTCACATGGCGCATCGTCACCGTCACCGAGTCGCCCGCGCCGCCGCTTCCGCCCGCGCCCGAGGGCCCGGCGTACGTGGTAGTGAAGAGCTCGGCCGGCGTGCCGGTCCGAGACGGGTACAGCGCGTTCGTGAACGGCCACTACGTCTGTACATTCCTGACGCTCGAGCCGGGCGCCTACACTGTGGAGGCCACGCGCACCATGGTAGGGGCCCCGCCCGCCACCTACAAGGGCACCGTCACGGTACTTGCCTCCGCCGGAGTCGAGGCCGAGGACACCGTAACGCTGACGCGGCAGTAGGTCTGGTTGGGCGGTCGTGGGCGGCCGTGGTTTCGGTGCGCCCTCTCCTCCACAAGCAAGTCCGTACCCATTTGCACCTCAGGCGCTGTGTACCGGCAGGAGTGACATCATGCATCGGATCAATACTGTTGTCGTTGCGACGTTCATGGTCTTGCTGATCTGCGCATGTGCGCCGCGGCCGGCGGGAGCGCAGAACCCGGTCCCGCTGCCAACCGACGCAAACCTGGCGGCCTATATGTCCGTCACCGGCAGGTATCGGAACGTCGGCAACTCGCGCCGGGTCCTGACCATGGCCGCGTGGCTGTCGGCGTACAAGACCGGCGAGCAGATCGACTTCGCCGACATGACGGACCGTGCGTTCCTCAGGTTGGGCCTACCAAAGGATGAGCGGTGGGGCTACATGGCGCCGCTCGACGATCGCGTCACCGTTCGCGTCCGCATCACAGACTCGCGGAAGCGGCTCGCCCGTGTTAAGGTCCGCGGCCATGGGACCGGCGTCGTTGTCGCCGACCTGCGGCCAGGTACTGCGCATCGCGTGATCTCCGGCTCGTTCCGATGCGATCCACGCAAGACGGAGTATGTGCTCACGGTCATCGGCACATCCGGGAGGACTCTCGCCACGCTCGCGGCGGACCTTGGGAAGGTGAGCACGGTCTGCCCGTTTGTACTCCGAGGCAGTTTCGATCCGTATGCGCCGGAGCCGCCGAGGTGCTCGCACTATCCAGCCGCCGGCGAGCATACCGGTACGTTGGGCGATCCCATGGAGGCCCCCGGCGGTCGGTCGTCATCGTCGCCTTCGGTTGGGTCCGCTACGAGCACAGGCTGCGCCCACGAGCCGCCCAACGACAGCCCAACGGCCGCCATCCTGCGCCCGCCGCCGGCCTGGCGCTCGTACATCAGGCGCCGCGTTATCTGGGACACTGTGCGCTCGACGGCGTTCGAGCGGGTCGACTACTCCTTGGCCGGAATGTGGCTGAAGTCATCGCTGGCCGAGGTGCGGGCCACCGACCAGGCGCCCGCGCTGGCCAACCTGAGTGTTCCTCCGTATTCGGAGTCGTGCGGTCGCTGGGACGTTGTCTTTCTGGGTATGGCGACGGCGGTCCTGGTCGTGCCCTTCGAGCGAACTCGTCTGGGCGCGGACGTCAGGCCGCTCTCGGAGGCAATGATGGGGAAGCCGGTCTCGGGTCACGGCTTCCTCAGCGCGCTGCTCAAAGCCGCCGGCGTCGCGTATCTTGCCGACCGCAAGCGGAACAAGTCCGGCTTCCAGGTCGGTGACCTCATGGTGTGGGGCGATGTGTACGCCGTTGTATGCTGGGAGGCCGCCAAGCACATGCCGCGCCTCGCGTGCATCACGACCCCCGTCACCTTCACCCTCGCGCCCAACATCGCGCCCCCGGCCGGTATGAACGCCATCGGCAGCGGTAGCATCACGGACGTCACTGCCTGGACGACACCCGCACCGCCCGGAGGCTCCTTCAACCTCGATCTCTCGTTCTCGCCCAGCAGCGCAACGGTCATCAAGGCCTTGCCGAAGGGCTACAAGTACAAGGCCAACGGCAACATCACCTTCCCCGTCGGCTACCAGGGCGGGACGCACGACTACTTCTTCGTGCCCGGCGACGCCGCGGTGACCATTCCCTGCACGCTCACGAAGCTGCTCACATGGCGGATCGTCACGGTCACGCAGTCACCGTCGCCTCCGCTTCCGCCCGCGCCCGAGGGCGCTGCGTACGTGGTAGTGAAGAGCGCGGCCGGCGTGCCGGTCCGAGACGGGTACAGCGCGTTCGTGAACGGCCACTACGTCTGTACATTCCTGACGCTCGAGCCGGGCGCCTACACTGTGGAGGCCACGCGCACCATGGTAGGAGCCCCGCCCGCCACGTACAAAGGCAGTGTGACGGTGCCGCTGTCCATCGGCGCCGAACGGGAAGACACCGTAACGCTTACGAGGCAGTAGGTCTGGTGGGGCGGCGACAGCGGCCCAACCATGCAGATGCCGCACACTGGAGGTTCGCTGATGCCCGAGAGGCCTCGCCCGCTGCCGCCCGCCATCCTCTCCCTGATCGCGGTTGCCGCCGAGACGGGCACCACGCGCTCGGTCCCCCTTGCCGACCGCCTCGGCGTCTCCGTCCACACGGTCCGAACCACCTTCAAGCGCGGGTTCGCCGCCGCAGGCGTCCGTAGCCGCTCCGAGCTGCTCATGCTCGCATGGCGCGAAGGCTGGTTGGGCGACCCGCACAGGGGAGGCCTGAAGCGGCAAATGTAACTATTTGGTGACTTGCCAAAGGTCACAGACGTAGCGATAATGGTTGCCGCGTAATACGATGATGGCGCTGCCGGATCGGGCGCGCGCCGAAACGGGTCGTCGAGTGATGCGGGGAAGCGAGCGGGCGCCACGCACCGGGGCCACATGACCCGGCATATCCGGTCGACAGGCAAGTCGTAAATGCCTCTCAAACTTCAGAATGTAGGATCACAATATGAGAAGATATATACTGATTATTGTAACAATAGCGTGGATCAGTGTTCTGGCGCCGTGTCACGCCGCTCCATACTTCGTATGCGGCGGGTCGGTCTCCGCCCCGGCCGACAAGGCTGTAGTCCACACCGGCGGCGGATCATCGTGTTCTGTCACAGTTTCTACGACAAACCACTATGTGGGTCTTGTTGGTGGATCAGATGGATATGACTATACAGTTCATTACAATATGGCCGCTGAGCGCGGCTCGGCTGTGGTTGACAGCGACCAGAATGTCGTGACGTTCACAGCCGCTGGAACGTGGACCCGATATGCACATGGAACCGGCACGCTCTCGGGCCAGGACACGGTCACGGTCGGAGAGCGCATAGCGCGAGCTTATTGCTCCATCGTGGACGGCGGGTACACCGGCATTCCTTCGCTCGCGCAGACGGTGGACTCCCATGAGTTCACGGTTGTAAACCCGTGAGCCGCGCGGTGCGGGCGCTGACGGCAGCCGTCGCCCTGTTCCTGCTGTGCTGGGTGGCGCATGCAGGCGCTCAGGTCACCGCGTCCATGGTGCGCGACGACCCGCGGCTAGCCACACGCATAACGATCAGGTGTGGGAGGATCTACCTGGGCGATCTCTTCGAAAGGGCATCGGTGGCCACCGGTGTTGATGTGAGCGCCTCCACTCAAGACGGCGCGGCGGACATCCAGGTGCTCGCGTCGCTCCGGGAACTGCCCCTCGCCGACGCCATGGACGCAGCCTGGTCGCTCGTGAGTTACAGGGGTTACGTCTGGCGGTGGGAGAGGTCCGGTGAGGCGCCCGCGTATCGCTACCGGCTGATCCGGCCCCAGGCGGCGGCGTCCCTGGCCGATGCGCTTGAGGAGCGGATCCAGGAAGCGTTTGAGGAGCAGGTCGCCCTGCTCGCTCGCGCCGGCGCGCTCAGTCCGGAGGAGCGCAACCGTCTGGCGGAGCAGGCCGGCGGGGCCGGCGCCCTCCTGCGCGACCCTCGATGCGTCGAGGTTACGAGCCTCTTCCGAGCCATCTGCCCACAGGGAGACGCGGCGGCGGTACTGCGTGGCTCCAAGCAGTTGACCGTACCGGTCAGCAAGCTACCGGAAGACGCGCAGGCCATGGTCCATGCCACCTTCGTCGCCGCCAAGGCCAAACGGCTGACGAGTTCCGGGGACTGGGAGCCGGTGCCGGAACCCACCTCGGTCACGTTCAGAGCCGGCGCCTTCGCTCCGATGGCGGCCGCCTCGCTCTACATGGATATTGAGGGGATCGGCGGCCATGGCTACGCGGGGGGCATGCCACTGGAGGCCGAGTGGGCCCGCCGGATGGCCGATCTATGGCGCCTGCCGGGCGACGCCGGCGCCGATGCCGCAGAGGTGCGCGAGTTGCCGCCGGCCCGGCGCGAAGGCGGGGTCGACCCGCGCGAGCCACCGACGACGCGGCGGCTCCTTGAGCTGTCCGGAGCTGTTCCTGACTCGCTGCTGGCCAGGCTGCCGGTGAGCGAGATGCACGACCCCGGCGTGCCTGTGGGCCGGCCACTCTCAGAGTTCCTGCAACAGCTGGCGGAGACGCCGCCATGCCTGCGCCACAAGTGGCGCCGAGGCGTGCTGCTCCTGGCCTACCCGAGTTGGTTTCGGCAAGCGGAGGAGCGGTTCAGCCCGCCATGGACCTCCGTCAAGAGGCTACGCGAAGCCAGTCGCAGCCTGCCGAGCCCGCTACCGGTGGCCGAGTTGTGCGCCGCCGCGGCGGCGATGGGTCCGGATCACCTCATGGCGCTGGCACGGGAGTTTCCCGTCATGTCGGCGGTCTCAAGGTGGAGGGGAGTGTTCGCCGGCCTGGCCCGGCTCACGGATCGGCTTGCCGTGCTGACCGGTGATGGACGCGGCGCCCGCTATGAGGCGCCCTCCGAGGTTGTCGCCGACGGACGCCGCCCCCTTCCGGAGGGCATGGCAGGCCTGCGGCGCGTCGTCGTCAGCATCATCGCAAAGGACCGGCAGGACGGACGCGCCGTGGTGCGCGACATGGCCATCCGAGTGCTTGCACCGAACGGCTCGACGCTCATCGAAGAGGAGTTCTACTACTGACGCTCAACATGGCGGCGGTGGTTGTAGCCTGCGGCTGTGGCCCCATGGAGCGCACGCCGGTCAGACCGCCGCAGCGTTATCGCCAGGTCCATGGGCCCAAGGTGTGCCGACCGGCCGGCGAACTCCTGCCGCCCGTGCCATCGACAGAAACCCGATGATATACTACATTGGGTTCCTGGTACCACATCATCCGGAGGTGCGCCGACGCCCGAGAGGCCTTGCCCGCCGCCGCCCGCCGTCGTCGCCCTGCTTGCCGTTGCCGATGAGATGGGCGCCACGCGCTCTGTCGCCCTTGCCGACCACCTCGGCATCTCCGTCCACACGGTCCGCTCGCGACAGGTCGGTCGGCAGCGCTCAGCGTCCACAATTGCTCTACCTGGCGCGTGACCGCCGTACGACCCGGGCGATGGTATGTCTTGTCCGGTGGGATGCGGTAGCCTACCGGACGCCCACGCGCTCGGGGCGCCTCGATCGGCAAAGGAGGCCATTGGCGATGATGAGACCAGCCGCGACTCACACGCACAACCACGCCTACGATGTCGTGCAGTCGAGCCTGCCTGGCCGGGCTGCGGTCCCTCCTTGTTGCTGCCGCGCTCTCGGCCGGCGCGCAGAGGTGGGTGGCCGATCTTCGAGCCGATGACCCGGCTCTTACACGCCACGTCGCGACCCGGATGGGTCGAACCTCCATCGGTGAGCTGCTCGACCGTCTCAGGGAGCAGACCTCCATCGACCTCGCCTGTACCGATCAGGACCGCTCAGGCGATCCGAGCATCGTGGCGGACATCCGCGATGCTCAGGTCTGGCAGGTGATGGACGCCCTTCGGTCGCTGGTCAGCTACCGCGGCGCCATGTGGGTCTGGGAGCGGACGCCGACCAGTTCGGGCTTCCGCTACCGCCTGCGTCGGCCCAAGCCGGCCCAGGACCTGGCGGGCTCCGTGCGCGACTGGGCACAGGCGCAGTTCGAGCAGTCGCTCGAGGTGCTGATCGCCGCGGCTCAGGCATCGCCGGAAGCCAGGAAGGCCGGCGCCGGGACCCTCAACGCGGCTCTCTGGCGCGACCCGAACGAGAACGCGGACAAGCTCCTGCGCGACGAGCGATGTTGGGACGGCTTCCGGTGTGTTGCCGACGCGTTGCCCACCGATGAGCGAGGCGCCGCGCTGCGCAGAGGGGTCAGCAAACAGATGCCTGTGAGTGACTTGCCGCCACCGACGCAGGAGTTCGTCATGCGCGAGTGGCGGACGGCCGATGCCCATCGGCGCATCGGTCCCAACGGGCCGATCTAGAAGGTTCCGCCGCCGAGCTTCATCACGGTGCGCACCAACGACGGGACGACAGGCGACCCCACTCCGGCCCTGCTGCTGGGTATGGAGGGACTGGGGAAGTACGCCTGGGCGGGCGGAACGCCGCTTGATCGGGCCTCCTGCCGCCACCTCGGCTCGTCGTGGATGCACGAGGGCGATGCAGCGGCTTCGGCGTTGCTCGACCGGACGTGCCGCCGTACCGACGCCGAGCCGCCCACATGCGAGCTTGCCGCGGCCTATCGAGCGCTCCAGATGGCCGAGTGGGCAGAGGCGAACCTGATGCTGCGTCTGCCGGAGTCCGGCTGCTCCATCAACGAGTCGGCCGACAGCCGCCGCGTCGGCGCGTACCTTGAGACGCTCCGGTCCAGCCTGTCGTCGCTGCAGTGGAAGGTCCGCGAGGATGTCCTGCAGGTCACCGACCATCGGTGGCTATGGTTCGACGGCACGGAGCTGCCGTACCTTGTGATCCGGGCGCTTCGGGCCACCGCGGCCGGCAGCTCGGAGACTGTCGATCTCGGGCAGGTCTTCCCGGTCCTCGCCACACTCACGGGCGATCAGTTCCGTGCGCTCGATCATCGGTTCCCGCTTGCGCGCTGGCTGCACGGGCTGCTGCCGGTGGCAGAGGCTGTGGGAACCACGCCGGCGGCGCTCCGCGAGCTGCAGTCGACCGCAGGCGCGCGGATTGCGACCCACGTCGCCTGCAAGCTGACGGGCGCCGACGCGTCCGCTGCCGGTGGCGCCGTGGCATCGGCGCGTGTGACGATCGGTCTGGATACCCGCGAACCTCAGGCGCGGACCGCGCGCTGCGAGGTCAAGGTCGGCGCTGCTCCGTGGGCCCTGCTGGCCCAGCTCCGCTATCCCATGAAGGCCGCCCCGCCGACGAGCAGGGAACCGGGGCGGCAACCGGACACGACTCCGCCATAGCCGCCCGAGGTGCGGCGGGCAGCTTACGGGGCGGGCGCGTCGCCCGTGCCGCCGTCAGCACGGTCAACACGGTCAACACGGTCAAGCCCCAGCCGTCATCCTGACGCGGAGCGGAAGGACCCCCCGGCCTGAGCCGCTGCGCCCGGTGGGCTCGGGCACGGAGGCCCGAGCCACCAGGGCCAGGGGCCCCGGGCATGCCACGAGCAAGCCTCGGCGCCGCCGGGGTCGGGCTCCTTCACTTCGTCCAGGGCGACGGCAAGGGCAAGGGCCGTGTCACGCCAGGATGTACACTTCTTTGGTCCAGGATTGCGTCCGCCTTGATCGTACCGCCGCGCGACGGGCCGACCCTGTGGACGGAGGAGAGCAGATGAGACCCAACGTGAGCATCGCAATCGTCACCGGTTTGCTGGCCGCCTTATGGCCCGCCGGCGGGATCGCACAGGGGGGTTCCAGGATGAGCGTTGCAGGCCTGAACGACGATCCCAAGCCCGGCCCGACCGGGAAGCCGCCCTATGAGATGGCGGCGCGAACCGAGCCGCACAAGCCGATCTTCGACCTGCAGGACCTGAGCGGCTGGCGGGTTGAGGGCACGGGCGTCGACGTCCAGCTCTACCGGACCCGCGAGCAGCGGCTCTGGCTCCCGTATGCCGCCAAGGTGGTCTACCGGACCGCGCCGGGGGCGCCTTCGCCGGGCTTCGTGCTGCGGCCCGACCAGCCCATCGAGCTGCCCGAGCCGTGGGACTGCCTGGAGTTCTGGGGCTGGGGCAACGGCAACGTCTCGGCCATCGTGGAGGGGGCCGACGGCGCCCGCGTCGAGGTCGGCATGGGCCGCACCGACGCCCAGTACTGGTTCCTGCACCACGCCAAGGTGCGGCGGCCCATCGCCCGCCCGGCGCGCCTCGTGGGCCTGCGGTACCACGACACGCGGGCCGACGGCGGCGCGACGGTCTACGTGGGCCCCGGCTACGCCTTCAAGGAGCAGCTCCCCGCCCTCTCCTTCGCCGCATGGCCCAAGAAGCTCCCGTTCCCCACGCGACCCGAGACGATCCTGCCGATCCAGAAGGCGGCCGGCTTCACGAACACGGCGGTGCGCAAGGGCGGCCTCTTCACCTTCACCTACCGCGGCCCGGACTGCACGGTGGCCTACGAGTACCGTCCCACCGACGGCGGCCTGGGCGACATCGCCCTCCTTCACGAGGGCAGGACCACGCGGCCCATGGCGGGCGGCGGCGTCAGCCTCGTGATCCCCGGCGGAGAGGCGGGCCCGACCAACGCCAACGTCCGCCGCGAGCTGGTCGGCGCCACGCTGGCGGACGGTGTGGCGACGGCGCGATGGCGCCTCACGTCCGGCGCGGTGACCGCCAACCTGACGCTCAAGCTCCGCATGCGCGCCAAGTCGCTCATCATCGACATGGAGGCGCCCGAGGCTGTGGTGGGACGCGTCTCGCTGGGCGCGGCCGAGGGGCTCGCCGCGCCGAGGCTCTTCCCGGTGCCCTACCTCACCTACGGCGGCAACGACCCGCGCATCCTGCTCGATAGCGGGCTCTTCCACTTCAGCCAGTTCGACTGGTACCGGTCCGACGCCTCCGTGCTGTACGGCGCGGCGTCTGTGGAGGGCGGGCGCGCGGCGTTCAACGGCGGGGCCGAGTACATCGCGAAGACCGACGGCAAGCGCAACCCGCTGCGGGAGCGGCTCTTCCTCAACGTCTCGCCGGATGTGCAGGAGGCGCTGCCCGGCATCCCCAACCCGCCGTCCGTCATGAAGGCCAAGATGGCCGACCGCCTCTGGCGCGTGAAGCATGGCGAGGACTACGCCGTGGAGGTGGCCGAGGCCCGGCGCTTCGCGGCATACGGCATGGACAAGGTGGCCTGCCGCTACCATGAGGAGCAGTGGCGCGACGGCGACGAGAGCTTCACCTTCCGCGAGCATGCCGCGCCGGGCCGGGGAGGCGACGCCGCGCTGGCCGCCGAGGTGGCCGCCATCAAGGCCTGCGGATGGCTGGTGGGGCTATACACGAACTTCACCGACTTCGCCACCGTCAACGCCAACTGGAGCCCCGACCGCGTGAGCCGCAATCCCGACGGCAACTACTACAGCTCCTGGTGGCGCTGCTACGCCCCGAAGCCCATGTACGCCGTGGAGGCCGCCCGCAAGTACGCGCCCATCATCGCCAAGCGCTTCGGCGCCAACCACAGCTACTGCGACGTCCACACGGCCGTCTCGCCCTTCTCGCGGGTCGACTACGACGCCCGCGTGCCGGGAGCGGGTATGTTCCGGCGCACCTTCGAGTGCTTCGGCCGGGTGCTGTACGAGCAGAAGTTCGCCTACAACGGCCCCGTCTATTCCGAGGGCAACAACCACTGGTGGTACGCCGGGCTCGTCGACGGCAACTACGGCCAGTTGGGCAGCACCGCCTCGTGGAGCGACCCGCTCTTCGTCGACTTCGACCTGCTCCACATGCACCCGCTCTCCACGGATGCGGGCATGGGAGAGATCGGCATGTTCTACCGCGGCCCGCTGCCCGACCTGGCTCTGGAGCGCTTCCGGGCCGTGACGCTGGCCTACGGACACATAGGCTATCTGGATTACCAGACCTTCAGCTCCACCTGGAAGGAGCTGATCAAGACCTACTACCTGCAGCAGCCGCTCCAGCGCCACTACGTGATGGAACCCGTGCAGAGCATCCGGTACGCCGACGCCTCGGGCCGCCTGATGGAGACCTCCGAGGCGCTCCTCAGCAACGCCTACCGGACCGGACGGCTGGAGGTGGTCTACAAGACCGGCTTCCGCGTCGTCGTCAACGGCTCCTCCACGCCCTGGGAGGTCGACGGCCCCGGAGGCAAGGTCACCCTTCCCGAGTGGGGCTACCTGGCAAGCACCGGGGACGGCGCCACCGTGTCGGCGTCGGCCATGGCGCCGGGAGCGGGCCGGATCGAGTACTGCGTGGCGCCGGGCAGCCTCTTCCTCGACAGCCGCGGCGGCGGCCTCGTCACCGTGGGGCCCATCGGCGTGGACGGCGCGGCGGCGGTGAAGCGCGTGGGCAAGGAGTGGTGGATCATCCCGGCGCTTGAGGCCAGGGAGGTCAGGCTCGATATCCGGGCCCTGGGCATTCCAGCCGGCGCGAAGGTGCAGGCGGTGGACGAGTCCGGCAAGCCCGCGGGCGCGGCCGATGCCTCGATCTCGGGCGGCATCCTGACGCTCCGACCCGGCGCCCGTCCGGCGTTCCGCTATACGGTGCCGGTTCGGTAGGGCCGATACGCCTGCGCCGGCCGGCCTACGGGGGGTCCTTCGGCCAGACGGCGGCCTCAGGATGACGGCATGGGGGGCAGGGCGCCTGTGCCTTTGACGTCATCCTGACGCGAAGCGGAAGGATCCCCCGTAAGTCGCCGGCCGGGCCGACGCCCCTCGCGACCCGCCGTATGCCTTCCGCCGACAGCGGGCCAGAGCCGCCCTTGACGTCATCCTGACGCGAAGCGGAAGGATCCCCCGGCCCGAGCCGCCGCGCCTGCGGGACTCGGGCACGGAGGGCCGAGCCACCAGGGCGGGCCCCCGGGCAAGCCCCCGCCATCCTCGCGACCCGCCCGTCGTCAGTCCGGTCAACAATGTCAACAAGGTCAAGCCGTGGCCGTCGTTGCTGGCTCGGGCCTCCGTGCGCGAGTCCGCAGGGGCAGGTAACCGAGCAAGCCACCGCGCCGCTGGAGTCGGGGTCCTTCACTCCGTTCAGGACGACGGCAAGGGCATGCGGCGCACGTCAAGATGGCCACTTCTCTGACGTAGGAAAGTGGCCTTCTTGAGCGCCCTGCGGCGCCTCGTGCAGGGCGTTCAGGCTCCACTCCCATAGCGGGCCTGACCGCTGGCTCTGCACGCCATGGCTCCCCTTGGCTCGGTTCAGCGTTCGCTCGCTGATCCCCTCCGCCTCGGCGCGCTCGATCACCTCCGCCGCCGCTACGGGGGGTCCTTCGGCCAAACGGCGGCCTCAGGACGACGGCATGGGGGGCATGGCGCCTGGGCCCTTGACGTCATCCTGACGCGAAGCGGAAGGACCCCCCGGCATGAGCCGCCGGACATTCCTGTTCGGGCGGTATCCTGATGCTGCGGGCCGGCGCCCGGCCGGCTTACCGCCACACTGTGGCGGCAGGATAGGAGCGGCGCGATGACCGAGCCTCGGGGGACGGCGGGGGGCATGGGACGGGCGATCCTGCTCGCCTTGCCGCTGGCGGCTGTGGGATCCGCCATGGCCTCCTACTCGGACCTCTACCCCTTCAAGAAGCTCGGGGCCTACCAGCTCGCGCCCGGCGCTATCGCGCTCTATGCGCTGGTCCTGGCCGCCAACGCCCTGGTGCGGCGGCTGTGGCCCCGGCGCGCGCTCTGCCGTGCCGAGTTGCTGCTCGTCTTCGCCATGGTCTCCATCGGCGTGCTCATCGGCGGGGCGGGCGGCGACAGCGCCTTCATGCCGTCGCTGGCCTATCCGTTCTACTTCGCCAACGAGAGCAACCGGCTGGCCGCGCTGGTCCATCCGCACACGCCGGGCTGGCTGGCGCCGCCGGGGCTCCGCGAGAGCGCACGCTGGTTCTTCGAGGGGCTTCGGCCCGGCATGGCGGTGCCGTGGGCCGCCTGGCTCAGTCCGGTGGCGGCGTGGAGCCTCCTGCTGGCCGCCATGTACGGGTCCAGCGTGGCCGTCTCGCTGCTGGTCTACGACCGCTGGGCGCGGCAGGAGCGCCTCCGCTTCCCGCTCATGGAGATACCGCTGGCCCTCACCGGCGGACAGCCGCGCGACGCCGCCATCCGCCTGAAGGCCGGGTTCCTGCTGGCCGCGGGCTTCGGCCTGCTGCAGGGGCTGCCCTACTCGTTCCCCACGTTCCCGATCATCGCGTCGCGCTGGGTGCTGCCCGCGCCCCTGGCGGCGCCCTGGAGCGCCTGGGGCGACACCATCGTGAACCTCTCGCCGGCGGTGGTGGGGCTCAGCTACATCATCAGCTCCGACGTCTGCTTCTCGCTGGTGGGCTTCCACATGCTTTTCCGGCTGATGAACGTGGCCGCCCTGAGCGCGGGCCTGCCCATGGAGATGGAGCAGGACTACTGGGCCTGGAAGGAGTACCAGGCGCTCATCTGCTTCGGCGGCTACGTCGGCTTCGCCGCCACGGCGCTCTGGCCCATGCTCTCGTCGTGGCTGGGCGGCAAGCGCACCCGCGAGGCGACGCTGAGCCCCATCGAGGCCCGAACCGTGCGGTCCGACCGCCGGGCGGGGCTGCTGCTGGCCCTCTCGCTGGGCTGTGTCTTCCTCTGGATGCGGGCGCTGGGGATGTCGGCCGTGGCCGCGGGCGCCGCCATCGCCATCTACCTGGTCTTCGCCGTGGTGCTGACCCGCGTGGTCTGCGAGATCGGCCTCTTCCTCATCCAGCCGCCCATCCTGCCGTCGGATGTGCTGGGCGGCCTCGGCATCGCGCGGCACGGAGCCGACGCGGCGCTCATCAGCTTCGTCATGCCCAGCGTGCTCTTCGAGCTGCGGGGCTCCATCCTTCCGGCCATGCTGCAGGGCATGAAGCTGGCCGACGAGGGCCGCGCTTCCACCCGGCGCGCGCTGGGGGCCATGCTTGCGGCGGTCCCGCTGGCCCTGGCTGCGGCCTACGTCGTGCACCTGCTGGTCTTCTACCGGTACGGAGCGCTGCAGTGCCTGGATGTCTGGTCGGCCAAGGCGCAGGCCGGGGTGGGGTTCGATAACCTGGCCCGGCGGGCCGGGTCTGTGGCCGGCGTCCAGTGGTCCCGCGTGGGCTGGATGGCCGGCGGGCTCTCGCTGCTGGTGGGCATGCAGCAGCTTCGCCGCGCCGTGCTATGGTTCCCGGTGAACCCCGTGGGCATGGTCATGGCCGTGAGCTATCCCTCGGTGACGCTCTGGGCCTCCATGACCGTGGGCGGCCTGCTGAAGGTGCTGATGCTCCGGTACGGCGGCAAGCGCTGGCACGATGCGGGCAAGGACGTGGCCATCGGCGTGGTGCTGGGCCACGTGGCCTTCACGCTCTTCTGGTACGCATTCGACTATCTGACGGGCACGTCGGCCCGGCCCCTGGGGCTGGAGTAGGCGTCCCGATGGGAGACCCTCCGATGATGAAGCCGCTCCTCCTCGCCGCAACGCTGCTGGCGGCCCTCGTGGCCCCGGCGACGCTTGCCGCGCAGGGCTCGCGCACCGTGAAGGAGACGTTCGAAGCCTACGCAGACGGCACGGGCCTCGGCCGCAACTGGTCGTCAGTCGGGCCGGGGCTGACGCTGTCCGACGCCGCCAACCACACGCCGGGCGGGCGCAAGTCGGTGCTGCTGCCCGCCGAGAAGGGCGCCAGGTCGCTGCGCCGCAACCTGACCGAGAACCCCACGCACGGCTCCCTCTCGGTCTGGTGCATGGACAACGGCGACCCCACCGAGGCCTGGTCGGTGACCTGCGGCGACGGCGTCAGCGGCAACACGGTGATCGTCTACACCGTGCCCTGGAGCCCCAGCGGCGGCAAGCAGCTGAACTGGATGTACCAGGTCGACCGGGTGAACACCGATGGCAAGCCCAGCGGCGTCGCCCGCACCGAGGGCTGGGTGCAGATCACCTTCAACTGGGACAAGGAGGGCTGCTCCGTGAGCCTGAACGGCGCGCGGGTCTGGATCGCCGCCGAGCTGACCGAGGGCTTCAGCTTCATCGAGGTGGGACGTTTCTGGGGCGCCGACCAGCCTTATGAAGCCCACGCGACGATCGCCTTCGACGATATCGCCGCCACTATGGACCAGGCGCCCGCCGAGGGCGACGCCGACGCCCTGGTGGGCAAGGTCCAGCGCCCCGCGTACGCCTACGCCGCCATGCAGGCCGGTCCCCTGCGCCGGCGGGACCTCGAGGGCAAGCCCTTCTGGGCGATGAACTACTTCGGCGGCGACGCGGCCGGCGCCCGAAGCTCGACCACAGTCCTGGCGGCGGCCCGCGAGTACAAGCTGGGCGACTCCTGGTACTCCTGGGCCAACTTCGATGACGCCGACATGGGCTTCCTGCGGCGCTATGCATCGGATGCCGGCCCGCTGCTGGTCACAACCGACCCCGACGCCATGCAGCGCCTCACCTTCAAGCTGACCCCGGAGCGCGAGCGGAACGTGAAGGAGCTGGACGCCCTGCGTCCCGGCCGCCTGGTGGCCGCCCTGCACGGCGAGTGGGACAACGCGCTGGACTTCTACTTCGGCGGCCTGCCCAAGGGCACGTCCACCCGCAAGCAGGCCTACGAAGCCTGGGAGAAGCACTACAAGACCGTCCGCGACAACCTGAAGGGGCGGCTCATCAGCGTCAACGGCTACGGGTTCTACCAGCACTACGGAGCGCGCTGGGGCAGCGACCGGCTCATCGGCGTGGAGGTCTGCGAGAACATCCCGGGGAGCCAGCCGCACTACTCCTTCACGCGCGGGGCGGGGCGGCAGTACGGCCTCGCCTGGTACGCCCAGATGTCGCCCTGGTACGCCGGCACCATCCTCTCGTATGACCGCTACTCGCCCTGGACGCCCGGCCCCGGCAGCGGCACCTGGGGGCCCGACCACGGCCACTCGGTAAACCTGCTCGAGCGCCACTGGTACGCGGCCTGGCTGGGCGGCGCGGCGGTGGTCTGCGCCGAGGCCAACGGCTGGAACGCCTTCAACGACGACCGCGTCGACGGCCTGCCCAAGCTCTCCAAGCTGGGCGAGGCGTGGCGCAAGTTCGTCGCCTTCACCTCGGCGCACCCCGGGCGGGGCGTGCCGGTGACGCCCTTCGCGGCCGTGATGGACCAGTACAACGGCTTCAACGGCGGCGACCAGCCCTGGCGGACCTTCAAGCGCACCCAGGGCGACGAGATGGCCACGGACCTCTTCCAGCAGTTCTACCCCGGCGCCTTCGACCGGGGCCTCATGGCGCGCGACCAGGGCTACCTGACCCACACGCCCTACGGCGACACGCTGGACGCGCTGCTGAGCGATGCCTCGGCCGACGTGCTGGCCTCCTACCCGGTGATCTTCTGCGTCGGCGACTTCGAGCCCGACGCGGCCTTCGCGCAGCGGCTGCTGCAGGCGGCGCGGCGAGGCTCCACCGTGGTGGTCCACCGCGCGCACGCCACGGGGCCGCTGTCGGGCCTCCTGCAGGCCGACGCGGCGTCCGAGCCGGTCCTGTCCGAGGGCATCGCGGCGGTGAAGGCGGGCAAGGGGTGGGTGATCCTCATCGACCGCCCGGCGCTCCGCGTCCCCCGAGCGCTGACCCGTGCGCTGGCGCAGGCCGTCCTGCCGGTCTCGCTGGAGGGCCGCGTGCAGATGAACCTCGCGCGCACCGAGGCCGGGTGGGTCATCGGCCTCATCAACAACGAGGGCGTCCACAAGCCCTCGCCCACGTCGGCGCCGGTGATCGATTCCGCCGCCGCCGTGAAGGCGCGCGTCTTCCTGCCCGCGGCCTGGCGCGGCCCCGTGACCGACTGGCAGACCGGCGCCAGGGCGGCCACCCAGCCCGCCGGCCAGCAGGGAAGGCTACTCGAGGTCTCCCTCGGCCCCGGCGAGGTGAAGGTGGTGTCGATCGACCTGGCCGGCCCGACCCCCAAGGCGCCCGCCAAACGCGCGGCCGCCAGGCGGCGAGGCCGGTAGGCGGGGCATGCGGCGCGGCGGCGCCGCCGCCCCACAGTCGCCCTTGCCCCTGCCGGTCGTCCCGAACGGAGTGAAGGACCCCGACTCCAGCGCTACGGTGGCTTGCCTGGGCCGTTGGGCGCGCCGGGGTACGCAGGTGCGGTGCAGGAGTCGGGGCCCATCGTTTCACTCAGGGCGACGGCAGGGACGGTGCGGTGGCGGGCGACGAAGTAGTGGGCAGGGAGTACGGGTGCACCGTCAATGTTGACGTTGCCCCTCGCCGGTCGTCCTGAACGAAGTGAAGAACCCCGACTCCAGCACAATGGTGGCTTGCCCGGGCCGCTGGGTCCGCCGGTGTACCAGGGTGCGGTGCAGGAGTCGGGGCCCTTCGTTCCACTCAGGGCGACGTCAAAGGCGGTGCGGCGACGGGCGACGAAGGGGGCGGTGCGTACGCAATGGCCGTTGGCGTCGCCGTTGTCCTTGCCCTTGCCTTTGCCCTTGCCGGTCGTCCTGAACGAAGTGAAGGACCCCGACTCCAGCGCAATGGTGGCTTGCCCGGGCCGCTGGGCCCGCCGAGGTACGAGGGTGCCGCGCTCGAGTCGGGGCCCTTCGTTCCACTCAGGGCGACGTCAAAGGCGGTGCGGCGACGGGCGACGAAGGGGGCGGCGGCTGGTGCGCCGGCGGCTGGGCCGGCTCACAGGTCGTCTGCCAGGTCGCCAAGCAGCTCATTGCTCTCGCGGATCAGCGCGAGCTTGCGTTCGCGTGTCCATCCCTTCAGTTGCTTCTCGCGCGCAATAGCGTCCTGTGGCGTCGCATGGGCTTCCCAGAGGACCAACCGCGTTGCGTTGAACCGAGCGGTGAACCCGTCGCCGGACCGCTGCTTGTGCTCGGCGACGCGACGCGCCAGATCACCCGTCATCCCAACGTACAGCACCGTACCACGAGGGTTGGTCATGATGTATGTGTACCAGCAGCGCTGCCTCACACCGTCCTCCTCAGTGAACCATGGTACCGCTCTGACGAAGCGGCGCACAAGCCGACCGGTACCGGGCGTTGCCCCTGCCGGGTCGCCCTGAACGGAGTGAAGGACCCCGAGTCCAGCGCAATGGTGGCTTGCATGGGCCGTTGGGTGCGCCGAGGTACCAAGGTGCGGCGCAGGAGTCGGGGCCCTTCGTTCCACTCAGGGCGACGTCA
>JAPLCQ010000045.1 GCA_026392115.1 Armatimonadota bacterium | reverse complement strand
AAGAGCGCTGCGCGGCCCCCGCCAACAAGCGGGCATAGCCAGACCCCGGATCGGGCCGTCAAACGGCGGGCCGCAGCATGTCCGACGCATACCGCACCCCACCGGCGGTTCTACCACAGGCTGGAGGTAGGCCGCAATGTGGGGAGTGTTTGACGCTTACGGAGTTCCTATGATACACTGGGCCGCGGTAGTGGGCGGAACTGCGCTGGACGGGCGTCAGATGGCGGATGGTTAGTGGTCACGACGCCTCGTACCGAAAGCGGACCTGGCGGCGACTGGCCTAGTTGGCCCCGTGGGGGCTCCGCTGGATCGTGCCCTGCTGTTAGCGCACCAGAGGCTGACGACGGCGGCGTCCTCACAGCGGCAGGCCAGCAGCCGGTCGCGGACATCGCTGCCATCCCCATGACCGGCGGGTGATGCTACGCGAACAGAGCACCTACGCCGTCGGTCAGTCACTCTCTGGCCGTGGGAACGCTCGCCCCATCTGGCACCTGGGCACGGTCACCAAACGCCGCACTTGATACCGTTCCGGTGGCGACACAAGAGCGGTCTCCCTCGCGGTCGTACGTTCCTCTGTCCCCGCGCCCGCCGTGCCCCGTCGCCTGCGTGCCGCAGCGCCTTCCCATCCCCGTGCCGCGCTCCACGCCGCACATCGACGCCTGCCGCACTGCCCCCCGCCGTGTTTCCGTCCGTCTGGTATCCGCCCCGAGGGCCGGCTTGCTGTGGGGCCTCGCTGCACCGGTCACGCCACCGCAGAGCGGCGTCATGCCCGCCGGCAATCGCTCCGGCCCGCCGCACGCCGCCAATGAACAGTCCTCCCGTGCCCGGTTACCGGTTTCTCAGCCGGCTGTGAAGAAACACGTTAACCGTAACACAGGAGGACATATGACGGACAAGAAACACACAACAGCAGGGCAGTTCAACCTGGGCAGGATCGTCTCAACGCGCGGCGCAGTAAGCGCGCTGGATCCAGACGACCTGCTGAAGGCGCTGTCGCGGCACGCCGCCGGCGACTGGGGCGAGGTCGGCTCCGAGGACTGGGCCGAGAACGAGCTCTCCATTCGTGAGGGGTTCCGGCTCCTATCATCCTACCGCGACCGGAACGGGACGAAGTTCTGGATCATCACGGAGGCGGACCGTTCGGCAACGACGTTCCTGCTGCCCGAGGAGTACTGAGCGCTTCCTGCCGGAGGGTGACCGCCCTCCGGCACGACGTGAGTGCCAGGATCGCGCATCCTGGACCCGACCGAGGCACTGGTGACCCACGGCAGTCGCGCATCTGATGTAGCCACGCGTGCGAGCGCAGTGACGCGGCGAGAGGATGTCGGGTTTCCGGTGGCGAACGGATAAACTGCTTTGGGTACGGCACAGGGTCTGGTGGCGGCACCGAACCCGGCTCCTGCTGCAGCGCAGACCCCGCCGACAGCCGTGGACAACACCACTGCTGACGAGTGGCCTTCTGGGGCCGATGACTCCGCCGTTCGGCCGTGCAGCATGGGGCCCGACCGCAGTGGATTGTGACGCATCCTGATGGGCCCGCGAGGATGCGGCGGCGGCACAGAGCCCGTCAATGGCACCATACGAATCGGCACAGAGGTCCTCAGTGAACGATCGGACGCAAGGGACGAGACTTAGTGCAGGGCCTGCCTCCGGGGGTGGAGCTTGAGTGCGCCAGCCGTGTCGAGTGCAGCAGGCGATGACGCGTTGGAGCTGCGCGAACCTGATGGCGAACGAGACCCCTGCGCATTTGGCGCCGCCGTCTGCGCCCAGGACCTCAGACCGGCACCGTCACCGATCTTGTTGATCGAGGACGACTCCGAGCGCGCATTCCGGGAACCGACGCACGACAGGGACGCCCTGCGGCCGGGCATCACACTGAGCGCCCACCTCATCACAGACGGGCGCGCCAAGACTTTGGGGTCGCTCGGCTTGCGAACTGATGGCACGCGCCGTGACGCGCGCCAGATGGCAGCACTCACCTTGCTTGAGCGCTTCGCGCGTGTAGAGCGCGATCTGGTCGTCGCAGCGGGCACTCGCTATGGCGACCTCCGTCTCATCGACGCGGTACATCAGCGTGGTTTCAGGTTCGTCCTGCTGGTGCCCAGGAGTCACTCCCTCGTCAGGGCTACTGCTGAGGCGCGGCTGCCGTCGCGTGGCACCAGCCATCTAGTCGACCTCCTCAAGGCCACTGCGTGGCGAACAGTGGCTGTGGACCATCCGATCAGCGGTCGTGCGATGGACTATCAGATCGCTGACCTCGGCCCCGTCGAGATTGCGCCCGGCATTCCTGGGCGGCTCGTCGTATCGCAGACAGGTGGCATCCATGGGCTCAATCCTGGCACGCTCATCGCGCTCGCATCCAAGGAAGGGGTGCGCGATGCGGATCTGGTAAGGGCCATCGCTTGGACGAGATGGATCTGGCCAGTCACGAGACGCGATGAGCGGGCGGCCAGAAACGGGCCAGCGGGCGCCGGCGAAGGGCAAGCCACACTCCAGGGGCCGCAGCTTGCTCGTGCAATGGCTGGTCGGCCCAACATAGCCATCATGCGCCACCAGGACGAGATCACCGCCCGAGACGCGGCGGCGTGTCCCGCCGAAGACGCTCGCCGGCGCGTCCTTGCGCAGGCGAGGAACGAACTTACGGTGGCTGAGCTGTTCGCCGGAGCTGGCGGAATGGGGCTCGGGTTCCTCCTCGCACGGCAGCGCGGCAGCCTGTATCGCTTGCTGGTATCCGCCGAGGTCGAGCCTATCTACGTTCAAACCCTCGCGTTCAGCCATGCGGCATTCGCCTCACTCGAAGGCCAACGGCACGCCTCGGCGGTGCCAAAAGATGCAGGTCCGCTCGACCTGCGAAGCGAACGGGCCATGCAGGTCGTGGCTTCACGCGTCCGTGATGCAGGTGGACTAGACGTGCTAATCGGCGGCCCTCCGTGTCAGGGCTTCTCAAGCGCGAATCGGAACACGTGGCACAGCGGAAACCCCAACAACAAGCTCGTTGACGTGTACCTGCAGTACGTGGCGGCTCTGCGCCCTCGGGTGTTTCTGATGGAGAACGTCCAGGGGATTCTCTGGACCCCGCCACATGAGGCGACATATGAGCACGTGAGCGTGGTCGACAGCCTGGCATGCCAGATGGCCGACCTAGGATACACGGTCTTTCCAAAGGTACTTGACGCGGTGTGGTACGGCGTTCCACAGCATCGAAACCGCTTCTTCGTCCTGGGATTGTCCCGTGACCTCGGTTACGGCCGGGAGGACTTCGGGGACTGGGGCCCGTTCCCGCGGCCAACCCATGGGCCCGGCACCGGTCAGGCGTACGTTACCGTGAGAGACGCGATCGCCGACCTTCCTGAGGTCGCCAACGGACGGCTTGTCGACGAGTGTCCGTATGTGGGGCCGGCCGAGGCGGACCTCGCCCGCAATGCGTTCCTGGCCGCCATGCGAGCGAGTGCACCGTCCGGCACCATCACTGACCACGTCACGTCGCGCCATGCCGCCTATGTGATTGAGCGTTACAAGCTCGTCCCCCCGGGGGGAAACTGGGAAGATATCGTGGAGCACCTGACCAACTACGCCGACGCGGAGCGCACACACAGCAGCATATACCGACGGCTTCGCTATGACGAACCGGCTATCACGATCGGGCACTACCGGAAGAGCATGTTGATACACCCCGACCAACACCGAGGGCTATCACTGCGCGAGGCGTCACGACTTCAGTCGTTTCCAGATTGGTTCCGCTTCGCTGGCGGCGCAGTTGGCACGGCTGGAGGGCTCTCCCACAAGCAGCAGCAACTGGCGAATGCCGTCTGCCCGTTGGTCACGGCAGCCGTGGCCGAATATGTCTTCGGTATCTGAGATGCCAGTGGACGCGGACCGCAGAGAGGAGTTTGCCACAAGGCTCTACGGATGGTACCGCACGGCGGGAAGGCGTTTCCCGTGGCGAGGCGGTCGAAGTAGCGCGTACCACATCCTCGTGGCAGAGATGATGCTTCGCAAGACCGACGTCAGGAAAGTAGAGGGCGTATATACCGCGTTCATCGCGCGATACCCGACGGTGCAGTGCCTAGCTCGTGCCGATGAAAGGGAGCTACGCGACTCTATCCGGCTACTCGGCATTGAGGATCGCGCCAGGCTGATGAGAGTGACCGCGAACATAATCGTGAGTGAGCATGCTGGCAAGGTGCCTAGCACGTACAACGCGCTCGTATCGCTGCCAGGAATTGGCCGCTACTCGGCCAATGCGGTGCTCTGTTTCGCGTATCGGCGCGACACAGCGCTCGTCGACACCAACATCATTCGCATTCTGGGAAGGGTCTTCTCGGTGTGGTCACAGAAGGCGCGGCCTCGTGAGGATATGAGGCTGTGGGACGTGGCTGCCGGCTTGGTGCCCGCCGGGCACGGGATTCGTCACAACCGTGCACTTCTTGATCTGGCGGCGACTACCTGCACGCCCACCAAGCCGAAATGTGCGGTGTGCTCTCTAAACGAGCTGTGTGACTACGCACGGTGTCCCGGTCGAGAGCGAGGAAGCGCTGGTGAATGATGACGTCACGATAGGGATTCCAGAGTACGACTATGCCGAGCCGCGCGCGGACTCCATGGCCCAGTCTCTCCGGGCGGTCGGGTATGACCTGCCCACGGCCATCTCGGACCTGATCGACAACAGCATATCGGCTAGTGCAACGAATGTCTGGCTGGACTTTCACTGGGATGGGGACAACTCGACGATCGCCGTCATCGATGACGGCCACGGTATGACTGAGGGCGCCCTCATTGAGGCCATGCGTCTAGGCAGCACCAGTCCGGAAGTCCAGCGTGAACCATCTGACCTCGGCAGGTTTGGCTTGGGACTCAAGACGGCTTCGTTCTCGCAGTGCAGACGATTGACCGTTAGTTCGAAGCCCAAAGGCGGGGCTCTTGCGACCCGGTGCTGGGACCTGGACTACATCACGGCGTGCTGCGAATGGCGCCTTCAGCGCACGGCGTCCGAGCGAGCCGCTGCGTACATCCAGAAGCTCGACGGTTTGCCATGTGGAACGATCGTTGTATGGGAGAACGCAGATCGCATCGTGTCGGGCACAGATCGTGATACACCTGCCGACCAGGCCCTGTTCTACGCCAACGCTGATGCGGTTCGGGAGCACCTAGCGATGGTGTTCCATCGGTTTCTGGCTGGGGCGCGAGCTCTCCGGATCCATGTGAACGGGACTGCGGTCGTCCCTTGGGATCCATTTCTGACCAGGGACCCAGCGACGCAACTGCTAGCCGAGGAAGCACTGGCCGTTTGTGGCACACGCCTTGTGGTAAAGCCATACGTGCTTCCTCACCACTCGAAAGCATCGCCGGAGGTCTACCGAGGGGCATCCGGGATACGCGGATGGAATATGCACCAGGGGTTCTACGTGTACAGGAACAAGCGCCTGCTCGTGGCAGGAGACTGGCTAGGCCTCGGATACCAGCGGGAAGAGCACTACAAACTGGCGCGCATCATGCTCGACATTCCCAACTGGATGGATGCTGACTGGCAGATCGACATCAAGAAGTCACGAGCCTATCCTCCTCCGACGATCCGAAGGGAACTGCGCCGGATCGCGAACATCACTCGGGCGAGAGCCTCGGACGTCTACCGGTATCGAGGCGCGCGGATCGTGAGAGGCGTCCATGAGATGGTGTTCCTGTGGGACAAGCGGGTCAAACATGGACGCATCTCGTATACGATCAACCGAGACCACCCCGTGGTTAAGAGCGCTCTCCAGTTGCCAGGGGAGGCCGGTCGCATTGTTCGGACGTTGTTGCCCCTGATCGAAGAGACCGTTCCGATTCCGACCATTACGCTTGATGCCGCAGAATCGCCAGACAAGCACAGCACGCCGTTCGAGCATACGCCCTCCGCGCTGCGAACTGCCCTCGAAGAGACGTATCGCCTACTGCGCAGCGCTGGCCTGAGCCGCGGCGAGGCGAAAGTCCGCCTGATGAACCTGGAGCCCTTCAATCTCTACCCGGACCTCGTAGCCGCTTTGGATGACATAGCGGAGCAAGAAGACTAAGGAGCTAGAAGCCATGCAGCAGACACTGGCCGAGCAAATCCGGAACATGGCGCTAATGCTTCTGAGAACGCTTCAGCCGCCAGAGCCGCACCAGATACGTGCGGCCGTTCACAGCGCGTGGGCCGCCGTGTCATCGATGGGGCTGCACGGTGGGGAATCCGTGGACGAGGAAGCGCTGGCCAAGGAGATTGAGTCCGTACTCAACATCTGGGTCCCAGACGGAACTGAGTTGGTCGATCCGGCCGGCCATGTCCCGTGGCTGCACGACAAACGACCCGCGATCACTTGGGATTTTTGGCACCGGTATGAGCTCTATCTGGAGCAGCAGAAGCGTCTGCCGCCCCAGATCGTGGCGCGCCTGGACGGGCTAACCGACCGCGTTCTCGCACATCTCGAAGACCCGGCACGGAGAGGAAAGTGGCGTCGCTGGGGCCTAGTGGTCGGACAGGTGCAGTCCGGCAAGACTGGCAACTACACCGGCCTGATATGTAAGGCGGTTGACTCTGGGTACAAACTCGTGATCGTCCTTGCTGGATCAACCAATAGCCTCCGCAGCCAGACGCAGCTCAGGTTGGACGAAGGATTCCTCGGATACGACACCCAGCAAAGCCGCGTGTTCACGCAGGACAGCGCCAAGATGGGCGTCGGGTTCATCGTGGTTTCTGAACGTCGTCTCGCTGTTCATTCCCCCACCACTAGCGCTGACGACGGCGATTTCAAGAGCAGTACCGCCAAGTCTGTAGCAATGTACATCGGCAGCGACCCTGTGATTCTCGTCGTCAAGAAGAACGGGAGCATCCTGCGGAACCTCGTGCGGTGGGTGCAGGCACGGGTGGGGGAGCGAGACCAGGACGGCAACTGGTCGGTCAAGGGCCTACCGGTGCTACTCCTCGATGATGAGGCAGACAACGCGTCAATCAACACGAAGGAGCTTGAGCGGGACGGCAACGGCAACTTCAAGGAGGAGCAGGATCTGACCGCCATCAACAAGCGGATCAGGGAGCTCCTGAACACCTTTGAGCAGAGCGCGTATGTGGGCTACACGGCCACGCCCTTTGCCAACATCTTCATCCCGCCCGACGCAGCGACCAGAAGTCAGGGTGAAGATCTGTTCCCTCGAAGCTTCATCATAAACCTGCCATCCCCGTCAAGCTACATAGGACCGGTTCAGGTTTTCGGCCTAGACGCC
Source organism: Armatimonadota bacterium (assembly GCA_026392115.1). Classification (GTDB taxonomy): domain Bacteria; phylum Armatimonadota; class Chthonomonadetes; order Chthonomonadales; family CAJBBX01; genus CAJBBX01. Next base: position 27,601 of record JAPLCQ010000045.1, on the reverse strand, counting down.
TACCCCGACGTGGGTATTGACGCTTCGGCTGGACTGCCGGTCGTGCGTATTGTTGACGACAACGAGGACCTGATCCCGTCGAGCCACAAGTCCGACCTAGAACCAGCAGCACTGCCGGAGTCACTAAAGGAAGCGATACGCGCCTTCATCCTCACGTGTGCCGCGCGCGCCGCTCGCGGCCAACTGAACGTGCACAACTCGATGCTCGTCCACGTGAGCCGGTTCAACAAAGCCCAAGGGCTCGTCGAGGACCTAGTTCGCGAGGAGCTCCGAGGGCTGCGCCAGCGGCTCGAGTACGGTGATGGCGAACGCAGCCCGAAGCTCCTCGCTGAGCTTCGGTCACTGTGGGAGAGAGACTACATTCCGACGGCCGCTTCGGTTCGCGAGAGGATCGACGACGCAGAACTGACGCAACTCGCGTGGGACGATGTAGTGCCGCATCTGCGTGCGGCCGCTCTGAAGATAACGATCAAGCAGATCAGCGGGAATGCTGGCGATATCCTCGACTACTACGACCATCCCAATGGCATCAGCGTGATCGCGGTTGGCGGCGACAAGCTCTCGCGGGGCCTCACCTTGGAGGGGTTGACGATTAGCTACTACCTACGCGCTGCTCGCATGTACGACACACTCATGCAGATGGGGCGTTGGTTCGGCTATCGTCCGGGTTACATCGACCTCTGCCGTCTGTACACCACGCAAGAGCTTGTGGACTGGTTCGAACACATCACGCTGGCCAGCGAGGAGCTACGGCAGGAGTTCGACCGCATGGCCAGTGCCCACATGACCCCGCTTGACTTCGGGCTGAAGGTACAGACCCACCCTGGTGGGCTCCTGGTCACCAATGCTGGCAAGATGCGCTACAGCAAGAAGGTCAAGGTTTCATTCGCCAATCAGCTTGTGGAGTCGTACCTGCTCCAGAAAGACGGCGGGATCATCGAGGCAAACTACCAGCAGGCGGATGCTTTCATTCGCTCCCTAGGCATGGCCACGAGGGAGGGCGATGCTGGTTCGCTGTGGACCGCCGTGCCCGGCGGTGCCGTATCGGATTTCTTGGGGAGGCTGGCGGGACACCCTGGCCTGCCCACTGCAGATCCCAGGAAGCTGTCGGAGTTCATCGACAAGAAGATGCTCCACGGTGAACTGGTGACGTGGACCGTTGCGCTCATCGACAACAGACAAAGCCGAGAGGCGAGCCCCAGAGTCGTCGGTGGGGTGGAACTTGGCCTCACGCTGCGCACGCCGGACGGGAAGTCGACCGAGGATACCTACCGGATCAAGAACAGGCACATACTCTCGGGGTACCGGCTCGACGAAGGAGTGGACCTCGACGAGCGGGAGATCGCGGAGGCGCTGGATGCCGCCGTCTCTGATTGGCGAAACAGGCAGCTTCCGCCGCCGCCGCCAGAGCGACCGGGCGGGTGCTTTATCCGGGCGGCGAGGCCGCCTGAGCGGGGTCTGCTGCTCATCTACCCTCTCAATCCGGATGCTGTGTTCCCTAACGGAGACGCGCGGCGGAACGGACATCCAATCATCGGCTACGCGATCAGCTTCCCCGGAACCAGGCGGCCTGACGAAACCGTTGAGTACGCCGCCAACACTGTGTTCTGGCGGGAGGAGATGGACTATGTCAGCGACGAGCCTTGAGGCGCTATTCCTCGATATCGAGGGTCAGCCTGTCTCGGCAACCGCACCGGGAACCCTTGAGCGGCGCATCCCGAGTCAGGAAGGGCGCGATCTCTTTGTGGGCGTCTCCAAGCCATCCAACCTGCGCAGCTTCAGAGCACGCTTCCCCGCTGAGTGTCTTCCCTCCAACCTGAGGCTCCCATCCTTCCGAGGATTCGAAGTGAACGTCGAGGGATCTGATGAGGAGGGCCTCAGATACGCGACCATTCGGCTTCGGCTGACATCACGAGCGTACAACGACGTATTCACCAGCCTGGCGGAAGACATCACCGGCTGCCTCGTTGAGATACGTGACGGGTACCGGGCCGTAGCGGCCTTCGCCGAACGGCTCGCGAAGTGGCAGCGGCTCCTCGAGCTGCATGGCTCCGAGGGTCTCTCTCCAGAGGAGCAACGCGGCCTATATGGCGAGTTGATCTTCCTGCGGGACTGCTTGCTGACCCGACGGCCAGCAGCGTGGGCTGTCCGGTCGTGGACCGGACCAAGCCAGGCCGCGAAGGACTTCGAGTTCGGCGGCACGGCAGTCGAGGTCAAGACAACGATAGCGAAGCAGCCCCAGATGCTCCGAGTTGCCAGTGAACGGCAGCTAGACGATACGGGACTGGCTCGCCTCTACGTGTACCATCTCTCTCTTGAGCCGATCCGGGACCTGGACCAGAGCCTGCCAGCGCTGGTTGACGAACTGCGCCGACTCATCGGTGTGGAGGCGGCCGGGTCCAACCTGCTGGAGGACAAGCTCATGGAGGCCGGGTATTTCGACGTCCATGCGCCTCGCTACAGCGGCATGGGCTATGCGGAGCGAGGGAGGAGCATCTTCAGAGTGCAGCCAGGCTTTCCCCGCATTGTTGAGAACGAGCTTCGCCCCGGTGTCGGGGATGTGAGATACGCAATAGACGTCGCGGTATGCCAACCGTATTCCGTGACGAAGGAGGAGCTGGACTCCATAGTGACGGGGTGCGGTGAGGTGGACCGTTGAGCGATATTTACACTCTCGATAGTTTTGCGCTGGATATTCAGCAGCAGGTCATCAGTCGCTGCGAGACTGAGGGCGAGGAGCAGTTCCAGGAGGCAGCCCTCTCGCACATCATGATCGAGCACCTCAGTGATGCTGGAGAGCTTGACGACGCAGATGTATGCACGCACCGAGCGCACGGCCTACAGGTTAACGGGTGTGCGATAAGTGAGAATGCCGAGTGCTTGGACGTCCTGGTGACGATCCACACCGGCGATGTGCCGCCGCGCACTGTTGGCAAGGACGAGGTGACGACGGCCATCAAGCGCGTTCGGCAGTTCGCTAGCAAGGCACTGAATGGCTACCACCATTCGGTTGACGAGAGTACGAGGGTCTTCGACGTAGCTCAGCGGATCCATGAGATCCGAGGGTCCGTGACGCGAATCCGGTTCTTCCTCCTAACGGACGGCGTGGTCCGAACCGATCCGCCGAAGGACGCTGACCTTGCGCAGACCCGGGTTTCCTACCACATCTGGGACATCGAGCGGTTGTACCGATGCTGGTCGTCCGGCCGGAGGCGCGAGGCGATAGAGATCGACTTTCTAGAGGCTACAGGCGCCGCGGTCCCGTGTCTGCCTCAGCTCGAGCATGACGCCTCATATAATACGTACCTTGCCGTGCTGCCGGGCCCGGCAGTCGTGGAGCTCTACGGTCGGTACGGACCTAGGCTACTTGAGCGCAACGTCCGCTCGTTCCTCCAAGCCCGAGGCAAGATCAACGCGGGGATGAGGCGGACCATCCGCCTGCAGCCGGAGATGTTCCTCGCCTATAACAACGGCCTGTCCGCGACAGCCGAGGAAGTCCGCATACTGGATCTGCCCGGCGGTGGCAAGGGCATCTCGTGGGTACGTGATCTGCAGATCGTGAATGGCGGGCAGACGACAGCATCCATCTACCACGCTGCGAAGAAGGACAAAGCCGACGTCTCACGGGTATTCGTGCAGGTGAAGCTCACGGTCCTCAGAGACCCGGACAGAATGGACGAGGTAGTACCACTCATCTCCGAGTACGCCAACAGCCAGAACAAGATTCAGACAGCCGACTTGGCCGCCAATGACGCATACCACCGGCGCATTGAGGAGCTCTCCCGCACGATCTGGGCGCCTGCCCGCAGCGGAGGCCTGAGACAAACGCGCTGGTACTACGAACGAGCGAGGGGTCAGTACCGGGACGACCTGGCCAGGGAGCGGACCCCTGGTAGGCAGCGGGAGTTCCAGACCGTACATCCGCCCACCCAGCAGATCACCAAGACGGATCTGGCGAAGTTCATCTGGACTTGGGAGCAGTTGCCGCACGTAGTAAGCCGGGGTGCACAGAGCTGCTTCAATGACTTCACGACGAAGCTCGACAAGCACATCCAATGCGAAGGAGCAGTCGACACACCGTACTTTGAGCGCCTCGTAGCGCGGGCGATCCTGTTCCGCACCGCAGAGCGGATCATGAGGGAGTGCGGCTATGCAGGCTACCGCGCAAATCTCGTAACCTACACCTTGGCTCGGTTGGCCCACGACGCTAGGGGGAAGATCGACCTAGGCAGGATATGGCGCGAGCAAGGCATCTCGCCGGTGCTAGAGGAGGCCATTCGGGAACGATCCCGATACACTTGGGACCACATTACGAACGCGCCGGACAATGGGAACGTAACTCAGTACTGCAAGAAGGAGAGCTGCTGGACGAGCTTCCTCACAAGGGAGCTTCCGATGCCACACGGTCTCCACCTTGAGCTCAGCGCTGGGCGGAGCCGTAGCTCCCAAGGCCCGGGCACAGCCGCCGACGCAGATGCAGCAGACGGGAGCGCGCAGGAGGTGATGGCCGTTAGCGCGGACGCATGGTTCCAGCTAGCGAATTGGGGATGCTCAAGCGGGCACCTCACGGCGCTGCAGCGCAAGATCGCATCTGACCTAGCACTCTTAGCCGGCTATGGCCGGCGACCAAGCCCTCGCCAGGTGACCGAGGGCCTCCAGCTTCTGAGACTGGCTTCCGAGAATGGGTTCAGAGCGACGTGACGACCATCGCTCTCAGTGCGAACTCCACATGGCTGCCCTGGGCCGTCGTCGGCGCCTTGGTGGCTAGATGGGATCCAGGAACGAAGGATCCGGCCTTTCATCCCACATGGAGTCCGTTATACTCGGCGAGAACACCGGGTCCTCGCAGAAGGCGTGGCCGTCGGCATCGCCCCACGTGACAGCGGGTACACCATCGCCCCGGGTGTTGTGGCGGCCCAAGCATGTGATGATGGTCCCGATCTGTAGGTCCACGCGGACCCCTTCCCTGATCCATGGCGCTACGGGGCGCAGGCCCCAGACATAAGCACCATCCCGGGCGACGCGGAATCGGCGACCAGGCGAATAGTCACACCACGCCCCTGAGAACACGCTGCTGGCGCGTTGCGGAGATTCCGGCGGTACGGCGAGTGCGGGCTCCTGAATCATCGTACAGCCTTCCTGATGACGGACAGCCGCGTCGGTTGGAAGTTCACATCGAGCTCGACTCGAACGCCCGACGGTCCGCCTCCTAGTTCAAGATCGCGGAGCGAGAAGAACCCATACTCCCGTTCGATCCCGCAGACCCACCCGAAGAACAGACGCTCCGTCGGGTCATACTCGTACGGATACCACGACCAGCATGAGTCCGGTGTAAAGAACCGGGCCTGCACAACGGGGTCATCCACATGCTCCTGTGAGTAGAGCGGCGGCAAGACATCCGCCAGTTCCTTGGCTAGGAGCTCCGGGGACTGTCGGGTCGTCTCAGGCATCCTCAGGCGGATGAGATCGGCCTCGTCGAACTCGTAGCCGCCGCGGAGGAGCTCGTCGAGACTAGCCGCGAGCGTAAACCCACCGGTTTCGCACCGCCGAAGAACGTTCTCCTCGTACAAAGTATCGATGCGCTTCCACTGGCGATACGGGCCATCTGTCTGTGTAATCACTGCGTGGAAGTGCTGTATGTCGGTGCGGGCGTCGGTCCTTCGCGCCGAGAACCGATACAAGAACCGTGTGCCGATCGGAAGCGGCGCCGCTGGTGGGGATTCGCCTATAGACGGGTCCATGCAGCGATTCTAAGCCCTTGGCCGCAGCGAGTCAAGCCATCGCGGCCAGCAGCGCCTCTGCTGGACACAGCAGCTCTGCGTCCCGCACTGTACTTCCGCGTCATGCTATCGTATGATCCTGAGCGTTCTGAACCTAAACCACCACTCAGAAGCACGGGGGGGCCAGTTGAGCCATCAGAGCCGCAACCACACCACCCTAGCGGCACTGGATATGCTCGACGCCTTCGCCAGCGTCGGAGCCGCGACATTCGACCTGACTCTCACCTCGTGCGAGGGTGAGAAAGTGAGCTTCCGCCGAGCTGTGCCGCTCCAGGAGCTTGCCAGCCTCGTGCCGGATGTGCTCGCCCGTGCTGACGCACAGCGGTGGAACGTCATCGTCAGGCCAAAGCCCCCGCCCGTGTTTCTCCAGCTCGACGATCTCCACGATGATGCACGCGCAAGGGTCGAGCCGGTCTCGTTCCTGAGCCTGCAAACGAGCCCCGGCAACTACCAGGCATGGATTGCTCTCTCTGAGATTCGCGAGCCCGACAGCGGTCGCCGGGTGAGGGCGAGCGTTGGCGCTGACCCATCGGCCTCCGGCGCCACGCGGGTTGCCGGAAGCAACAACTTCAAGGCGAAGTACGCGCCGACGTTTCCGATAGTAGCCATATGCCACGTGACGGCAGGGCTGTTGGTGGATGAAGCAGCACTGATCGAGGCGGGACTTGTCCGTGCCCAGGCTGCAGAGCGTGAACGCGTTTCGGGGGATACGCCTCGGCACGTGAGGACGAGGCGATGGCCCAGTTACGAGCGGTGCCTGGCCGGTGCGCCGATGAACCACGAGGGGAGTGCGATCGATAGCAGCAGGGCGGACTTCACGTTCTGTTTGATCGCGCTGGACTGGGGCTGGAGTATGGCGGAGACCGTGGATCGGCTGATGGACGAAAGTGCAAAGGCGAAGGAGAACGGTCCGCGATATGCGAATCTGACGGCTCAGCATGCAGCCGATGCCCTCGCCCGACGGCGAGCGCAATTGCGGTAGGTACGACCTCACCTTAGGGCGGATCAGGCCGCTTCGTCTGGTGGGGGCGGTGCCTTGCTCTGGGCCAAGATCCAGTCATGTGCTCGGTCGAGTGCCTTCCGCACCAGCGGCAGATCATCGCGACCGAAGCTGTTCGATCGCTCCCATCGTTGCCCGTCGCGGTAGAGCCTACACACGGTCACGTTGTACCGCCGGCCAGTGTCTGTCTCGCGTGCCCAAATCGTCGCCACGCACCGGCCGAGCCTGAGCTCATGCACGGGCGGGTTGGCCCGTGTAGTGCTGTCGTTGCCCTCGTCGCCGACTGCGTCAAGGTCGGGCAACTGTGAGTCGTCTTCGTTGCGCTGTCCTCTCGTCTTGTGATTGGTCATATTCCTCCTGTTCTGGATTGTCTGCAGCCAACGCCACCGGTTGCGGGCGAACCTCACGCCACCTCCTCAGTACTCATCTGGAAGAAGCAGTGTCGTCACCGAGCGATCGGCTTCTGTGATGACCCATATCCTGGCGCCCGTCCGCGGCAGCGCGTAGGCGGAGAGAAGCCGAAACCCATCGCGCAGCGATAGGTCGTTCTCGGCTCTGTCCTCCGAGCACAGCTCCCCCCAATCGCCTCGCTGATGGCGTGCGATCAGTTCGATGGGCGTGACACCCGCCTTGGTCAGCGCGTCGATAGCGCCTGGCGTGGCCACAAGAGCCCCTAGCTCCACCCGGACCGGTCTAGTGCGTTCCTGTTCAAGCATCGTATCTCCAGAGCTGCCAGCATATCAGTTCCGCCCCGCTAGTCAACTGCCAAAGGTACGACCGACCTCACGAACTTGCAGATCCCTGTCGATTCCGGCTTGACGGCAGCACGATGGGATCAGATACTGCAACCTGTATGCAGGACTAACCCACAGGAGAGCCTATGATCACATACCTTGAACACTTCAAACTACAACGCCCGCCTTTCTCGACCACTCCGGATCCGAGCTTCGCGTACGCCAGCCGGGAGCACGAGAAGGCGCTTCTGCAGATCGCGTACTACGCCGACGAACGGCAGGGCCTATTCCTTCTGATGGGCGGCGTGGGTACCGGCAAGACCACGGTGTCCCAGCTAGCTGCGAACGCGTGGCGACAGGAACCAGACAGATACGTCGTCGGCCAGGTCATCGATGCCTCGCCCCGGACGCCTGCTGCATTCCTCCGCAACGTGCTGGCTTCGTTCGGGCTACCCCCGCGCCGGAATCTGCTCGACCTGAAGGCGGCCCTGAGGGCGTTCCTGGTGGACGAGTACAGAGCGGGCCGTACTGTAGTGCTCGTGATCGACGAGGCCCAGACGATCCACTCGTACAACCTCCACACCATCCAGGCGATGACCAACGAGCAGACGCCAACCCAGAAGCTCATCCAGATCATCCTCCTCGCGCAGCCGAACTTCGAGCGCAGGCTGGCACAGCACGCAGCACTGCGGTCGCGGATCGCCGGCATGGCGACGCTGGATCCACTCACGTGGCAAGAGACCCTGGAGATGCTGCGCCACCGGATGGGCATAGCCGGCGGCGACTTCGACGCGACGTTCGATAAGCCGACGCACAAGATGATCTACAACGCCACTCGCGGCGTCCCGCGAGATGTCTGCGTGCTCTGCAATGCGGCCATGATCAGCGCCTACTCCGCCGGCTTCGGCACGGTCACAGAGGCCCTGCTCAGACAGACCCTCGACGAGTACGCGGTGAAGAGCTGGGCGAGGCCCGGCGAATCGGAACCACAAGATCAGAACGGAGGACTATGACACAGCGCAGGCAGAGCCTAACCTTGGCAACAGACCCCATCGCTCGCATGCGCGAGCTGCACGAACTGGATCGTGAACCAGTCCCCCACCAGTCCTCAGAACGCGCGAGCCCGTCGCCAAGCACCGGCAGCAACCTAGCAACGCAGGAACGCGCCCGCGCCGACACGGCGGAACATGGGAGCATTGCGGTGTCTGAGCGGCGCCGCGCGGACCCGTGCCACGAGGAGCGCGAGGCCGCGCGGCGACCGTGCAGCGACGACACAGACGGGCCACCGAGCGCTCAAGCGCCCGAGCGTCGCCACGCAGTCGCGGGACGACGCACAGCCGGAAGTGGTGCCGACCCCGTGCGTCGGGCGATGCGCGATGCGCTTCGGCAACCGTACAGTGCCGACCTGGACCGGGGACCAACGACGTGCTCGACGATCAGGATACCGACCTCCATATGGGAGCGCCTGGACCTAGCCGCCCGGCTTGAGGGGACGACAAAGCAGTCCGTGATCGCCCACGCTCTTCGGGTCCACCTATCGAAGGTCGGGAGGTCCGACGAGTGACCAGAGCACTCATCCCGAACAGCACACCGGTACCAGACGTCATTCTGGACTTCTGGCTCGCATTGCTGACCGGCGCCGAAGTGAAGGTGGTCTTGTACGTCGCCCGTCGGACATACGGGTTCGGGAAGGCATCCGACCGGATCAGCCTCAGCCAATTGGCAGGCGGCATCCGGCGACGAGATGGAACGGTCCTCGATACCGGGACCGGTCTGTCGCGTTCGACCGTCAAGGCGGCGTGCTCTAGCTTGGTGAAGCGCGGGATGCTGCTCAAGGAGTCCAACACGAATGAGTTCACGAGGGAATGCGCGGAAAGCACGTATCGGCTGAACCTGGAATGGACCTCGACGGCGTGGCCGAGGAGAGATACGGATCAGGTGGGCCGCGTTCCGGCCCAGGTACAGCAGAAAGCGAACGGTGGGGTGGGCCGAGTACTGACACACGTGGGCCAAACGACGGTTGATTTGGTGGGCCGAAATCCGGCCCTACAAGAGACAGAGCACATCCAAGAGACAGCAGCAAGTGGCGAGGGTAAGAGTACGGCTCCGGCTGCTGAGCTTGTGGAGAAGTTGGTCGCTGCTGGTCTGAACGGCGCGGACGCCGTTCGGTTGGCGCGATCGAAGCCACTCGAATGCGAGCGACAACTCGCATTCCTCGCGTACCGAGTCAAGACCAGCTTCCCGTTCAAGCGGGACAAGGGAGCCTTTCTGCGTCGAGCTATCGAAGACGCGTTCGCACCGCCGAACGGGTACAACCGAGTGCTGCAGGCGAAGGCAGATGACGCCAAAGGCCGAGCCAGCCAGGCTGAGGCCGTCGCGCGAAGGAGCGCGCTGCGCGAGCAGATGCGGCAGACGCTTGAGACGATGCAGCACGAGCAACCGGCCCGCTATCTGGGTTTCCTGTCCTACGTGGACCAGAAGAGGCAGGAGGCAGTCGGTAGACCGATACTGGCGGGGGCGCCAGAGGTCAGAAGGCGCGTCGTAGAGTGCTTCGACGCCGAGGAAACCCGTCTAGAGCTCCTCGCGGAGTTCCTGGGTTCTCAGTCGCCGTCGTAGTTTCTGCATTTGATCCCAAGCTCGTTTCGCGGGTTTGTCCGGATCGTCGGCTCCGCCTCCTCTAGAAAGCCGTCGTAGGTGCGGATCACGATGCCGCTATCGCCAGCGCCCCTTCTGGCATGCAGCTTGTCGCGGCAGCGAGCGCTGTCGAGTTCGGATCGGCGACCGATGATCAGCCGGCACCTGGGTAGGTAGAAGCCGGGCGCCAAGCTCGTGCCCGGCACTTCGTCAAGGCGCGGCCCGAAGACGGCCGGGAGCAGCACCTGGTTGCGTCCGATCCAGTAGGCGCAGGCATCGAGCACCTCGCAAGCGCGATAGAACTGTGCCGTGAACTCGCCTCGCTCTCTGAAGATGCGCGCGCTCGGGTCTGCGAAGGAGATCATGTGGAGGCAGCCGAGTCCTGACTGCGGCTCAAGGTAGGCAAAGTCGGTCTGTACGCCGGGACTCAGACGGACGTCGCACATTACAGTGTCGGCCAACACGTGGTGAGACCCGACCAGCAGGTGCGGCTTGTCTCTCAGGTACCGGCGCAGCTTCGCGGCAGTACCCTCGTTGTGTACCAGCGCGGCGAGCTCGCGCCGGACCTCCTGCGAATGCTCGCTGCGGACAGGCGGCGCCGCTACTTGCCCATAGCCCCCGCGCGGACCGGCTTCGCGGACCGCATCCGCGGACCGCACCAGCTTGACAAGCTGCTCCGACGGGTAACCACCTCTCCGCTGATAGGCTTCGAGAGCCGCCCGTGCTTCCTCGTGTCGGGAAAGCTGGGCCAGTGTCTCGATCAGGCGCCGCGTGCGAGCCTCATCCGGCTGCTGAGTCTCCGCGATCGCGAGAGCGATGGACCGAGCCGCGCCGTCGAGGTCGCCCTCCGGGATGGCGCGGTCGGCGATCGCGTCAAGGGCATCGATGAACTCGACACGCAGTTTCGCCCGCTCGCGCTCCATGGTGGCCTCGCCTTCCGGGAAGTCCAGCATCAGACGGCTTGGCCGGAGTTCAGGGACCGCCTCGATCGGGGCCGGGTCCGCCTGTTGAACGGCCGAGGCTAGAGCGGAACGATAGCGCAGCAGGTCCACGTCGGCGTCGCGCAGGTCGAGGCGAAGAACGTGCGGCACCGGCTCTACGATCCGCGAGGCTTCCGTCTTCAGAGCGCCGCGGAGCTTCGGCATGAGCCGGTACACGTTGTATTCGCTGCCGTCGCCCCACGGCCAGAGCGCGCTGGACAGCTCCTTGCGTGAGAGCGACCGGTCCTCTGCGCTGGCGAGGGCGAGAAGCATCAGCAACCACTTCGCCTTCCTAGGAAGGAAGACGACAGGTTCGCCGTCGACACGGACCTCGCTCGCACCAAAGGCAGACAGCTCGAACGACGCGCGCTCACGCTCACTGGCATCCATTGCGGTTGTCCCTGACTCCTCAGATGCGGGCTCTGCCCCTTAGTTTGCCATAGGGAATGCCACTCGTCGCCGGCATCTTGACACTGCTTCTGCCACCCGGCTCAGCAGCACAATGGGTGCATCAGCATGGGAACGCGCCGTACGGCGCGAGTCCCGCGTGAGGTCGGAGTGGCGCGAGCAAAGCCTCTGGAGATCGAGGTAAGCGGGACCGGGAAAGCACCAACCTACGAGGAGTGCGTTCGCCGGGTAGCCGCCGCCACGTCCATTCTGGCCCGCATCGCTGCTCGGTTGGACCATGCGCCAACCAACCCTCCCAACGCCGACGCTGCTGCAGATGGGCGCGAGCGATGAGCGAACACCCCGATGCTGGCCCAAGCCGCGAGGCGCTGTCAGTCCACTTCAGCTCCCGAACTGACCTGTGGGCGACTCCGCTGAGCTTCTACGCGAAGCTCGATGCCGAGTTCGGTTTTACGCTCGATGTGTGCGCCATTGCCGACAACGCCAAGTGCGCGCGCTACTACACTCCCGCTGAGGACGCACTGCGACAGCGGTGGGACGGCACGTGCTGGATGAACCCACCCTACGGTCGGCAGATCGGCCTGTGGATCGAGAAGGCATATGTCAGTGCCCAGCAGGGCGCCACCGTGGTGTGCCTAGTACCAGCAAGAACTGACACGCGGTGGTGGCATGTATGGGTCATGCGGGCCGACGAGATCAGACTTGTCAGGGGTCGCCTGAAGTTCGGCGACGGCAGGAACAGCGCGCCATTCCCTTCGGCTGTGGTCGTCTTCCGCCCGCCCATCGAGGGTCCTCCTGGCCAAGGGCTCACACGAGTGGTTGCCCTCTCGCCAGCCGGCGCTTGATGGCGCGGCCCCGGAGACACGTGGATTTATGCCCGGTCGTAACCTCGGTCGCTCCGCAGTTGCACGGTATCTCTGCCAGCGGTCTCAGTTTCATGCCGCCACGCAGTCCGTTCAACCTGGCTTGTCGGGCCTTGGCCTCGGAGCGTACTTGGCCGCCCAGCCTACCTGCGGCCGCGCGCGTGATCGACATCGCGTTGCACCTCCGACCACGCATTCTACCTCACGCCGCTTGGGTCGGTGTTGACAAAGACCCAAGCACACAAGGTACCCTGATCGCGCTGTTAGGCAGTTCCGACTCAGGGGAAAGGAACCGAGCATCATGGCGAAGCAGAAGAGCGGTCCCGTGCGCTATGCATCCTATCTACGATGCAGCACGGATGACCAGGCGCATGGCGACTTCACCACGATCGACACGCAGCGTGACATCAACACGCGCCATATCGCCGAACGAGGCGGAACCCTGACGAGGATCTACGCCGACGAGGGCAGGAGCGGAACGAATCTGAAGCGCCCGGACTGGCAGGCGCTGCTTCGCGACGCAGAGGCCCACCTGTTCGACAGGCTTTGCGTGACCTACATGAGTCGCCTCGCACGAGGCGAGGCCTACCATATCGCCGAGTACCTGCTGCACGAGCGAGGCGTCGAGATCGAGCTCGTGCGTGAGCACTTCACGCCGGACCTCGCCGGCCACGTGAGCAAGCAGATGACGATCCTCATGGACGGCATGTACCCGAAGATGGTGAGCCAGTGGACGCGCACGAAGATGGAGCAGATGGTCGCAAGGGGCTACTGCTGCGGGCACATGCCGGCGATCGGGTACCGCAAAGTACACGTCACCGACGCGGGTGAGTTCGCGCGCGGAGACAAGGAGCCGCCGAAGCGCCCTGTCGTGAACTCCCAGGAGGCCGACATCGTGCGTCGGGCCTTTGAGCTTTTCGTCCAGACCGGGAGCTATCCGGAGGTGGTGGACTACCTGCGAGCATCGACTGGGCGGATGTGGACCTTCCAGACGGCCGCCCGGCTGATCAGGAACGATGCATACCGCGGCGTGCAGCGATTCGGGGAGTGGGTGAATGCCGCTGCGCACGAGCCCATCATCTCCGAGGAGCTATGGACGCAGGCTCGATCGATAGACGAGGGCAAGCGGGAGGCAGGGCGTGCACCGAAGGCGCACCCTAAGGACTGCTTTCCGTACCATGTTCGAGGTCTAGTGTTCTGCCCTCACTGCGGGTGCCGCATGACACCAGCAGGACATGCTGGGCGCACGGGCACCGTCTCCTACTACGAGTGCCTGAAGGCTCTGAAGAAGCTGACAGACTGTCCTGTACGGAGGGTGAACGCCAGCACGCTCCATGACTCCATCCTGCGAGAGATCGAACGCGCCGCGAGCCATCCCACCCGGATGCATGCTCTTGTCAGGGAGGCCGCGAAGGTACTTCCCGAACCCGAAGATCTCGTGGCGGAGTACCGGCTGGTGGATCGGCGGCTGGTCGATATAGACCGACGGATCGCCCGCTGCCAGGAGGCCATCGAGGTATCTGCGAGCCCGCTGGCACCGCTCGTGCAGCGGCTCGAAGTGCTGCACGTCGAGCGGGCCGAAACCGAGGCCAGAAGTCGGGAGATCGAAACACGGGGGGGCGACCGAAGGAAGCACCGCCCGGACGTTGACGCGATCTGCAAGCTGTGGGGCCGCATCCCCGACCTCTGGAATGCAGCGACCGACGATGAGCGGACCGAGCTCATGCAAGCGCTCGTGATCCGAGTGGAGATGAGCGAAAAAGAGAAAGGAGCCTGCGACATCGCGTTGATGCCACAAGCTCCCGTTCACTGGTTGGAACTTAACTCTTGTATGGGAGCGGGGAGAGGATTTGAACCTCTGACCTTCGGGTTATGAGCCCGACGAGCTACCAGGCTGCTCCACCCCGCAGTGATGTCACTAGTATGACACAGAACCGGCGAAGTTGCGCTGCCGATCGGGCGATCTCTGCGGCTATCGCGGCGGAAGGCGGGCCGGGGCCATAATGGCGGCATGGACGCACCGCCACAAGCCCGCCCCGCACGGGACGACGCACTCCGCCTGCTGCATGACGTCTCCACCATGGCACTGGCCACCGTGGGGCCGGATGGCGAGCCGCAGGTGGCCGCCGTCTTCTTCGCGGCGGATGCGGCGATGAACCTCTACTGGGTCTCCATGCCGGGCACGCGGCACGGCGCCGCCGCCGTCGCCACCGGTCGGGCGTCGGCCGCCGTCTACCCCGCCGTATGGGGATGGGCGGAGATCCGGGGGCTGCAGGTGACGGGCCGGGCCGAGGTGGTGACCGATGCCTCCGAGCGCGCCGAGGCGCTGGCGCTCTACCGGGGCCGGTTCGCCCTGCCGGCCGCGCTGACCGCCATGCTGGCGGCCGCCACGCTCTACGTCCTGCGGCCGGAGACGCTGCGCTGGCTGGACAACTCGCGCGGCTTCGGCCACAAGGCGATGCTGGAGCCCGCGCCTTGAGCCCGGCGCGCCGAACCTGGGAAGGGCGAGGCGCTGCGCCGCATGGCCTACCTCTACTCTCCGCCCGCCGAGGGTGAGCGTCCGCTCTCGCTCCGATCGCGGGCGCTGGCGCTCTACGACCCCTTCGCCCAGCGCGGCCGCTTCCCGGCGGGGTTCCGGCTCTGCGCGAACGTCTACACGGCCTGCGCCCATGCCTGCGCCTACTGCTACATCAGCGGGTATGTGCCGGATCCGGCCCGCCCGCGCGAGAAGCCAGGGTTCCTCCGGAGCCTGGAGCGCGACCTGGCGGACCTTCGCGCCCTGGGCCTACCGCCCGTGCCGCTCCACGTGAGCAACTCCACGGACGGCCTGCAGGAGGCCATGGAGCGTCCCCGGGGCCAGGCGCTGGCGCTCCTGCGGCGCATCGCGGAGGAGCGGGACCTCTTCAGCAGCGTGCCGATCCTGACCAAGAACCCGGCGCGGCTGACGATGCCCGAGTACCTGGAGCCGCTGAAGGCGCTGCCGCAGGCCGTGGTGGAGGTCTCGCTCACCTTCTGGGACGACGCGCTCCGACGCCATGTGGAGCCCGGCGCCCCCTCGGTGGCCTCGCGCGTCGAGGCGGTGCGGCGACTCCGAGCCGAGGGAGTCCGCGTGACGCTGCGCGTGGATCCTCTCTTCCCGCGCGACCCGCTGCCTGCCGCCTTCTTCGACCGCCCCGCGGTGGCCGACTACGGCGCCCAGGCCGCGCACACATGGTCGGACCTTGAGCATTTGGTCGGCCTGGCCGCCGACACGGGCTGCGAGCGCGTGGTGATCTCGGCCATGAAGGTGATGTGCGGGCGGTTCCACGATCGGCGCTTCCGGGCCGAGTGGGAGCCGCTCTACGCAGCCGCGCAGGGAGGCCGAGCCAGGGTCCGGGGCTTCGCGTTCAGGCTCCCGGAGGCGTACATCCGCGAGCGCCTCTTCGCTCCGGTCGTCGAGCTGGGCCGCGAGCGGGGCATCGAAGTGGTCCACTGCACGCGGAACCTCTTCCGCACCACGTAGCGGGCGACGCTACGGCCGGTACGCGAAGCCGGCGAGGACGATCTCGCACTCCCGGTCGCCGCTCGGCGCCTCTCCCCGCCGCATCCAGAGGTTGATGTGCACCTTCTCGCGGCCCGGCTTGGGGATGTCCGCGCCGACAAAGCTCCATGCGTCGAGCCGGGCCCGGCGGCCCTTCGGATCGACACGGTAGGTGGCGAACGCCACGCGATCCGGCCGCCACTCCATGGTGTGGACGAGCGGCTGGTCGATCGGAACGGCGAACCGGTGCATCCGACCCTCGCCGGTGTAGGGCTGCACCACGTTCTGGAAGTTGGGCGCCGAGGCATCGCCCCAGACGCCGTACTCGAAGTCGAGCTCGCGGTTGGCGTAGGCGTCCTCGGTGTCGTCCCACGTGAAGAGGCCCGCCACGACGTTCGTGCCCAGGGGCGTCACCCGGTCAACCGCGAACTCGTAGCGTCCGTAGCCGAGGCTGTCGCGGCAGAGGACCTCCGCGGCGCGCCAGGCGCCGCCCTCGCGGGTGATGCGCAGGTGCAGCTTGCCCGCCTGGTCGACCCAGACGTTCCGCCGACCGCCGGAGAAGACGCACGGCCCCGGCCCCGCCGGACCGCCCGCGCTATCCTTCACATCCCATACGCGGCCGGACCACCGGATGGTCGGAGACGAGGGCGCCTGCCGGCCATGCGCGGCCATGGCGCCGAGCGAGATCACCGATATCATCAGAACCGCGCGGGCAATCCGCCGCATCATCGCGTCACTCCTCGCTCAGTCCGAGTCGCCTGATCGCCGCGGCGGGCAGGATCAGGCGGCCGGCATCGTCGGGCAGCGGCCCGAAGCCGCGGCGACCCCCTCCAGGAGGCGCTGTACAGGGAGTTCGACGGCGGTGGGCGCGGCTCCTGCCGTCCTGCGGAGGAAGGGGACACGCCCCCGGGTCGTGCCGCGGGCGGGATTCGCTCGGCATGCGTCATATGGGCGGCTCCCAGCAGGAAAGGGCGCCGATGCCGGCTAACCGAACCTCATGCACACCAACCTGTTGGTCCCGCTGCTTCTCCTCATCCCCGCGTGCCATGGCCAGCCGTCGGCAAGTCGTGGCGGCGCCCAGATCGGTGTCCGTCGCTCCGCGGCAGGCCATGGACCCGCGCCGGGCGTCACGTCCGATCGGCGCCCTGTTCCCGCGGTCCGACGCGCGATCCCACTTCGGTTCGGTTTCGACGACATAGGGTTCGCGTCGCCGCCGCCCTGGCATGAGGCCAGCCTGACCCGGCATCCTCGCGGGGCGGAACTGATGCGCGACCTGGGGATGAACTTCTGGCTCATGTGGTACCCGGACGCCTCCCTGGGCTGGGCCTATGACAAACACGTCGCGTTCATCCGGCGGGTCGATGCGTGGTGTGACGCGAACGGCATGGACTGGATGCCCAACACGCTCTCGTCGCTCTGGAACACGTCGCCCGAGCGCTGGATCGACCCGCGGGGCTACGATTGGTTCTGCCGTCCCGACGGCCGGCGCTTCTTCCTCTACCCGACCGAGCTGCTGAAGGAGTTCGGCCGTTCCAAGCGGGTGCTGGGCGTTATGTACGACGAGCCCGAACACCACCAGAACAACGCGAACGGCATTCCGGGCTTCGACCGCCCGTCCATCTACGATCCGGCGGGCGCGGCGCTGGTCGACGCCGCCGATGGGCACGCCAGGGCCGTTGGGGAACTGGTCGCGCTGCATCGGAGGTTCGGGCTGCGGCTCTACACCGAGCACGTTACACCCGTCATGTACCACACCTTCGCCCGTGCGGGCTGCGTTGCCGGGACCAAGGTCCTGAAGGAGGCGTGGTCACCGGCTTACGTGGCGTGCGCCCTGGGCGCATCGAGCCAGTACCGGACACCGTTGTGGGTGACCCCCGACCTCTGGGGGCTGCGGGGCTACCCGAGCCATTCGCCCGAGGAGTACCGCTCGGCGCTCCTGCTCGCGTACCATCTGGGCGCCGATTGCATCTACACCGAGAGCCTCTGCCTGCCGCCGTCGGCCGGCGCGCCCTACCCGGTGAACAGCCTGGCGGAGGTGACCGACACCGACTACAAACTGACGGCCTACGGCGATGTGGCCAGGCGCTTCATCAAGGAGTACGTCCCGAACCATCCCAGGCTCTTCGAGCGGCGGCGGCTCCGGCCGCGCGTGGTCATCGTGCGGCAAGAGGACGGCTGCTACGGCCAGCGGACCGTGGCCGCGCCGTGGCTGCCGGATCGTCTGTTCGGCTCCAAGGTATGGAAGTCGACGCCCACCACCGAAGCCTGGCTCGCGATCTGGTCGCTGCTGACTCGTGGCGCCATACCCCGGGACAGCCTGTACCGGGGTTGGGGAGCGTACGCGAGCAAGCCCAACCAGGTCCTGGCGCCGCTCGACGGCGTGGTGGTGTACGACCACCATGTGGGCTACGACCTGCTCCGTGAGGCCGAGGTGATCTTCCTCACAGGCGTGGGAGTCAGCAAGGAGACGCTTGCCGCCGTGGCGAAGTGCGTCCGAGGCGGCGCCACATGCGTCTCGCTGCCCGCCCTGGCGCCCGCCGCGGTCCGCGGCGGGACCGGAGCCGCGGGGGCTTGCACCGACGGACGCGGGCGATGGGTTCTCACGGACGACTTCCTGAGCCCCGCGGTCCGGAAGGCCGTCGCGCGCGTCATTCCCACCGAGGATATGATCCGGTACCGGTTCGGCGATCAGACGGTCACGCTTCGGCCCGTGGGCGGGGATCTCAGGCGCGTCACCGCCGAGGTCCAGACGGAGCGGAGATGATCGCGTCTGTGAGAGAGCGGCCCGGGGCGGCGGCTGGGAGAGACCGGCCATGGCCCAGGACGCCCACGCTGCCGCGGTTGCTCTCGCGGCCTGCCCGGCGCCTGCGCGCTCTTGCCGATGGCGACCGGCGAGCCAGCGAACATGGTACGGAATCCCGGCCCTTCGCGGCAGCGTGCGGCGCGGCTCCTGCCTGGCTGGCGGAGGAACCGGAGCGCCTGGCGAGGGGCCGCCCTCGGTCGTGGTCGTCCGTGCGCGCCGCCTGCGAACACGGACCTCCACGGACCGACACGGACCGACACGGACCCCGACGCTCCGGCATGGAGCCGGAGGTCTTTCAGTCGGCACAGAGCGGACGACCGCCTGCCCGGCAGGGGAGCGACTCGGCTCGTGGTGAGGTCGGTTGGGTAGACCGGGCAGGCATCCATCCGATACACTCGATGTCTCACGATTTTCCCGTGTCCACCTCCTTCGCGCCCAGGTAGACATCCCTTCGGGCGAGCGCCAGGCCCTCGCTTACTCCACTGACACGCGGCAGCGACGCGCCATCCGCTTGCCGCTCCCGTCGTAGACGGCCACCACGGCGTCTTCCATGCCTGCAGCCTCGAAGCAATTGTTGGCGATGACCCGTGCCTCGTACTCCGTCAACTCGCGGGGCGCCCGAACAGCGATCACGTTGGGGTAACTGGCATCGACAGGGTCAACGCTGAGCCCGGCACCGTCGCACAACCGCCGCACCTGGGCGTGTGCCGCCTCGCTGGTCGCCGCCCTGTTGGCCATTTCCTCCGGGCCAACAGGTTCGAGCAGCTTCCACAGCCCGATGGATCCGAGGACCAGCACGATGCAGGCGACGAGCCGGTTGACCGTCCGGCGGTGCGTGTACCCCTCACTCACCTCGGTCCTCCTCGTCGCGGCGAACGACGGCCCAGCCAACGCTCTGCACACCCAGGTCCAATCCAAGAATCATCTCCACGGCGCGGTCTCCTCTGTTGACAGTGCGGCCTGCGGCTGCTATACTTCCATTGTATCGGATGGATGCCTGCATGAGTCCTCCAACAAGGATCTTAGATCCGCAGGCTGGGCCTCACAGCCCACCCGTCAGGCCCTTACAGGACCGCGAGGAGCCCCCGCAAGGGGGCTTCTTCGTTTGCGGGCCACCCAACGGGTCACTCCCGCGGCATCGGCCAAACCGGAAACGCCTCCCGCCTCCCTTCGCCCTTGCCGTTGGCTTCAATGCCTCGTGCGGCGTACACTATGGGCGCTATGCAGCGGACCTCCGAACAGGCCTCCATCGCACGACGCACGCCGGCCCCGCACGCCATGTGGCGCGAGGTCGGGGTCTATGCCGTGCTGGCGGGGCTCTACGTCGCCATCGCCCTGCTGGAGCCCTCGTTCCGCGGGTGGGTCAACTTCCGCAACGTGCTGACGCAGATCGCCATCGTGGCCATCGTGGCCGTGGGCATGACGACCGTGATCATCTCCGGCGGCATCGACCTCTCGGTGGGCTCCGTGGCGGCGCTGGCGGCCTGTGTGCCCGCCGTGCTCATGGCGCGCCACGGCTGGGGCGGCGCGTCCGGCGTGGCTCTGACGCTGGCGCTGGGCACGGCGCTGGGACTGCTCAACGGCGCGGCCATCACCCGCGTGGGCCTTCCGCCCTTCATCGCCACGCTGGCGCTCATGGTCATGGCGCGGGGGCTGGCCTTCGTGGTGAGCGGCGGCGGCGCGATCTACAACCTGCCCGCGGCCTACCTCTGGCCGGGCAGCGGGAACGTGGCCGAGGGCGTGCCGCTCATCCTCAAGCTCCCGGCCATGGTGGCGCTCATGGCCCTGCTCTACGCCGCAGGCCACCTGGTGATGCAGCGCACGCGGCTGGGGCGGTACCTCTACAGCGTCGGCGCCAACGAGGAGGCGTCGCGGCTCTCGGGCGTTCCCACGGCCCGCGTGAAGCTCTTCGGCTACCGGCTCTGCGGCTTCCTCTCGGGCCTGGCGGGGATGCTCTACACGGGCTACGTGGGGGCCGCCGAGCCGACCATCGGCGACGGGCTGGAGCTGGACGCCATCGCGGCGGTGGTCATCGGCGGCACGAGCCTGAGCGGAGGGCAGGGGAACCTGCCGGGCACGCTGGCCGGGGCGCTCCTCATCGGCCTGGTGCGCAACGGCCTCAACCTGATGCAGGTGAACTCCAACTACCAGCGCGTGGCCATCGGCGGGATCATCTTCGCCGCGGTCACCATCGACATGTTCCAGAAGAGAAGGAGGCGGGTCTGACATGAAACGGCTCTTGGGTCCGGTTGCGCTCCTGGCTGCGGCGGTCCTGGCGGGTTGCTCCCAGCCGGGCAAGGACGACGGCGCCAAGCCCGCGGGCAGGGTCTCGGTGGTGGTGATCTCGCCGGCGCTCACCAGCGTCTTCCACCAGGAGTTCGTAAAGGGCGCCGAGGAGGCCGCCAAAGCCCGCGGCTGGGAGTTCAGCCACCTGGAGCCGGACAAGGAGACCAACTCGGCCGATCAGGTGGCGAAGGTGCAGGACAGCCTGCAGCGCGGCGTCAGCGCCATCACCATCTGCGCGGTGAACGACGAGGCGCTGACCCAGGCGGTGAAGAAGGCCAACGACGCGGGCGTGCCCATCTTCGTCCACAACTCCATCTCGGCGGTGCCGTCGGGCAAGGTGGAGGCCTACGTGGGCTACGAGGAGGAGGCCGGCGGCCGCAAGTGCGGCGAGAAGGCGGTGGAGCTGCTGAAGGCGAAGTACGGCGGCGCGGCCCGGGGCAAGGTGGCCATCCTGCAGGGGACCGCGGGCACGCATACCGACCAGCGGGCGGGCGGCTTCCGCGGCGCGCTGGAGGGGACGCAGGTCCAGGTGGTGGCGTCGCAGTCGGCCAACTGGCTCCGCAAGGAGGGCGCGGACCGGACCAGCGAGTTCCTGCAGAAGTACCCGGACCTCGACCTGGTCTTCGGCTGCTCCGACGCCATGGCGCAGGGCGCGGCGCAGGCAGCCAAGCAGGCGGGCAAGAAGCTCTTCACCATCGGGCTGGACGGCAATCCGGACGCGCTGGCCGACGTGAAGAAGGGCGACCTGACGGCCACGCTGGTGGTCTTCCCGCGCAGGATGGGCGCGAAGTCCATCGAGACCATCGAGGCGAAGCTGAAGGGCCGGGCCGTAGGGCCCATCGTGAAGACCGACACGCAGGTCGTCGACCAGTCCACCGTGGACGCCGCGACGAAGTAGGGGATGCGAGAGCGAGGCGCCGCCATGGCATCTCGCCGGAACTTCGACAGCCCGTGGAAGACGATCCTTGAGGCGCTCTTCCCCGAGTTCCTGCAGCTGTTCGTGCCCGAGGCCTACGACGATATCGACTGGAATGTGCGCCCGCGCTTCTTGGACAAGGAGTTCGACCAGGCGACGCGCGGGGCGAGGGCCGGGTCCAGGGCCGTAGACCAACTGGCCGAGGTGGCGCTACGCGACGGCTCGCAGACGTGGGTGTTGGTCCACATCGAAGTGCAGGCCCAGCGCGATCGGGCCTTCGCGCGACGTATGTACAGGTACCACCTGCGGATATTCGACCGATTCGATCGGGAGCCGGTGAGCCTGGCGGTTCTCGCCGACGCCGAGCCGGGGTGGCGCCCGACCGGCTTTGGGTACACGCGGTGGAGGTGCTCGGCCCGCCTTGACTACCCGGTAGTCAAGCTGACCGACTGGGCGGACCGGCCCGAGGAGTTGTTCGAGGGCGGCAACCCGTTCGGGATCGCCGTCGCAGCGCATCTGGCGGCCGTACAGGCGGGTCGGCAGCCGGAGACGCGCTTCGCCCGGCGCAAGGCGCTCTACCGTGACATGCGGCGAATGGGGGTATCACAAGATCAGGCGTCGGCGCTGATGACGTTCATGGACTGGGTACTCGAACTGCCGGAGGAGCTCGACGACCGGTTCTGGAGCGAGGTGGGCGAGGAAGAGGATGAACCAAACATGAAATACATGTCGAGATTCGAGATGAAGGCCATGGAGCGGGGCAGGCGAGAGGGTCTGCTCGAGGGGCTCCAGCTCGGCCTGGAGTTGCGCTTCGGCAAGCCGGGCCTTGAGCAGATGGAGGAGCTCAGCCGCATCGATAGCCTTGAAACCCTCATGCGTGTGAAGGACGCCCTGACCACCGTATCTTCGCCGGCAGAGCTGAGGCGCGTCTACGCCCTGTAGCCGGTGCTGGCCCGGGCGCGGCGGCAGGTATCCGGGCGGCGCGCGTCGAACTGCCCTGCGCTGACGGTTCGCGCGAAGCGGCGCGATCCGCCGGCCAAACGCAGAACTGGAGGCGCCGCCATGGCCGGTCGCAGGGATGATCCGTTTGTGCAGGTATCGGCTTCGCTGGCCGACCTGGTGGGGCGCGCGTTCGTTGACGCGGCCATCGCGGGGCGTTGCCGCCTGACCGGTGAGGAGCCCGGCGACCTGTCGGACCTGGCGCTGGGTCCGGTGGACTTCTACCCTACGGACCACCACGAACTGGTGCTGGACGCCGTGGCGGGCGTGGGCTCCGGCGATCCGCTACCCGCGCTCGCCTCCTCGGCCCGAGGGGCCTCCACGCGGGGCTTCAACGCCGCCACGCGCACCGCGGCCGCGCCGGTCTCCACGCTGGGCTGCGTGCGTATCGGCGAGGATGGCCGCACCTATCTCACCACCAAGTCGGAGCACTACCACGTGCCTCTGGGCCACGAGTTCCCCGGCTTCGCGCTCCTCGACGTGGCCCGAACGCTGGGCGTCTCCAACGCCACGCACAACAACACGCGCGGCCACATCACCCGCCTGCTGGAGGAGCGCCTGGTCCGCCTGGCCAACGACCTCGACCCCTTCGGCGACGACGACCTGGGACCCATCCTGTCAAACGAGGACCCGCGGGTCATCAACCGCGTCCTGAACCTGCAGACCGGCAGCCTGGCCGGCGAGGCGGCCTTCAAGATGTGCATGGGGCGCTTCTACCTCTCGCAGGAGGGGGCGCGCCCGCCGGAGTACGCGGGCAAGACGCCGGTCTTCATGGTCATCGCGGACGACGACGGCAAGCCCTGCGGCAACTACCACGGCACCACCGCCTTCGTGCAGGCGTTGCGGGGGCTCTGGCCGGGCCTCTCGGCGAAGATGGAGGAGCTGGGGCTGATGAAGGTCTGCGCCATCCGGCCCAACCGGGTGGAGGACCTGGAGGCGGCCTTCGCGCGGTACGAGGGCGGCGAGACGAAGATCGCGGCCTTCTTCCACGAGATCATCATGATGAACTACGGCGCCCGGGCGCTGACCCCCGAGTTCCTGCGCCGCGCCTACGAACTCTGCGCCGCGCACGACGTGCCCACCGTCTGCGACGAGATCCAGAGCTGCCTCTGGGCGCCGGGCGTGCTGCTCTACCGCGAGATCGGGCTGAAGCCGACCTTCGTGGTGCTGGGCAAGGGCTTCGGTAACGGCGAGTACGCGGCGTCGCGGCTCCTCTTCAGCGCCGCCATGGACAACCTCTGCCAGTTCGGCGCGCTGGTGACCAACGGTCAGGAGGAGCTGGCCTCGCTCACCTACCTCGTGAGCCTGAAGTGGGCCACGGCCAACGAGGCCCGGTTGCGCGAGACCGGCGACGCCTACGAGGCACGCCTGCGCGCGCTGGTGACCGAGTACCCCAGCACGTTGGCCGGCGTCGAGGGGAGCCGCCACATGTCCGCCCTGCGCTTCCACAACCTGGCCGGCGCGCAGGCGTTCGTGGCGCGCACAGAGGCCCTGGGCATCGACCTGACCGTGCAGGCCTACAAGGCCGACTGCCCGCCCATCGTGCTGACCAAGCTGCCGCTCATCGCCGACGAGGCCATCATGGACCGCTTCATCGAGCTACTGCGGACCGCCCTCGGCAAGAAAGGCTAAGCCCCATGTCAGCCACTCCCCACGCGGGCCTGCTGCTGCTCTACCTGGCCCTCTACGACGAATGCCTCCCGGACCTGCGGCCCCAGGTCGCCGCCTTCGCCGCCGAGGCGGCCCAGTCGCTCCGCGGCGCCGGACTGCGGGTCAGCGAGGCGCCGCTCTGCACGGTCCGCCCGGAGTTCGAGGCGGCTGTGGCGGATCTGGTCGCGGCCGACGTGGACCTGGTGGTGACGCTCCATCTGGCCTACTCGCCCTCGCTGGAGTCGGTCGACGCGCTGGCGGCCTGCGGCAAGCCCATCGTCATGCTCGACACCACGCCGGATGCCGACTTCGGGCGCCATGTGGACCCGGCGCTGCTGCTGGCCAACCACGGCATCCACGGCGTGCAGGACCTGGCCGCCATGCTCCGGCGTCGGGGCGTTGCCTATCGCGTCGTCGCCGGCCACCTGAGCGACCCCGAGCCCCTGCGGCGCACCGCCGAACTGGCGCGCGCGGCGCTGGCGGCCCGGCGCTTCGGCTCCATGCGCGCGCTGCGGGTCGGCTTCCCCTTCGCCGGCATGGGCGACTTCGCCGTGGAGGAGGAGACGCTCCGCCGGCGCCTCGGCATCGAGACGTGCGAGATCGCCCCCGATGCTCTGGCTCCCTTCGCGGCCGCCGTGACCGACGAGGAGATCGACGCCGAGGTGGCCGCCGACCGGGCGGCATTCGACGCGGACCTGCCCGTCGACGTCCATCGCACCTCCGTCCGCGTGGGTCTCGGCCTCCGCAGGGCGCTGGTGGCGGGCGGCTACGGTGCGTTCAGCGTCAACTTCCAGGCCTTCGTGCAGGCCGACGGCCCGGTCTGTACGGTACCCTTCCTCGAGTGCTGCAAAGCCATGGCCCGTGACGTGGGCTACGCGGGCGAGGGCGACCTGCTCACCGCCGCGCTGGTGGGCGCGCTGTTGGCGGGCTGGGAGGGCGTCACCTTCACCGAGATGTTCTGCGCCGACTGGCAGGGCGACGGCCTCTTCCTCAGCCACATGGGCGAGGTGAACCCCGCGTCCGCGGCCGCCACCCCGCGCCTCTACGAGAAGGCCTACCCCTTCAGCCCGGCCCAGAACCCGGCCACGCTCGCCTGCGCCCTGCGCCCGGGCCCGGCCACGTTGGTGAACCTGAGCCCCGGCCCCGACGAGAGCTTCCGGCTCATCGCAGCCGAGGTCGAGGTGCTGGAGGACGGGACGCACCCGGCCCGGCTCGACTGGATCCGCTCCTGGGTCCGACCCCAGGCGCCGGTGTCGCGCTTCCTGGAGACCTACTCGCAACTGGGCGGCACGCACCACTGCGCGCTGATGCCGGGCATCCACCACGAGGCGCTGGCCGAGTTCGCGCGCATCGCCGGGCTGGAGTTCCGGCTGGTCGAGGCGGGCCGATGAGCGCCGTCCCGCTGGTGGGTCCGCACGTCTACACCGACGTCGACCGCGCCTTCTGGGAGGAGCACCTGGAGGGATGGGCGCCGCCTGCCATCACCGACGCGCATGTCCACGTGCTGGACCCGGACTACCGCCTCGAGACCATCACCGAGGAGATGAAGCGATCCTACTGGGTGATGGAGCTGCAGGACATGCAGGACGCGCCCGCCACGGAGCGCTGCTACCGCACGGTCTTCCCCGGCCGCGAGGTCTCGTGCCTCTGCTTCGGCTGGCCCAGCCTCGGGTGCGAGATCGAGGGCGGGAACGAGTACGTCCGCACCGAGGCGTTGGCGCGCGGTTGGCGCTCGCTGGCCGTGGTGCGCCCCTCCTGGCGCGCCGAGCAGGTCGACTGGCTCCTCAGCCAACCCGGCGTCAAGGGCGTGAAGCCCTACTACGCCATGATCAGCCTGGATCGCTCGGGCCGCGACCGGCATATCGAGGCGAGCATCTTCGACTACCTGCCCCACCACCAGTTGGAGGCGCTCGATCAGCGCCGAGCCTGGGTGACCCTGCACGTCCCCAAGGCCGACCGCCTGGGCCACCCGGACAACCTGCGCGAGGTGCGGGAGATACGCCGCCGATACCCGCGCATCACCCTCGTCATCGCCCATCTGGGCCGCTGCTACACCGAGCCCCATGCGCTGCAAGGGCTCCTGCCGTTGGCCGAGGACGAGGGGCTCTTCTTCGACACCTCCGCCGTGGTCAACGCCGACGTGCATCGGCTGGCGCTGGAGCACATCGGCCCCAAGCGGCTCCTTTACGGCTCCGACAACCCGGTGCTATACCTCCGAGGCCGACGCCAGACCCACGGTTCCAGCTACGTCAACCGCACCAGCCTCCCGTTCCACTTCAACAAAGAGCGCGAGCCCGCCGAGGTCGAGGCCCGCTATACATTGATGATGTATGAGGACTTGAAAGGCATCCGCGACGGCTGCGAGGCCCTGGGTTACGGCCCCGCCGAAGCCGAAGCCATCCTGCACGGCAACGCCGAGCGGCTACTGGCAGCGGCAAACGCCGGATAGCGGGCGCAGGAGGTCAGCGAATCGTGCCGGCTTCGTGTGCATTCCGGGCTTCTACGACGAAGTCGACGAAGTTCTGGAGGGTCTCCAGCCGTTGTTCGGGCGTCAGGCCGAGGAACCACCGCACGAGGCCCAGATCGACACCATCCGGGCTGTGCAGTTGGGGCGCCGACGGCGTCAACGGCGGCAACGCCGTAGGGGCGGGTTTGAAACCCCGTAGGGGCGGGTTTGAAACCCGCCCCTACCTCCTCACAACCAGAGGGGGCACGAGATGCTTAACGACATTCTGGTGGTGCGCGGGGCGGCGGCTAAGGGCCTCGGGACCGGGCCGATCATCAGTGGGCTGGGCACGGCGCTGACGCTGGTCGTCTGCGTTGCCAGTGCAAGGGCCGACAGGACTCGCCGGTAGGGCATCCAGGGGCGACGCCCCCCGTCCCTCACTCCCGCCCTCCCAGGACCATGATCTCGTACTCGTCGAGGTCGATGGGCTGCTTGTTCCAGGAGCCGGCGGTGCCGCCCCAGATCTGGTCGACGCGGAGGCCGGCCGCCGTGAAGAGCAGGCGAAGCTCGGTGGGCACGAAG
>JAPLCQ010000024.1 GCA_026392115.1 Armatimonadota bacterium | reverse complement strand
CGCGCTGGCGGGCATCTTCGCCGTCCGCTTCCACCGGTCGCGTGTCCAGCTGGGAGGCACAAGGCTGCGGATCCCGGCGGTTGCGCTGCTGGCCGTCGCCATCGTTGCGGACGCAGCGAACCTCTCCTGGCGGGCCTTGCACGGGGATGCGGCGTCGGGTTCGGCAGTTTGGGCGCATCTAGCGGGACTGGCGTTCGGCCTCTCCTATTCGCAGGCCACCGGCCTCTACCGGAGCGGCCAGGTCGAGTACCTGACGGATTTCGCCCTGAGCGAGGCGGCGCAGAACCGCCCAGCGCGCGCCGCAGAGCTCTGGGAGCAGGTCTCGCACCTCGACCCCTCCTCTGCGGAGGTGCGGCTTCGGCGTTTCGAGGCCCTGGCCGGCGCGGGTGAGTCCGCAACCGCGCATGAGGGCTACGTCGCCCAGCTGACGGAGGCGCTGGCCGGCCGCGATGACATCGCCGCCGCCCGTGCGCTCGGAAGCATGGAGGCGCATCTGCCCGGCCACAACCCGTCCCCCGCCATGCTGGCAGGCCTGGCGGGCGCCATGGCGCGACTGGGCCGCCACGCCGAAGCCGCCGATCTCTGGCTCCGCGCCGCCGACGCGCGGCCCGGCGATGCTGAAGCCGACGCGTGCCGCGTGAAGGCGGCCTCGACCCTCCTCCGGTACGTCGGCGACGCCGCACGCGCCGAAGAGGCCTTGCGCCGCGTCATAAGCGACGGCGTCGATGCGGCCGCACAGGCGGAAGCGCGCCGCCTCTTGGCCGCAGCCAGGCCGCCCGATGCCAACGGCTGAGCCCCAGGAGCCATACTTCATTCTGACGCGCCGTCTCCGGCAATCCACTCCATTCAGAGGTGCCCCATGAGCCTGACCTACTCGGACATCGCCAAGCTGATCGACCACTCGCTCCTAAACCCGGCACTGACGCAGGCGGAGCTGGAGGCGGGCTGCCGGCTCGCACTCGAGTATGACGTTGCCAGCGTCTGCATCATGCCGCACGCATTGCGGCGTTGTGCCGAGCTACTCGCCGGCTCCACAGTCGCGCCAAGCACCACTATCGGCTTCCCGCACGGCGGCCACACCACGCGCATCAAGCTCACCGAAGCCGAGCAGGCGGTGAGCGACGGCGGCAAGGAGCTGGACATGGTGGTGAACATCAGCCGCGTCCGAAGCGGCGACTGGTCCTACGTGTCCGATGAGATCGGCGCGATCACGCAGCTGACCCACGGCGCAGGCGCCCGCGTGAAGGTCATCTTCGAGAACTGCTACCTCACCGACGACGAGAAGGTCCATCTCTGCCGCATCTGCGGCGAGGTAGGGGCCGATTGGGTGAAGACCTCCACGGGCTACGGAACCGGTGGCGCCACGCTGGCCGACCTGCGCCTCATGCGGGCCAACGCACCGTCACACGTCCAGGTGAAAGCGGCAGGCGGTGTACGCGACCTGAACACGCTGCTACAGGTGCGCGAGATCGGCGTCTCGCGCATCGGCGCCAGCGCCACCAAGGCCATGCTCGATGAGGCGCGTCTGCGGATCGCCGCCGGCACGCTGTAGCGGCCCTATCCCGACAACGCGATGGCCGCCACGCCCAACGCCACGAGGCACGCGGCGGCCACGCGCCACGCCACAGCCCCCTCCTTGAGGAACGCCGCGCCTGCGATGACGCTGAGCAGCACCGATGTGGACCTGAGCGGCACCACATAGCTGAGCGGCGCCTCACGCAGGGCCGTCAGAACCAGCAGGTACCCCAGCGAACTGAAGCCGCCGGCAACGACCAGAGGCCATCCCCCGGCGCGCCCCGCCTGTAAGACATCGCGCGCCGAGTGGCGGGCCAAGAGCAGCGGCGCCTCGGCCAGCGCTCCCGCCCCGTAGGCCAACGGCAGGTAGATCGCCGGGTGCACGGCCATCACGCCCTGCTTGTCGACTGCCGAGTAGAGGCTGGTGCAGATGCCGGTAGCGACGGCCGCCATGAGGCCCCTTGCCGAAAGGCGCAAGGCCCCGGTCCGCAGGTCGGGAGCGACAATCAGGAAGACGGCAAGCACGATGGCGGCGATCCCAGCCCAGCCGCCGGGCGTCGGATGCTCACCGAAGAAGAGGCCTCCCCAGAGGACCGTTGCGGCAGGGGCCACTCCGCGCGCGATGGGGTAGGCTCGCGAGAGGTCCTCGCTGCGGTAGCTGAACGAGATGAAGAAGTAGTAGGCGGCGTAGAGCGCGCCGGTGAGACCGACACAGGCCCAGGCCCGAGGCGAGACGGCGACCGGTCCGGCGAGGGCCAGACCCACGGGCGCGGCAAGCAACGCACCGTAGGCCTGAAGCCACCAGCTAGTGGGGATGGGTGACGCCGAACGCTTGAGGTGCAGGTTCCAGAACACGTGGGCCACAGCCGACAAGAGGACGAGCCCGACGTGCTCCAAGCGCAACGTGCTGGGCCGTCCCTAGACCGTGAACCGCATGCCGTCAAAGGCCACGAGTATGCCCTGCGGCCCGAAGAAGCGCTCCAGATCCTCGTGGAGCCAGCCGCCGTTGTGCGAGAAGTGGCCGGCGATCATGGTGCCATCCGCCCGCAGGATGCCGCGCCGAACCATCTCGTCGCGGGCGCGCACCACGCTGGCGCAGCCCAGGTGGCCGCGGCTGTGGTCGTTGGGGCCGTAGGTGCAGTCCATTACCACCGCATCCAGCGGGTAGTCCTCCAGTAGCCTCCAGGTGAGCTCGTCGTACCAGCCGGTATCGTGCCCGATGAGCAGGCGCCGGCCATCCTTCTCGAGGATGTAGTTGATGCACTCCTCGCTGGTATCGTGGGCCGCCTGGACGGGGATGGCCACCACGCCTTCGCCGAGGTCCATGGACTGCCACGGCCGCACGGCACGGAAGACCACGCGGTAGCTGTCGAAGTGGTCGCCATATGCCTCCTCGAAGCGCCGCTCCACCTTTGCGTTGCCCCACAGGGTCAGCGAACGGTCGCCCACATCCGAGTAGCCCTTGCGGCGGCAGTGGAGGTCGGTTGGATACCAATGGTCGCTGTGGGCGTGGCTGATGAGCAGGTGCTCGAGGCGCGAGTAGTCGAGGCCGTACTTCAGCTGGTGAAGGTAGGAGTCCGGGCCGAAATCGACCCGGACTCGATCATCCACCATGTAGGCCGCACGAGTGCGGATGTCCTTGCCGCCCATCTCACGGGCGCGGATGCACGCCTCGCAGATGCAGAAGAGCGCCGGCCAGCCCTCCGCAGCGGCCGTGCCGCAGATCAGAATCTCCACCCCGTGTGGCCTCCTTGCTTGCCTGCTACGCCTGAGCCGCCAACCGGCGCAGACGGTCGTCCAGCGCGCTCTGGTCCACGGTGAAGGACTGGAGCGCCGACTGGGTCATCAGGTCGTCCAGCGCGACGCCGCGGCCGGTCCAGTCGGACAGGCGCGGAATCTTGCCCGTCGTGCGGATCTCGAGCTGCTCCTCGGCCGAGTAGACGCGGAACATGCCCGCGCCGTGGTCGGCGTCGGCGGCTCGCAGATCGGCGCCGGTAAGCGTGGTCCCGCCGCGAGAGGTCAGTTCATCGGACATGGCGCAGCAGCGGGCATCGAGATCCCAGAGCGGCGCGGTGAGGGCAGGATCGACGCCTGCGTTGAACTCAACGTCGAAGCTGCGGCCCACCTGCGACGTGATGCTCGCCGGGTCGTGCCCGGCGGCCATGAAGGCCTCGGCCACCTTCGGAGGCATGGTGTAGACGTCGGTGCCGGCCAGGTCGAGCACTTGCGACGCGCTGCGCATGGATGCCGCGATCAGCTTGGTCTGGCTCCGTCCCGCGGCGCGCAGGGCGACCAGATCGTCCTGCGTGGCCATGGAGGCCTTCTCGCCCACGTTCTTGCCGGTGCCCATCGCGTTGTCGGAAACCACGGCATTCAAGCGGCCAAGGAAGACATTCACATAGGTGGGCTGCGCGACCAGGGCCGCCACGTGGTTCTGCCGGGCCGAGAAGCCCAGCGTGTAGTTCACCGGGATGCCCTGGGCGCAGACGCGCGCCACGGAGCAGTAGCCGTCCGGCGTCAGCGGAATCTTGATGGTGAATCGCTCGGGGCAGACGGCGAAGTAGCGCACAGCGTAGGCCACCGTGCGCTCAATGTCGTCGGCCACGGCGGGATGGAGCTCAACGCTGACGCGGACGCCGAAGCGCTCCACCAGCCGAAGGGCCACGTGGCAGTTGACCACGAAGCCAAGCTCCATGACGAGGTCGGCTTCGGAGATGCCCGGCTGGGCCGCTTTGATCTCGCGGACCGCCGCCTTGGCTACGTCGTCCAGTACGCCGGTCTGCACGACCTGGTTGGCTAGCGTGTTGTTGGTGGTCAGCGCCGTGAACTCGCTGTGCCAGAGCGCGGCGGCCTCCTCGCGGTTGCCCGTATCGAGCCAGGGCGAGGTGCCCAGGGAAGCCAGCCTGGCCAACGCCGGGTTGCTCGCGACGCTGGACGGCCGCTCCGCGCTCAGCGCCTTCTGCGCTACTTCGCGCAACTGTCTATCGATGCTCTCCGCCATGGCTGGTTGCCCTCCGGTGATGTGGTTTCTTGATCCGGCCGCGGCTAGCCGGTCCCGTACCAGGAACGAACCCTGGGCTGCATCCATACCCAGGCGGCGGCGCCGCAGGCCGCCAGCTTCACGACTGAGAGGAATGGCGCTGACCCGAACCGGATCAGCGTCCAGAGGGCGGTCAGGCCCAGGATGCCCGCGTTGGCCGTCCAGGCCCAGCTCCGCTGCGTGAGGACGCCCCACGCCACGACGAGCAACGCCACACCGGCCGGCACGAGGAAGCCGGCCACCAGCGCGACGTTGACGGCGCCGAACGCGTGGCCGACATAGTTGAGGTTGTCCGACGCCAGCTCGGGTCGTGCCGTGAAGGCCCGGATCGCTCCTCCAAACGCCCAGAACAGCGCAACGAGGGCGTCCAGCGCTGCCATGACCGGCGCCGCCTGAGGCCGAACCGCGAGTTCCCGCGCCTTGGCCAGCGTCTCGGCGCTGACGGCGCCCTGCACCTGGCCTCCGTACGCCGTCAATGGCGTGCCGCAGGAGATGCAGTAGGCGGTCTCGTCGCCGTTCGGTAGTTCGCAGTGGGGACAACGCATACCTAGATGCTACCCGCCCAAGCCGGTGCAGGCCAAGGTCCATGTGGTAATGTGCTTGCATGTGTCCGATCGTAGCCCCGCCGGGCATCCTCCTGCGCTCCGCCGGCGCCGCCTACGGCCGCCGGACCGTGCTGCACGGCATCGACCTCTCGCTTGAGCCCGGCGCCTGCCTCCGCGTCTTCGGCCATGCCGGCGCCGGCAAGAGCGCCCTCCTGGCCCTGCTGGCCGGTGCGCTCCCCCCATCGTCCGGCGAGATCTCCGTGCGGGGTGGAGACCCGCGCCCCGACGCGCTGCATGTGGGGCTCGCCGGTACACACCCCGACCTGCCGCGACGCGGCACGCCGCGCACCTTGCTCGCCTCGCGCCTGGGCGATGCCGGCGCGCCACGGACCGCCCATACCGCCCTGGCCACGCGCGCGCTTGAGGCGTGCAGCCTCTTCGAGTTCCGCGACGAGCCCGTCAGCGATCTCTCCGGGAGTCGCCGCGTGGCCCTCGGCATCGCCATGGCCCTGGCGCCGGCGCCGCCACTGCTGCTCCTGGATGACTGCCTCGCGCCGTTGGATGCCCATGTGCGTCGCAGGCTGGTCGACTACCTGGTGGAGGCGCGCTCCTCCGACCGCGTCACCGTCGTCCATGCCACGAACCGGGCCGACGCCGAGGACGGCGCTGAGCGCGCCCTGGTGCTGGAGAAGGGCCATCAGGTCGCCTTCGGACCCATGGAGGAACTGACCCGCTCCGAGCCGTGCGACGAAGTGGTGATCGACGCTCTGGACCCCAGGGCTGCCGGCCTCACGCTTCACGGAATGTTCGATGTGGAGGCGTTCGAGGAGCCAGGACGGCTCACGCTGCGCTGCCGCGACGGCGTCGAGATGGCGGGACAGGTGCTGCGGCGACCGCCGGATGGGCTCCGGGTTGTCACGGTGCGCCGCCGAACACTGGCCGACCTGCTGTCGCAGGGCCACACCCCGCAAGGAGGACGCTAGCCGTGGCCGATCCGCTGCTGGAGGTTCAGGGCCTGACGACCGAGTTCACCGCCTCGGGACAGGTGATCCACGCCGTGCGCGGGGTCTCGTTCCGAGTGGACCGAGGCGAAGTGGTGGGCATCGTCGGCGAGTCCGGCTGCGGCAAGAGCGTCACCGCGCTCTCCGTCATGCGCCTCGTGCCGAACCCGCCGGGCCGCATCGTCGCGGGTTCCGTGCGGCTGGGAGGCTTGGAGCTAACGAGTCTTGGCAGGAGCGAGATGGCCCGTATCCGGGGCGGCCGGATGTCGATGATCTTCCAGGACCCCTTCTCCGCGCTGAACCCGACCATGACCCTCGGCGCACAGATTACCGAGAGCCTGCTGGCGCATCGCCCGACGCCCAAGGCGCAGGCGCGGGAAGAGGCGCTGGCCCTGCTGCGATCGGTGCAGATCCCCTCGCCCGAGATGCGCTTCCGGCAGTATCCGCACGAGGTGAGCGGAGGCCAGCGGCAGCGCGTCATGATCGCCATGGCCTTCTCGTCGCAACCCGAACTGGTGATTGCCGATGAGCCCACCACGGCGCTCGATGTCACCGTGCAGGCCCAGATTCTCAACCTCATGGACGAGTTCCGCCGCAGGGCCGGATCGGCGGTGCTGCTGATCACGCACGACTTCGGAATCGTGGCGGAGACCTGCGACCGGGTTCTGGTGATGTACGCCGGACAGATCGTGGAAGAGGCGCCCACGGCAGCCATCATCAGCCGTCCGCGGCATCCCTACACCCAGGCCCTGATCCGCTCGCTGCCGCGTCTGGAGGGTGCGAGCGGGGGCAGGCTGCCCACCATCGCCGGCAGGCCGCCGGACCTGGCGCATCCACCGGCCGGCTGCGCCTTCGCCGACCGGTGCGACCGCGCCGAGATGCGATGCCGCGTGACCGAGCCGGAGTGGCGCTCCCACTCAGCCGGCGGCGTCCGGTGCCTGCTCGCCGACCTGGGCGAGACCGCCTGACCGTGGCCGCCGACACGCCTGCAACGATGCGGGTTCTCATGGTCGCGCGTCCCGCCGAGGGCGGCTTGAGGCGCCATGTGGGCCTCCTCTGCGCCGGGCTGGCAAGCCGGGGCGTGGCAGCTGGGCTCTGCGCGCCGAGGGACTGGTCGATGCCGCACGAGGCCGCGGATATCCCGGTCTGGCCCGTTGACCTGCGCGACCGCCCGAGCCCGGCAGCCGACCTCCGCGCGGCGTTGGCCGTTGCACGGCTCTCTGCGGGCTACCCGCTGATCCACGGCCACGGCGCCCGCGGCGCATGGGTCGCCGCGCTGGCGGCCATGCTCAGCCGCAAGCCCTACGTCGTCACCGCGCACAACCTGGCGCGCACGCTGCCGGGCCTGCCCGGACGGCTGCTCCGGTTCGCCGGGGGCAGGGCGACCGGCGTGGTGGCGGTGTCGGCCGCCGTGGCTGCAACGTTGGACGCCTGGGGCGCGCCCATGGAGCGCATCCGCGTAATCCCCAACGGCGTGCCCGAGTGCGCCTTCGACGTGCCGGATCGCGCCGAGGCCCGGCGGCGCCTCCGCCTGCTGCACCGCGGTCCACTGGTCGCGGCCGCGGGCAGGCTGGCTCGGGAGAAGGGCTTCGCCACCCTGGTCGCCGCGACCGCACGGTTGGCCGCGGATTTCCCCGACGTGCGCGTGGTGATCGCGGGAGCGGGGCCCGAGCGGGACACGCTGGCGGCCATGGCGACCTCCCTTCGCATTGCCTCGCACATCGACCTTTGCGGCCCGCTGGACGGTTGCTCGACCCTCTTCGCCGCGGCTGACGTGGTGGCGGCGCCTTCGCTGAGCGAGGGGCAGGGCCTGGTTGCGCTGGAGGCCATGGCAGCCGGAAGGCCGGTGATTGCATCGCGCGTGGGCGGCCTGGTGGAGACGGTTCAGGAGGGCGAAACGGGCATCCTGACGCCGCCAAGCGATGCAGAGGCCCTCTACCGAGCCCTTGCCTCCCTGCTACGGGACCCTACGAGCGCGGAGGCCATGGGGCGCCGGGGACAGGAAGTGGCGGCCGAACGCTACACGCTCGACGGCATGTGCCGGTCCACGGCCGGCTTCTACGAGGCTTGCCTGCGGGCGCGCTAGGCCTCAGCTGGCGCGGGCAGGTGGGCCGGCAGCCGCCGTGAGGCTATGAGCGAGGCGACGAGCACCACGATGCCGATGAAGAACGGGATCTGGAAGTTGCCCAGCGTCTTCCAGAGGACACCGCCGGTCGCCGGGACCAGCACGGCGGCGATGTGGTTCATCGTCGTGCCCATGGCCAGCGTGGGCGTCATCTCGTTGGGGCGCACGATGCGGTTCACATAGGTCGTTATCGCCATCGCGCAGCCGAACAACAGGTTGTCGACCATGTAGAAGCCGAACAGGACGGACCGGTTCGAGATGAAGGCGTAGCCCGCGAAGACGGCCACCAGGATTGCGTAGTAGGCCATCATCACCCTGCGCTCACCCAGGCGATCGATGGCCCGCCCGATCAGCGGCTGCACGACGATGGAGACGGCGGCGTTCAGGAACGCCAGATTGAGCATGGTTTCGACGCCCGCGTGGTACACCATGATGAGGACGAAGGGCGCAAAGGTACCAAAGATCTGGCGGCGGCACCCTTCCAGGAATGTTAGCAGGTAGTAGAGCCCATACTCGCGCCGGAGCACCATGCTCTGGCGCGGTTGCCGTGCAGGATGGACGCGGATGAAGAGGGCCAGCAGGCCGGCGGCCACGATGAGCGCCCCGGGACGCCCACCAGCGGCCAGTAGGAGGCCACCCAGCCCGTGGCGGCGATACCCACGGCGCTGGCGATGAGGGCGGCGCCACAGAGGCGCGTTTCGGCCAGGGCGACCAGCAGACCGGCGGTGACGGCAGTGAGCAGGCCGGGAATCTCCCGGAGTGACTCCAGGATGCCCAACTGCTGCGGCTCGCCATGGATCGCCTCGCGGAAGTAGTTCTGGAACAGGCCGCCGTAGACGGCGAAACCGAACGAGAACGCAAAGGTGAGGGTGATGAGGAGCGCCCAATCGCGGCGCTTGGAGGACACGAAGGCGGCTCCTTGCTCGAGGTCGCGTGAGTATACCGCAGGCCGAGCCCTGCGCCGGGAGAGGTTCCCATGGCATTCGCCGTAGGCACGACCAAACCAGCCGCCGCTGATACGCCCGAGCCCCCACCAAGGGATCGCAAGCCCGCCATCACGTTGCGGGCGACGGTCCTCGGGCTGGTTCTCACCGCTGTCACGGACCTCTGGCTCCACTGGGCCGAGCTCGTCCTGGGGGGCCGCGGCCACACGGCGCTGGCCGGCACCAGCATTCCCGTGGGGGCCTTCAACGTCCTGTTTGCCCTCGTCATCATCAACCTGCTGCTGACGCGCTTCCTCAAGCCCCTGGCCTTCCAGCCTGCGGAACTGCTCGTCATCTACGTCATGATGACGGTCTCCACGGTGATCTCCTCCTCGGGCGGCCTCCACTTCATCGTTCCGGCCATCACTGCCGCGTTCTACTACGCCAACAGCAGCAACAACTGGGCCGCGCTCTTCCACAAGAACATCCCGGACTGGATCGCGCAGAAGGACCCGGCTGCGCTCTATGGCTTCTACGTGGGCAACACGCACGTGCCCTGGGCCGCGTGGCGCACGCAGATGCTCTCGTGGACCGTCTTCATGTCCCTGGTCGCGCTGGCGACGCTTTGCGTGGTGGCGATCCTGCGGCGGCAGTGGATCGACCGCGAGCGGCTCACCTTCCCCACCGTGGCCGTACCCATGGAGATGATGCGCGACGGGCCGGGTTTCTTCCGAGACCGCCTGCTGTGGCTCGGCTTCGCCATCCCCTTCGCCATCGACGTCATGAACACGGTGCACCTCAATATCCCCACCGTGCCCTACATCCCCACACGGACGGCCGACCAGCCCGACCTGGGTGTCATCCTCAATGCGCCGCCGTGGAACGCCATCGGCTCGACGCCACTCTCGTTCTATCCCTTCGTCATGGGCATCGCCTACCTGCTCTCGGTAGACATGACCATGAGTTGCTGGCTCTTCTGGATGCTGACGAAGGCCGAGGCCGTGTTCGGATCGGCGGCGGGCCTATCGGCCGGCGCTACGGGTGGCGGACAGAGCGCATGGCCGTTCATCGGCCATCAGGGAGCGGGAGCTTTCCTCGCGCTCACGATCTTCGGTCTCTGGCTCTCGCGCGGCTACCTGGCCGAGGTCTGGGGACTCGCGTTTGGGAGGCGGCGCGGAGCGAACCTTCCGGCTGACGACGCCGACGAACCCATGTCCTACCGGGTCGCGTTCCTGGGCCTGGCGGCCTGCATGGCGGGCCTTGTGGCCTGGTGCGTGGCGGCCGGCATGAGGCCCTGGGTGGCCATCACGGTCCTCTCGCTCTCAATGATGTACATGATCGCGGCGGCGCGCATCCGTGCGGAGACCGGCAACGCATGGCTCTTCGGACCCGACGTGGACGCCTACCGGCTGATGACCACCGCCGTAGGCACCACGGTCTACACGGGCGCGGACCTGACCGTGCTCGCCTACCTTCGCAACGCCATCGCCAGCTTCGACCTGCGGTGCCTCTCCATGCCCAACCAGTCCGATGCCTACAAGATGGCCGATGCGCTGGGCGTTCGCAAGCGGCAACTGACGGGAGCGTTGGTCTTCGCCATCGTGGCGGGCATCGCCGTCTCATTCGCCATCGCGCTCATGGTCTGGTACCAGTACGGCGCCGGCGCCAAGACAGACGCATGGCGCACCTACATGGGCAAGCAGCCCTTCGACCAGCTCAGCGACGCGCTCTCGACGCCGGTGAAGACCGACATTCCCGGCGTCCTGGCCACAGGCGCGGGCTTCGCCATCACTGCCGCGCTGCTGCTTCTGCGGTCACACGTCACATGGTGGACGCTTCATCCGGTAGGCTATGCCATCGCCAACACGCCTACGATGAACCAGGTCTGGCTTCCCTTCTTCATCGCGTGGTTGGCCAAAGTGATGGTATTGCGCTACGGAGGAATCCGGCTCTACCGGCGCTCGCTGCCCTTCGTCTACGGGATCATCGTGGGCGACTTCATCGCGGGCGGTCTCACGACCGTCCTGGGTTGCTTCACAGGCATCAATGTCTACCCGACGAACTGGTAAGGAGCGCCGATGACGCCACGAGAACGACAAGAGGCTTGGGAGACGACCGCGCTGGCGCCCTGGGCGGCCCGAGCTACCGAGAGCCGGGGACGTGAGCGACCGGAGCCGCAAGACCCGGTCCGCACCGTCTACCAGCGCGACCGCGACCGCGTGCTGCACAGCAAGGCCTTCCGCCGGTTGAAGCACAAGACGCAGGTCTTCATCGACCCCGAGGAGGACCACTACCGCACGCGGCTCACGCACACGCTGGAGGTCTCCCAGATCGCCCGCACCGTCTCGCGGGCGCTGCGGCTCAATGAGGACCTCACCGAAGCCATCGCGCTGGCGCATGACCTGGGCCACTCCCCGTTCGGCCATGCCGGCGAGGAGGCTCTGGACGCCGTGCTGCGCGAGTTCGTGCCGGAGGCCCGGTTTCGCCACGACGTCCAGAGCCTGCGCATGGTTGAGATTCTGGAAACGCACGGGGGCGAGCCCGGCCTGAACTTGACGTGGGAGGTCCGCGAGGGCATCGCCCACCACAGCAAGGGCATGCGCAGCCTCACCGACGCCGACGCCAAGCTCTCGGAGACGCTGGAAGGCCAGGTCGTGCGCATCGCCGACCGCGTCGCCTACGTGAACCACGACGTCGATGACGCCGTGCGCGCCCGCTTCCTCTCACCCGACGACATCCCATCGGACCTGCGCGACGCCCTGGGCGACAGCCCGTCGCAGCGCATCGGGACCATGGTGATCGACATCATCGACTGCAGCGAGGATCGGCCCGCCATCGCCATGTCCCCGGAGATGTCCGGTGCCGTGGACCGGCTGAAGGGGCTCCTGTTCGAGCGCGTCTACGGACCGTTGCGGACCGGGAACGCCGATCTTGCCAAGGCCCAGCGGGTGGTGCAGGACCTGTTCCGGCTCTATATGGAGCACCCCGACCGGATGCCCGACAGCCGCGGAGTCTCCGACACAACCATTGAGGAGCGCGCCCAGAGGGTCTGCGACTACCTCGCCGGCATGACCGACCGCTATGCCGTGGCCCGCTTCGTTCGCCACTTCCTTCCCCACGGGCTCAGCGCCCTGACCCAGCCATGAGCGACCCAATCGTCGAGGAGAACGCCGCCGTGAAGCCCTTCGCCCTGCCCGCCATCGCAGCCCTGCTGGCCTCCGGAGCCTCTGCCGACCTGCCCTACGGCGTGGGTTCCTGGCCCGAGAAGGGCCACGGCAACCACCGGGCCGTGGTTCGCGTCGCCGCGCCAGCCGATGCCGTGTTGGCCCACATCGAGTGGCGCCGGCGCGACCAGAAGCCGGAGGCCAAGGCCGTGCTCGTGTTCGATGCGGCCACGGGCAAGCAAGTGACCGACGTGCTGCGCGTCGGCATCCGGCGCGAGGAGGGCGTACTGGTCTTCCGCCCGCAGACGGCGCCGGGCGACTACCACGTCTACTACCTTCCCTATGACCCCGGCACGGGCAACTTCGACGACGCGGGAACGTACTTCAAGCCTACCGAGACCGCCGACGCGGCCTGGGCCGCCCGATACGCGGATACGGCCGTACGAGACGCCCTGCCGCACGCCGAGGCGGTTCGCATCGAGGCTCGCACCGAGTTCGACCGCATGGACCCCATGGAGGTGGTAGCCAACGCCGAAGAGGTGCAGTCGGTCCTGAACGCGCATCCGGACGCCCCCTACCTGCTCTTCCCGGAGGATCGCACCCGCAGCATCCGTATGCCCGACGACCTGCCGCTTCGGTGGACGCGCTCCGGCCCGTCAGAGCGCTTCCAGGGCGACGCCCAACCCGGCGAGTGGTACCCCTACCAGATCGGAGTCTGGGCGGCGAGGAAGGGTATCCAGAGCCTTGGAGTGCGGTTCTCGGACCTGACCGGTCCCGGCGGCAAGGTGATCGCCGCCTCGCGGATCAGCTGTCTCAACACCGAGGGCAGCGACTGGTTGGGCAGGCCCGTCCACCCGGTCTTCGCCGTGGGCCAGGGCATGGTTCGGGCGCTCTGGATCATCGTGGATGTACCCGACGACGCCGCCGGGGTCTACCGGGGCAGCGTCACGCTGACGCCGCAAGGTCTGCCGGAGAGCAAGGTCGCCATCGAACTGCGGGTCGCAGGCGCCCGCCTGGCGGACCACGGCGTGGGCGACCTGTGGCGGCTCTCGCGGCTCAAGTGGCTCGACTCCAAGCTGGGCCTTGAGGAGGCGCCCGTGCCCCCCTTCACGCCCGTGCAAGCGGCAGGCAACAGCGTCCGCCTGTTGGGACGGGCCATACGTTTCGGGGCCGACGGCCTGCCCGCGCAGATCACGCCGGGCAATCGAGGGCTGCTGGCCTCGCCGATGAGCCTCTCGCTGGTCCTCGGCGGACGGGCCCTGCGGCCGCACAAGCAGACCACCGCCATGGCGCGCCGCACGCCGGCTTCCGTGGAGCGGCTCACAACGTCGGAGTACGACGGCGCCGAGGTCACCACTCGGACGCGCACGGAGTTCGACGGCTGCATCACCGTCGCCTGCACACTCCGCGCGTTCCGGCAGATGTCTCTGGACGACGTGCGGCTTGAGATGCCCATGCGCGCCAACGCGGCGGGCTACCTCATGGGCTTCAGCCGTCTGGGCGGCCTGCGCAAAGGCCCGATCCACTGGAAGTGGAACATCGACCACGCGGACAACCAGGTCTGGATCGGCGATCCGCAGGGCGGCGTCCAGTTGACGCTGCAGGGCGACAAGGATGTCTGGGACGTAGTCACGCTCCGCGACGCCGGCCTGCCCGCCTCGTGGTGCAACGGCGGCAAGGGCGGTTGCCACGTCGTGGACGAGGCGGGCGTTGCCATGGTCCGCGCCACATCGGGCGCCCGCACGATGAAGCCCGGCGAAGAGGTCGCGTTCCGCTTCCGGATACTCGTCACCCCGCTGAAGCCCATCGACAAGAACCACTGGAACTGGCGCTACGGCGGCGCGGCGCAAGGCGGCAACATCCTGCACATCCACCACGCGACGCCTGAGAACCCGTACATCAACTACCCCTTCATCGAGGCCAAGGCTCTGGGCGAGACCATTCGGGCCACGAAGCAGGAGACCATCACCTCGGCTTCCGGCACGCTGACCTACCCCGCCGCGGGGCAACTCAACCTGAACCGCGGTTCCATCAGCGCCCGAGTTCGCCTCACCTTCGACCCGACATCCGGCAACCCCTTCAACGCCGCGTACAACCAGGAGTTCATGCACCTGCGCTTCCCGAACCAGGACGAACTGGGCTTCTACTGGAACGTGGACGTGCGCGGCATGCGGGCCTACGTGCGCAACGGCGCGCCGGACCGGAACGTCTACCCGACGATGGTCGACGCCGCGCTCCGCGACTGGCGGCAGGGCCAGGTGCACACCGTCACGCTGAGCTGGGGCGAGACGCTCCGTATCCTGGTGGACGGCAGGCTCTGCGCCGAGGGCGCGTGGCGAGGGCTGGAGGGGCGCGATACAAGCGACGCCCAACTGGCGGTGGAGGGCTCGGGCTTCACGCTGCAGGCGCTAAGGATCAGCTCCGAGCCGGTGCTACCCGGGACCCAGGCGGCTTTCGTGGAGGACGCATCGACCCTCCTGCTGGAGACGTTCCAGCGCATCGGCAAGAGCGTCACCCGGCCGGTCAAGGGCAAGGGCGCCGCCATCGGCGGACAGGCCTCGGTGGCGAAGGGGCCCGACGGGGCCATGGAGCTGCGGCTGGCCGGCAAGCCCGTACGGCGGCAGGGCATGGGCGTCAACCTCTACTACACCGTCCGCGAGTTGAGCAACCACACGCCGGAGATGTGGGCCCTGCGGAGCCTGGGCGCCGAGATATTCCAGGGCCGCGAGACCTTCATCTACTCGGTCGAGAAGACGCAATTCGGCCAGGCAGGCGGCGGGCATCCGTGGCTGCAGGAGCACCTCGTCTCCAACTACGTCCCCGCGTGGCGGCAACCGCTCAACAATGGGCACACGGACGCCTCCATCGGCACTCAGGGCCTTTCGCGCTGGCACAACTACTACGTCGAGGGCATGCGGTGGCTCATGGAAGCCCTGGAACTGGACGGCCTCTACCTGGACGGCATCGGCTACGACCGCGAGATCATGAAGCGTGTGGCGCGGGTCATGCAGCGGGCCAACCCGGCCAGCCGCGTGAACTTCCACAGCGGCAACAACTACGCCTTCATGGACTGGAAGACGAGCCCGGCCAACTCGTACATGGAGCACTTCCCCTTCACCAGCAACCTCTGGTTCGGGGAGATGTACGACTACGACCTCCCGCCCGATGTCTGGCTCGTGGAGATGGCCGGCATCCCGTTCGGCCTCACCAGCGAGATGCTGAACTATGAGAACGGCGGCAATCCCTACCGGGGCATGGTCTTCGGTATGACCGGCAGGCAACACCCCTCGGCGGCGGCCATGTGGCGCTTCTGGGACGAGTTCGGCATCCAGTCGGCCGAGTGGCTGGGCTACTGGTCACTGCGTTGCCCGGTGAAGGCCGACCGGGCCGATGTGAAGGCCTCGGTCTACCGGAAGCCCGGCAAGGCGCTCATCGCGCTGGGCCACTGGCCGGAGGATGCGTCGCCGGAGGTGTTGGTGCGGCTGGAGATCGACTGGCAGGCGCTGGGTATCGACCCGGCCCGCGCCACGCTCCGGGCGCCGGCCATCAGCGGCTTCCAGCCGGCTCGGGAGCTCAAGGTCGGCGAGCCCATCCCCGTGTCGCGGGGCAAGGGCTGGCTCCTGGAGTTGCGCGGAAAGTAGCGGACGCCCCCTCGGGCCATCCGGTCCGAGGGGGCGCAGCTTCTACTCGATGGTCACCTTCGTCATCTTGTCGCCCTGGCGGAGCTTCTGGACGTTCTCCAGCCCCTCGGTCACCTTTCCGAAGGCGGCGTAACCGTGGCGGTCCTAGGCGTTCTCGGGGTCGAGGAACGTCGCCGGGGCGAGAGTGATGTAGAACTGGCACGACGCGCTGTTCGGGTCCGAGCTCCGGGCCATGGCCACGGTGCCGGCCGCGTCATGCTTGATGGCGGGGTTCTTCTCCAGCTTGATGGTGGCGCCGGCGTTACCGGCGCCGGTTCCCTTCGGGCAGCCGCCCTGGATCACGAAGCCGGCCACGTAGCGGTGGAACGTGAGC
Source organism: Armatimonadota bacterium (assembly GCA_026392115.1). Lineage (GTDB taxonomy): Bacteria > Armatimonadota > Chthonomonadetes > Chthonomonadales > CAJBBX01 > CAJBBX01. The sequence continues at coordinate 1,976 of JAPLCQ010000024.1, read as the reverse complement.
CCGTTGTAGAAGCCCTTCTCGGCCAGGCCGATGAAGTTGGCGGTGGTGATGGGCGAGTTGGCTTCATCCAGCTCGAAGCGGATGACGCCTTGGGTCGTCTCTAGGACGGCATGGCGGTTGGCCACGGGTGTTCTCTCTCCTTGGTGGTTGGCCCGCGGCTTCCGGCTGTTTCCGGCGCTTCGGGCCACACGTGCAGGATACCGCGACACGGCGCCGTATAGCTCCTCGGGAGCGCGGCCCGCATGGCGGCGTCCCGCAATGGAGAGAGGAGAGAGGTCGTGGCCATCCAACTCGTCGGTAAGCGGTTCCGCCCGGATCAGTTCGGCGCGTATCTCGACACGATTGTACTCGGACCGGCATTCCAGCCCCGGTTCGCCACGCTGCACCACACCGCCTCGCCGACCCTGGCGCAACGGGCGGACGGCTTCACAGAGCAGCACCTGCTGAACCTCCAGCACTATTACGGCGTGAAGATGGGCTGGCACGGCGCCCCGCACGTCTTCATTGACGATCGCGTGGACGGGATCATCGTATTCCAGCCAATGAACCTGCGCGGCGTCCATGCGGTCTCGTTCAACAAGACCTCGTGGGGCATGGAGATGCTCGGCTACTACGACGTCGAGCCATTCCACACGGGACGCGGAGCGGCGGTCCGAGACAACGCCATGGCGGCGCTGGCGGCCATGTGCAAGCGGCTCGGAGCCCAACCGGACAGCATCCGGTTCCACCGCGACGACCCCACCACGCGCAAGTCCTGTCCCGGCCGGCTCGTTGAGAAGGCCTTCGTCGTCGGCCGCGTCGCGGAGCTGCTCAGGGCGCCCGCGGTGCCCGACATGAGCGGCGAGGACGGCTGGCCCGAGTGGACGGTGCTGCTGCCCGGAGGCGCGCCTATCGAGCCGGTCCACGTAGCCGATGGGCGGCCCATCGTCCGGGTCCGCACCTTTGTGGAAGCCATGACGCCGGGCGGCAAGTACGCCCTGAGCGCCGACAAGCGGCGGGTCACCTGGACCGCGGCCGGCGGCGCCCCGAAGGTCATTCCCGTGGCCGAGCTGGACGAAGCCGGCGCCGCCTGGTCGCTCGTCCGCGACCTGGCCGCGGCGATGGGCCGGACCGTGCAGGTGGCGGGCAGGACGGTGCAGGTGGTGTAGGCGGGACGGAAGCGCCTTAACCGCCACACGCAGAACGGCCCCGGAGCGCCATGCCCCGGGGCCGCCTAGCCGCTTCAGCTACGACGCCGTCACCGCGCCTACAAGCCCACTTCCGCCAGTGAACGTGCATCGAGTAGCTGAACACCCATCAGGCTCGCCTGCTCGCCGGTGAGCGCGGCGATCTTGTCCCGCTGGGAATCGGTCAGCGAACCGAAGCGCCGCTCCAACTGCAGCGTCAGCAGCGCCTTGAACGCCTCCTGACGCCCTTCGTCAACGCCGAGCCTGCGGCCCTCTCGCAGCAGGGCCTCTGCACCGGTCATGGTCATCTCGTTCACCTCCTCGTGCCTTTCGCCGACGATGGCATCCGCCAGCGCCTGGTTCAGGGCATCCTGCTCGTCCACCGTGCGCTTGTGGCGCACCAGCAGGATCAGGTAGTGCGCCGCGCGGCGCCACTCGGCCTGTGCCTCGGGCGGCAGCGCCTCCAACTCCCGCATGGCGCCCGCCAGGGCCGCCTTCATCGCCTCGGTGTCGCTGTCCGCCATGCGCAACACCCGCAGCACCGTGGCCAGCGGCGAGGCATCATCCGAGTGCGCCGGCAGGCCGTCCAAACCCACGAACAGCGTCTCGTGCCTCGGCACGAACCGTTGCAGCGCGGCGGGCGCCTGCATCACGGCTTCCAGTCCCGGTACGCGCGACCAGCGCCGCTTGCCCGTGTAGAAGACCAGAGGCACGATGGGCGCCAGCCTGCGCCGGGCGGCGGGCGGGCGCTCCTGCTCCCACCGCTGCCGCTGCATGTCCCACACCTGTACCATATACGAGAGTACCCGC
>JAPLCQ010000049.1 GCA_026392115.1 Armatimonadota bacterium | reverse complement strand
GGGCGTGGCGGAGGCTGGCGGCGCCGCGCGACCTGGGCATCGCGGCGGTGGGCGGCTCCCTGTTCATCGTCGCGTTTGGACTGATGGGGAAGGGCGCGCTGCTGATGGGTCCGCTCGGCGCGTCGGCCGGGTGGGGCATCTACCAGGTCGGTCAGCTCCTCGGAGGCCAGGCGGTGGGCCTGGCGTACGGCGAGTGGCGCGGCGCGGCTCCGAAGGCTTGTGGGCTCATGGCGGGCGGCGTGGCGGTGCTAGTGGCCGCGGCGGGGCTGCTGGCCTGGGCCAACTCGCTGGCCCGGTAGGGCGGGGGGAGCGCCGGCGCGACGCTCCCCGATGCGCGGTTGGCTACTTGCCCAAAATCTGCAGCTGGCTCGTCAGCGTGTAGGGCTTGCCTTCCTTCACGAACGTGACCTCGGCGTACATGGCCGCGAAGCCGGTCGCGGGGGTGTCGAGCCGACCCGTCCAGCCGTTGCCGCTCCTGGTCATGGGCTCGTTCGTCCACTTCTGATCGCGGAAGTCCTTGGTCGGCGCGTAGACGCGGAAGAGGCGGGCGGACTCCGATGCTGTTGGGCTGCCCACGGTGAGGGAGAGCCCGGCGCCGTCCGGCTTGAAGCTCCAGTCCATCTTCGGGAAGCTCGTGCCCGAGCCGATGGTGCGCGCATAGGCGGAGAGCGTGGCCAGCAGCCTGCCGCGGTCGTCGAGGCCGTGGCCGCTGTTGGGCAGGTAGACGACCCACTTCGGGCCCTTGAGGCCGTCCCAGTAGAGGTTCAGCGAGTCCTGCGACCAGTAGCGGTCGTTGGTGCCCAGCACGATGAGCTTGGGCAACGTGAGGCGGTCGCGGTAGGAGTAGGGGTCCTCAAGCTCCATGAGCCGGTCGGCCTTCTTGGAGCCCAGGAGTTCCACCATCCCACCCGCGCTGTAGTCGTCGATCTGCTCGCTGGGCTTGCCGTAGGACTCCAGCTGGTGCTTCATCTGCGCCTTGACGTTCAGGACGTCGATCACCATGGGCGCGATGGCCTTCACGCGCTTGTCCTTGGAGGCTCCCACCAGCCATGTGGTCCAACCACGCTTGGAGGCGCCCGTGACGAGGAAGTCGTTCAGCGGCGCCAGCTGCTTGGTCTTGGCGAACGCCTGCAGGGCGTCCATCGACTTGATGACGGCCTTGGCCATGGGGAAGTGGAGGGGCCAGGACTCGTCGCCTGTCTCGAGGAACTTCTGCCAGGTGTAGACGATGAGGGCGTCCTCGGTCTTGCCCCCGTAGAGCGGCTGGTTCGGAATGTTGTAGAGGATGGCGAAGTAGCCGCCGGTGGCGTTGGCCACCATGCTCGCCAGCATGTTCTCCTCGACCGAGCCGTTGCCGCCGGTGTTCAGGAGGGTGACGAAGTTCGGGTACTTCAGCACCTTGGGCTTGACAAGCTGCAGCCGGTGCTCCCACTTGATGCCCTGCCAGACCTGCGACACCAGGTGGAGGTCATAGACGATGGTGCCGCCGTAGTCCTTTTCGCCTTTGAGCTCCCACTTGTACTCCGGCTCGGGCCGGGCGATGTAGGCGTCAAAGTCCGCTCGGGCGGCCATCGCCGCGTTGAGCCCGATGCCCATGAGCAGGGCGCAGGCGAGCCTCGCCAACTTCATTCGGTTCCTCCTCACGCGCCTCTTGGCGGGGCGCCGATTCCATTGTACGATGCGAGGGTCCGTTCCTGTTCGCCGGACCCTCCACGCGGGCCTGCGAGGGTACACTGAGCCGCCATGCTCTCCGCCGCCCGTTCCCTCCTATTCAGGCTGCCCGCGTACGAGGGGCCGCTGGACCTGCTCCTGCAGCTCATCCGCAAGAGCAAGGTCGATATATACGACATCCCCATCGCCGAGATCACGCGGCAGTATCTGGCCACGGTCGAGCTGTGGCAGTCCATGGACCTGGCCGTGGCCGGCGAGTACCTCGTCATGGCCGCCACGCTGGTCGAGATCAAGTCCCGCCTGCTGCTGCCTTCTCCGCCGCCTCCCGAGGGCGACGACACCGAAGAGGACCCCCGCGCCGAGCTGGTGCGCCGTCTGGTCGAGTATGAGCGTTACGCATCGGTGGTCGACGGCCTGAAAGGGCTGGAGAGCTACCGCCGCGACCTCTATTTCCGCGCGGCCATGGAAGACCCCGAGGCGTACCTGCTGCCGGTGCCCGAGGGCGCCCTGGACGGCAGGGCGCTCCTGGCGGCGCTGCAGCGCGCGCTGGAGGCCGCCGGCGTGAAGGACGCGCTGGTGACCGCCGTGGTTCCGCGCCGCCGCCTGAGCCTCCGCATGAAGATGGCCGAGGTGCTGCGCAGGCTGCGGTCAAGCGCCGAGGGCGCCCTCTTCTCGGACTTCTTTGAGGTCCCGTGCCCTCGATACGAGATCGTGCTGCTCTTTCTCGCGGTGCTGGAGCTGCTCCGCGTGGGCAAGGTGCGCGCCGTGCAGCGCAATCCGCTCGCCGATATCCGACTGACGGCCGTGCAGGAGGCCGCATGAGCCAAGGGGGCAGCGGACTGCAGGTGCTGGCCATCGCGGGAGGGTACCAACTCGCCACGCGGACCGAGTACGCCGACACCGTGGCCCGTCTGGCCGCAAGGAGCGACTCGCGCCTCTCGCGGGCGGCCCTGGAGACGCTGGCCGTCATCGCCTATCGCCAGCCCACCACGCAGCCCGAGATCGAGGCCGTGCGCGGCGTCTCCGTGGGCGGCGTGCTGAAGACGCTGCAGGAGCGGCGGCTCATCGCCGACGCGGGCCGCAAAGCGACCATGGGGCGGCCGATCCTCTACGTCACCACGCCGGAGTTCCTGCACTACTTCGGCCTCAAGGAGATCGCGGACCTGCCGCCGCTGGACGACGCCGACGTCTCGGCCATCGCCGACAAGGTGGCGTCGTCGGCCCAGCCGCTTCCTCGAGACGAGGGCGCCGCCCCGCGGATGCCCGGCACGGCTCAGCGGGACGGCGCTCCGGCGGTCGAGGGCTAGTTCCGAACGAACAGCGCCTCGGTCACGGCTCCCTGCTTCAGGGCCTTCACGTGCCCGTCGCAGAAGAGCGTGTTGGCCATTCCCAGATGGGTGACCGTGTAGGCCGCGGAATCAACCACCTTGCGGCTGTCCACGTGGCGGAAGTCGATGGAAGGGTTGCCCCACCAGAACGAAGGCGGGTCAATGCCAGGCGTCTCGCAGACTTGGGCGCACGAGGCGTCGTGGTACCACGGGGTGTTGTAGAAGCCCGAGTCCGCCATCAGGATCTTGGCTGACGGCGAGTCGATGGCGGAGAGCGCGGCCGGATTGCTCGGCGGCCAGGCGTAGTTCATGACGACGAAGTAGTCCGACCCCACGAAGCCCCAGTTGTAGCCATACCCGTTGCCGTCGCCCAGGCGCGGTTTCGCCGTGAAGCTGGGGCAGCGCTGCACCTGGTGGTTGCGCATGTACGGGTAGAGCATGCCCTGGGTCTTGTCGAAGGTCGCGCCCACCTTGGCGCCGAACCACCAGCGCTCCTGCGTGCCGGAGTAGTAGATGTACGGCATGTGGAGTTCATCGTAGTCCTGCACGTACATCGCCTCGGCCAGGCCCAGCTGCTTCAGGTTGGACGAGCAGGAGGCCTGTCGCGCCTTCTCCCGAGCCTGTGCGAAGACGGGGAACAAGATGGCCGCCAGGATGGCGATGATGGCGATGACGACGAGCAGTTCGATCAGGGTAAAGCCGGCCGGCCGCGTGCGCGAATTGCGCATGGATGTGGCTCCTTTCCTCGAGCGGTCGAGCTAGGCTTCACGAGGAATGGGAGGACCGGTGGCAGCAAAAAGCACCATCCCAGAAGGGAATGGTGCGATGTGAGCCGCGGAACGCCGTAGCGCCCGCCGGTTCCATCACACCCTTTCTCGCGAAGGGTCCGCGTGATGTGGTCGCAGGTGGGCATTCGGACTTTCACCGCAGCGGGACTGTACCGGAATCGCACCGGCTTCCCCCATTTCGCCGCACCGATCAAGGCGCGGCTCCCACGACCGTCGTATTCGGTTGTCACCCACAGTATATCGGCGCGGCGCGGTGGAGTCAATGGGTGGCATGGGGCGCGGCAGGGCAAGGGCCGCGGGGCGGCGCGACGTTCTCATTCGATCCTACCTCCCAGGACCACACCGTCGCATCTTGAACCCGTGTCTCAAATCGGGGGGACAGTCCAACGGGGAAGGGCTCAAGGGGATCACTTTCCCACGTCAGAGAAGTGATCCTCTTGACGGGGAAGGGCTCAAGGGGATCACTTTCCCACGTCAGAGAAGTGATCCTCTTGATGGGGAAGGGCTCAAGGGGATCATTTTCCTACCTCAGAGAAGTGATCCCCTTGACGGGTAAGGGCTCAAGGGGATCACTTTCCTACCTCAGAGAAGTGATCCTCTTGACGGGGAAGGGTTCAAGGGGATCACTTTCCTACGTCGGAGAAGTGATCCTCTTGAACCCGGCGCCCTGGTTCCCATGCCGTCATCCTGAGGCCGCCGTATGGCCGAAGGACCCCTCGTAAGCCGCGCGCAACGCTTCCGCGTTGCGTGGAGCTTCCGTTGGCGTCGCGCTGAACGGCGGGGCAGGATGGTCCCGCAGGCCCGGCGGCTCGCGGCGGGGGATCCTTCCGCTTCGCGTCAGGATGACGGCAAGGGCACAGGCGCCCTGCCTCCCGTGCCGTCATCCTGAGGCCGCCGTTTGGCCGAAGGCCCCCCCGTAAGCCGCCCGCCGCGCTTCCGCGTCGCACGGCGCTTCCGTTGGCGTCGCGCCGAACGGCGGGGCGGAGTGGTCCCGCAGGTGCGGTGGCTCGGGACGGGGGGTCCT
>JAPLCQ010000117.1 GCA_026392115.1 Armatimonadota bacterium | reverse complement strand
ACCGCGTCCTCCACCCGCCCGCGCAGGTCGGCGAGCGCCTCTGGCTGGGGAGGGCGGCTTGTGGCGCGACACCGAACCTCGACGGATCGAGCCCCGCGCACCAGTTCCTCCAGCCGAAGCATCATCGCCATGCCCTTTAGGGCATGAGCGGCTGATATGCACTCGGCTACGTCACCGCCGGCCATGGCGGTGGCCAGCTTCTCCAGATAGCTGCCGGCCTCCGTCGCGAACAGGTCCAACAACTCCGGCGTCAGCGCGATCTCGGGCTCCGGAACCACCTGGGCCGGGCGGGCGGGAGCCGGAAGCTCGATCCCAACAGCCGCCAACGCGGCCACCAGTTCCTCAACCCTGATGGGCTTCCGCACGAGACCGTCCATACCGGCCTCACGGCGCGCGTCAGCGTGACGGCCCGGCTGGCTGGCCGTGACCGCCAGGACGGGCACGCGGCAGCCCGGCGCCTCGGACGCGCGCAAGGCACGGGTCGCCTCAAGGCCATCCATGATGGGCATACGACAGTCCATCAGGACAACGTCGAACCGATCTTCGGCGAACGCCTTGACGGCGGCGAGGCCGTTCACCGCCGACTGCGTCGCGATGCCCATGGTAGCGCAGAGCGCACAGAGCATCTTGCGGTTCACCGAGTTATCGTCGACGACCAGCGCGTGGATGGTTGGAGACGACCGTGTCTGCGGCATCGAGGCCGGCCCTAGAGGTCGTCGAGCGAGTTCGTGTGCCCCTTGACCTCGCTGAGGACGTACCGCACCAGGGCGGCGCGGGTGCGCGGCTCCACGCCGAGCTTGTTCATCACCCGCTCGACCGTGTGCTTCACCGCCGCCTCAGTGAGGGCTTTGCCGCCGGATCCGAGGACCTGCGCCGCGATCGCCTTGTACGTCAGGTTCGTGTCGGCAGCCCGCGCCAGCACCGCAGCCTCCAGGTCAGTCAGGCCGAAGCGAAGCGCCATGTCGCCCAGGTTCAAGTCGGAGACCATCCGCTGGCCGGCGTCGGGTCGCCGACTGGTCCTGTTGGCGTAGGCGCGCCGGACGGCGGCCACGAGGTCGGAGGGATTGCAGGACTTGAGCAGGCACTCGCTGGCGCCCGCCATGGCCGCCACCGACGCAAGGTTGTGGTGCGCCGTCAAGAGCACAATGCTGGTCTCCGGCTGCGTGGCGGTGATGCGTCGGGCCGCCGCCAAGCCGTTCATCACGGGCATATCGAGGTCCATAACGACCACGTCCGCCCCCGACTCCTCGGCCACCTCAACCGCCTCTCGGCCATTCTCGGCTTCGCCGACGACCTCGAAGCCCGGCTCCCGTGCGAGCATATTCACAATGAGCCGCCGGATGAGGGTTGCGTCCTCTGCAACGATGATCTGGATAACCTCCAACGGACCCTCCTTGTTTCGTTCCCGATTTACGCCGATGATGCACCAATGACTGTACACTGGGCTGACGGCTCTAGATACCAGAGTACCGCCTGACCCGCGCTGATACGCGCTCAGCAGGCGATTTCCCCGGGCTTTGCCCCATTCACGGAATCCACGCCGGCATCATGCGTACGCAGCAGGCTTGGATAGAGCGCATCGACGATGCGCAGGAGCGAGGCCGCCACAGGGACCGCCAACAGCATTCCCCACACGCCGAACGCCGTCGCTCCGGCCATAAGCGCGAAAATGTTCACCAACGGGTGCAGTCCGACCGACCCGCCGACCACTCTGGGCGTGACGCCATAGTCGAATGCGAAGTGCATGATCAGGAACAGGACCACTGTCAGCACGACCAGACCCACACCCTTGTGCATCACCGTCGCCACGCAGGCCGCGCCGACAACGGCGAGCACGGGCCCGACATACGGCACAGCGTAGAGCACTCCGGCGGCAACGCCCAGAAACAGGCCGTACCGGAGCTGCAGAAGCGCGAAGAGGATCGTTGCACCCAAGCCGTAGAGCAGGCAGACCTTGGTCAGCCCGCGCACGTACTTGCCGAAAATGCCCACGACCTCGTCCGTCATCCGGGCGGCCTTGTGCCGATTCGTCCGTGGCACGTAGCGAAGCAGGGCCGCCTTGATCTTCTGGAACTCCAGAAGGAACCAGAAGAGCGAGAGCGGTATGATGGCGATCCATAGGATTTGGCCGAACGCGGCCGACACGGCTCCGTTGATGGAACTCAGGTACCCGCGCAACAGCTCGGAGATCGGCCCGGCCTGGCCGGACAGGTAGGCAGACGGCGACTCCACCATTCCCATCGCCCGCAGGGTCTTCTCGTTGCCGCGGTACCACTCGTCGGCGCGCCTGGACTGCGACGAGAAGTACTGCGAAGCGGAGTCGCCGTACTGCGGCAGGTTGGTGACGAGGTCGGAGGTCTGCCGGACGACAGCCGGCACCAGCAGGATGCCCGCTAGCGCGATCGTTGCGAAGAAGAGCAGAAAGATGGCGCCCACGGCCCTCTGTCGCGGCACCCCACGCTTCTCCATGCGGCAGACCACCGGGTCCAGGAGCGCAGCGGCGAAGAGGGCGATGAGGAACGGAGGCAGGATTGCCGCCACACGCCAGACGAACGCGACCCATGCGGCTAGTACAGCGAGCCCCGTGACGAGACGCCGCCAAGGGAGCCCGAGCAGCCACTGGGAGAGGTTCTGAGGGCCTCGGGAGAAGTCTTGTGATTCCATCGGCACCGGGTGCGCCGCGCCTGTCGGCAAGGGAGCGCACGCGGCGCGCCCTTGCCGGCGGGTCGGGCTCAGACCGCGGCGGTCTCCTCGGGAGCGGCCGTCTCCGCGGCTCTGGCGGTCTCGACGACCGCCTTCACCTTGGTCGCCACCTGCTGGCTCAAATCGCCGATCTTGTGGCCAAGGTCGGTGAGCGACTTGCCGATCTCATCGCGCGTCTCGGGACCGGCCTTTGGCGCGAGCAGCAGGCCGGCGATGGCGCCAACCAGAACGCCGACGCCGATGCCCGCCAGTATGCTCATCAACACGCTCTTCTCAGTATCCTGAGTCTCCACAGTGCACCTCCAGGGATTTAATGCGTCTACTACTGTCTCTACGATGGGCCCGCGTCATGGTGTCGCCGTCCGGCGAAGAGAGCCTTCGCGGCCGCTCCAGCCAGGGCGGTAAGGAGCCCGGCACGCCCGCCACGCGACGCAAACAGCCTCGTCGCCGAGACCAGCGCGGCCGTCGGAGTGGCGATGCTCTCCGCGGCGGCCGTCACCTTGCGGACGGACACCGCGCTCTCCTGCAGCGTGGCGCCGAGGGCGTCAATTCGCTCGGCCGCGACCTTCAGCGCCTCCAGCGTCGGCACCAGGTGCTGGCTCGTGACCTCCACTACCGATGCCGAGAGCGCCTGGACTTCGGTCAGCGCCTTGCGGGCCTCGGTGAGCGTTTCGGCGACCTCGCCCTCGATCTGGGCGATGGCGGCTTGGGTCACATGGGTCAGATCGCCCATACGCCGGATGATGACCAGCATGCCGACACCGACGGCCACCAGGTTGGCCACGACTACAGCAGCAAGAACGACCTCGACGATGTCACGCGCGGTCAATGACGTCTCCTCGCTCTTCGGCTCGAACCGACTGTATAACTCCGCCGCCCAGCACAACGCCGTCATGGTAGAACACGGCCGACTGGCCGGGCGTAACGGCACGCTGCGGTTCGTCGAACCGGCACTCAACGCGCCCGTCGGAACGTGGCGCGCTGATACGCGCCGCCTGTACTGTGGCATTATAACGGATGCGCACGCTCACTGCAAGCGGTTTCGCGGGCTCAACGACGGAGACCCAGTTGATCGCGCCCACAATGCACCGGTCAGCGAAGACCTGATCGGCCGTTCCGACGATCACACGGCGCGTCGGGGCGTCGATGGCCGTGACGTAGAGCGGACCCGTAGAGGAGGCGGGCAACCTTCGGCGCTGCCCCACCGTGTACCGGCCGATGCCGTCGTGAATGCCCAGGATGGTTCCGAATCGGTCGACGATCTCGCCCGGTTCCAGCGCTTCCGGCGCCAGGTCGCCGAGCACCGCGGCATAGCCGTCCGGGCCAACGAAGCAGATATCCTGGCTGTCCGGCTTTGTCGAGACCGCCATACCCAGTTCCGCGGCGATGCGGCGTGTCTCCGCCTTGTCCGCGATGCCCCCCAGCGGCAACAGCGTGCGGGCGAGGGCCTCCTGCGTCAGGCAGTAGAGGACATACGACTGGTCCTTGGCGCGGTTCGCCGACTCGCTCAGCCGCCACCTGCCGCCCGGCGCCTGATCGATGACGGCGTAGTGGCCCGTGGCCACCTGGTCGGCGCCCAGCTCGCGAGCCTTCTCGAGGA